>JBDRPD010000108.1:0-121616 GCA_043827405.1 Elusimicrobiota bacterium | reverse complement strand
GCGCAAGTCCATGGAGATCATCAAACAGCGCAGCAGCATGTGGAGCCAGGGGATCGATCAGAGCTTCGTGTTCACGGAGACGATCAACTTCCTGCGCGATAATTTCCGCTCGGTGGAGAAAGTCGACGACATCGATCAGCTCGCGCGCACCGACGCCTCCGTGGGAGCCGTGCTCGATATCTACGCCAAGACGCCAATGAGCATCTTCCACAAGGCGGACGTGCGCATCGGCCTGCACTTCCTCACCTTGGACAAGAAGCCGCTCGATAAGGTCGAAGCCAAAGCCCTGGTCAAGCCCAAGGGCGTCGGCCCGCCGGCGGTCCAGGGCGCGACCCGGCGCGCGTTCGATCAGGTCCTCCGGCAGCTGGGGAAGTCCCTGCCCTCGGCCAAGGGCCTGCTGGCGCTGGCCGAGTCCCTGCCTCACAAGACCGCGGCCGCAGCCCCGCCGGCGCCCAGGACCTCCGTCGTCGACGAGCCGGGCTATCAGCTCGCGGAGAACCCCAACGACTTCGCGCTCGTCATCGGCATCGATAAGTATAAGGACCTGGCGGCGGCGGACTACGCCGACCGCGATGCGGACGCCGTGCGCCGTCACCTCCTGGCGCTCGGCTACCCGGAGCGCAACATTATCCATCTCAAAGGCGCGGACGCGACGCGCGCCACCTTCCAGGGCTACCTTGAAGAGTGGCTGCCGAAGAACGTCAAGCCGGAGTCCACGGTCTTCTTCTACTACTCCGGGCACGGCGCGCCCGACGCGCAGACCGGCGACGCCTACCTGGTGCCCTGGGACGGCAACCCGCAGTTTCTCAAGAGCACCGCCTACCCCCTCAAACGGCTCTACGCCTCTCTCGACAAGCTCCGGGCTAAGCGCGTGATCGCCGCCCTCGACGCCTGCTTCTCCGGCGCCGGCGGCCGCTCGGTCCTGGCCAAGGGCGCGCGCCCGCTGGTCATGAAGATCCAGGAAGGGGTCGTTCCGCAGGGCAAGATCGTCCTCTTCGCCGCCGCCTCGGGTGATGAGATCACCTCCACTCTCGATCGGGAAGGCCACGGCATCTTCACCTACTACTTCCTGAAAGGGCTGGCGGCGGACGGGCGGGTGACGGCGCAGGGACTTTACGAGTATCTCAAGCCCAAGGTCCAGGACCAAGCCCGGCGGCAGAACCGGGAGCAGACGCCTTCCCTGCAGGCCGGCGCGGATGTGGTGATCCGCCCCCGCTGACGCCGCGCGCACGTCTCCGGGACGCGTCGATCCAGCCTTGACAGGAGTTATACGTAGGTTATACTAATACTACGTATAACCCATGGAGCGACTGCCCGCCCAGACTCAGGACCTCTATTCGGAACTCTTCGACCGCCTCCTCGCGGAGGCCGGCCGGTACCGTTGCCGCGTCTGAAGACGAGCGCTCACCCCCTTTCGTACCTGGACTTCCTGCTCGAGAACCCTCAGCGGGCGGCGGTGCCCGAACGGGGCGGCTTCCTCGTCCTCGTGCCGGATCCGGCGAGGTTCGCGCTGCATAAGATTCTGGTTTCGGAAGAGAGGGAGGCCGCCTTTCGAACCAAGGCGGGCAAGGACCTCGCGCAGGGGGGCGAACTCATCCGGTTTCTCCATGCGGAGCGCCCGCGGGTTCTGCCGGCCTTTTCTCGTCAAGCGTACTCATGTGATCCGATACTTGCCGGTCTTGTGCCCGCCCTCGCGCTTGACGAGACTGGCGCCCAATAGAGGCTTGAGTATGTGATGGGCGCCGGGTTTGGTGACGCCGAGCGCTTTCTGAATTTCCAGGATGCCGAGAGGTCCCTGCCTGAGCAGGGCCAGCAAGCGCTCTTGCCGCGGGGTCAGCGTCAACGCCTTGCCCTTGCCTGAAGCGCTGACCGTCTCGATGCGCTTCCATGTGCGATTGAGCGCCTCGTTGAGCGCCTCCGCGATGAATTCGACCCATCCGGTGAGATCGTGGCCTTCGGCTTGGGCGCGGTGGAGCGCGCGGTAGTAGGCCTGCCTGTCTTCCAGCAGGATCTCGTCGCTCGCGAAGATATGCTGGTTATCGAATTGGCGCCGATAGAGCTCCCAGGCGGCCAAGGCTCGGCCTACGCGTCCGTTGCCGTCGCCGAAGGGATGGATGTACTCGAACTGATAGTGAAGGATCGCGGAACTAACAACCGCGGGCCATGCCCTGCCGGGGCCGTTGATCCATTCGAGCAGGTCTTTCATTAGGCCCGGGACCTTATTGGCGGTAGGTGGAAGATGATCGCCAACCCGGACCGCGTAGGGGCGGAATAGTCCTACCGGCTCGCGATCCAGAGCTCCCTTCTGCCCGATGATGGAGTGGAGCCTGAGAACGTCGCGAACCCCGATCGCCCGTGCCTTGGCGTGCTTCTCGATGAATCTCAGAACCGCGAAGTAGTTCAGCACCTCTTGGACGGCTCTCGGCCTGGCGTGCGGCAGGTTTCCGCCTTCCGCCAAAACCTTCACTTCGGCCAAGGTCAGGGGATTCCCTTCGATGGCCGTGGAGCCGTGTGCCTGCCGAGCGGCGGCTTCCTTCTGGAGCGAAGGAATCCAGCTAACCCCTACCGTGGCTCCCTGTATGCGGGCGTTCAGCGCGGCGATTTCCTCCAAAACCTTGAGGAGATGGGGCGTAGCCTGGAAGGAGGGAGTGTAGGCCATAGGGATAGTATAATAATAAGTAAAGTATAAGTAAAGCTATTCGTAAAGTGCCGACTCAGCGCAGTCCGCTCGCCCGCTTCGCGAAGAGACGTCGAGGCGGCGCGATGTCGGCGTCCCGGTACAGCCTCATTATCGCATGATACGCGGCGCTATTGGCGCGATGGCGGATGCCTAGATTTCTCTCCAATATCCGCTGCATGCGCTCGACGCATAGGTTCAGCTCGACGGACCGGCGACGCTGAGCGTAGAGACGGGCCAGCGCATGCAGGGTATCGAGGACGCTCCGATCGTCGAGACCGTTCTCAATCTCGTTGGCCTCGACCGCGCGCCGGTAATAGGCCTCGGCTTCCTCGTACTTTCCGCGCATCCAGTAAAGCTCGGCGATCCTGGACAGCAGGTATTCGCGATCGGCCCTATCCGCCTGCGGCGACTCGGCCTGCCGCACGGCCGCCTTCCGATAAAGCGCCTCGGCGGCGGCGTAGTCTCCGGCGGCGGCGTGAAAGCGGGCGATGTCCATGACCCGCCGGACCACGGCGTAGTGATCGACGCCCAGGACATGTTCGTACTGCGGCAGCAGCGCGGAAAACATATCCTTGGCCTCCGCGATCCGGCCCTGGGCAGCGCGCAGCTCCGCCAGGTTCAGCCGCGCCTCCGCCTGGCGCGCCGCCTCGGCGCGGGAATTGCGGCCGTAGATGCGCAGCGCGCTGGCGAGGTGCTCCTCCGCAGCCTCCAGGTCTCCCTTTCTCAAGCTGACGAGCCCCATGTCGCTGTGCGCCTCGGCCAGGTCGGGATGATCCGGCGGCAGCCGCGCCAGGCGCAGGCTTAGGGCCTGCGCGCAGAGCGCTGCGGCGTCTTCCTGGGGATCGACATCCTTGAGGAATCTGTTCCGCGCCAGCGGCCGCGCGACCAGCGGCCAGCCCTTCTTAAGGAGCATCCCGCACATGGCGGAAGTCCTATCGGCGCTCACCATGGGATCAGGCGCGTCGATCCTCTCGGTTATCGCGCCCACGCGCCGGAAGGTCTCGCCTGCCCGCTTATAAAGACCCCAGTTCTTGTAGAGCGTGCCGATCCGCGCCCAGTCGCGGGCGACCGGGTTGCTGAACTCGTCCGCCGCCCGGCGGTGCAGCGCGAGAACGCGGTAATACAGCGGCTCCGCCTCGTCGAACTTGCCCCGCGCCGCCAGGGCGTCGGCGAGATTGCCGAGATAGAAGACATGCTTGATATCATCGGCGGCGAGCGTCTTCTGGTTGATTTCGACGGCGCGGCGGTGCAGGTCCTCCGCCTCTTCGAGCCTTCCGATCCGGCGGTAGATCCTGCCGGTCAGGTCGAGAGAGTAGACGATCCGGAAGTCGTTTTCGCCGAAGCCCTCGGCGATCTGCAAGGTCTCCGCGGCGGGAAGCAGGGCCTCGGCGTAGAGGCCCTGCTCATGGAGCGCGATCGCCTGCGAGGAGGTCGCCGCCCACCCGAAGTCGGGCTCCGGCTTACCGCGCTCCGACATCGTGCGGCCCGCCAAGAAGAACAGCAGCCCCGCCGGGATATAGAGAAGAGCCCGCCGCATGGGAGTACCGCCCTAGCGGAACAGCTTGCGGAAGCTCGACATCTCCATCGGCGTCATCTCCGTGTCCCCTTCCTGGCGTTTGATGACGACGACCTCCCCCTGCACGAGCGAAAGCGCCGTGTACTGCGCCTCCTTCGGATTCATCAGCAGGAGCAGCGAGGCCTTGGTCTCGCCGGCCATCGGCCGCACGTCGATGACCAGCACGTTCTGCAGTATGGTCGCCGTGACCTTCTCCTTGACGTCCTTGACTTGAGCGTCGAAGGTGACGAGGAGATCGATCCGGTCCTCTTTCTTCAGGTACTGCGTCACGTACGCATCCACCGGCAGCATGAAGCTCCGATACCCGTGCCACGCTTTTGCCTCTTTGTCCGCCGACTTCTTGTCTTCGGCGACGGCGCCGGCGGCCATGAAGCCCGCCAGGCAGACGGCCATCGTCAGCCTTGTCCATGTATTGCTCATAACCTGCCTCCTGTTTTTCTGTCTCATAAAGACTGGAAAATGTCGTCGATCTTAACCGGCCGGTCGATAAAAGGAAAAGCCGCGTCGTCCTGCCGCTCGCGCGACGCCTTGAGATCGACGGGTCGGCCGACCTTGGCGAACAGGGGATGGCCGTTGGGCCGCCGCTCGTCGACCGGACGGACCGCGACAAAGACCGGTTCAGGCGCGGCCGCCTTGACGATCTCGACGGAAACGCGCGCGCGCGGCGGTACCGGCGCCGCCGGGTCGTCGGGGCTCGGCCGCAGGATGAGCGCGAGAACGGCCGCGGCGGCCGCGAACGCGAACACCGGGACGAGCGGCAGGCGCCGCGGCTCGAGCCGGCGCTCGACGGCGGGCCACAGGCTCTGCTCCGGCTTATGCCGGGGCAGCTCGCCGCAGGCGGCCCTCAATTCTTTCTCGAAGTCATCCATTCAGATCACCCTGTATCCGTTCACGCAGCGCGCCGCGCGCCCGCAGCAGCCTAAGCTTGGCCGCGTTCTCGCTCACGCCCAGCATCTCGGCGACCGCCCTCACCGGTTCCTCGTGGATATAGTGGAGCACGAAGGCCTCGCGCAGAGTCTCCGGCAGCTCCGCGATCGCGCGCTCGAGCCGCGGCGCCGGCGCGTCCTCGGCCCGCGGCTCGGGCGCGGCCTCCAGCGACAGAAAACGGATCAGGCGCTTGCGCCGCTGATGGTTGCGAACGAGGTTCAGCGTGATCGTATAGGCCCAGGTCGAAAAGGCGTAGCGGCGGTCGTAGCTTTTTAATTTTGCGAACATCCGGATGAAAGCCGTCTGCACGAGGTCCTCTGCGTCCTGCCGGCTGCGCGTCATCCGCAGCGCAAGGTCGAACAGCCGGTCCTGATAGCGCTCGACGATAACGCGGAAGACCGCTTGGTCTCCGGCGAGCACGTCCGCTGCGATGTCCCGGTCGGGCTGTTCCATAATCAGCGCGCTTACCTAGTTATACAGTCGAGTAGCGGAAAGGTTTCATGCCGCCAGCGAGCGGCCGCGCGGTGGTACCATAAGTTTTATAGATGGAATTTTACAATATTATCTATTTTTTAAATTATTATTTCTCTGCCATACTTGGGGGGTAGAGCTTTAGACATCGCGGATGGAGATTGAATGAAAAACACACTACTAGCATTCGTATGCCTGGTCGTAACCGGTGCAAGTCCTCTTTGGGCACAGAAGACGGGGGACATGGGCGCCGGCGTCATTCTCGGTAATCCCACAGGCGTCACGGGCAAAGTCTGGATTAACGAGGCGCAGGCCGTGGACATGGGCATAGGCTTCAGCACAAAATTGGCCGTGTATGGGGACTATCTCTGGCATGGTTGGAAGGTTCTCCCGCAGCCGCCCGAAGGGAAACTGCCCGTCTATTTCGGCCTGGGTGCGCAGGTTCGGACCTTCCATACCGCGGAGTTCGGTATTCGCGCGGTCGCCGGGCTGGCGTACTGGCTGCCGCGCAATCCCGTGGAGATATTCCTGGAAGTCGCTCCCGTCTTCCGTTTGACCCCGGGCACCAGCGTCGGTTTGGACGCGGGGCTGGGCCTGCGTTATTACTTCCGTTAGTTCGAGCATCAAATGTGCGGCAAGCCGGGACAAGGCCCTGCCTGTGTATTCGGCTGCTCTCGCCGGCTCCGGCATCGCGCGGATGGGAACTTATCGGCCGATAAATAGTAGTCTTGGAGACGGATGAAAACACATCACCGGGTACTGCTCGCGTTCTGCATCGTGCTGGTGGATACGGCGGTTTTTTTCGTGCCGCTGACCAGCCTGCTCGCCGCCTATGTGATCATCGCCCAGCCGGCGTGGTTCCTGCGGTGGGTGGCGAGCAATTACCGCCCCGCCGAAGAGGCGCCGGACGCGGGCGCCGAAGAAGAAGACGACGGCTGAACGCCGCGGGCGCGCATTTTCCTACAGCCGTCGACGGCACCAGCGCTCGAGGGCATCCAGAAGCCCTTCGCGTTTTTTCCGCGAGCTCATGAACGGCGCGCTCGAGAATAATAACTGTACCCAAGGCAGCTCCTTGGAATGCTCGCTGATGATATACCCTCCGGCGAACGGCTCGTTGCGCGCGACATAGAGCTCGAAGGTCTGCTCCAGGCATGCGGCGAGGGCATCGAACCACGGCTGCGGGCAGGTTCCGCCGGCATTGCATAGGCAGATTTCCGGCCGCGTCATTCCCGGGTCCGGCGCGAGCGCCGGACCAGCGGGCGCCATGGTGTGGCAGTCGATGCCGAGGCGCACGTCGGCGCGCGCATGTTCCGCGAGCCGGCGGTGGTAGGGCCGGTGGTAGCTCTCGATCAGCCGCATTTTCTCCTGCTCCTTGAGCGGCCGGCAGTAGACGCGGACATCCCACAGGGTATGGGACTTCACCGCGCCGTCCTTGCCGAGATCGTCCGGCGCGCGGTTCAGGTCGGCGAAGACCCGTGAAATGTCGGTGGTTACGTGGTGTTCGACCTCGTTTTCAATAGCGAATATTTCGCGCGCGCCGACGTCGCCGTCGGCGGCTATCTCTTCAGGCGAGAGCCGGCATAGACCGCCGACCTCGGACGGGACGCGCACGCCCGCGTGCGGGACGGAAATAATGAGGGGGAGCTTCATGGGCGCGTTCCTTGGCGGCTGGCCGCCAGTATTTAATCCTCTTTGGGCCGGCTCCAGGTTGTGTCGGCGCTTGCATAGTTCTGGTCGTCGAGCTCCTCGATATAGCGGTCCTGGTCTTCTTCCTGCGCCGGCGGCGTCTTGCGGCAGCGGCCTTCGACGTGCAGCTGTCGGTCCCGGTAGCGGACGCGGTCGCCGGTGCGGATGTCGGCGAGCCGGATATTTTCGCGGCCGCAGCCGGCGGTGAGGGTCCAGCGCGCCGTCACGCGGAGAGTCGTCGTCGAGCTGTGCGCTTCGTGGACGCGCAGGATTTTCGCCTTCACGTCTACCTCGACGACGACGGCTTCGCGTTCCGCGGGCGCGGCTTTCGCCCCGGCGGCGTCGTCGCCCGCCGCGCCGGGGAGCGCGAGCAGCGCCAATAGGGCGCCGACGGCAAGCATCGTCCTGGGCAGCATTCTCGAAAGACTACGCGGCAACCGGGAGAAAGTTCCCGGCGGGGAAGTCGTGAAATCGGCTAATATGTGGGTGCGGCCGCGGCCGGCCGCGGAGTTTATTGATGGAACTTCCCATGGCGTTCTGCGTAGTACTAGGAGCCGCATGAGCGGCAGCCTCAACCAGGCGCGCCGGGAGATGTTTCGCCGCCTGCTCGAGGAGAAAGGGGACCGGATTTATTCGTTTGCCGTGACTTTGGCCGGCGGCGAGCAGGAGGCGGCGGATATCACCGCCGAGGCATTCGCCCGCGCTTTGAAGAGCTTCGCGCGCTACGATCCGGCGCGGCCGTTTGAGAGCTGGCTTTACAAGATCGTGCAGAACGTCTATTTCGACGTCAAGCGGCGGCAGAAGACGCGGCCGACCGTGTCGCTTGACGAGGCGGACGACGGCGGGGACGATCGGCGGACGCTGGGCGAGCGGAAGAGCGATCGGGCGCGGCTCCCCGAGCAGGAACTGGCCGCGCAGGAAGAAAGATCGATGGTCCGCGCGGCGCTGGGTCGAACTCCTGCGGTCTATCGCGAACCGTTGGCTCTTTGCGACCTAATGGGAATGAGCTATGAAGATATCTCGCGCTTTCTGCGGCTGCCTATCGGTACCGTACGCTCGCGAATTTTCCGCGGCCGGCAGATTTTAAAGAAGATTATCGAGCCCTATTACGTTGCGGGAGGCATATTATGGACTGCGGCAAAGCATTAGAATCGATTTCCGCTTATGTGGACGCGGCGCTGGCGCCGGTGGAGAGAGTGCCGCTGGTGGAGCATCTGCGGGACTGCGCCGCCTGCCGTGCGGAGCATCTGGGACTGGAGCGGGCCAAGGCGGTGCTCGCGGAAAAGTCCATCCGCCCTTTGCCGGAAGTTCTGCGGGCGCGGATCGCCGGGATGATCGACGAGGCGGGGGCGGCCGAGCCGGTCATGCCGCGGTCGTGGTCGAGCTTCCTGCTGCCGGCGGCGCCGCGCTGGGCGCTGGCGGGCGCCATGGCCGCGGTTATGCTGGCCTTTGCCGCCACACAGTGGCTGCCGCGAGAGGAGGAGCCCAAGGTTCTGCTGCGGACGCTGCTGGCGGAGCATGTGCGCTCCAGCCGCAAGTCGGCGGATATCCAACGGGCGATCCTCGTCGCGGCGCCGTACGACTTCATCGCGCACAACCAGGGCATGCGGTGAGCCGCGGCGCGCTGCCGCTGCTGCTGGCCGCTCTCGCCGTACCGGTGTTCGGCGAGGCGGCGCCGATATCCAAGGACAAGCTGTTGGAGCTCGTCGTGCTGCCGCCCAAGACGGCGTACATGGGCCAAAAGCTCGTCGTATCCTGGCATGGGAAGCAGAGCCGGGCGCACGAGGTGCGCGTTTACTACAAACCGCCCAATCGCTGGCGCCATGAGGTGCTGGACTCCGCCGGCGGCGTCATTAAGACCACGGTTCAAAACGGCGCCCGGGAGTGGGTCCAGCGCGCGGGCTCCGACGTGGTCTTGGCGCGCGATATCCGGCGCATCCGCCACGGCGAGCTCAACGACAGCGGGCTCAAGGCGCTGCTGGCCGAAAACTTCGAGGTCCGCGACGCGGGAGTGCAGGAGTATTCGGGAGTTGGCGCGCAGGGGGTAGTGCTGCAGCCGAAGGCGGATGCCGGCTCCCGCCGCGTCCTGTGGGTCGATCCCCGGAGCGGGATCGTCATGCACCGCCGGCAGAGCAGCCACGCGGGGCAGCGCATCCAGGAGGCCCGCCTGACGCATGTCGAGATCAAGCAGGACCTTGATGACGCGCTGTTCAAGCCGCCGGCCGGCGGCAATATCGAAATCATAAATGCTCCTGAGCGTGCGGCGATCGTGTCGTCGGGAGCGCTGGCGCGGTACGGTTTTACGGGCACGGCATGGCACGCTACCCTGCCCTTCGGCTACCGTCTGGATACGGTCCGCGCCATCCCTCTCGCCGGGGAAACGGTGGCGCACTTTCGCTACTCCAACGGCCTGTCGCTGCTGTCGGTTTTTGTTTCTCCTTATGCCATTGACGCTTCCGACTTCTCGGCCGCCGGCGAAGAGGAGGATGACGCGGACGCCGAATTCGCGGCCGTTTCCTGGGCCGGCAGCTTCCTGTCCTGGAAGAACGGCAAGTATTACTACCTGATCGTGGGCGACCTCAGCCGCCGGCGCCTCAAAGACGTGCGCGAGGCGCTGGAACGGTCGAACGGCTGAATCAGGCGGACGCCGTGCTGCCGGACAGGATCGGCAGGCGCACCCGGAGTGTGGAGCCGCGGCCCGGCTGGCTCTCGATTTCCAGCCGTGTTCCGTGGGCGGCGAGTATCTCCTGCGCCATCGACAGTCCCACTCCGAAGCCCTGCGTTGTGGCCCGGAAATCCTTGCCGCGATAGCCGCCGGCGAGCACTTTTTTAATGGTGTCCTCGTCCATGCCGACGCCGTCGTCGCGCACCGAGAACTCGATCGCGTCGTCGATCCGCCGCAAGCGGACCTGTGCGCTGCCGCCGTCTTTGCCGTACTTGAGCGCATTGCTGATGAGGCTGTTGACCACGAAGGCCAGGGTCGCGCGGTGGCCGCGGACCTCGGGCAGGTCCTTTTCGATCTCGACCTGCAGACGGATGCCGCGGGAGACGGCGCGCAGTTCGGACACGCTGATGAAGCCGCGGATGAGCTGGCCGAAGTCGAGCGGGCTCTTTTCCAGCTCGATGATTCCGAGGTCGGCGCGCGCCAGGTTTAGGAAGTCCTCGCCCAGGCGGACCAGGAGCTGGGCGTTGGAGCGGACGATGCCGAAGAGCTTTTGGCGGCGTTCGGCGGGCAGGTCATCCAGCTCGAGAAGGCTTAGCCCGGTGAGCACGGCGGTCATGAAATTGCCGTATTCGTGGCTGGCCAACGATACCAGCTGGCCGCGCAGGGCGTTTAGGTGCTCCAGTTTCGCGTACTGGACCTTGAGCCGTACGGCGGCGGCCGACACGTCATCATATAGGGTATCGATCTCCCAGAGGCCGCTGCGTTCGTGCTTCATTCCCCAGGCTCGGTCGGAGTCGAGGTTCTGGACGCGCAGGGCGAGATCCTGTATCGGACGGATGATGGTTCGGCTGAGGCTTCGCGCGAGCCCCCATGACGAGAGCGCTACGGCAAGAGACATGAAAATATAAGTCGCAAAGGAGGCCCGCCGGGCCGCCCGGCGGCGGGTTTCGAGCTGCTTGAGGTTGAGCCGCTTAAGCCGCCGGAGGTCTTCCGCATAACCGGTTTTCAATTGGCTGGCGAAGTCGCTGGTGACTGCCCGCATGAGGGAGCGCTCCAGGTCGGACATTTGCAGAGCGTTAAGGTCCTTGAGCTTCTCCGTCGCGCGCGTGTGCGCCGTCTTCTGCAGGTCGCGGTTCGGATGTTCGAGGTGCCGCAGGGCCAGGCGCAGCTCGGAGATGTGGGTTAGGGCTTTGAGGTCGTTGTCGAAGCTCGCGGCAAGCTCGGCGTGTATGCGTCCCCGCCAAGTGGTCGCCGCCGCCGCCGCGAGCAGCAGCAGCAGGGCGTAGATCCCGATGTGGACGGTCAGGCGCGAGCGCAGGTGCGTCATTAAAGCCTCCCCAAACCCTACGGCGGGACTACGCAGGTTCGGCGGGAAAGTTCCGGCCGTCTTCGGTCGGCGGAGGGGCGGGCGGAGCGGGGATGAGCCGTTCCGTGCCGCTGCGCAGCGCCCGCTCGATCATCCACAGCAGGTTGCCGGTCTCGTAGGGCTTCGAAAGAAAGCCGGCGACGCCGCTGGATACGGCGGCCAAGGTGGCCTCGACCGGGGCGACGCCGGAAACCATCACCAAGGGCGTTTCCGGCGCGACGCTCCGCAGGTGCGCGGCGAATTCGAGGCCGTTGAGTCCGGGGAGTTCGTAGTCGCAGAGAACCAGATTAAACTTGTTCTTCAGCACGGCTTTGCGCGCGGACTCGCCGTCGGCGCGGGTCCGCACCGTATATCCCGCGCGGCGCAGCAATTCCGCCGTGGCCTCGCGCACGGCAGGATCGTCCTCGACTAGCAGTATCTTTATACGGCGGCGCGAATGGTCGGGTATCCGTTCCACGCGAACTCCTCCAGAGGTGTCGATTCCGCTATGCCGCTAGGACTACGCAGCGCGCCGGAGAAAGTTCCGCCGAGCGCGGGAACTTTCGACCGGTGACTGCGTAGTCCTGTCAAGGCGGTGCAATGATGAATAAGACAAGGCTGTTGGTCGTCGACGATGATCCCGATCTGCGCAGCATCGTCCATGAGGCGCTGGGGACGCGGTATGAGATATCCACTCTTGAGTCGGCAGATGACCTGGATGAGGCGGTATCTTTGTTCGCGCCGGATCTGGTGATCATGGATGTGGTCATGCCCGGGCTGGACGGCATCAGCGCCTGCCGGCGCCTGCGGTCCTCCAAGGCCGGCCGCGGCGTGCCGGTGCTTTTTCTGACGGCCGTCCCCGAAGAGAAGAATGTCTGGAAGGGCCTCGGCGCCGGCGCCAACGGCTGGCTGGCCAAGCCCTTCAACGCGAAGCGCTTGCGCGAGAAGGTGCGGGAGATTTTGGCGGATTACAGCGCGGCCTGAGAGGAGAAAAAGCGGGAACTTTTCCCCGCACTCCGCGTAGTCCCGGTGGCGGCAAAATGATGGAGAGGAGAATTCAGACTATGAGGATGAATAAGGTGATGTCTTTGAGTATGGCTTTGGCGTTGGGTTTGGCGGCGGCGGCCGCGGCCGCGGAAAAGGAGACGCCCAAGGCGCCGGTCGTGGAGAAAGAAATGCCCAAGGCGCCGGCCGCGGTGAAGGAAACACCCAAGGCGCCGGTCGCGGTGAAGTTCGACGCCGCGCTCAAGAAGGCCCTGCAGGACGCGGTGGATAAGCATGTGCGGACGCAGGCCAAGTCGGGCGGCGGGCTCTATCCATTCTACGATGATGAGTCGGAGGAGACGATGCCGCTGATGTTCTCGAAGTTCGCGGCGGAGGATCCCATGAAGGTGCACGATGCGACCTATATCGTGCGGGCGGCGTTCATCTCCCGGGGCGATCCGGGGTTCGGCGAGAAGGATGAGGACGTTCTGGCCGACTTCACGCTGACCCAGACCAAGGGCGCATGGGAGATCACCGACGAAGTGATCTACAGCTACGGCGGCATGGCGCGGTTCTCCTACACCAAGGAGTTTCGGCGGATCCGGGTGGGGGCGCATGACGAGGGAGAGTCGGAGGTCGCCGCGCCGGAGGAGGAAGACGCTCCGATCGGCGGAGAAGAGGAGTTCCAGACGCCGGTTGAAAAGGACTTCGAGGAGACGGACGATTTATAAGTGCATCTTCTCTCCTCATGACAGGGGCCGGCCGGCGGGATGGTCCGTCGGCCGGCCTGCTTTCGCCCGCGGGAACTCTGGGCGCTTATTTGCATAGTATGATGTGTTATGGCTGATGTGATTTGGCGGTTGGTTTCCGGGCCCGGTCCCGTCGTCGCGACCGCTATTCATGACGGCCATGCGGTCCGCCCGGAGATCGCGCAGCGGCTGGCGCTGGGGGAAGGCGACCGGCTCCGCGAGGAGGATCCCTTTACCGGCCGCTGGACGACGGCCGCGCCGGCGAGGATCGTCGCGCTGCGTTCGCGCTTCGAAGTGGACCTCAACCGGCCGCGCGAAAATGCCGTATACCGCGGGCCGCAGGACGCCTGGGGGTTGCGGGTGTGGAGATGTCCCTTGCCGCAAAGCGCGGCCGCCGGCTCATTGGCCGAATACGACGGCTTTTACGCCATGCTGCGCGCACTGTATACGCGTAAGCTGCGGCGCCATAAACGTCTGGTCGTGCTCGATTTGCACAGCTACAATCACCGGCGCGGCGGTCCGGACGCTCCGCCGGCCGACCCCGCGGGCAACCCGCAGGTCAACGTCGGAACGGGGACCATGGTCCGTGAGCGCTGGTCGCCGTTGGTGGACCGCTTTATGGGCGATATGGCGGCCTTCGCTTTTCCCGGCGGCCGGCTCGATGTCCGCGAAAATGTCAAATTCCAGGGTGGACATCTGGCGCGGTGGACCCATGAAAACTTCGCGCGCTCGATATGCGTTCTGTCGGTCGAGTTTAAGAAGTTCTTTATGGACGAATGGACGGGAATCCCGGATAAAAGTATGATAGCCGCTGTCGGAAAAGCCTTGCGCGCCGCCGTTCCCGGCCTGCTCACAGAACTCCGCCGCTCATGAAAAAACGCCGCTCTCCGCGCCGCGCCGGCATTACCGACCGTTTTATTCGGGATATTAGCGCCCGGCTGGAGCAGAACCAGCACGTTCGCCGCTTCCTGCCGCTCTGGGGCCGCATCCATATCGACCGCCAACTGCCCTTCCTTTGCCTCTACCGGCGTCCAACGCGGCGTCCCGACGCGGGAACCGAGCGGCTGGCCACCGGTGAAGCGTCTTATATGATCTGCTCGGGCGAGCGCCGCCTGCGCGCCGGGCTGGCCGATCTGGTCCGTGCCGTAGTGAGGATCATGAACAAGCACTTCGGCGCCTTCTTGATCCTGGAGTTATGGTCCGGGAAGGCGCCGGAAACAGAGGGCCCCGTCACCACCGCCTTCGCGGTGCCCGACTTTCGCCTGGTCGTGCCGAAAGGGCGGCTGCACGACCCATTGACCGAGGAGTTCGCCGAAGCGCTGGGCCGGATATCCCTCGGCAAAAGAAAGGCGCGGGTGAAAGTCGATTCCAGCGGCCGTCCTGGACCGCGGGACATCGTCCCGCTGATGACGCATGCGGCGGCAAGCGAGATCGACTGCCGGTACTATGGGCTGGAAGTCTCTCCCATTTACCGCGATCCGGTCAGCGGCGAAATCTTCCCCACGCTGCTGCGGCGCCTGCGCGGCTCCGTAAACCGGGCGCTGCTGCGGATATTTTTCGAGTTCGCGAAGAAGCATACCACCCAGCGCCCGCCGCATTTTCACGCCCTGGGGCGCCGGGCCGTGGTCAGCGCTGTTTGGGAGGCGGATCGGATTCTTACCGAGGTCTCGGAGAGTTTCGATTTCCTGCTGCAGCTGACCCCCGTTAACTCCGAGCAGGCGTGGCGGATGTTTCGCCGCCGACGTTATCAGCGGAACCCGATCTTCCAGTACCGTCCTTTACCCGCCGAGCCCATCCTGCTCAAGCGCCGGCTGTACCAGGCGCCGGTCGAGCGCGTCGAGGACTCCGCGCTCGGCCAGATTTTCCGGGAGAAGCTCGTCGAGCTGGACCGCAAGATAACCATGCTGCAGGAGCGCAATACCGCGCGCTTTCGCCATGAAAGCGCCCAGCTCTACGGGGAAGTCGATGCGCGCCTGCTGGAGCGCGCCCGGCAGCTGCTTGACCGCCTGTCTCCGCGCGGCCGGCATAACAGGCGTGAGGAGCTGATCGATGCCGGCGGCTTCGCGCGGCTGGCCGTGGAGGAGATCGAACGCTGCCGCGCCCGCTATCCGCGGATGAACGCGGCGGTGGAGATCCGCGACGACGTCGTCGGCCTGGTCGTTTCGGGCCGCACGCTGCTGATCGGCCGCTCGACCCTGATCCCGGCGTCACGGGTGCAGGGTATCGTGCAGCATGAAGTGGGCACGCATCTGGTCACCTACTTCAACGGCCGCGCGCAGAAGCTCCGTCAGCTGTCGGTCGGCCTGGCCGGCTACGACGCACTGCAGGAGGGCCTGGCCGTGCTGGCGGAGTATCTGACCGGCGGCATGAGCGGCTCGCGCCTGCGGACTCTGGCCGCGCGCGTGCTGGCGGTGCACCGGATGATGAGCGGCGCGGAGTTTGTCGAGACCTTCCGCGAGTTGGTCCGCGACTGCGGCATCCCCCAGCATGCCGCCTTCCAGGTGGTGATGCGGGCGTTTCGCGGCGGCGGCCTGAGCAAGGATGCGGTATACCTGCGCGGGCTGTGCGAGCTGCTCGAGTACTTCGGGCGCGGCGGCGAGATGGAGCCTCTGCTGTTCGGCAAGATCGCCATGGCGCATGTCCCGGTGATTAAGGAGCTCCGCTGGCGCAAGGTGCTGCGCCGTCCGCCTCTCTTGCCCAGCTACCTTTCTTTACCGGATGCCCAAGCGCGGCTGGAACGGCTGCGCGCGGGCGTCGAACCGTTGGATTTAGTCGTTGGGAGATAACCATGAAAATCGGCTTCGTCGTCAACGATATCAAGACCGAGGGGCCCGGCTATACGACCATGCGCCTGGGCGCGGAAGCAGTCAACCAGGGACATGAGACCTGGGTGATGGGAGTGGGCGACCTCGCCTATGATCCGGACGAACACATTCGGGCGCGCGCGCGGTCCGTCCAGCGGACCCGCTACAAGACCTCCGAGAGCTACCTCAACGACCTGCGCGGCCGGTCGGCGGTCCAGCGGCGGATCACGGTGGACGATCTCGACGTGCTGATGCTGCGCAATGTGCCGTCCGATGATATGATCCAGCGCCCCTGGGCGGCGAGTATCGCCGCCGAGTTCGGGCGCCTGGCGATGCGGCGGGGCGTGATTGTGGTTAATGATCCCAACGGCCTGGCCAAGGCGGCGAGCAAGATGTATTTTCAGCTCTTCCCCGAGGAGGTCCGCCCCCGCACCTTGATCACACGCGATCATGCCGAGATCAAGAACTTCGCCAAGGATCAAGGCGGCAATGTCGTGCTCAAGCCGCTGCAGGGCGCGGGGGGAGCCAGCGTGTTCCTGGTCCGCCCCGACGACGTGCCCAATATCAACCAGATGATCGACGCCGTCAGCCGCGACGGCTACGTGATCGCCCAGGAGTATCTTCCCCAGGCGGCGGAGGGGGATACGCGCCTATTCGTGATGAACGGCCGGCCGCTGCGGATCAAGGGCAAGTACGCCGCCTTCCGCCGCGTACGCTCCGGCGGCGATATGCGCTCCAACATCCACGCCGGCGGCACCTTGGCGGAAGCCCAGGTCGGCGACGCCGCCTTGCGCATCGCCGAGATCGTTCGTCCCAAGCTGGTTCAGGACGGCATGTTCCTGGTGGGGCTGGATGTGGTCGGCGACAAGCTCATGGAGATCAACGTGTTCAGCCCCGGCGGCCTGGGCAGCGCGCAGAAATTCACCAAGATAAACTTCTGCCGCTACGTCATCGAGGCGCTTAACCGCAAGGTCCAGTACATGCAGTTCTACGGCCGCAACTTCGACAACGTCGACATGTGCACGCTGTAGCCGCATCCTCCTTGCCCTTTGGGCAAATTTGATAACATCCACAAGTGTGTTTTTGCGCCCATACGGCGTGCCCCGGAGGTCCGACAAGTGAATAAATTCTTGGCGTTTTTCTCGCTCGCGGCGCTGGTTTTCGCGCCCGCCGCGGCGGCCGTGGAATCCAAGCCTTTGACCCAGGTGGTGAGCGCTTCCGTGCGCGACTGCCGGCAGGGGGGAACGGTGCAGGTGCCGCTGATCACCTGGGGCGGCGATATCCCGACCATCTTCGCCAACGGCAACGCTGCGCTGACCGCCGCCGGCAGCATCTTCGGCAAGCAGGGGCTCATGTTCAAGCTGGCGCGCGAGGATGTGTTCGCCAGGCAGGTGGAGTCCTACCTGCGCTGCGATTCTCCATATCTGCGCGGGACGGCGGGTATGATCGCCATGGCCTCCGAGATCGCCAACCGCGATCCCCGCACCAAACCGGTGGTCATCTACCAGTTGACCTGGTCGGCGGGCGGCGACGCCATGGTGGTCAAGAGCGGCATCCGCTCGCCCAAGGACCTTAAGGGAAAGACCGTCGCGATCCAGGCCTACGGCCCCCATGTCGACTATCTGGCCAAGGTGCTCTCCGACGCCGGCCTTTCGCTCTCGGATGTGCGGCTCAAGTGGGTCACGGACCTGACCGGCACCGACAAGACGCCGGGCGCGGCCTTCGCTCAGGGCGACGTGCACGCCGCCATGGTGATCGTACCCGACGCGCTGGCCCTTACCTCGGGAGGCACCGTCGGCACCGGCGCGGAGGACTCGGTGAAGGGCGCCCGCATCCTGCTGACTACCAAATCGGCCAACCGCATCATCGCCGACGTCTACGCCGTACGGTCCGACTACTATAAACAGAACCGCGGCCAGGTCGAGATGTTCGTTAAGGGCCTGTTCAAGGCGCAGGAGGAAACCAAGAAACTATTCAAGGAGCAGCGCTCCCGCGGCGCGGATTACAAGAAGCTGCTGGCCGCCGCCGGGCAGATTCTGCTCGACAGCCCGCAGGCGACCAAGGACGCCGAAGGGCTCTACGCCGACGCCGAGTTCGCCGGCTATGTCGGGAACCTCAACTTTTTCACCGCGGCGTCCTATCCGCGGAACTTCAGCAAACTCAACGACGAGATCCAGGCCGGCTTCCTGCAGCTGGGACTGCTCGGTTCGCGCCAGTCGATCGCCAAGAGCAGTTGGGACTACAACGGCATGAAGACCGGGCTCGCCGATACGCAGAAGGTCGAGGTCCAACGCTTCAATGAGTCGCAGGTGGCTCAGGTCGTATCCCGCCGGCAGAAGCAGGGGACCCTGGGCGAGAGCGGCCTGTTTTCCTTCGAGGTTTTCTTTAAGGCGAATCAGGCGGATTTTCCGTCCAGCCTTTACGAGAAGGAGTTTAACAAGGCCATCAACCTGGCCGCCACCTACGGCGGCGCCATCCTGACGGTGGAGGGGCATTCCGACCCGCTCGGCTATCTGCGCAAAAAGAAGGAGAACAGCCCCGATGTCGTGCTCAAGCGCGTACGCCAGGCGGCCAGCAATCTCAGCCTGTCGCGCGCCAATGCGGTGCGCGACAGCTTGATGGGCTATGCGGGCAAGAAAGGCATCAGCCTGGACCGCTCCCAGTTCGCGGTCGTCGGCCACGGCATCAGCAAGCCGCGCAGCGGGATGTGCGGCGGCGAGCCCTGCGCGCCGAAAACGGAGCAGCAATGGCTCGACAATATGCGGGTGGAATTCCGCATCATCCAGGTCGAAGCCGAAGAGAACGTTTTTAAGCCGCTCTGAGGTCGGGATCATGGCACAGAAAAGAACGCCGTCGCGGGGCCGCACGAAGAAGTCCGGAAGCGGGAATGTCTGGTTCTGGATCGCGGTCGTGATCGCCGCTATCATGCTCTTTCGAACATCGGGCAGCAAGAAGGTGACGCCGCCAAGGGGCGCGCCGCCGGTCGCCAAGCCGGCGCCGGCGCCGCAGGGGCTGGCCCCCTTCGACTGGCCGCGGGCGGCGCCGGACGGCGCCGCGCCGGTATTGGCCGAGGATTTGACGCTGCGAAATTACTACGTCATCCTGGACGGTTCGGGGAGCATGCAGGATACGAAGTGCTCCGGCGATACCAACAAGATGCGGGCAGCCAAGCGGGCGCTGACGGAGTTCTCGCAGGTGGTCCCCCGCGACGCGCAGCTGGGACTGCTGGTCTTTGACCGCAACGGGAACAATGAGCGCGTGCCGCTGGGCACTGGCAACCGCGACCGCTTCATCGCCGCGGTCAAACAAGTGAATGCCAGCGGCGGGACGCCGCTGAAGACCGCGATCGATATCGGCGTCGCCAAGCTCGAGGAGCAGGCGCGGCGGCAGCTCGGCTACGGCGAGTACCACCTGGTGGTCGTGACCGACGGCGAGGCTTCGCTCAATGAGGACCCCGCCCGGGTCGTGGCCGAACTGCTGGGCCGGTCGCCGGTGGTCCTGCATACGATCGGCTTCTGTATCGGGGAGCAGCATTCGCTCAATCAGCCGGGACAGACCCTGTACAAGGCCGCCGCCAATCCCGGCGAGCTGAAGGCGGGCTTGAGCGCGGTGCTGGCGGAGTCGGAATCGTTCGACGTGAGCGGCTTTAAGAATTGAGAGTTCGAATCCGGTGAATAAGAAGATCGCCTTCTTCGCGGCCTTTCTCGTCCTGGGAACGGGGGGGCTGCTGGCGCTCAAATTCCTCAAGCCCCGCCTGGACGCCAAGCGCCTGCGCGCTACCTCCGACGCCAAGGGGATGAAGGGAACGATCACGGTCGGCGTCGACAACTGGGTAGGGTACTTCCCGCTGTGCAGCCCGGAGATGAAAAAACGCATGCGGGGCGCCAAATACCTCCTGCAGTGCGTCGACGATGAGGCCGACTATCCGGGGCGGATGAAGAAGCTGGCCCGCAAGGAGCTCGACTTCGCCGTGGCGACCGTCGATTCGTTTCTCATCAACGGCGCTCCCGAGTCCTTCCCGGGCGCTATCGTGGCCGTCATCGACGAGTCCAAGGGCGGCGATGCGATCGTGGCCAATCAGCGCAAGGTCAAGAGCATCGACGATCTCAAGAACGTCAAGGGCCTGCGCATCGCCTTCACGCCGAACTCGCCCAGCGAGCATCTGCTGAAGTCGGTGGCCGTGCATTTCGACATCCCGCTGCTGCGCGACAAGCGCGGCGCCTGGCGGGTGGAGTCCCGGGGTTCGTCGGAAGCGCTCGAGATGCTGCGCGCGGCCAAGGCCGACGCGGCGGTGCTGTGGGAGCCCGACGTGTCGCGGGCGACGGCGCGCAAGGACATGATAAAGCTCCTGGGCACGGAAAACACCCGGCGGCTGATCGTCGACATCCTGCTGGTCAACCGGGATTTTCTGGTCAACAAGCCCGAAGCGGTCAAGGTCCTGCTGGCCAACTATTTCCGTACGCTCAAGACCTATCGCGATGATCCCGAGCTGCTGCGAAAGGAGCTGATCCTGTCGGCCAAGCTCAAGACCGACCAGGTGGACGCGATGCTCAAGGGCGTGGCCTGGGCCACGCTCTACGACAACGCCGCGACCTGGTTCGGCATCGGGACCGGTTCCGGCCTCGCCGACGAAGGCCTGGTCGATACGATCGAGTCCACCGTGCAGATACTGGTCGAGAACGGCGATTTCGCCGCCACGCCCGTCCCGCAGGGAGATCCCTATCAGCTGCAGAATCGTTCCTTCATTGAGGATTTGTTCAAGACCGGCGTTTCCGGTCAGTTCGGCGCCGCCGCGCCCGCGGATTCGTCCTCCTTGAAGAAGGATTTCGCGCCGCTCCAGCCGGCGGCCTGGAATCGCCTGCGCGAGGTCGGCACGCTGAAGATCCTGCCGATCACCTTTCAGAGCGGTACCTCGGACCTGGACCAGGACGGCAAGGCGGAGCTGGATAAGGCGGCGTCCCATCTGCGGCACTATCCGAATTTCCGGGTGGTCCTCAAAGGGCATACGGGGATCAAGGGCGATAGCGGCCAGAACCGGCTGCTCTCGGAGGAGCGGGCGAAGTCGGTGCAGCGCTACCTGACGATAACGCATGACATCGACGACGACCGCCTGCGGGCGCTCGGCCTGGGCTCGTCGGCGCCGCTGCCGCGCAAGCCCGGCGAATCGAGCCGCGCCTTCAACTACCGGCTGCCCCGCGTCGAGCTCTATTTGGTGGCGGAGAGTCTTTGATGCCGGATTTCTCGAAGGCCGCCGCCAAGAAAGCCGTCCTGAAGACCACGCTCGAGAATCCGCTGACCATGTATTCCACCGGGGTGGGCATCCTGGGCACGCTGGCGATCGGCCTGTTCGGTCCGGCGACGATCCCCGTCGCCGCCGCGCTCGGCGGCTTCGGCGTGGGCGTCGGCAGCTGGCTGGTGAACTTCTATATGCGCGGCGACACGCTCGCCGACCGGCACGTGCAGCAGCTTTACGCGGAGATGGAAAAGCGCCGCCATATGATCATCGCCGAGCTTGAGCTGTCGTTTAAAAAGCTCAGGTCCCGGAGCAAGGGGGATGCCCGCGCCTTCGCCGACCAGGCGGCCAAGCAGTTCGTCAAGGCGCCGCAGCGCTTCGAGACCGCGCGCCGGACCTTGCAGCAGAAGCTCAATCCGGGCGAGCTGACCTACGGCCGCTATCTGGGGGCGGCGGAGCAGGTCTACCTCTCGGTGCTCGACAACCTCAATTTGACGCTTTCCATTCTGCAGAGCGCCAGCGCGATCGACGCCAAGTACATCGCCTCCCGCAAGCAGGCGCTGACGGCGCTGGCGGAGCCGCAAGAGGCCGACCGTGAGGAGATGCTGACCCTGGAAGAGCGCGAGAAGCTGCTGCGCGGGCAGCTGGACAAGGTGAACGCTTTGCTGACGCAGAACGAAGTGGCGATCACGCAGATGGACAAGCTCAACGCCGCTCTCGCCGAGGCCAAGATCGTGCGCGGGCGGGCATCCAAGGACCTCGACGGCGCGATCGCCGAGATGGAAGATTTGGCCCAGCGGGTGCAGCACTACTCCGGCTGAGAAAGCTTTAGGCTTAAGTAAGTATAATTGTGCCGTCAGCGGGCCGGACAGGCTTAAGGGCCCGGGCGGAGGAGAATCTCGTGAGTCTAGCCACTGTCAATAAAGAAGAAGTAAAGAAAGATCTCGGTCTCGTCGAGCCCAAAGATGTCGCCGTCGAGAAGGAGGTCGATCCCCAGCTGGACAAGAAGGCCAGCGAGGTCGTCGGCATGCTGCTCGACCTCAAGGGCGACGATATCAAGGCGCGCGAGCAGAGCAAGGCCTCGGTCGAGAATATCGGGGTCGAGCTGCAGAAGCGGGCGGCGGAGCAGAGCGAGAAGCTCAAAGAGCCGGTCAAGAAGATGTCCTTCCGCAGCGAGGAGGGCAGCGATGTGGCCAAGTCCCTCATCGACCTGCGCATCCAGGTCGAGGAGCTCGATCCCGCCCGCTTCGACTTTGACGCCGGCTGGGCCACCCGCATGCTCGGCTATCTGCCCGGGGTCGGCACGCCGCTCAAGCGCTACTTCTCGCGCTATGAGAGCGCGCAGACCGTCATCAACTCCATTATCGAATCCCTGGAGCAGGGCCGCGAGCAGCTCAAGCGCGACAATATCACGCTCAAGGACGATCAGGTCCGGATGCGCGAGATCACCAAGAAGCTCATCAAGGCCATCAACCTGGCGCAGCTCATCGACAAGAAGCTGAGCGACAAGGTCGAAAACGAGATTCCGCAGGAGGACCCGCGCAGCAGGTTCATCAAGGAGGAGCTGCTGTTCCCGCTGCGCCAGCGCATCGTCGACCTGCAACAGCAGCTGGCGGTCAACCAGCAGGGCGTCCTGGCGATGGAGATCATCATCCGCAACAACAAGGAGCTCATTCGCGGCGTCAACCGGGCGCTCCAGGTCACCATCAACGCCCTGCAGGTGGCGGTCACCGTGGCGCTGGCCCTGGCCGATCAGAAGATCGTCCTGGAGAAGGTGCAGGCGCTGAGCGCGACGACATCCGACCTGATCGCCAAGACGGCGGCGCGGCTCAAGGAGCAGGGACCGGAGATCCACAAGATGGCTTCCTCGACCCAGCTCGACATCGATGCGCTGCGAACCGCCTTCTCGGACATCCGCGACGCCATGGAGGATATCGCGACCTTCCGTTCCAATGCGCTGCCGGCCATGGCCAAGAACATCGAAGAGATGGAAGCCTTGACCGCGGAGGCGGGCGAGGCGATCAAGAAGAAGGAGGAGGCCGCCAAGACCTCCCAGGTCATACCGATCGAGATCGAATAGACAGGCAAAGGAGATCCGAGATGAAGAAACTGATGAGATTGTTTTTGGCGCTGGCCGTCGCCGGGCTGTACCTCCAGTCGCCGGCCGCCGCCGGGGCGGCGGACAAGAAAGAGTTCGCCGTCGCCTGGTCGCACTATACGGGCTGGGAGCCCTGGGCCTACGCCGAGCATTCCGGGATACTTGAGAAGTGGGCCAAGAAGTACGGCATCAAGATCAGTATTACCCTGGTTAACGACTATGTCGAGTCGATCAACCTCTACACCTCGGGAAAATTCGATGCCTGCACCATGACCAATATGGATGCGCTGACGATCCCGGCTGTGGGCGGGGTGGATTCGACGGCGCTGATCGTCGGCGACTTCTCCAACGGCAACGACGGCATCGTCGTCCGGAAGGGGGAGAGCGTTAAGGCCCTCAAGGGCCGCACGGTCAAGCTGGTGCAGTTCTCTGTTTCGCATTACCTGCTCAGCCGCGCCCTCGCCATGAACAAGATGAAGGAGAAGGATATTAAGCTGGTCAATACCAGCGACGCCGACATCGGCGCGGTATTCCTCTCCGACCCCGAAGGGATCGCGGTCACCTGGAACCCTATTCTCATGCAGGTGCGCAACGGCAAAGGCGTGAAGATGGTGTTCGACTCGGCCAAGATCCCGGGAGAGATCATCGACATGATGGTGGTCAAGACCGACGCGTCCGACGCCTTCAAGAAGGCGCTGACCGGCGCCTGGTATGAGACCATGGCCGCCATGTCCGCTCGCGGCAAGGAGAACCCGGCGCTCACGCATATGGCGAAGGTTGCCGGCGGCACGCTCGCCGAGTTCAAGGCGCAGCTGAAGACGACGAAGATGTTTTATACGGCCGCGGAGGCCGCCAAGTTCACACTGGGCAAGGACTTGAAGAATACGATGGAGTACGTGCGGACCTTCTCGTTCGATCAGGGCCTCTACGGCGAAGGCGCGGCGTCGAAGGACCTGGTCGGCATCCAGTTCCCCGACCAGAGCATCATGGGCGACAAGGACAACGTCAAGCTGCGCTTCGACGCCAGCTACATGCAGCTGGCGGCGGACGGGAAGCTGAAGAAGTAGCCGTCGCCCGGCTGAAGGCTGATGAACCCGAAGATCTGGGGACTGCACGCGCGCCCCGCCCGCTGGCATCGGTGGGCGTTGGGCGCGCTGCCTTTTCTTCTGGTTCTGGGCGTCTACTTGGGAGCTTCCCATCTCCGGCTCAAGGACAACCCCGCGGACAAGCTCCTGCCGTCGCCGCAGAAGATGGTCCGGGCCGTCAAGCGGATGGCGTTCACGCTGGACAAACGGACCGAAACCTATGTGCTGCTGCAGGATACGAAGTCGAGCCTGCGGCGGCTGGCGATCGGCGTCTTCTGCGGAGCGGTCGTCGGGCTGTTTCTGGGCCTCAACCTCGGGATCTTCCCGGGCTGCAACGCCCTGCTGCAGCCGAGCGTGACCTTCGGCTCGATTATCCCGCCCTTGGCGCTCCTGCCTATTCTCTTTATCACCTTCGGCGTCGATGAGCTGTCCAAGGTGGTGCTGATATTCATCGGGACCTTTCCCATCATCACGCGCGACATCATGCTGGCGGTGAGAAAGACCCCGCGGGAGCAGATCGTTAAGGCGCTGTCTTTGGGCGCGTCGCAGCTCGAGGTCGTCTACCGGATCGTGCTGCCGCAGGTCATGCCGCGGCTGCTGGAGGCGGTGCGCCTGACTTTGGGCGCGGCCTGGCTGTTTCTCATCGCGTCCGAGGCGATCGCCTCCGCGGACGGCCTCGGCTACCGCATCTTTCTGGTCCGCCGCTACCTGGCGATGGACGTCATCATCCCCTACGCCTTGTGGATTACGGTTCTCGGTTTCAGCCTCGACCGCATCCTGCAGCTGCTCACGCGCCGGCTTTACCCCTGGTATACGGCGGAAGATTCATGAGCGCGGATAAGCTGCTGCATGTGGAGGACGTCTACAAGTCCTACGGGCCCAAGCTCATCCTCGACGATATCGACCTTTCGGTGAGCGATGGAGAGTTCTGCAGCGTCGTCGGCCCCAGCGGCTGCGGCAAGTCCACTTTGCTGCGCTTGATCCTGGGCGCGGAGTGGGCCAGCTCAGGGCGTGTTCTTATCGACGGCCAGCCGGTGGGGCCGCCCGATCCGTTGCGCGGGATCGTCTACCAGCGCTACTCGCTGTTTCCGCACCTCTCGGTTCTCGACAATGTCCTGCTCGGCAAGAAGATGAACGCGGGATTCTTCGCGTGGCGGAAGCAGCGCGCCGGCTTCGCCGAGGAGGCGATGGAGCTCTTGCGCAAGATGCGCCTCGGCACGGACCACAACAAGTATCCGCATGAGCTTTCCGGCGGCATGCAGCAGCGGGTGGCGATCGCCCAGGCGCTGATCATGAAGCCGAAGATCCTGCTCATGGATGAGCCCTTCGGCGCGCTCGATCCCGGAACGCGCGAGGATATGCAGGTACACTTGCTGGAGACGTGGGAAGAGCTCAAGATGACGATCTTCTTCGTCACCCACGACCTCGAAGAAGCGGTGTTTCTCGGGTCGCGGGTGCTGGTGCTCTCCCAGTTCTACTCCGATGCGCGAGGGACCACGAACGTCCGCCGCGGCGCCAAGCTGGTGGCCGACTATCCGGTCAAGAAGAAGGCGGGCTCGACCGACCTGAAGAGCACCGCCGAGTTCGGCGAGCTGGTGCAGGCGATCCGCCGGGAGGGCTTTGAGCCCGACTACCGGCAGCGCGTCGACGATTTCAACCTCAAGCACCCCGACTCGTGGCGCACGCTCGGCCCCGGAGAGGGGGGGGCGCCCAATGGCTGAAGAAAAGGACTCTCCCGTAACCGCGGTCCGTCTGGGCTGGCGCGAGATTTACCGGACCGAGGACTGGTGGGCGATCTGGTTCGCCGGGGGCCTGATCGTATGCATTCTCGCCGGGTTTGTAACCAAGGTTCCCATGATCGGCAAGTGGTCGGTCAACCCGCTGGATGCGTTCCCCGCCGGCCTCCTCCTTCCCCTCGCCGCCTTGGCCGCAGGGCTCGGAGCTTTCACGGCCGTCGGCATGCGCGTCATGCGGGAGGATTGGAAGAAGTATCTGGGCGGATTCTTCGCCATATTCCTCCTCGCCTGCCTGTCTTATTTATTGGCGCATCAGGCGACCATGAATGCCTGGGGCATGGGCTATGCGATCTGGGCTTTGGGCATCGGGCTGCTGATCTCCAATACGGTGGGCACGCCGCGCTGGCTGCTCAGCGGCGCGCGCTCGGAGATGTTCATCAAGACGGGGCTCGTCTGCCTGGGCGCCGAGATTTTGTTCTCCAAGATCCTCAAGCTCGGCGTTCCCGGTCTTCTCGTCGCCTGGGTCGTTACCCCGATAGTGATCATATTTATGTGGTTTTTCGGTACGCGCTGGCTTAAGATGACTTCCAAGCGGCTGACCATTATCGTGGCGACGGCCACTTCCGTCTGCGGCGTTTCGGCCGCCATCGCCGCCGCCGCCGCCTGCCGCGCCAAGAAAGCCGAGCTGACGCTCGCCGTGGGCATGACTATGATATTCACGGTGCTGATGATGATCGGCATGCCGGCGTTGGCGAAGTTTATCGGTCTCGACGCGGCGGTGGCCGGCGCTTGGCTCGGCGGGACGATTGACGCCACGGGCGCCGTGGTCGCGGCCGGCGCCTTTCTGGGCGAGGACGCCGAGAAGGTCGCGGCCGTGGTCAAGATGATCCAGAATGTCCTCATCGGCCTGGTCGCCTTCTGCATCGCGGTGTTCTGGGTAACGAATGTCGAGCATGATCCGCAGGCGCCGCGCCCGAGCCTATTGGAGGTCTGGTACCGTTTCCCGAAGTTTATCGTCGGCTTCGTTCTGGCGTCGGTGCTCTTCAGCTTCGTTCTGCTGCCGCTGCTGGGCGCCGACGGCGTAAGCGCGGTTTTAAATCAGTCCAAGCGTTTCCGCGGCTGGTTTTTCTGTCTGGCCTTCGTCTCGATCGGCCTGGAGTCCAACTTCAAGGAGCTGGCCGGGCAGCTGGTGGGCGGCAAGCCGATTATCCTCTATATCGTCGGCCAGAGCTTTAATATTATCCTCACGCTGCTCATGGCATGGCTGGCGTTCGGCGGCGTGCTGTTTCCGAAGGTTATCTAATGGCGCGCAAATGGCGCCGTCTCGCGCTGGCGGCCGCGGCGCTGGCGCTTTTTCTCGCCGCCGCCCACCGGACGAGCCCGCTGATTCCCGGAGCGGCGGGAAATATCTTCCGCCGGAACCTCGATCGGCGGATCGACGCCGCGGCGCTGTTTTACACCGAGTCGGGCGACGTGCGCGACTACCTGGATCAGAAGAAAGGGAGATACGCGACGCGTACCCCGTGACCAAGCCCAAGCCCTCTCGAGACGAACTCGAACGCATCGTACGCGAACACTCGGAAATTCTGCTGCGGGGCGCGCTTAGCCAGGGCTTTCAAATGAGCGAGGCCGAGGACCTGGTGCAGGAAACCCTGCTCACCTATGTGAAGAAATCCGACCGGTTCGAAGGGCGTTCGAGCTTGCGAACCTATCTCTTCGGCATCCTGCACAATAAGTCCCTCGAGCGCCGCCGCAAGCGGGTGCGCGAGCTCTCCGTCGACCCCGTTGACGCGGTTTTCGACCGGCGCATGTCCGGGCCCAACGGCCACTGGAGTCCGCCGCCCAGCGGTCCAGACGACGAGGCGCAAGCAGCGGAACTTTACCGCATGATTGAAGAATGTCTGGAGGGCCTTACCGACGCGCAGCGCTCGGCTTTTCAGCTGAAGGAGGTGCTGCGCCAGGGGAGCTGGGAAGTGTGTAACGTTCTGGACGTCTCGGACAACTACTTAAGGGTGCTGCTTTTTCGCGCCCGTATTAAGATGCGCAATTGCCTGGAAGAAAAGGGCGCGGCGGCATGATTCTCCTGAACTGTCGGCATTTCGTAGAAGCGAAGGCACGCGGCGATCTCGAAGACGCCGCTTGGCCGACGCGTTTGTCCGGGTGGCTGCACGTCAGGATCTGCCCTCCGTGCGCCATGTTCGTGCGGCAGCTGCGTCTCATTTCCTCGGCCCTGCGCCACGGGCTGGAGCGCCGGATGGCCGGTGCGGATATGGAGCGTTTCCAGCATAAGCTCGTGGAACGGCTGGCTAGCGACCGCCGTTAAAAAAACTGCTGCAGTCCCATGCTGAAGCCCGTGCGCTTGACCGGACGGCGCGTCCAGGCGATATCAACGCGCAGGACCGCGCGGTAGACGCGCGGCAGGATAAGGCGAAAGCCGGCCCCGTGGCTGAGAAAAGGATGCTTGAAGCCTTCCAGGCCGAAGCGGTCGCTGTCCCAGGTTTTGGTCCAATCGGTGAATAGGTTCCCCTGAACCACCCATCGCGGACGTTCGAGTAAGGTGGGACGCAGTTCCAGATTGGCCAGCCAGACGTGATTGCCCCGGAACTGTCCGTCGATGAAGCCGCGCACGCTGTCGAGTCCGCCTAGGTAGAACTTATGTTGGAACTCAGAACCGGTCTTGGATCCGGCCATCATCTGGGCGGCGATATTGAGCCGGGGCAGCGGGACAGCGCCGCCGCGCAGCGTCAGATTGCCGCGGATGAATTCATATTGAGACCCGAGGCCGGTCCATGACCATTCACCTTCGGCCTCCGTTTCAAAGCCCCGCAACTGGATGCCGTCTCTTTTTAGGCGGCCGAGACGAAGCCGCGGCGTCAGGGATACGGTGCGGCCGGAACTGAGAGGCGTCGCGGCGGCGAAGGTGTCGTTGCGGGCGGCCTTCTCGGCGGTCGAGTCGTCGCGGCGGAATACGTTGCGGTAGATGCTCGCGTCGAGTCCGGCACTCGCCCAAGAGCGCAGCTCCCGGGTATAGCGCAGGTTGAGCCGGACCTCCTCATGCTCGAAATCGGCCTCGCGGTGCGCCTTGGGGCTCAGCAGCGGCAGGTTTACCGTATGCGCCGTCGCGTCGATTCCTGCCCGGTCGCGGCGGCTCGGGAAATACGGATGGCGGAACCAGGCGGTGAAGCCGGGCTTGCCGTTGAAGGACTCGTATTGGATGCCGCCTTCCAGCAGGCGGCGGAATAAATTGACATCGTAGATGCCGGCGGTGACCACGGAGGCGCCGCCGCCGCGCTTGAATTTCAGGATGGGGATGGTGGAAAATTTATTTTTGGCTCGCAGCCGGGCGCGGAGCTTGCCGTTAAGCGCCGCGGTCGACGCGTCAATTTCATAGAAAAGACGGGTGTCTTCCAGCCGGCGTATGTCCTGCCGCCATATTTGGGGAGTGAATTCCACGCCCGGCCGCGTTTCCAGCAGATCGCGCAGAACGGGAATTCGGGTCCGCGTAGCGCTCAGGTCAAAAGCGTCGAGAACTTCGGCGCCGGCGGAGGAGGGGAGCAGGACGCATAGGGCCAGCGCTGTCGCGCGTATCATCGCGCGGCCCGCAAACGGAACGCGACGGTCCCGGCGCCAGGCTCGCCCTGCAGTTCGGCGCTGATGACGGCGGTTCCCGCGCTGCGCCGCAGACCCAAAGCTAGATAGTGCGCGTCAGGGGCGTCGAGCTTGTAGCCGGTATAGACGTAGCGCGCGAAAGGCTCCCAGCCGCCGTACGCAAGCACGCTTTCCAGCAGGAAGCTGTAATCGGGGTAGGTCCCCATTTCCGCCCGCAGGACGCCCGGCAGGCGGACATGGCGGAGGATCGGCAGGGGGCCGTGGTGCGGCGCGAAGCCGACCTTGACCGCCATAAGACGCAGCGCGAAGGGCCCGCCGGCTCCGCGCAGTTCGCCGTAGGAACGCATGGTGACGACTTGACCCGGTTCGCCGCCGATGGTTTCGGTATGTTCTTTGAGCAGCCCTCCGACGCGCCAGCTGTTCAGGGCGAAGAGTCCGCGCCGCTGCGGTTCGCGCGGCGTCCATTCCAGTTCGCCGCCGCCGCCGTGCATGCGGTAGCCGTCGGCGCCCGGGATCGATTCTCCGGTCAGCGTTATTCGCGCGGGGCCAATGGCGCGGCCGATGTCGGCGCCGAATAGATGGATGGGATGCGGCGTGTTCGCGTCGTCGTACGCCTCGTATCGGACGCCCGCGCCGCGGACGCCCAGGCTTAGGCCGTGTCTGAGATAGCCGGCATCGCCGGCGGTCAGTTCCGCGCTGCCCGACAGGGGAGAGGCGTCGGCGGCGGATGCCGTGATCCAGGCGGCGACGCAGAGCGTAAGCCGGAGCCTACATCCGGCCGGCTTTTTCATCCTTCCAGGTCGCATCCAGATACTTGTCGCGCCCGGAATGGTAGCGGTACCATTTGTAGCGGACGGGATTTTTCTTGTAGTAGTCCTGATGATAATCCTCCGCCCGGTAGAAGTCCCCGGCGCGCGTAATTTCGGTAACGATAGGAGCGCCGAATCGTTTGGCGTTTACCAGCTTGTCGCGTGAGGCGATAGCGGCTTTGCGCTGCTCCTCGTCATGATAGAAGACGGCGGTTCGGTACTGCGTGCCGACGTCGACAAATTGGCGGTCCCTGGTGGTCGGGTCGACGCTGCGCCAAAAGGCGTCCAGCAGCGTCTCGTAAGAGACCCGGCGCGGATCGTAGAGGACCTGCACAACCTCAGCATGTCCGGTCCCGCCGGCGGAGACCTGTTCATAGCTGGGGTCTTTGACCTGTCCGCCCATGTAGCCGGACACCGCATCCTTGACTCCGTCGAGCTTCTCGAACGGCGGCTCCATGCACCAGAAGCAGCCGCCCGCGAACGTCGCCTTAGCCAGCGCGGCGCTGCCGTTAAAGAGGGCGGCGTAGCGGGTGTACCCTTCCTTTTCGAGTTCGGCTGACGGGACGAACCGCAGCGCCGCCGAGTTGATGCAGTAGCGCTTGCCGGTCGGCGCGGGCCCGTCATCGAAGACGTGCCCGAGGTGGGAATCGGCCTGCTTGCTGCGCACTTCGACTCGCGTCATCCAGAGCTTGCTGTCTTTACGCTCAACCACATGTTCCGGTTCCAGCGCGCGGGTAAAACTGGGCCAGCCCGTTTTCGAATCGTATTTGTCGAGGGAACTAAACAGCGGCTCCCCGGAGACGATATCCACGTAGATGCCGGCTTCTTTGTGGTTCCAGTATTCGTTGCGAAACGGCCGTTCCGTACCTTCCTGCTGGGTGACCTCGTATTGGATGGGCGTCAGCCGCTTTTTGAGATCGCTTTTATCCACCATGCCGGACCTCCATGTCGCTTCCGCGCCGGCGAAAGACGCGGTCAGCAGACCGCATAATACCAGGTATGTGATTTTTTGGAATTTCATTGCAGCCAGCCTCCGGTTGCTTGTATCGGCATATTCATGGTGCTGATAATGAGTCGCGTGGGCCCGCCAAACCATTACAGCGGAAGGCGGCTAGCGGACGGGAAAACGCGCCGGAGAAGCGGCCGAGCAGGCGCGGCCTGCGTGCTGAAAAGCCAATGATCGCGCATGCAGCATGAGCCGCGGGGCGGGGGCGCCGCCGTAGAGCGGATCGCCCGCGATCGGGCGCTCGAGCAGGGCGAGCTGGGCGCGCAGCTGATGACGGTACCCGGTGATGAGCTGGAGGGTGAGCCGATAATATTTGCCCGCTCTGCGGCAGGACCGGACTTCGGTGATCAGTTCCGGGCCGCCCGCGGCCTGCGGCGACAGCCGGACCTTTTTGGCGGACTTGGCTCCCGGTCTCGCAGAGGCCCGGTAAACGCCGCGAGCGAGGGGCTCTCCCGAAACCAGACAGGTATATATCTTTTCGACGCGCCTTTCTTTAAAGGCCCGGCGCAGGAAGGCGAGCGCCGTTTTTGTTTTTGCCGCGACCATCACGCCCGAGGTTTCGTAATCCAGCCGGTGGGCGAGGCCGCATTCCAGCGGGTGCAGCGCGGCGCAGCCGGGATCATGGCTCAGCAGCCAGTTGGCGACGGAGTTTGTATCCGCGAAGTCTTGTGCTACTGAGTGGACTCCGGAGGGCTTGCGTAGGAATAGGAATTCGGCGGTCTCCTTCAGTACGGATATCTTCAGCGCGCTGTTGGCTGTTAGATGATCCGCTAGGTGCTCGCGCGGGATACTTACGGTATCGGCGGCCCGTACCCGGTCGGAGATTTTCGCTCGGCGTTTATTGAGCCGAATTTTTCCGGCGCGCAGCAGCGCGCGGGCCTTTTTCCGCGACAGCTGCGGATATTTTTCGCGCACGGCCTGCAGCAGCTTCATGCTGGAAGGATAGGAACTGCCGCGCCGGGCGTCAAGGGCGCGGCGGCGCAAAATGAAATAGAATACCCGCAGATGAAGATCACCAGCGTGCAGAATCCGCGCATCAAGTCGGCGGTCCGGCTGCGCGACCGGCGCGGACGCGCCCAGCAGGGCCGGATGATTATCGACGGCCGGCGCGAAATCGAGCGGGCGGCCGCCGCCGGGGTCGCGGTGCGCGAGCTGTTTATATGCGGCGCGGCGCCGGCGCCCAAGATCGGCAAGGCGGAGATCTTCGAAGTGAGCCCGGCGGTTTTCGCCAAGCTGGCCTACGGCAACCGGGACGAAGGGCTGGTCGCCGTCGCCGATATCCCCGCGGTTTCGCTGGATAAGCTGTCCGTTTCCGGGAATGCCGTCGTGGCCGTTCTGGAGGGGGTGGAGAAGCCCGGCAATGTCGGCGCCGTGCTGCGCACTGCCGACGCCGCCGGCCTGGCCGCGCTCTTGGTCGTCGACGGCGGCACCGACCTCTACAATCCCAACACCATCCGCGCCAGCCTGGGCGCGATCTTCACCGTGCCGGTCGCCGCCTGCGATGCGGCGGCGGCGCGCGACTGGCTGCGCCGCAGCAGGTTTCGCATTCTCGCGGCCCGCGTGGACGGGGCGATACCGCATGCCAAGGCGGATTACTCCGGGCGCTGCGCCATCGCGCTGGGCAGCGAGGCCGCGGGCCTGACCGATGCCTGGCGGGGTGAGGATATTACGGCGATCGCTCTGCCGATGCGCGGGAAGGTGGACAGCCTCAATGTCTCGGCGGCGGCGGCGGTGCTGTTTTACGAGGCAACGCGGACTTAGCCCCGCCTTACGGCGGGACAAGCTGCCTGGATTTCTTGCTGTAGGCAGCTAGTACTGCGTCCAGTTGCTTCCGTTCTTGTCGGTATGCGTGCAGCCGACCCAGACCTTTCCAAGATTAGCGTCCAGGTACGCTTTATCGCCGTCGTAAATCCAACCCCAGCCGTCGTGCTGGTGCGTGCCCGTGCCCCAGATAGACCGGTGGCAGTAGACCTTAGTGGAAGGATCATGGTAAGGGGAGGCGCGGCTAATCGGGATGGCGTTGATGTAGGTCGGGACCAAAGCGTTGGTCAGCACGGAGGAGTTGGTGGAATAGCTGTTTGTCGGGTAGGTGCCCTCGGTGTCGCCGTAGTAGATTTGGATGGCGGAGCGCAGGGCGGCGAGGTTCCCTTTGGTTGCGCCCTCGTGCGACTTGCGCACCATGTCGGCGAACTTCGGGATGGCGACCATGGAAAGAATCCCGATGATCGCGACGACGATCATCAGCTCGATCAAAGTAAAGCCGCGGCTCAGTCTCCCGGGGGGCAAGTGATCCCCTCCATCTCGATATCTTTTTCACCCTTTCCGGTCACTAGAATGATCACCTCGAGGCAGGGCCGATGCTTGGTGTTCTTGAAGTGAAAAGCCCACTTGTACTTTTCATCTTTCGGCGGCTGTTCACCCTGGGCGATAAAATCCACGAAATCCCCCGACTCCTCTTGGGCGAAATCGTAAATAGCCCCCTCCGCGATTTCTTTGGCCCGTTCATCGGTGATGTCCGGGGGCTCGCTGCCGCTGAAAAGCCAGTAAACTCCTCCGCCCGCGGCGGCCAGGACAAGCAAAACGAGAAGCTTGTTCATCCCTTCAAACTTAACAGCTTCCGCTGAAAAATTCAAGAACAAATAGAGGCGACTTTGGAGGGGTGAGGAAAGTGGGGGGTTTTTACTCGTTGTTAAGCCGGCGGACGCGCTCGGGGACTCTCGGATCCGTGATCGAGCCGGGGAGCTTGCGCAGTACCTGAGCCAACCGGGTGCCGTTGTCCAGCAGCCGCGCCGCGATCCGGTCGGCGGCGAATTCCTCGCGCTCGAAGTAGCGTGGTACGCTCCAGAAGAGCGCGGCCAAAGACGCGATGCCGCCGAGCATGATATTCCAGGGGAAAAGGCCCATCAGGGCCAGGATGCCGACGGCTTGGGCCAACAGCGGCGGCAGGGCCACATTGAGAAAGACCCGCCAGGTCCCGCCCTTCAGATGCCCTATCTCATGCGCGAATACCGCCTCCAGTTCGCCGGCGTTGAGAAAGGCCAGGAGCGCGGTCGTGGCTTCGATCTTCCAGCCCCGCTTGTGGGCGGCGGCATTGGTGCGGAAAGACTCTACGATGTCGAGTACGGGCGTCCGGCGCAGGCGGGCCTTGGCCGCGAGCCTGTTGAGTATCTCGCGCGCCTGCTCCGGCGTCACGCCGGGGGCGTCCGGCTTCTCCTGCGGCGCGATTCCCAACGATTCGAGAAAGGCCCGCTCGCTCGGCTCGCGGCCCAGGAAATCGCGCAGCAGCCGGGCTTCCTCCACGCTTGAGCCGCGCCGCAGGATGGTCTGCCGGTAGCGCATGCCGATCGCGGGATTAAGCACTCCCGCGGCCTTGATGACGGAGAAGGCGTCCTTGGCATAGACCTCGGACCAGAGATAGCCGTAGTAGCGCGCCGCATAGCCGCCGATGAGGTGGCCGAAGCTGGCCTGTGAGCGCTCGTTCGCCTCCGGGACCGGAACGCCCACCGCCTTATAGACGCGGCGCAGGAGCGCGGTGGTGTCCACCGGCGGCTTGACGGTGTTGAACGCCAGGTCCATGGCCGCGAAGGCCACCTGCCAGAGGTTCGCGGTGGCGCTCATGAAATTGCGGGCGGCCAGCATCTTGCCGAGAAGCGCCGGCGGCAGCTTTTTGGCGCGATCCTGATAGTGGCCGGAGATCTTGGCCAGGATCTCCGGCTGCCAGACGAAGTTCTCCATCATCTGGGACGGCATCTCCACGAAGTCCATGGCGACATTGGTCCCGGAGTAGCCGACGTAGCGGGCCTCGGTCAGGACATGGTGCATGACATGGCCGAACTCGTGGAAGAAGGTCTCGACGTCGCCGTGATACATCAGCCCCGGCTGGTCGCCGCGCTTCTTGGCGAGGTTGGCGATCAGCGCCGCCACCGGCATGCGGTAGCCGCCGTCGGGCAGCCGGTGCCCGTCGATGAGCGGGAACATCGCGTTATGCCCGTACTTGCCCCGGCGGGGCAGAAGGTCCATGTAGAAATAGCCGAGGCGGCGGCCGCTGGCGGCGTCGGCTACGGTGTAAAGCTCCACGTCTTCGTGCCAAGCCTGGGCGGGGACGCGCTGGAACTCCAGGCCCAGCAGTTCTTGATAGACTTCGAGGGTGCCTTTAACCACGGTGTCCGCGGGGAAGTACTCGCGCGCTTCCTCGTTCTCGAAGTCGTAGCGCCGCTTCTTGAGCTTGGTGGAGTAGTAGAGCCGTTCCCAGTCGCGCACCTGCTGCGCTGCGGGGTATTCCCGCCGCTTCTCTTCCAGCAGCGCGGCCGTCTCCTCGCGGGCGGGACCGCGCAGCAGCCCGCCTATTCGTTTGAGGAACTTCCAGACATTGTGCGCTGATCCGGCCATCTCCTCCGCGATGACCATGTCGGCGTAGTTCTTGAACTTCATCAGGCCCGCGAGCTCGCGGCGCTTGACCAGCGCTTCCTCCAGGATCGGCACGTTCTTCTCGGCGGCGCGGGTCTCGCGCTTCTCGTGCAGCTGCCGTCTGAGTTCGGGGCTGCGGGCCAGCCGCATGAAAGGCCAATAGGTGGGATCGTCCAGGGTCACCCGGCGCTTGCCGGCCGGAGTCGTCTTCAGCTCGTCGATGTAGTCCGGCGGCAGGCCTTTGAGGTCGGCGAGGTCTACTTCGATCGCGCCGTCGAGCTCCGCCAGGTTGTTCTCGAAGTTCTGGGAGAGCTCGTCGAGGCGCTGGTGGATGGCTTTGAGGTTGATGCGCTCGGCCAGCGGCCGGTCCATGCCGCGCATTTTATAGGCGCGCAGGATATCGTCGAGGAGCAGCTTGTCCTCGCCTGTAAGCTGCTCGCCCTTGGCGGCATATTCCTTGTAGGCGCGGTAAATATCATCGCGGTCGCCGTAGGCGAGAAAGAAGCGGCCGCGCCGGCGCTCGATGGCGTTGCCCGCGCGGCGCGCGTTTTTGTCCGGGGAGACGTCGGCGAGAAACGAGTAGGGGCGGGTCTTTTCGCTGAAGACCGCATCGGCGTTCTCCAGGGCCAGTACCGTATTGGCGAAGGTGCGCTCGGCTGCGGGGATGGCGGCGACCGCGTCGGCGGCGGCGGAGAGCTCGGCCTCGGCCGCCCGGTAGCCGCGGATCATATCGCGCGTCGACAGGCGGTAGTCGATCAGCGCCGCGCCGACGGCCGGGTCGCCGAAGCGGGCGCCGAGCGCGGCCGCACCCGCGGCGGCCGCCGGCATGCTCCCGGCCGCGGCCGGAACGGATGTTACAATGCCGCCCGCCTGGACGCCGGGCGGGCAGGCTATAGACAATACGAGAAGCAGGCGGAGCGCGCTCTTCACCGCCTCATGCTACCAAGCGGACGGGGAAAAGGGAGGAAGCTAAAGGCCTAAGGCTCGTCGGGTAGAGGCCCTACCGGGCGCTGGGACTATCGACCGGGGGCGGTTCGACGAAGGCTTTTTTGGCGTCGGCGGCGGCGGGGAAGGAGGCGCTTTGGGCCCGGCCTTCCATGAGCCAGTTGCGCAGGTAGGCTACCCGTTCGCGCTGGGAGACCGACAGCGGCACCAGCCGCTTGAGGGCGGCGAGGATGTCGTCGGTGCTGAATTCGCGCTGTTCGCTGAAGGCGGCGTACATCGAATCGGTGATGGCGTTCTCGAGTTCCGCTCCGGTATAGCCGGGAGAGGCCGCCGCGAGCGTTTTGAGGTCGTACTTTTCGGGTTCGCGTCCGCGTTTGCGGATATGTACGGCGAGTATGTCCGCGCGCTCTTCCGGCGTCGGCAGGTCGAGAAAGAATATTTCATCGAAGCGTCCGCGCCGCAGCAGCTCCGGGGGCAGGCGCGAGATGTCGTTGGCGGTGGCGACCACAAAGCAGGGCGCGGTCTTTTCCGCCATCCAGGTGAGGATCGAGCCGAAGACCCGGGTGCTGGTACCGCTGTCGTTGCCGCCGTGGGCCAAGGCCTTCTCCATCTCGTCGATCCACAGGATGCAGGGCGACACGGCTTCCGCCAGGCGCAGGGCTTTGCGGGTGCGCTCTTCCGACTCGCCTACAAAGCTGCCGAACAAGGCGCCCACGTCGAAGCGCACCAGCGGCAGGCCCCAGAGATTGCCGATCATCTTGGCCGACAGGGTTTTGCCCGTGCCCGGGATGCCGATAAGGGCGATGCCCTTGGGGATCGGCAGGCCGTATTCTTTCGCTTCGGGGCTGAAGGCCTTCTCCCGCAGCTTGAACCACTCCTTGAGAACGCCGAGGCCGCCCACGTTGGCGGGGGTTTCCTGCACGGAGTAGAACTCCAGCGCCTTGCTGTCGCGGATGATCTCTTTCTTCTCCTGCACCACCAGCGCGATGTCGCTCTCATGCAGGCTGCCGTCGGCGACGATCCCTTTGGCGAAGACCCGCTGCGCCTGCGAATAGGTCAGGCCGAGCGCGGCCTGGAGCAGCCGGCGGCGCTGATCCTGGTCTACCTTAATCTGGATATCCGGGTTCTGCAGGAGCTCATCGAGGGCGCGGCCGAGATCCTCTTCGTCGGGCAAGGGCAGGTGCAGGATCACCGCCCGGTCCTTGAGCTCCTCGGGGATATCCGAAGACGGCGTCGTGACCACAATGGTCTTGCGGGTGAAGGTCAATTCCTGGGTGACGGAGCGCAGGCGGCGCTTGATCTGCTGGTCGGACCACAGGGCGTGAAAATCGGTCAGCACGTAGACGGCATTGTCGGGCCCCTTACGGATGCGGCCGAGCGCCGTCAGCGCCTTGTTCGCGGACTGGATGGGAGTTTTCTCCGTAGTCAGCGCCGTGAAGCCGTCGGCGATGTCCCAGCTGTAGCAGGGGCGCCCGCGCCGCACGCATACGCCCTTGACGATATCGAGCGCCCGGGGTTCCTCATGGGTCACCAGGACGACGAGGGTGCAGCGCGCGCGCAGCAGGATTTCCAGCTCCTGCGCCGTTTTGCCGCGGTCCGCATTCGATTTTGTCATGCGGCGTTATCGTAGCAAACTCGACCCCGCTTTCGGCTAGAGGGCGTGCAGGTCGGTCTGGAACTCAAGGACTGTGGCGTGGCGCAGCAGGGGTTCCGCATTCGTCGCTTTGGCGATCAGCGCCTCGGCTTCGGGCGTTCTGCCCGGCCCTTCGCCCACCGCTTCCCGCAGGCAGACGCCCAGCGAGTATATGTCGGAGCGCGGCGAAGCCAGTCCTTTGGCCAGCTCCGGGGCGAGGTGCTCGCCGGCGGCCGCCAGCAGCCGAAAGTCGGCGATGCGGGCGCCGCCGTCCTGGCCGACGAAGATATTGGCGGGCTTGAGGTTCAGGTGCAGGATGCCGTTGCCGTGGCAGTTCGTCAGGGCCTCACAGACGGGAAGCAGGATCGCCCGCGCCGGCGCGATGCCGAGCGCGCCGCCGCTTTCCAGCACCTGCCGCAGCGTGCTGTCCAGCACATATTCCTGCACGAGCAGCGGCGGCGCCGCGTCTTCCAGCAGGTCCAGGACCCGGACGATGCGCGGGTCTCCCAAGCCGCCGATCGCCTGCAGGCGCGTGCGGGCCGCGTGTCTCTCCGCTTCGCTCAGCGCCGCGCCGGGGCGCAGCGGCTTGGCGACAAGCTGCTGCGGCGACGACGGGTGGCGCACCAGCCATAGCGGACCGCCGGGCCCCCCGCCTAGAGCGCGGACGCGCTGGTACTTCCCCGGGAGGGGCGCGCCGTCGGCGGCCGGCAGCGGGGTGACCGCGGGCTTGGCGGGGGCGATGGCTTCCAGCGAGATCTTGCGGGGCGCCGGACGCGAACGCAGGAGAAAGAAAACTCCGCCGACGAGGAGGAGCGCGGCGCCCAGCGCCAGGGCGGCCAGTATCCCCGCGCTCAGCGGCGGCTCCGGGGACGGCTCTTCCGCGGTGAGCGCTTTTTTAATTTCTTCCGCCCGCTCCAGGTCGGCCGTCATGGCCGCGGTGTCTCCCAGCAGCTGGTGCAGGGTCGCCCGCGCCGCGAAAATTCTCGCATCGTACGGGTTCAGCTTGACGGAATAATTCAGGTTGGCCAGCGCGGATTTTCGCTTTTCCAGGTGCATCTGCGCCAACCCCAAGACCCGGTAGGCGTTCGCCTCTTTGGGGTCCAGGCGGGTCGCCTTCCAGGCGCTTTTCGCCGCATCGAGGTAGCGCTCGCGGGCGATCAGCGCGTCCGCCCGGACGGTGAAGGCGGCGGCGCTGGCCGGATTGGCGGCGATCGCCCGGTCGGCGGCGGCGAGCGCATCGTCGATGTCGCCGAGCCGCAGCGAGTTCGCGGCCTGACTTACCAGGTCCGCCGCGGGATCGGGCAAAGTGAACGCCTGCGTCTGCGGGATGAAGTTCGTCGCGGCGTCGGTCTTGGGCGGCTTGGGCGTCAGTTGGTGGGAGGGCGAGGGGCGGCGCCGGTCGCTGCGCTTTTTGCGCTCCTTTTCGGCATTGGCGCGCTCGCGGCCCATGTCTGGGATCTCGGTAGCGGCTAATCGGCCGACCGTAGCGCCCCGCAGCGAAGGATTGAGCGGCAGGTAGCCGAGGGTCGCGTTCTTGGTGTAGTTCGGGTTGAGCGGCTTGAGCCCGACATTATTGACGATCAGCTTGCGTGCGTCGAGCTTGCGCCAGCGCATGTGGCGGCTGTCGATATCGCGCCAGATTACGCGTTCGTCGGCACCCATCCGGCCGGCGGCGGGGCGGCCTTTTTTCAGGAGCTTCATGCACAGTCCGGTCGCCACGCCGAGGATGATGCCGGCCAAAACCAACAGGGCGATGGTCTTGGGGGTCAGCTTCAAGGACGGCGGCGTCTGGGCTTTCAGCATTGTCTTAGTGTCGCTCAAAAACATTGCGAAATCAAGGACTTTGCCGCGGTATTGACAGGCCGGGACCCGGCGGTATACTTAAAGTAGCGGAGTGGGTTCTCATGCCGGGGTTTCTGGAACGCAATAAAAAGAAGGCTCTTCTGGCGCCGCTGCTGGCATTTTTTCAGCAGAACAAGAGCGCCTCCATCATTCTGATCGTCGCGGCGCCGCTGACCGTATCGCTGTTCCTGCGTTCTTCCGGCGGCGACAAGTCCGCAAGCATGATCGGAGACAAGACCGAGGCGCCGCAGGATGTCCGCGCCTACCGCCGGAGCATGTCGGCGCGCATGGTGATGAGCTACGACGACGAAGAAGACGATATCGAGGAGATCGTGCGCGGGCAGCAGGCGATCCAGGGCAAAGCGCTCACTTTCGACGGCGTAGCCAGGAATATGCCGCAGTCGGTCCGGGGCGTGCTGCGGCCGCGGGACGCTCCCAAGGGCGGCGGTTTGGCGATCAGCGAAGAGGCGCTGGCAAAAGGTTTGCGCAGCGCCTCATATGCCATGGTCGTCTCGGACGAGAAGAAACGTTCCATGTCTCCCGCCGGCGCCGCGATGGATATGGGCGCCCCGGTTGCCGGCGGTAAGGGTGTAGCCGCCGGTCAAAGCGTGGCCGGGGGGCGAGGGGTCGCCGGCGGTGAGGGCGTCGCTGCCGGTCAGGGCGTGGCCGCCGGCGGGGGCGTCGGCGGCGGTCAAGGCGTCGCTATAGGCAAGGGTGTCGCCGCCGGCCCCGGTCCCGGTCCGGAGCAGCTGGTTACGGGGGGGGCGGATCTGCATAAAGCGCTCAGTCCCGAGTCGCGTATTCAAGAGAACATCATTCGTGATAGAAAAAGCATCAGCAGCATCAAGGGCCTGCAGAAAGGCGGCCGCATCCAGCAGCTGCTTAGCGCCAGGACCGAGCAGGATTTAAACGCTTTGGGCGGAGCGGAACTGGTAGGCGAGGACGCCGTCTATCAGCTGTCCATGGCGCATGCTTTCAGCGTCGCCGCTTCCGACCAGCCCGAGGGCTGCAGCTCGGGGGCCTGCCCCGCCGGTACGGCCAAAGATGCCGCCGGGATTGTTTATGACGGCAATAAGTTGCCCGCCACCCAGCTGGGAGGCGGCGGCGTCGCCGGGATAGGGGGCGGGGGGGATATAGACACCCTGCGGAAGAAATCGAAGGAGTATGAGGAAGCGGTTGACGACTGCGCCGAGGCGGAGAAGGACCAGGGAAAGAAAGTGCGTGACGCGATGCTGGAAACCAAGAGGCATAACCAGAGCATCGTTTATCCCAAGGCCCGCATATGTCATGAGCTGTTAATAAACAGCATCAAAAAAGAGCATGACTACCATAACTGCATGAACGGCTGCGAGGAAGATTGTGCGGAGAAGTGCGACCCGCACATGGAGCGGTCAAAAGAATATTTAAACCAGTGGCAGGTATGTACAGGGGAATGCAACTCCTTGGTGGAAATTGCTTTCGGCAAGTGTTCGGAGACCAATACCCAGGCGACGGCGATGGCGGAGATTTGCCCGCTCTACAAGAATGCCAGCATGGCGGACTGCGCTAACTGGAAGACCGAGATGAGCGCCTATTGTAATCAGCAATAGTGCCGTTTTTTTAAGTATTTTTTTAGGTAAATTTATGGTAAATAGGTATTGTTTTCCGCTTTCATCCGGCTATCCTTAAGGTGAGTGGGTGTTTGTCGGGTTTATGCAGCCGGCCGCGGTTTTCGCGTTTGCCGGGGGTGATTTATGGAATTGATGCCAATGAAAAATAAAGGCGGCTTGCTGGACAAGTTCGGTAATAAGGGCCCGTTGATCGGCCTGGGCGCGGTCGCCGTGCTGACTGTTGGTGCTTTACTGGTATCGCGTGAGCCGGCACCCAAGGGCGGCGTAGAATGGAACGGCGGACAGCGCGAGGTCAAGAAAGACGCGGGCGGCGGCATCTTCTCCATGCGTTCCTACGTCAAGAAGCTCTCCGGCGATAGCGATGCCGGCGCGGCACGCTCTGCGGCCGGTGCGGCAGTGCGCAGCGGCGGAGACCGTACCCAGTTGGCGGTCGCCGGCGACGATATGCCCTTCGATATGTCCAAAGCCGACCTGCCGCCGGGAAGCGGCGGCGCCCGAGGCGGGCGGGGCGATATGAAGATCGCGAAGATGGGCGGCATCGATGCCGGCGGCGGGGGGTCGGCCCTCGGCGCATCCGGGGCGGGCGGCGGCGGGGGTTCTTCGGCGCAGTATAAGAATGCGGTGGCGGGTATGGGCGGGGGCGCGGCTGCGGGCGGGGGAAAATACGGACCTGGAGTTCTTTCCGGAAAAGGTGTTCGGTCCGGTACCGCGGGCAAGTTTAAGAAAATTCGCTCTTTATCCGGACAGTCGGGAAGTGACGCGTCCGCGGGCAGCTTCGGGCGCGCGGGGTTCACCAAGAATGATGGGTCCGGCGGCGGTATGGGTCCCGCGGGCGCGGGCGGCGCGGCGGCAGGCCGGCAGCTGACCGGCAGCAATATGCTGGCGCGCGGGTCGGCCGGCGGCGCGGCCGGCGGCGGTGGGGCGGCGGGCATGATGAAGTTCGGCGCTGACGGCAAACCGAGCAAGGTCAGCAGTATGCAGCCCGGAGTGGTCGGCGGCAATGGGCTCGCCGGCTGGAAGGATATTGATGATTTTGACGATGAGGCCGGCCGGCTGCTCGCGGAGAAGAATAAGGAAATAGATTTCATTAAAGAAGACGCTGCGGCGGAGATCGCGCGCGCGCGCGCGGATGCCGAGGCGGCCGCGGAGGCGGCGCGGTTGGCGGCGGCGGATGCGGAAGCGGCGCGGCTGGCGAATGCGGAGCGGCTGGCGGATGCGGAAGCGGCGCGGCTGGCGGCGGAGGAAGCGGCACGGTTGGCGGCGGCGCGTCTGGCAGCGGCGCAGCAGACTCAGCCGCAGACCCAGCCCCAGACCCAGCCCCAGCCGCAGACCCAGCCGCAGACTCAGCGGCAGCCGCAGGGGCCGCAAGTGCCCGCGTTGCTCGCTGAGCCGGAGGCGCCTGCTGCTCCAGAGCCGGAGGCGTGCGATTGGTGGTGCAAGACGAAGAAGGTCGGCGCGGGTGCCATCGCCGGGGGGGCCGCCGGCGCGGGTGTTGGTGCGGCCATCGGCGGCGTGACCGGGGGGGCTCCGGGAGCCGTGACTGGCGCAATTGTCGGCGCTGTAGTGGGTGGAGTCGCCGGAGGCATCGCCGCTCTTGGCGCCGTGACGAAATGGTGGTAGCGCGCCCCTACGGATAAAGCCTGGTCTGAAATTTCGGCGTAGAGTTCGGCCATACCCCTTTGCCGGTACCGGCCGGATGAGATATCCCGACGGTCGCGTGCACGCAGGGTCCGCCGCCGTCCTGGCAGCGCACCGCCTGATGGAAATCCACTTCAAAGTAGTTCTTCAGCAAGGTGCCTTCCAGGTCCCAGTGCTGGGTGATGGGGATTCCGGGATGCGGCGAGTCCCCGTGCGGTGTGGCCAGATCCAGGAGTTGGCCCTCATCGATCGTCTCCATCTGAAACAGCCCGCTGCAGCCGGTGATGGTGTCCTTCATCTGGACGGCATTCGGCGGCTCGTAGACCTGGAAGGGCTGGAAGGCGTTGGGCGTCGCCTTATTGCCGAAGATCATAATTTCCTTGAGACAGTTCGGCTCGGGCTCAAAGCTGTAGTCGTTAAAGACCTGCGCGCCGTCATAGGCGTCTTCGACGCCGGCATTGGTATTGAGCCAGTACGACTTGCGGAAGTAGTTGTGCCGGTTGTCGGAGCTTGTGCAGCCGGTCGCTCCGGTCATGCGGCAGAACACCGAGAACTGCGAGTCCTCGACGATCCCCACCAGCTGGTAGAGCTGGACGTAGAGCTTGTAGATGTCCTTGGCGTCGTCCCAGGTGATCCAGTAGTTGTGCGCATCTTCTTCCGTGATGAGGTAGAGCTTGTCATTAAGACTCGGTGAGGAGTCGTTGCGATTCTCGGGGAACATCGGGTTCTCGCCGAAGCGGAGATTCCATTCGCCCTCATCGTCGATCGATTCGTACTGTTCGGTCTTGGTCTTGCCCGGGTCCGACGGGAAGGCGCCGTTCTTGTACAAGATGTCGTAGAGGTTGGCCGACTTCGCACCGCAGTAGGGGCTCGGGATCGCGGCGGTATCGGTCTTGGTCTCCATGCAGATGCCGCGAAAGCTCAGGTCGAAGACGCGCTGGGGAAAGGCGCCGTTGTTGTAGGCGGTGCGGTTCAAAAAGTCCGAGTAGATCGACATCTCGACGAAAGCCGCCGAGTCGACCGCGAACTGGTGGCGGATTTTCTCGCGGGAAATCTTCGCCGTCTCAAAGATCAGGAATACAAACAGGAACAAAGCAGGAAGAATGAATAGGGAGGGAATGGCCAACTGACCCCGCCTATTCCTAAGCGGCCGCGCGGCCGCGAGGAGGTGTCGAACAATTAGAGACATAACGTCTTTTACCCTAATATAGGGCGGGAATGTTGCTAAATCAAGACCTGGAACCAGCGTATCTGTAGATAATACTTAGATAAAACTGCAGACCTGGTTGAGCGCCAGCGGCCCCGGGAGGGGAATGGAGCGGACTTCTTCCAGCATAAAGTTATGTTTGTTGATCGCCGCGCACAGCGTATCCGCCTTATGGTAGTGCGGGCTCGCCGCCGGCCCCGCCTTCTCGGAGAACGTCCCTTTTATTAGGAAGCGGCTGAACTGATGCGCGAAGTTCTCGGTCGGGGCCGATATGACGAAGCGGCCGCCCGGCTTGAGGGCGCGGCGGATGAGCGCCAACGGCCGGCTCAGGTCTTCGACATGCTCGAGCACGTCCATGCAGAAGACGCGGTCAAAGGCCGCTTCCGGAAATGGGTTCTCCCGCATAAAGTCCACGCGCAGGGCGCGCACCTGCGGCAGCTCGAGCCGCTCGACGTCCGGGTGGAAATCCGCGCCCGTCATCCGGTGTGCGGGAAAGCGTTCGCCGATGGCGCGCAGCAGCACGCCCTCGCCGCAGCCCAGGTCCAGGATGTCCATGGAGTCCGCGCCGTCGAGCCGCGCCAGTTCGAGCGCCAGGTCGACGCGCCGACGGAAAACCCAACGCACCAGCGGATTGCCGCTGTGGTATTCCGGGACGATGTCGCGCAGGCGTTCGGGCGGCATCAGTGCTCCGGCTTGCGGGCGGTGAAGATCCAGGAGTAAAGGAAGTAGTCGTCGCGCAGCGTCTCGACGCCGCCGGCCAGCAGCCGCTCGCGCACGACGTGATGGTTCTTGAGGAAATGGTGCTGGACCGGACGTTCTTCCTCCATGGTATTCCACAGCGCGCGGAAGGTCTTGGAGACGAAGCCGAGCAGCCAGGAGGCGAATTCCAGGGCGAGAAAAACCCGGTAGCGCCCGGGTTCAACGATGAAAATGTGGCCGCCGGGCTTGAGAACCCGCAGCACCTCGGCGCAGGCGGCGCGGTAGGCGTCTTCGTCTTTAAGATGATGCAGCACGCAGTAGATGAAAACCACATCGAAGGTGCTGTCGGCGAACTCGATCTGCTCCGCCGGGCAGTTCTTGACCTCGGCCCCGACGTACTTGGGGATGTTGCCGATCAGCGCCGAGTCGGGCTCGATGCCGCAGAGCCGGCGGTAGCCGCGGCGGGCGAAGTAGGCGAGAAACGGGCCCGAGCCGCAGCCGAGGTCGAGGATGCGCGCCTGCTTGTCGGGCACCAGCCGGTGAAAGCCCAGCAGCGACATCATCCAGGCGCGGTGCAGCTTGGCGAGGGGGCTTTCGATAAGGACGACGGAGTCCTCGTTCCAGCCGTCGGTGTTGATGCGGCTCATGCGTCCTTGTTCCCGTCGATAAGGAAGCGCTTGCGGTCGGTCAGGCCCGCCCACCACAGCGCCCATACCGTGCGCGCGCTTACGAAGGCGTCGCGGAAAGTCATCTTGGAGTAGCCGCGCGTGCGCGCCGGCAGGGTGATGCCGACTTCCTCGATCGGGAAGCCGTTGCGGTGCAGCAGGTAGAGGCTTTCGAAGAAAAAGGAATAACCCGGGGAGCGCACGCGGAGGAACGCCGTATGCGGCACCTTATCGAGCCGGTAGAGGCGGTAGGCGCCGGTGGCGTCGTAGGGCAGGCAGAGGAAATACTTGGTCATGAAGTGGCCTAAATGCGTCAGCACGATGCGCGTTAGGTCCCAGTTCTGCAGGCTGTCGTGACGGACATAGCGTGAGCCGACGACGACGGTCCCTTGTTCCCCTTTGGCAATAAAGTCCGGGATATAGCAGGTCGGATGGGTGAAGTCGCAGTCCATGGTGATCAGTACGCGGTAGCCTTTCTCGTAGGCCCAGCGGATTCCTTCCTGGTGGGCGCTGCCGATGCCCTGCTTGCCGGCGCGATGGATTACGCTGACCTGCGGGAATGCCGCGACCAGTTTGTCGAGCACCTCTCCCGTGCCGTCGGGAGAATTGTCGTCGAGAAACAGGATGTCGAGCTCGACCTCCAGGGCGCAGAGCTCCTTAAGGATGGTGCCGACGTTGCTGCGCTCGTTGTAGGTCGGGATGAATACCAGCGGCCGCTTCATGACGCCTTCAGCTCGGCCGCCAGCAGCCGGTCGACCATCCCCGGGAAATCCACGGTCGGCTTCCATCCGGTGCGCCGCCGCAGCCGGCCGGCGTCGCCGACGCGAGCTCCCGTGCGCCGCGTCAGGCGCCGCTGGTCGATGTGCAGGTGTTTTTCGGGATCCAGGCCGAGACGGGCGCAGACCCGGCGCGCGAACTCGCCGACGGAATGCTTCTTCCCGGTGGCCACGATAAAGTCCTCAGGCTGGGGGGCGCGGAGGATGCGCCGCATCGCTTCCACGTAGTCGGGCGCCCAGCCCCAGTCCGCCTGGGCGCGGAGGTCGCCGAGCACCACGGCGCGGCGGTGGCCCTTCTTTACTTCGACCGCGCCGCGCACGATGCGGCGGGAGACGAAGCTTTCGCCGCGCAGCGGCGATTCGTGGTTGAAGAGGATGCCGGAGGCGGTGAACAAGCGGTGCCGGCGCCGGTAGAAGCGGCACAGCGCCATCCCCTGGGCCTTGGTGATGCCGTAAATCTCATCGGGACGCAGCGGCGAGCGCTCGTCGAATCGTCCGCCCCGCCGCGTGCCGAACACCAAAGAGGATGAGGCGTAGAACAGCCGGGTGCGGGGGGAAAACACCCGCATGGCATCGAGGAAGCGCAGCAGGCCGAGGACGTGGATCTCGTAGCTGTCGCGCAGCAGCGCCGCGCTTTCCGCGTCGCGGCCTTCCGCGGAGCGGTGGCGGGCGGCGAGGTAGTACACTTCATGCGGTCGGAAGCGGCGGATGAGCCGCTCCACCTGTCCGGCATTGCGGATGTCGACCGGCCCGCCGCCGCGGCAGCGCGCGCAGCGCCGGCGCCGGACGTCGAGGCCGGTCAGCGCGTAGCCCTTGTCCCGCAGAAGATCGAACAGCAGCCGGCCGTCCTGCCCGCCGCAGCCGACGATCACCGCCCTGCGCATGCTAATGGATCTCGATCTGCGGCAGGGGGAATACCAGCTTGCCGCCCGCGCGCAGGAAATCCGTCTCTTTCTTGAGGAAGAAGCTTTTGAAATGCCAGGGCAGGACGAGCAGGTAGTCCGGCTGGTCGGCGCGCGCCTGCTTTTCATCGACGATCGGGATGCGGGTCCCGGGCGTGAAGCAGCCGAACTTCTCGGTGTTGACTTCGCCGATGCAGGGGATGTCCGCTTCGGTCAGGCCGCAGTATTGGAGGATGACGTTGCCTTTAGTCGAGGCCCCGTAGCCGAGCACGCGCTTGCCCTCGGCTTTGGCCTGGCGCAGAAACTCCACCAGGCTTTCGCGCTGGCGCAGCACGCGTTCGCGAAACGCCTCGTACGGCCGCATTTCGGCCAACGCCTCTTCCTGGCGGAGGAGTTTTTCAATCGCCGGGGAATTTTCCGGCCGGGCCGAGTCTTGACGGGCGAGGCGGACGGCGAAGCTGCCGCCGTTGATGTCGTTGGTCTCGACGTCAAGGATCTTGAGCCCCGAGCGCTCCGCCATCCAGCGAATCTGCCGCAGGCCGTAGTATTCCAGGTGCTCATGGCAGATCGTGTCGTAGGCGGTGGCGTCGAGCATGGCGGGGAGGTAGCTCTGCTCCATGACCCAGACGCCCTCCGGGTGCAGGATGGACCGGACTTCCCGCATGAAGTCGATCGGCGAGTCGAGGTCGTAGAACATGGCGATCGAGGTGACGATCTTGGCTTGGCGTTCCGGAAAGGCCGCGGCGAATGACTCCCGGGTGAAAAAGTCCGCGATGAGGCGGATATGCGGAGGGTAGTACTTTCTGAACTTCTCCCCCGTCGGATCTATTCCCGTCAGCTCAAGACCGGCGCCATGCGGATAGGCCTTGAGCAGGGTCGCGTCGTTGCTGCCGATGTCGAGTACGATGTCGCCGCGTTCGGGCTTGATGTCCGCCGTGAGCCGGCGGACCACGTCTTCGAGATGCTCCACCATGGAGCGGTTGAGGCTGGAGTGGTAGCCGTAGTTGCTTCCGTACATCTCGGCCTTGCTGTAGGACTGCCGCAGCTGCACCAGTCCGCAGGCGTCCGCGCCGCCGGACTCATCGCACTTGACGAGCTCGATCGGCCCGGCGGTGATCTTTTCCTCTCTGGATTTCGGGAAGACGCCGGTCAGCGCTTGGCATCCCAGCTCCAGGATGGGGATGAGGCGGCTGCTGCCGCAGATGCGGCAAGCGTCGATTTCCTTGTAGTCGGCCATGGTTCTTCCGCAAAAAACTTACCAAATTTCGCGCTAGGCGGGAGGGTGCGCTTTATTTGCGGCCGCGCTTCCAGCAGGAGCGGGAGCTGGTGGGGCCGGGTTGATCGGACCGGATGGCCTCGCCGTCGTTGCCGGCGCCCGTGGAGAGAAAGCCGGCCGAGATCGGCATATGGTCCGAGACATAGACGTCGTGCTTCTTCTCGGCGGCCTCGATGAAGGAGGCGGGGATCGGCCCGGCCGAGCCGCTGACGAACTCCTCGTCGAACACGTCGCCCGAAACGATGAAGTGGTCGTAGTTGTTTCTCGCCTCGCCCTTGTAGCGCGAGGTCGGGGCGTCGACCAGAGCGATCAGCTCGGTCGGCTTGCGTACCCGCTTGCCCTCAGCGTCGTAAGCCCGCCGGAACGTCGGGAACTGCTCGATGATGTCCTCGAGCGCCGCTTTGGAGCCGCTGGTGGCGCCGGCCCGGGTGGTCATATTGAAGTCGCCGGCCAGGATCACGTCCGGGTCGTTTTCGGGGTTGTCGAAATAGTCCTCGAGCCAGCGGAGGATGTGCTTGAGCTCCTCGGCGCTGGCGTCGGTCTTGCCGCCCTTGAAGGTCAGGTGCAGGGTGATCAAGGTGAAGTCGAAGTCGCCGACGCGCATATGCGCCGCGCGGGCGGGATGCTTGGCCCGGTCGTCCCGGCTCCGGTGGTCGCCGTTTTCATCCGCGCGGGCGAAGAGGAACTCCTCGCAGTCGACCTGCACGGACTTCTGCACGTAGAAGCCGTTGTCCTGGGAATCGTTGGTGTTCTGGAAGTTGGTGTTCCAGCGGTCCTCGCCGCCGGGCAGGAGCTCCGAGAATTTGTCCGAGCCCTTGTCGTTGGCGACTTCCTGGACGGCCAGAATCTTGGATGACCGCTGGCTGGAGAACATCTGCCCGAGCATCTCGTAGGCGGCCTCGCGCTCGGGCTTGATATCGCCGAAGGTCTGCACGTTCCAGGAGAGGATGCGGAAGACCGAGCGGCGGCGGGCGGCGGCCAGCTCGCGCTGAAGGGCGAACTGCTGCTGCTGCTCGCGGATTTTGGCGCCCTGCCGGCCCGCCGACTCCGCCAGGCCGCCGTACTGGGAGACGAGGCCGGCCTCGGCCTGCGCCAGCGACGCCGTCAGCAGCGCGATCCCGAGGGCCCGGCCGATGGTCCGCAGTCTCTTCATACCAATAAGGTAAGCCTAATGGGGCACGGTTTGCAGGGTCTATGGACCTGGGACCATATAGGCACAAAGGCCTATGCGGCCGGGCCGGCGCAAAGGTAAATATTTGGTAAAGGTGTCTGGAACTTGCGCGCTGCTGGGGCTATCCTAACCGTATACCCGCACGTACGGGCGGCGGATCGTCCGTGCGCTATCTTTCTATCTGAACTTGGCCAGGAGATTCCGTTATGGAATCAAAAATGAAGCAGGCGCAAAGAAAATTCGGCAAACTGCTGGAGCAAAAACAGTTTAGAATCGGGGCGGCGGTGGCCGGCGGAGTAGTCGTTTTAGCCGCCGCGGCGATGCTCACGGGGACCGATAGCGGTGTAATGCCGGTCGAGCATGACGGCGTCAATTTCACCGACCGCATGGGGCGCGGGAACTCTTCCGGCGGCGATACCCCGCCGATGCGGACCTATGTCGCCAAGCTGAAGGACCCGCGGCGCCAGGGGGGCGCCACGGCCATGGATTCCACCCGGCTGACCATGTCGAATGAGGAGGACATGCCTTTCGACATGTCCAAGGCCGGCGTCAAAGGCGAAACTAAGGGGATGGGCTGGAACAAGCGGGATTATGAGGGCGTGACGCTGGCGCAAATGGAAAGCCTGGAGAAGTCGTCGAAGGAGGATACTTCCGCCGACGTTCTCAGCGAGGCGGATGAGGATAAAGACGCGCCCAGCGCCGATGACCGTGGAAGCCGGACCTCGCGTGAGGACATCCTGGCGCAGAAGGAGGCGGAAAGAAAGGCCTTGGAGGAAAGCGCGAAGCTGAAGCTCGATAATAAGCTCGCCAAGCTGATCCGGTCTTTCTCGGGTCTGTCCCAGGGCGGCGGCCAGGGCGGCTTCGCCAAGTTTGAGTCCTTCGGCAACAGGGACGGCAAAAAGAAGAACGATGCGCTGCAGAATCGTCCGGGCTCCGCGGCGCCCGCGGGCGAGAGCAGGCGCAAGACCGAATCCAAAACGCAGTCGCCGGGCGGCGCGGCGGCCGGCGTGCAGGCGCAGGGTACAGCGTACGAGAAGATACAGGATACCGCTCCGGGCCTGAAGGGCGTGCAGGGGGCGTTCAGCAATGCCCGCGAGGCCGTGCAGGAGACGCGGGGCGAGAAAACCTGGTCGGGCATGCGCGAAGAGAAAAAGGAGAAGGACGCGCCGCCGGCCGCGGGCGGCGGCGCGCCTGCCGGAGGCGGTGGAGGCGGCGGCGGCAACGACGGCGCGGTCGCCGAGGCGCCGACCAACCCCTACGCCGCCGCCGACGAGGGAGAGCCGCCGCCCGAAAAAAACCAGGAGCAGCAGCCGGAGCAGAGTGCCGTGAAGGAGCGAACGACATACGCCAACAACGTTATTCCGGCGCCGATCGGAGAGCCGCTCAAGACGGATGTGCGCTTGGTCAGCCTGCAGCATCGATGGTCGAGCGGCCAGGCCTGCCGGGTCCTCTACACCGACACCCACGGTCCGCTGTGCGCCGATCGCTGTCCGGCGGGTTTTCAGGACATGCGCACCGATCAGCCCTACTTCGGCGACCGGGTCTGTCTGCTGGGAATGGGGACCAGCTTCTGGACCTGGACGGGTGATCCGCTCAAGCCGTATGTGAACTTCACCGCCGACGCCTGCGAAGACGGCCCGGCGATCCAGATGGGCGACGCGCGCAACAAAAACTTCCCGCATATCAACTGCGTCCGCCTGGGCGGGATCAAGCCGCTGGTCGAGAAGGCGATCGATCAGAGCGAGTTCAAGACGGTCAATAAGTACGACTTCAAGTACCAGAACTGCGCGCCGGTCGAAATAGAATGCCTCAACAACCAGAAGATATTGGCCAAGCGGATATGGGACAAGGCGCCGCAAAGCTGCCTTTACGGCGCGGCCGAGTTCGTGGCCAATGTCGGCTATAAGTGTCCCGCCAATCCGGATACGGGCGAGACGCAGGCCGCGAAGGGCGGCGGCCTGGAAGGCTGGACGCCGCAGATACCGGGCGGCGGAACATCCACCCAGCCCAGTCTCAAATCGGAGAACTGCGGCATCATGGAGTGGGACTGCCAGGACCGGTGGAAGGCCAGCCAGCTCAAGCCGAAGATGAGCTGCGCCTACGGAGACTTCATCTATCAGGGCTACGGCTCCAGCCCGGCATGGAAGTGCCCGGAGCCGCCCAAGTCCGAAGACTGCGGCTTCCTGGACTTCGGCTGCAAGGAGAAGTGGAAACAGAAGCAGCCGGTGCCCAATTGCGGCAAGTACACGGCGGAGTATCAGGGCTACGGCAAGAGCCCGGCCTATATCTGTCCCAAGTCGGACAACTGCGGCGTTTTCGACTTCGCCTGCAAGGAGCGCTGGAAGGCCAAGCAGTCGATCCCGAATTGCGGTAAATATGAGGCGGAGTATCAGGGCTACGGCGCGAGCCCGGCCTATGCCTGTCCCAAGTCGGACAACTGCGGCTGGCTGGAGTTTGACTGCAAGGAGCGCTGGAAGGCGAAGCAGTCCGTCCCCAAGTGCCAGTTCGGCGCGGCGAAGTATGAGGGCTACGGCGCGAAGCCGGCGTATACCTGCCCGCCCCCGCCCAAGTCGGACAATTGCTGGTTCTGGGAGTACGACTGCAAGGAGCGTTGGAAGGCCAAGCAGCGGGTGCCGAGCTGCAGCTACGGCTCGCCGCAGTATCAGGGCTACGGCTCGTCGCCGGCTTACACCTGTCCGACGCCGCCGAAGCCGCCGACGCAGTGCAGTTGGTGGCAGTTCTGGTGTTGATAGACAAAGAAGATGAAGTTTGAGCGCATCATTAACGACCCGAAGCTTATGGGCCTCGCGGCGGGGGGGGCGGCTTTCCTCGGCGTGACTGTTTGGTCTTTAACCATTCTGTTTGGCGGCGAGAAGTCTGAGCCGCGGCAGACATCGGAGGAGATCGCGAAGATTATGGACTCGGCGCTGCAGAACAAGTCGGACTCCGCCGAAGCCAATGACGTGTCCGCCGGCGGCCACCTGATCGTCAAGAAGCTGACCAACGCGAAGCTGCCGGCTTCGGTGATTACCGCGGATTCCATGGAGGCGGAAGAGGCGGCGCGCGACGCTTCCGCGCGCGGGGGAACCCTGGACGCGGTGCGGATGGCGCAGATGGCGGCGCAGCAGACGGCGCGTATCGGCGACGTTGAGGCCGACAGCATGGCGCAGGTGAAGGAGCGGGCGGCACGGCCGGACAAGGGGTCGTTCGAGATGATTAATCCGTTGGCCAATAATGACTATGTCGCCGCCGGGGCGGCGGCGATCGCCCAGGACGCCGAAAGCGCCCATGATGGGCCGTTAAGCGAGGAGCAGGCCAAGACCATCAAGACGGCTTCCGCCGCGGGCCATACGGCCGCGGCTAAAGCCGGCGGCCGGTCTTTTGTTCGCGGGCAGGCCGCGTCGGGCGGAGCTCCGATGGCCGGGCATATGGCCTCGGCGCGGGCGGCGCTGCAGGCGGCTGCGGCGGGAGCCGGATCGACCGCCGCGGCGGCACCGGCCGCGGCGGCCGGCAATGCGGCTCCTCCCAATCTGGAGATTCCCCAGGCGGCATTGCCGCGTTCCGGCGGCGGTAACGGCCCCGGCAAGGGGGCGGCCAGCATGGGCGGCGGCGGCGGTGGCGGCGGTGCGACCATGGGCGGCGGAGGAGGAGGGGGAGGCTTCGGCAAGGGCGGCGCCGGCGCGGCGACCGCCAAGCCGAAGGAGACGCCGGTCAAGGATAAGAGCGCGAGCGCGATGACGGGGCAGGCGGGGGATTTCCTCAATGTCGCGGACTCCTATTTCGAGAATGTCGTCTCGAAAATAACCGATTTCGAGATACAGAAGATTCCGGCGCTCCGCTCCAGGCTGCAGGAGGCCGACGCCGTTCTCGCGTCCCTGGAGCAGGCCGTCGTTTCCGCCAAGAGCCGCTACCGGGCCTACCCGGAAGCCTATGCCGCGGCGCAGGATATCGAAGACGCCATCAAGAACGAGCAGCGCCCGCGCATCGCCGTCGCGAGTGCGGATATGGCGTCGAGCATCGGCGAGATCGCCAAGGTTCCGGGCGGCTGCCGCCGCTACGTTTCGCATTGGGATACGCTCTACTACAACGATCGCGGCAACGAAAAGGAGTATCTCTCGTACTACCAGCAAAAGAACCTGAAAAACCAGGGTTGGGCGGAGCACGACGGCCGCTGGAGCAAGACGGTCGAACGCCGCGAGCCCATCGATCCCCGGGCGGGCGCCCTGGCTTCACACAAGAAGCTGCGCAACGCGATGGACTATGCCCAGCATGTCCGCCAGTACGCGGATATCACCCGCAGCCTCATCCCCAAAGAGTTCCCGCCGATCTCGCGCGGCATGCCCAGCGCTGAGGCGGAAGCGTTTCAGAGCTTCGGCGAAACGGTAGGCCGGGAGATGAAGCGGGTGCTGGACCTCATCCCCCAGTCGTTAATGGTGGGCAGCTTGAGCGGTGATCTGGGTCCGATCCAGAAGGGCGTCAAGACGGGGCGCGAGGATATCCGCGAACTGGATAAGAAGGCCAAGGCCGACAACCTCGGCTACCCGCAGACCCGCGATCTGCAAAAGATGCAGTCGAGCATGACGGATGCCGTCGGCAACTCGAACCAGGCTTATTCCCATGTAAATTCGGCCGCCGATTCGCTGTCGGCGCTGGTGCGCTCGGGCGAGGCGGCGACGGCGGCATATATCGACGTCTGCGACGCGCGTCTCAGCATGCAGGAACTCGCCAAGAGCAAGTAGCCGCGTTTTTGGTATCATCCCACCCGATGGAGATCGGAATCGTCGGCCTGCCGAACGTCGGAAAGTCCACGCTCTTTAACGCCCTGACCGCCGCCAACGCTCCCAGTTCCAATTATCCTTTCACCACCATCGAGCCCAATATCGGAGTGGTGTCCGTGCCGGACGCGCGGCTCCAGCGCCTGTCCGAGATCTTTCAGCCCAAGAAGACGACGCCGGCGACGGTGCGTTTCGTCGATATCGCGGGTCTGGTCAAGGGCGCGTCCAAAGGGGAGGGGCTCGGCAATCAGTTTCTCGCCAATATCCGCGAGGTCGACGCGGTGCTGCATCTCGTGCGCTTGTTTAAAGACGAAGACGTCGTGCACACGCTGGGGGATGTCGATCCGCGGCGTGATGTGGAGATCGTCGAAACCGAGCTGATCCTGGCCGATTTGGCCGGGGTGGAGCGGCGGTGCGAAAAAGCCGAGGGCAAGGCGCGCTCGGGCGACAAGGCCGCGAAAGCGGAGCTCGCGCTGCTGGAAACGCTGCGGTCCGGTCTCAACGCGGGACGCCCGGCCCGCGCGCTCGATATCCCTCTCGGCGAGATCAAGGATTTGTTCCTGCTGACGGCCAAGCCGGTACTCTTCGTCGGCAATACCGGTGAGACGCCGGAGGCGGACGCCGTCGGCGAGCTTGCGGCTTTGGCGGTGGAGCGCGAGGCGGCCAGCCTGACGCTGTGCGGCAAGATCGAAGCGGAAATCGCGGAGCTTCCGCCGGAGGATCGCGGCGCTTTTCTGTCCGAGCTCGGCCTTGAGAGGATGGGCCTCGAGCGCGTGATCGAGAGCGCCTACCGGCTGCTGGGATTGGAAAGCTACTTCACTCACCTGTCGGATGAGGTGCGGGCGTGGACGATCCGTGCGGGCATGCGCAGCCCGCAGGCGGCCGGGGTTATCCATACCGATTTCGAAAAAGGCTTTATTCGCGCCGACGTCTACGCCTTTAGCGACCTCGATAAGCACGGAGCGGAAGCCGCGCTGCGCGCAAAAGGCTTGATCCGCTCTGAAGGCAAAGATTATATTGTCCGTGACGGTGATGTCTGCAACTTTAAATTCTCCAGCTGAGAAAGCAACCGCCGAGCCGCGCTGTCGCCATTTCGGCGAATGCGGCGGCTGCCGTCTGCAGGAGTATGCCTACGCAGATCAGGTTGAGCAGAAGAGCGAATACCTGAGCATGCTCGCGGCCCGAGTCGGCTGGCAGGTCAAGGTGCTCGTGCACCCCTCTCCCGAGCACTGGTACTACCGCAACAAGATGGAGTTCGCTTTTCAGGATGTATTTCCCGCGCCCGCCGAGGGCGAGGACCCCATCCTGCTGGGGCTCAAGCGCCGCAACCGGTGGGATAAAGTCATGAACCTGCGGGAGTGCTTCCTGCTTTCGCCGGAGGTGATCCCGCTGCTCGACGCGGTCCATGCCTGGGCGAGCAAAGAGGGTTTGGAGCCCTACAATATCCACAAGCAGGTCGGCTTCCTGCGCCATCTTGTCGTCCGTGAGGGCAGGAATACGGGCGAGCGCATGGTGAACCTGCTGACGGGCGAGGGGGCGCTGCCGGCGGAGAGCTTCGTGCGGGCGGTGCGCGGCGCCTATCCGGCGGCCACTATACTGCATGGGGTTAATACCGGCAAGGGCGACGTGGCTTCATCTTCGGCTGTCGAGCTGCTGTTCGGCCCCGGGCATATCCATGAACAGGCGCTGGGTAAAACCTTCCGTATCTCGCCGTACTCATTTTTCCAGACGAATACGCACGGCGCCGAATTTCTCTACCGCCTGCTGCGCGAATGGATCGAGCCGCTCAAGCCCGGCAATGTCCTTGATCTGTACTGCGGCGGCGGCGGCATCAGCCTTTCCATCGCCGAGCAGTGCGGCCGCGTCATGGGTATCGAGGTTATCGAGGCCGCCGTTGAGGACGCCCGCCACAATGCGGGAGTCAACAAAGTAGAGAATGTTGATTTTGTGGCGGCCAAGGCGGAGGATGTGCTGCCGGGGCTTGCCGCGCAGAAGATCGAGGTGGACGGGATCGTCATCGACCCTCCCCGCTCAGGCATTCATCCCAAGGTGCGGGCGGCGATAAAAGAAATGGCTCCGCCATGGATCGTGTATGTTTCCTGCAATCCGAAGGCGATGATCGAGGACATCCGCAACCTGACGGATATCTACGATATCCACAAAATCGAAGGCATCGATCTCTTCCCGCATACCGACCACCTGGAATCAGTCGCCCTCCTGAGAAGCGTTTTCTCGTAATACTAAACGCTTGCGAGCTCAGCGCTGGCCGCGTCGAGTCGAGCGCTTGCGCCCCTCTGCTTCGTTGCGCCCGGGCGCGAAGATGTGCAGTACTCCCGCCGCCACCAGCAGGCCGCCCAGCATGCAGGAGATAATCAGCAGCAGAAACCGCTTGCGGCGTCCCGGCCGCGGGGGCGCCGCCGCGGCGGAGGTCGCGCCGCCGAACAGCCCTGCGAACAGCAGCTCGGTGTCCGCGTCCGAGGTGAGCTGGAGCGCCTGGTCCCGTAGGCCGGTAAAGCGTTCGTCGAACTGGGCCGCGCGGCTCAGGGCCTCCATCATTTCCGAACGCCGGCCAAGCCCGCCGAGCGCGCGCGCTTTGTTTACATGGCCGAAAGCGTTGTAGGGATCAGCGGTCAATATCCCGCGGGCATCGTCAAGCGCCGCCGCGAAATGGCCGAGGCCGCTTTTGGACCAGGCGCGCGTATTCAGCGCCGGGACGCTGCCGGGCTGCAGCTCGAGAGCCCGCGTGGCGTTTTTGATCGCGGCCTTATGATCGCCCGCGCGCTCTTCGGCGGTGGCCAGCAGATTGTGCGCCTGGGCGTTTCGCGGGTTAAGCTCGATGGCGTTTTTCGCCGCCGCGGCCGCCGCCGCCGCGTTGCCCAGCTGCAGGTAGTGCTGTGCGTCGCGCGTCCGGTGCGTGGACCGCATGACGGGGTCGGTCTCCGCCGGGATAGCGGCGGTTTTGTCTCCGGGTATGCGCGCGGCTGCGGCGGAGGCGCCGCCTCTTTGCGGCGCGACGGCGGCGGCGGCGGCGAGGAGCCGTCCCGTCTGCAGGTCGATATAGGTCTTGGAGGGACGGTCGCGCGTGAGCTTGAAGAGCGATAAGGCTTTCTGATCGTCCGGCTCCATTTTCAGCGTCATCGCCGCGTCGCGGTGCGCGAGCTCATAGTCTCCGATGCGGTCCGCGGCGAGCCCCCGCTTGTAGAACAGGTCCGGCCGCAGCGCTCCAAGCTCGATCGCCCGGGAAAACGACAGCACCGCCCCCTCATAGTCTTCGCTGTCGGCGCTGCTTTCTCCCAGTCCGATATGACCTTCCGGCATGTCGTTGTATTTGTCGATATACTGCCGCCACATTCCCATTCGCGCCTGGGTGAGATCGGCGTTGCCGTTGCTGCTTAGTTCTCGTGCCAGCTGGTCGATCAGGGGCCAGGCATTCCTGAGTTCCGTTTCCATGAGCCCCGAGAACGCCTGCTTTACATCGACGCGCTCGCCCCGGGCGATGCGTTCACGTATTTCCTGGACCTTCTTTTCGCCTTCGGGCGACAGGCCGGGTTTTTGCGCCGCGGTTTCTCCGGGGGCGTCGTCGTAGGTGGCGCCGGGTTCAGCGAAGGCGCCCAACGCGGCGGCGGTGAGCAGTGCGGCGGCAAGTATGAAAGTGCTGCGCATAGGCCTTTGGTCCCAGAAAATAGGGGGCCGCCCTGCTCTTACGCCGCGGCGGAACGGCCGGTATCCTAATGATAGGCTATGAAGCAATTCGTGTCCACCGTTATCTTAAGCGGGATTTTGACCGCCTGCGCTTTCTCGGCGGAGGCCGCGGTCGAATTCGGCGCTTCGCCCACCTACGGCAAGGTCAAGGAGATGGCGGGCGATGTCGGCTATGCGGCCGGGGCGCATTCCAACGAGACCTCGCATGCGCTGGCCGGCCGGGTCATGGACGGAAACGGCAGCGGCGGCGTTGTCAACGCCGCGCATGCCGTCAACGGCAGCGGTCTGCGCGGCGCGTCGGGAAACTTCACGGTGGCGCAGGCCGACGCCAATAAGGATGCGGACAGCGTGCCATCGCCGCCGGGCGGGAAGAAGGAAGGCGGCATGCTGTCGAATCTCCCGGACTGGGCGCATTACGGCGGGGCGGCGCTGCTCGGCGGCCTGCAGGGATTTTTCACCGGCGGCCCTCTCGGCGCGCTGGCGGGAGCCGGGATGGCGCTGGCGGGAGCGCACTTCTACAAAAAGGGCGATTATGGCGCATCGTTCGGCATCGTGGGCGGCGCCATCATCGGCACCGCGCTCGGCGGACCGATCGGCGGCTTGATCGGCGCCGTGGTCGGCGGTCTGCTCGGCCACTTCATCGGCGGCTTGTTCGGCGGGAAGAAGTAAGCTAAATCTGTTCCCCCCGCCTCCCTCATAGGTTAAAATGTCTGGGTATGTCCGTCGACCTGTGTGAACTGAACCCGCCGCAGAAGGAAGCCGCGCTTTATCGCGCCGGTCCGCTGCTGGTGCTCGCGGGCGCGGGCACGGGTAAAACGCGCGTCATCGTTTACCGCATCGCCTCGCTAATCGCCGAGGAGGTCTCACCTGCGCGCATCCTGGCGCTGACCTTCACCAATAAGGCGGCGGCGGAGATGCGCCGGCGGATCGATGCGCTGGTGCCGGGCCAGGCGTCGCGGGTCTGGGTGTTCACCTTTCATGCCTTCGCCGTGCGGGTGCTGCGCCGGCATGCGGCGGAGCTCAAGCTGACGCCGCACTTCACCGTTTTAGACGCCGACGATCAGAAGCGCCTCGTCGTGCAGTGCCTCAAGGAACTGGGGCTCGATAACGAGACGAACAAGGCCCGGCTTTACGTGTCGGTGATCTCCCGGGCCAAGGACGACCTGCTCGACGCGGGCTCCTATGCGATCCATGCGATGGCGCAGCGAGACGTTTTTCGCCAGAACGTCGCGAAGGTTTACGAGCTGTATCAGCGCCGGCTGGACGCTTCCGGCAGCCTTGATTTCGGCGACCTGCTGCTCAGGCTTTCCCAGCTCCTGCGCGAGAGCGCAAGCGCGCGGGATTATTATCAGAAGCTCTTTGCCCATATCCTCATCGACGAATACCAGGATACGAACTACGCGCAGTATCTGATCACCAAGACGCTGGCGGCGCAGCACCGCAACCTGTGCGTGGTGGGGGATCCGGACCAGTCGATCTACCAGTGGCGGGGCGCGACGATCCGCAACATCCTCGAGTTCGAGTCGGATTTCGAGGACGCCAAGTCCGTGAAGCTTGAGCAGAACTACCGGTCCACGTCCAATATCCTCGAGGCCGCTACCGCCGTCATCAACTACAACAAGAAGCGGGTGCGCAAGACCCTGTGGACCGAGAAGGGGGCGGGGGAAGCGGTGACCACGGTGGAGTACGCCGACGAGCGCGAGGAGGCGCGGGGCATCGTGCGCCGCATCATCGGCTTGGCCGATGAGGGGGAGGCGCTCTCCGATATCGCCATTTTTTACCGCACCAACGCGCAGAGCCGCTCCTTTGAGGAGGCCCTGAGCTTGGCGCGGCTGCCGTACCGCGTCGTCGGTTCGGTTCGCTTTTTTGAGCGCCGGGAAGTCAAAGACATTCTCGCCTATGCTCGCGCGGCGCTCAACTCCAGCGACAGCATCTCGGTCTCACGCATCCTCAACGTGCCGGCGCGCGGCATCGGCAAAGCGGCGGAGGAGCGGCTCACGCAGTACGCGCGCGAGTCGGGCATCACGCTGCGCGACGCTCTGCGCCGGGCGGACCTGGTGCCCCAGCTCTCGGGCGCGGCGCGCCGCGGCGCGCGCGAGCTGGCGCATCTGCTTGACGGCCTGTCCGCGGACGCGGCGCGGCAGGCGCCGACCGAGACGCTGCAGTCCGTGATGCATCGGAGCGGCTACTGGGACTGGCTGGAGAATCTGGCGGAAACCGATCCGGAAGCGACCAGCCGGATGAACAATATCCAGGAGCTGGTCAACGCCGTTAAGGAATTTGAAGAGATGGGAACGGAAGACTCCCCCGCGCGGCTGGAGCGCTTTCTCGAGGACGTCGCGCTGCGGTCCGGGGCGGACGGCTACGACGAACGCGCGCCGGCGGTGACCTTGATGACCGTCCACCTGGCGAAAGGGCTGGAGTTTCCGTCCGTTTTCGTGACCGGGCTTGAGGAGGGGCTGTTTCCCATCGGCGCGGGCAACGCTTCCGAGGAGGAGCTCGAGGAAGAGCGGCGCATCTGCCATGTGGCGATGACGCGCGCCCGGGAGCGGCTGTTTCTGACCCATGCGGCGACGCGCCGTTTGTTCGGGCGGATATACTCCAATTTGCCGTCGCGTTTTATTCTGGAGGCGGAATTGGCGGGCTATCATGCGGAGCCCGTTGAAGATATCGCGCCGATCGTGCCATTGGCCCAAACCAGGGTTTGCAGCGGCCAGCGCGTTCGGCATCCAGAGTTCGGCCTCGGCCGCATCGCGGACAAGAGCGGATCCGGGGAGGGTCTGAAGGTAACGGTAGTCTTCGACAGCGGCAAGACGAAAAAACTGCTTTTACGCTACGCGCCGCTGACGCCCGTATAGGAGGACACCGAGGAGGGTGCCGGTTATTAACATTAACTTTTGGGTTAAGCCTCTTTCCCACATATACAAAAGTTAATGTTAATAACCGGTACCGATGTTGATGTTTATGAAGATCGATGAAAAGGAAGTGGCGCATGTCGCGCATCTCGCCCGGCTGCGGCTCACGGAGGGCGAGCTCTCCCGCTATGCGCAGCAGCTGGGACGGGTGCTCGAGCACATGGAGGAGCTGCGGCGGATCAATACCGACGGAGTCCCTCCGGCCGCGCACTCTTCGGCTTTGACAAATGTGCTGCGGGAGGATGTCCCGCGGCCGTTCGCCGGGAGCAAGGAGCTGCTCGCGGCGGCGCCGCAGTCCGACGGGGATTATTTCACAGTGCCCAAGGTGATCGAATGAGAACAGCCGCGGTCGTCCTATTGGCGTGTACCTGCGCCGCCGCCGCCCAGCCCCGAGAGCCGAACGCGGAGGCCAGGCGGCTGATGCGGGAAGGCATCGAAGCGTATGAGCGGGCGCAGTTTGATGAGGGGATCGATCTGCTGACCCAGGCGATCAATAAGCGGCCGGGCTGGAAGACGGCGTCGGCGTTTCGCGCGATGTGCCTGTGGACGACGGGCGATATCGTCTCCGCCCGCCGGGACGCCCGCGTCGCGCTCAAGCTGCGTCCCAACGGCGCTGAGACGTACACGGCGCGCGGACTCGCCCGTTTTGTGACGCGCGACCTGGAGCGGGCGGGGGCGGATTTCGTCAAGGCCGCCAAAAGCGATCCCAAATACGCGCTGGCGTATTTCGGCATGGGCAGCGTGCTTAGTTCACAGGGCCAGCTCAAAAAGGCGCTGACCAATCTCGATCTCGCGCTGAAGTACTCGCCCAAGGCCTCTGTCGTCTATATCGTTCGCGGGACGGTTCAGGATAAGCTTAAACAGCATAAGTATGCGGCTGCCGACTACTCGCGCGTCATCGAGCTGACGCCCGGCTTCAAATGGGCGCACTTCTACCGCGGCCGGGCCTACCGCGAACTCAAAGATTACCGGAAGGCGATAGTCGACTTTACCCGATTTTTAAAGCACCACCCGGACTATTATGAAGCGCTGTATCTGCGCAGCAACGCCTACTTCCTGCTCGCGGAATATGAGCTGGCGCTGCAGGACCTTAACCGGGTTATCGCGCTCAAGCCGATGCATGGTCTGGCTTATGCCAACCGGGGAGTCGCGCGCAACCAGTTGGGCAACCGGGAGGGCGCCATCGAAGATCTGCGCCAAGCCAAAGCCCTCAATCCCGCCAAAGCGGAAAGCATTCAGGGGCAGATCGACGCGATTGTCGCGGATCAGGAAGCCGCCGAAGACAATCTGGAAGCGGCGTCCGACTTCAGCGGCGAGGACGCGGGAGCGGACGAGGAGCCGTCTCAAGAGGCGGCTCAAGAGGCGTCGCAAGAGCCGGAGGAGAAGGCCGCGCCTCCGCGGAAGAAAAAGAAGGAAAAGCGGGCGGCCCGTGAGCCCGCTGAGACCAAAGATGTTCCGTTGGAGCCGCTTCCTTCCGATGAGGAGCTTGCGCCGCCGCCCTCCCGCCTGCCGTTCGACAATATCGAGGCCTCCGACGATGTGCTGTTCCTCCAATGACGGATGAAAGACAGCTCCTCGAGCTGCCGGCCGGCGAAATCGCCCGTCGCGTCAACGCCGGGGAGCTGCGAGCCGAAGCGGTCGCGGTCGCGCATCTGAGCCGTATCCGCGCGGCGGACCCCGGGATTCGCGCTTTTTTGCAGGTCCTCGAAGAAGATGCTCTTGCCGCTGCGCGCGCGGTCGACCGCAGGGTCGCGGCCGGCGGTACGGCCGGCCGCTTGGCCGGCGTTCCCGTGGCGGTCAAGGACAATATGCTGGTGCGCGGTGCGGCGGCGACCTGCGGCTCGAAATTTCTCAAGAACTACCGTGCGGTTTACGACGCAACGGTTGTGCGCCGCATCAAGGAAGAGGGCGCGGTCATCGTGGGCAAGACCAATATGGACGAGTTCGCCATGGGCTCATCCACCGAAAACTCCGCCTTCCCGCCGACGCGCAACCCCTGGGACCCGGAGCGCGTTCCGGGGGGATCCAGCGGCGGTTCGGCCGCCGCGGTGGCTGCACGCATGGTCCCGTTGGCGCTCGGCTCGGATACCGGCGGCTCGATCCGTCAGCCGGCGTCCTTCTGCGGCACGGTAGGGCTCAAGCCCAGCTACGGAACCGTCTCGCGTTACGGCTTGGTCGCATACGCGTCCTCGCTCGATCAGATCGGGCCGCTGGCACGGACGGTCGAGGACGCCGCTCTCGCCCTCAGCGTTATCGCCGGACACGATCCGGCGGATTCGACCTCCGCCGCGCGCGCTCCGGAGGACTTCACCGCCGCCAGCGCGGGCGGCATCGGAGGATTGCGCGTCGGCCTGCCGCGCGAATATTTCGCCGCCGGGCTCGATCCGGAGGTCGAGCAGGCGGTGCGCGGCGCGGCGCAAGCCTGCCGGGAGCTGGGAGCGGAGGTGGTGGAGGTGTCGCTGCCGCATACGCGCTGCGCTCTGAGCGCCTACTATATCATCGCGCCGGCGGAGGCGAGCTCGAATCTCGCGCGCTTCGACGGCGTCCGCTACGGCGTGCGCGATGCGGGCGGAGCGGGCGGTATCGACGAGCTTTATCGGACGAGCCGCGGCGCCGGCTTCGGCGCCGAAGTGAAGCTTCGTATTATGCTGGGAACCTACGCTTTAAGCTCCGGCTATTACGCAGCTTTTTATATGAAGGCGCAGCAGGTGCGAACGCTGGTAAAACGCGATTTTGCCGCCGCCTTCGCGCGGGCCGATATCCTTCTTACCCCGACCGCGCCCACCCCGGCGTTCCGCTTCGGGGAAAAAGCCGATCCGCTGCAGATGTACCTGGGCGATATCTACACCGCGCCGTGCAATGTCGCCGGCCACTGCGGCGTGTCGCTGCCGTGCGGACGCAGCGCCGCGGGACTGCCGATCGGGGTGCAGCTGATGGGACGACCGGCGGAAGACGGCGTTTTGCTGCGGGCGGCGCGGGCGCTCGAGGCGGCTCTGCCCCGGCTGCCGGCGCCGGCAGCCGCAATAAGCGGGGGAGGTTCCTCTGGTGGCGGCTGAGCTGGAGATGGTCGTCGGCCTGGAGGTCCACGTACAGCTGGGGACGCGCACCAAGCTGTTCTGCGGCTGCGCGGCGGACAGCGTCGGCGCCCTTCCCAACTCCGCGGTTTGTCCGGTTTGCACCGCTCAGCCCGGCGCTCTGCCGGTGCTTAATCGCCGCGCGGTGGAGCTCGCCTTTCGGGCCGCCTTGGCCCTGGGCGCGACGCTGCGCGAGCGTTCCGTCTTCGCCCGTAAAAACTATTTCTATCCCGACCTGCCGAAGGGGTATCAGATATCGCAGTACGATCAGCCGTTCGCTGCCGGCGGCATGGTCGGACTCGGCGGCTCGCCGGCCCGGCAGATTAAGCTTACCCGTATTCATATGGAAGACGATGCCGGCAAGTCGCTGCATGCTGAGCTCCCCTATTCGCGCATCGACTTCAACCGGGCCGGCGTTGCGCTCATCGAGATCGTCTCCGAGCCGGACATCCGCTCGGCCGAGGATGCGCACCGTTTCCTGACGCACCTGAAAACCGTTCTGCAGTACTGCGGCGTTTCGCGCTGCGATATGGAGAAGGGCGAGCTTCGCTGCGACGCGAATATTTCAGTGCGTCCGCTCGGGAATGCGGCGTTGGGGACCAAGACGGAGATCAAAAATCTTAATTCGCTGCGCGCCGTCAAGGATGCGCTGACCTACGAGCACCGGCGGCAGTGCGCCGTACTCGATGCGGGCGGTGAGATTATGCAGGAGACCCGGCTGTGGGACGCGGCCGCCGGCCGGACCGAGCCCATGCGCTCCAAGGAGGACGCGCATGATTACCGCTATTTCCCTGAGCCCGATCTGGCGCCGCTGACAACGGACGCCGCCTGGATTGAGCGGGTGCGGGCGGAGCTGCCGGAGCTGCCGGACGCGCGCCGGGAGCGCTTCGTCTCCGCCTACGGGCTTTCCGTTTACGATGCCGGGGTGCTGACCGCGGAGCGGGAGCTTGCGGACTATTTCGAGGCCGTTATGCGCGGCGGGAAAAGCTGCGCCGCGAAGCAGGCGGCGAACTGGATATCTTCGGAGCTTTTGGGTAAGCTCAACGCGGAGAGCGCGGCGCTTGAGAAAGCGCCGGTGAGTCCGGAGCGGCTGGCCGAGCTGCTGGATATGATCGCCGACGGGACGATCAGCGGCAAGATAGCAAAAGATGTCTTCGCCCGGATGTGGACTACGGGCGAATCAGCGAGTATCATAGTTCGGGACTCCGGGCTCGAGCAGGTCCAGGACGCGGGCCGCGTCGCGCTCTGGGTGGATGAGGCGATCGCGGAGAACCCCCGCGCGGTGGCGGAGTGCCGCGCCGGCAAGGAAAAAGCCATCGGCGCTGTGGTCGGCGCCGTGATGCGGAAATCCCAGGGGCGGGCGAATCCCGCCCTAGTAAACGAGATGATCAGAGAGAGGATGCGATGAAACCGTTTTTCAGCAGCTTGCTTGCCGCCGCGGCGCTGGCCGCGGCGATTCCGTCCGCCCGGGCGTTCGACCGCATCGAATTTGTTAAGCCGCCGCTTTCCATTGAAAAGGCCGGGCGCCTGTCCGCCGCCGCGGCGGGGGCCGAGCGGCTGTATGTTATCGACGAGAAGAAGAATGAGCTCCTCATTTTTGCTCAGGACGGCCGGCAGATCAAAGTGGTGGCAAAGGCGGGCGAGACCCCGTACTTTTCCGGCGCCAAGGGGGTGGCGGTGGGGCCGGGCGGCGATGTCTTCGTCGCGGATACTCGCGGTTCCCGCATCCAGGTCTTCGACGCGGAGGGGGAGTTCCTGCGCACGATCGGCACTCGCGGCGCGCAGCCCGGTCAGCTCAGCCGGCCGGAGTCCGTGGCCGTGGGCGCGGACGGGCGCGTTTACGTCGCCGATTCCGGGAACCACCGGGTTGAGGTCTTTACGCAGGAGGGCATCTTTCTGTTCGAGTTCGGCGGCAAGGGCAGCGAGCTGGGGAAACTCAAAAACCCGACCCGCATAGAGGTTACGCTGTCGGACCATATTTACGTTCTTGACGCGGGCAATAATCGGCTGCAGCAGTTCAATCCGGATACCTCGGTGGCGCGGGAATACAAGCTGCACGGAAACGATTTCGCGGTGGACGCATACGGCTTCATATACATGCTCGACACCAAAAGGGGCAAGGTCCGCGAGCTGGGCCCCGACGGCTTCATCGTCGGAAATTTCGGGGTAACCGGCCAGGGCAGCGGCCAGTTCAAGAAGCCGCAGGGCATTATGGTGGCGCCGGACGGCGAGATCGTGGTCGTGGATACCGGCAACCGGCGCCTCCAGCGCGTGAAGATCGTCAATAAGCTCAAGGTTAAGCGCCTGACGCATAATCTCGTTACCAAGCTGACGGTAACCGGGCCGTCGCGCAAGTTCGCTTTGTCCGCCTCCGCTCTTACGCAGCAGAAGGGGACGCTGGCCGCCTTTCTGGATAAGGAGAAAAAGTTCGTGGTTTTCGGTCTGGACGGCAAAGAGGAGATCCGCTTCAACCGCGAGGGCAAGGATGAGGTCAAGAGCGTGGGCGGTATGGCCGCCAGCCCGAAGTACGGCCTCTACGTGTCCGCGACGGATTCGGACCAGGTGCTGCTGTTCGCGCCGGACGGCTCCTTCCACTCGAGCTTCGGCGGCAAGGACGGTTTTTTCGACAGCAGCAAGAAGGAGGGCAAGGTCAGCGCCCCGCACGGCATCGCGGTCAACGAGAAGGGAACGATCTATGTGGCCGATACCGGCAACCGCCGCGTCGACGCCTTCAGCCCGGACGGTTCGTTTCTCTTCAGCTTCGGGCCGCAGGTGGGCCCGCATGAGTTCGCGGAGCCGGTCGGCCTGGTCTGGGACGAGGCCGGCTTCATCTACATCGTAGATAAGGGCCTGCGTAAGATTTTTAAGTGCGAGCCCTCCGGCGGCTTCATTAAGTCCTGGGGTACGCAGGGCAGCGGCGTGGCGGATTTCGCCGCCCCCGGCGCCATCGCCTACGACGGCCGCCGCTACCTGTACGTGCTGGACCAGGGGCATCAGCGGGTGATGGTTTTCGACAAGGACGGCGGCTGGGTGACGAACTTCTTCGCCGGCGGCAAGGACGAGCGCAGCCTGAGCCGTCCGTCCGCGCTGACGGTGGTCGAGGATGAGCTGATCGTGTCCGATCCCGGCGCGGGCCGGATCGTGGCGTTTAAGCTGCATCCGCGGCTGGCGCCGCCGGTGCATGTATCGACGCGCGCGGCGGACGGGCAGGTCGCGCTGACGTGGGCGGAGCGCAAGGACCCCTGGATCAAGCGCTACCGGGTGTTTCGCTCCAGCAGTTCGTGGGGCTCCTACCAGGAGGTCGCGGCGGTCGAGAAACCCGCGGCCCAAGACGGCGCCGTGGAGGCGTATCAGACTTATCACTACCGGGTCGCCGTGGAGGCGGGGACCGGCGATCAGGGACCGCTGTCGGATCCGGTGGAGGTGTTTATCCCCGGCGCGTTCAATCAGGCGCCGATCGAGATCTCCACTATTACGATCGGCAACGTTTTCTCGGCGAATTATAAGTGGTATTTGACCAATCCTCTCGGCCGGGCGGTGATCGTCAATAATCTCAACCTGCCGTTCAAGAACGTTAAAGTGTCCTTCCGGCTTAAGGACTTCATGGACTTCGCGACCGAAAAGGTCGTCGAAAATCTGGGGCCCCGGGAGAAGCTCGAGATTCCGCTCGTCGCGACGCTCAATAACCGCATACTCGAAGTGTCGGAGGATACGCCGATTCAGGCCGAGGTTTCCCTGACCTACTTTGAGAAAGGCGATAAGCAGGAAGTTTCGCAGGCGCTGCCGCTCAAGGTCTACTCCCGCAACGCGATTACCTGGGAGGATCCGCGGCGTATCGCCAACTACATTACGCCGAAGGATCCGCCGGTGCTCGATCTGAGCCGTGAGATTCTGCGGCAGGCCGGCGACGCGGGCCCTCCCGGCACCGAGTACCTCAACGAAAACCTCCGCTTGGCGCTCAGGATCTGGTCGGCGCTGGGGGCGGCGGGCGTCAAGTTTCTCCCCAGTCCGAACAACCCGTTCGAGAAGATGTCGGAAGACCCGGCGTTCCCGGTCGACTATACCCAGTTCCCGCGCGAGACGCTGCGGCGTAAAAGCGGAGAATGCGACGACCTGGTGACGCTGCTGGCCTCTTTGTTCGAGGGCGCGACGGTCCGTACCGCGCTGCTCGACTACCCCGGTCACCTCGCCATGATGTTCGATACCGGATCCAACGATCCGATGGAGGTCGGCCTGCCCCGGGACCGGATGATCGAATACGACGGATCGTTTTGGCTGCCGCTGGAAGCGACCATGATCGGCGCCACGTTCGAGGACGCTACGCGCAAGGCGCTGCACGCGTACCGGGGGATGAGCGCGAACAGCGAGGTGGCGGTAACCGATCCCCGGAAATCCTGGCTGGTCTACGCGCCGGCGACGCTGCCGAAATCCGAGGCCGAGGCCGTCCAGCTCGACGCCGGCGAGGCGTCCAAACGCTTCGACGCCGAGGCCGCGCGGCTGCTCAAAGACCGCTACGGCTTCGTGCGCGAGCACCTCAACGCCCGGGTGAAGGAGGAGGGCGAGAGCGTCGACCTGATCAACCTGCTCGGCATCCTCGAAGTGCAGCACGGCAAGGCGGCGGAGGCAAAGCAGCAGTTCGATCAGGCGCTGGCGCTCGAGCCCACCAACGCGGCGGCGCATAACAACCTCGGCAGCCTGTCTTTTGTGCGCGGGGACTTCCATGACGCCATGAATCGCTATACCCAGGCCTCCGAGCTCGATGCGGAAGACGCGGGGGTGTGGATGAATCTTACCCGGACCGCGCTTAAGCTGGATAGAAGAGCCGAAGCTGAGCTGTACTCCAAAAAGGCGGTGGCGCTGGACAAGAACCTGGCGCCGGTGGTGGAGAGCCTGCTGAAGATGTGACCGGAGTACCGGTAGAAAAGTCGGGTGGATGGATTTTGCCGCGTGAGCTACAGTAAAGACGGAGGAGCATGATGATGAAGAGATTTTTTATTCTGGTGCTGGCGGCGTTTTTGGCGGGCGCCGGCCCGGCCGCGGCCGTCGCCGCGGAGGCGGAGGGCGCCCCGGCTGGGTCTGCCCAGAGCAAGAGCCTGCGGAGCTGGTTCGGCCACTGGCGGGCGGCGCTGCAGAAAAAGGCCATCCAGGCCCGCTACCGGCGGGGCGTCAGCGTGACCACGGTCGCCGCGGTGCGCGGCTCCAAGCAGTCGGAGGCGGATCCCAAGCTGCCGTACTGGAAGGGCAGCTGGACCGATAAAAAGGCCGCCGAGCGTCTGCAGGAGCGCGAGGAGCAGGCGGCGGCGATCGACCTTATTTTAGCGGGCAAGTTCGCGCAGGCCGAGAAGGCGCTCGCGGCATTTGAGCAGGCGCATCCGAAGAGCGCGTATCTGGCGGACATAAAGGAGGCGCGCGGCCGGCTTGAGGAGCTCAAGAAGGCCGAAACGCCTGAGCCGGCGCCAGCGCCGGAACCGAAGCCGGCCGTGGTTGAGGAGAAGAAAGAAGCGGCCAAGGAAGAAATCAAGACGGAAATGCCGGTTCCGGAGAAAGCAAAGGCCGTAGAGGAAAACAAGACGGAGCCCGCGGAAAAGAAAGCGGAGGAGCCGAAACCCGCCGAGGTAAAGCCGGCGGAATAAAGACGCCGCGATAAATCGTTGGTAAACTGTCCGGGGCCATAGGCCCCGGATTTTTTATGCGCGACACTCTCGACCTGCCCGCGATCCTTACCCCCGCCGATTGGGCGGTCTTCGTCTCGGTGCTGCTGGCGACTTTCGCCATGGTGATCTACGGTCAGACGCGCAAGCGGCGGGACATGGACGAGGCGGCCTCTTTCCTCGATCTGATGGTCATGGGCCGCCGGCTGACTTTGCCCATGTTTGTGGCCACGCTGGTGGCGACCTGGTACGGCGGCATCTTCGGCGTGACCCAGATCGCATTCGACAAGGGGGTCTACAACTTTCTCACCCAAGGCGTGTTCTGGTACGCGACCTATGCCCTGTTCGCGCTCTTTATCGTCGGCCGGCTCCGGCGCTACGATGTCCTGACTTTGCCCGAAATGGTCGGACGGATGTTCGGTCCGCGCTCCGAGAAGCTCGCCGCCGTATTCAACTTCATGAACGTGATTCCCATCGTCTACGCCATCAGCCTGGGACTGTTCCTGCAGGCGCTGTTCGGCGGCAGCCTGCCGTTGTGGATCGCGGCCGGCGTCCTGGGGGTGGTCCTCTATTCTTTCTCGGGCGGTTTGCGCGCGGTGGTGTTCTCGGACATGCTGCAGTTCTTCGTCATGTGCGCGGCGGTGTTTCTGGTTTTGGCCGCGTCGGTTGCGCGATTCGGCGGCCTGGGCTATCTGCGCGCCCACCTGCCGGCCTCGCACTTCGCGCCGCTGGGCGGGGAAAGCTGGGCCACCGCTTTGGTCTGGGGATTTATCGCGTTGTCGACCCTGGTCGATCCCAACTTCTACCAGCGCTGCTTCGCCGCGGATTCGGAGCGGACGGCGCGGCGCGGAATCTGGCTGTGCCTGCTGGTCTGGGTGGGTTTCGATATTTGCACGACGGCGGGGGCGATGTACGCGCGGGCGGCCATCCCGGGGGCGGATTCGGCGCAGGCCTATTTGATCTATGCCGTGCAGATTCTGCCCAGCGGCCTGCGCGGCTTCTTCCTGGCGGGGATATTGGCCACTATTCTCTCGACCCTGGATTCCTACATCTTTCTTGCCGGGACGACTCTGGCCTACGATCTGGTGCCGGCGCGGCTGAAAGGCAAGGTGAAAATTCATCACCTGGGCGTCGTCTCCGTGGGCGTCCTGGCGGTGCTGCTGTCTTTCTGCTTCGAGGGGAACATCAAGGAAGTCTGGAAGACGCTGGGCAGCTACTCCGCCGCCTGCCTGCTTTTTCCCGTACTCTACGGCCATCTCTTCCCCGGTCGGCTGAGCGACTTGCGTTTCGTGGCGACCTGCCTGGCCGGGGTCGCCGCCGTCACCTACTGGCGCTTGGCCGGGCATGCCGGATTTTGGGCGCAGGTGGACGACCTCTATGCCGGGGTGGCGGTGACATCCCTCTGCCTGCTCTGCTTTCACCTTGTTCAAGCGGAGCAGCCAAAATGCTAGCGTAACTTCGATGCTGCGCTGTTTGTTCGCATCCGCTCTTCTCCTGGCGTCTCCCGTCCTGTCCGCCGCCGCCGACAGCCCCTCGCTCGCGGTCTGGAAAGGGCATACTCATCACGTCTATGGCGCGGCGTTTACCCCCGACGGTTCGCGCGTCCTTTCGGTTAGCGAAGACCGCACGGTTAGAGTATGGGACGTCGCGAGCGGCAAAGTGCTCGCGACCTGGCGAGGGCATACGGGGGAGGTGCTGGCGGTCGCGATAAGCCCCGATGGGAAGTACGCGCTTTCGGGCGGCGAGGACCGTCTCCTCAAAATTTGGGATATTTCCTCCGGCCGCGAGCTCGCCTCGCTGCCGGGGCATCAGGGCGAGATTCGCGCGATCGCGATCTCGCCGGATGGACGCCTCGCCGCGACGACTTCGTACGCCGGTGAGCTCAAGCTGTGGGATATCCGCGAGCGCCGGGAAGCGGCTACTTTGCAGCAAGGCGCGCTCGCGCACGCCGCCGCCGTCGCTTTCTCGCCGGACGGCAAGAGGCTCCTTACCGGCCAGGGAGATAAAACCCTGCGGCTGTGGGACGTCGCGGCGCGGCGGCAGCTGGCGGTTTGGCGCGGGCATGCCAACAAGGTTATGGCCGTCGCCTTCTCACCCGACGGGCGGCGGGCGCTTTCGGGCGGCCGGGACAATACCCTGCGTTTGTGGGACACCGCGGATGGAAGCGGGCTGGCCGTGTGGAAGGGGCACAAGAGCTACATCTATGCCGTCGCCTTCTCTCCCGACGGCCGCACCGCGCTCTCGGCCGGAGCGGATTACGCCGTTCGCCATTGGGAGGTCGCGACCGGGCGTGAGCTCGCGGTCTGGGGGGGGCATCTTAACGGCGTGCGCGATGTCGCTTTCTCTCCGGACGGAAGCCTCGCCGTTTCGGCGAGCGAGGACCATTCCCTGCGGCTGTGGGATGTCTCCGGCACCCGCCCCCATATCCCGGCGGCCGGGGCACCGCGGCTCCCCATCGACACGGAAGAGCGGCTTGGGAAGGTCCTCTTTTTCGACCAGCGGCTTTCCGGCGACGCCTCCCGCAACTGCGCCGACTGCCACCGTCCGGAACAGGCGTTTACCGACGGGCTCGCCCTGTCGCCGGGCTATCCCGAAACCCTTTACTTCCGCAATACGCCGACGCTGTTCAACAGCGGCGGGCAGAAGTATCTGTATTGGGACGGGCGTTTCCCGGGCGATGATCTGCCCTCTCTTATCCGCGATCATATCTCGGAAGCGCACTTCATGGGAGCCGACGGCCGGCTGGTGGTCGAAAAGCTCCGGCAGGCGCCGGATTATGTGGAGGCTTTTCAGCGGGTTTATGGCGCCGAGCCGTCCTACGCGAGGATGCTGGAGGCGCTCTCCGCCTTTGTGCGCTCGCTGCGTTCCGGCGAGGCTCCGTATGATCGCTTCCTGCGGGGCGAGAAAAAGGCTTTAAGCCGGGCCGCGCGCCGGGGCTACCGGCTGTTCACCGGTGAGGCCGGCTGCGTGCGCTGCCATGACGGGCCTTTGCTGACCGACGGCGGGCTGCATAATCGCGGCGTACCGGAGAATCCGGAAGTACAGAAGAATATCCTGCGCCTTATCTCCTTCCGTCGTTTTTTCAAGGTTTTCGGCATCGAGGGTTATGCGAATCTGCAGCAAGACATCGGCTACTATGCCGTTACCAAGGACGAAGCGGACCGCGGAAAGTTCCGGACCCCGTCGCTGCGGGAGGTCGCGCGCACCGCTCCCTATATGCACAACGGGATGTTTAATACGCTGGAAGAGGCCGTCGGCTTCGAAAACCCGCGGCTGAGCCGGCGGCAGAAACGGGACCTCGCGGAATTTCTTAAATCGCTCAGCAGCGAGACGCCGGTCGTCGAGTTCGTGAGCTCTCCCGGCGATGCTCTCCGTCCCCGGAGGGAGAAGGCGGCAGCCCCCCGCGAACAGCCGGGGGAGATCGCGGCCGCCGCGCCGCCGCCGCTCGGCCCGCTTCCTCCGGTGCCGGTGCCTGGTGATAATCCGTTGACGCCGGCCAAGGTCGAACTCGGAAAGCTGTTGTTTTTCGAGCCGCGGCTCTCCGGCAACGGCGACTCCTTCTGCGCCGCCTGTCATGAGCCCGCGATGGGCTGGGGCGACGGCGCCGAGCTCGCCCTCGGCTATTCGGGCACCTTGGACTGGCGCAATTCGCAGACCATCCTCAATGCCGCCTATTACAGCAAGCTGGAGTGGGACGGCACCAAGCCGAGTCTGGAGGAGCAGGCGCGCTCCGCTATTATCTCGAACCTCAACGGCAACGGCGATCCGGAGCTGGTTGAGGAGCGTCTGGCGACGTCGCCGGAGTACGTCGCCATGTTCAAGGAGGTGTTCGGAGTCGAGCGGCCCAACTTCGAGGGCGTGCTCCGCGCCATCGCCGCCTTCGAACGCGCGGTGCCGGTGTCGAGGAATGCGCCGTTTGACCGGGGCGTCCTCTCTCCCGCCGCCCAGCGCGGACGGCGGCTGTTCGAGGGCAAGGCCGGGTGCCTGCGCTGTCATAACGGTCCGCTGGCCTCCGACCAAGGATTTCACGCCACCGGCGTGCCGCATAATCCCCGCATCGATGAGATGCCTCTGCGGCAGGTCACGGTGCGCTACAAGCACGTTATTCACGGCGCGCCCGAGGAGGTCTATCGCGCGGCGGACTCCGATCCGGGGCTTTATCTGATGACGCACCGCGAGGCGGACAGCGGCAAGTTTCGCACGCCGAGCCTGCGCGAGCTCAAGTACACCGCGCCGTATATGCATAACGGCATATTCGCGACGCTGGCCGAGGTCGTCGATTTCTATGACCGGGGCGGCGGGGACGCGGTCAATAAAACTCCGCTGCTTGCGCCCCTGCGGCTCGCGCCGGACGAGAAGAAGGACTTGATCGCCTTCCTGGAATCGCTCAGCGGCGATGAGATCGTCATCCCCTCGCCCAAGACGCCGGAGTCGTATCCTGCTATAGGCGGCTAGAGCCCGATCCTTTCCGGCTTCCAGGTCCAGATCGTCACGCGGTCGTCCCACCACCAGCCCGGATCTTCCTCCGCCTCGACGGTCTTAAACAGCCGTCCCTGGACCTCGGCGTCGCTGTGGGAGTCGATGCCGAAGGCGCCGCTCAAAGCGTTCATAACCAGATAGCCGTAGGTGCTTTTGTTGAAAACAAAGTCGATGTAGGTTTTCTGCATTTCCCGCGCGCATTCGGAGAAGGCCAGCGTGCTCACCGCCAGGTCAAAAAAATCCATCTTGAGATGGCGCGTCAGCGCGGCATTGTCCTTGGCGTTAACGAAGATGATCTTGCCGATGACCGTCTCTTCGCCGAGCGTTGCGCACAGGTAGCGGCGCGCCAGCGCGAGCGTTTCGGGCAGATCCACCAGATAGTAGCGGGCGAGGTCGAAGCGGTCGAAAAACAGCTTGCACAGTCCGCCGTAGCCGCCGCCTATCTCGACCACGCGCCTGGAGTCCAGCGCGCCGAAATGCCGCTCGCAGTCGCTTAGGTATTTGGCGTAGCGCAATGTCGTCGGCGCGAACCGCCCGTTCTTGCCGTAGACGAAGGCGCCGCCGCCGCCGAACTTGTCGTTGGTGCGGAATTTGTCGAGGAAGTTTTTGTAATGCGGCGCGCCGTCCAGCATGGCCTGCAGGTAATAGCGGCCCTCATCGGAGTTGTTGTTCTCGATGAAGAGCCGGCAGATCGGATCGGCGCGGAAGCGCGCGAACGATTTGTCCTGGGCTGCCCGGGCGCAGAAGTCGCGATACCGCGGGGTGTCGGTGATGCTCGTTCCCGGATGGCGCCAGCGGCGCTGGGTATAGAGGGAGTAGGCGCGCGCCGCCGCATAGGCGCCGATCCGGGTTAGGCGCTTGGCGATGCGGTCCGGGCTGTCCATTATTCCGGCAGCATGATCCACAGGCGGCCGGAGTGCACGTGGACCTTGAATTCTCCGGCGGTCGTGCGGTTGCTTAAGCCCCGGCTGCCGCGGCGCAGGGTTTCATTTTTAAGCGTATACCGCAGGCCCCGGGTGGAGAGCCGGCAGCTGCCGGTGATGGGCAGCAGGGTCACCGCGGCGCCTTTGCCGCAGGCATAGGCGTAGCGCCCGGGGCCGGCCGGCTGCGCCAGTCCGCCGTCGGCGAGGACCAGCGGCAGCCTGCGGGCCCAGTGCTCGATCAGGCTCAGGTTGACCAGGGCATGATCGGGACGTCCGCCCAGGGCGCCGACGATCCAGACCGGGCCGGCCTCCATGCCCTCCAGGTATTCCAACGCCTTCTCAAAGTCCGAGCGATCCTCGTCAAAGTCGCAGCAGAAGGCCGTATTCTTCCACTTCGGAAGCGGCCTGGGGAGAGAGTCCATGTCGCCGATCACCAGGTCCGGCGCGAGCTTGAGCTGTCGGCAGTGGCGGGCGCCGCCGTCGGCGGCCACGATCACATCCGCTTCTTTGGCGAGCAGCTTGACCTTGGCCGGCGAGCTTAATTCGCCGTTAAGGATTAGCAGCGCGGTGGTCATGGGGAAAACGCTATTTCAATCGCCGCAGCAGCTTGGTCGTCGAATAGCCCTTCTTGAGGGGCACCAGGACGAGCTTGCCGGCGTGGACGCTTTCGGGAACCTGGTGGGGCTTGTAGTCGCCGCCCTTGACCTGGATGTCGGGCTTGAGCCGGGAGAGCAGCCGCGCCGGGGTGTCTTCGCCGAATGCGATCACGGCGTCCACCGCGGAAAGCGCCGCCAGAACCAGCATGCGATCCTTGAGCTTGTTGACCGGCCGCCGGGGGCCTTTCTTATTGAGTCCGCGCGCGGATTTGTCCGAATTAACGCCGAGGACCAGCACGTCGCCGAGGGCGCGCGCTTTTTCCAGGAGCATGATGTGCCCGGGGTGCAGGATGTCGTAGACGCCGTTGGTGAATACGACCTTGCGGCGTGCGCGCTTCCAGCCCGCCCGCAGCCTGAGCAGGCGGCGGAGGCTCGCGATTTTGCGGCTAGTGGGCTTTGGGCGCATCGGGGAACAAGGCCTCTTCGATTTGACCGCAGAGTATCTGGATGACGGTGATATGGACTTCCTGAATGCGCGCCACCGTCGTTGAGGGGACGCAGAGGCAGACATCGCAGAGCTCCTTAAGCTTGCCGCCCGACTGGCCGCTGAGGCCCAGCACCGTCAGCCCCATCTCGCGGGCGGAGCGCGCGGCCTTGAGGACATTGGGTGAATTTCCCGAGGTGGATATCGCCACCGCGATGTCGCCGTTCTGGGCATGCGCCTTGAGCTGGCGGCTGAAGACTTCCTCGAAGCCGAAGTCGTTGGAGATCGCGGTGAGGTCCGACGAGTTCGTGGTCAGCGCGAGCGCCGGCAGCGGCGGGCGGTTGCGCTCGTAGCGGCCGACGAGTTCGTCGGCGAAGTTCTGCGCGTCGCAGGCCGAGCCTCCGTTGCCGAAGGTCAGGATCTTCCCGCGTTCACTGAGCGTTTTGATGAGGCGTTCTGCCATATCGGCGATCGTGTCGGCATGCTCAATGGTCGCCGCCATCAGGTCCGAGGTGTCCTGCAGCTGCCGGCGTATCGTGTCCTGAAGTTTAGCCATGGGTCTTACCGTTTTGGGACGAGGGTTTGGTTTTTTCCTGCAGCCGGTCGACGAAGCTGGTGTCGAAGTCGCTGGTCTGGAACTGCGCGTTCGCCAGAACTTTTTGGTGGAACGGTATGGTGGTGGAGATGCCGTCGACGCGGAACTCCGCGAGCGCGCGCAGCGCGCGGGCGATCGCGCGTTCTCTGTCGGCGCCGCTGACGATCAGCTTGGCGAGCAGGCTGTCATAGTAGGTCGGTACGGTGTAGCCGGCGTAGAGGTGCGTATCGACGCGCACGCCCGGACCATCCGGCAGAACCAGGCCGGTGATTTTCCCCGGGCACGGCGCGAAGTCGCGCTCGGCGTCCTCGGCGTTGATGCGGTTTTCGATCGCATGGCAGCGGATCTCGGACGCCCGGGCCTGGTCGAATGAGAGCTTCTCGCCGGCGGCCAGCAGGATCTGCTCCCGGCACAGGTCCAGACCGGTGACCGTCTCGGTAACCGTATGCTCGACCTGCAGGCGCGTGTTGACCTCGATAAAGTAGAAGCGGCCGTCGGGGTCCAGCAGGAACTCCACCGTGCCCACGTTGTGGTAGCCGCAGGACTGGGCCAGGCGTATGGCCGCCTCCTGCATCTGCCGGCGAATCTCGGGGGTGACGGAGGGCGAGGGCGATTCCTCGATGAGCTTCTGGTGCCGGCGCTGGACGGTGCAGTCGCGCTCGGGGCAGGCGACGACATGGCCGTGCCGGTCGGCGAGTATCTGAATCTCCACATGCCGGGGCCGAACGATGAATTTTTCCACGAAAACGGAATCGTTGCCGAAGGCCGCCTGGGCTTCCGCCGCCGCGCGTTCGATTTCTCCGCGCAGCTGCTGGGCGGTTGCAACGATGCGCAGGCCCTTGCCCCCGCCTCCGGCCGAAGCCTTGACCATGACGGGGAAGCCGAGGGCCTCGATCTCCTTGAGCTTCTTTAGATCGACGGCCCCGCTCGTCCCGGGCACGACCGGCACGTTCGAGCGGATGGCCAGCTTCTTGCCGGCCATCTTATCGCCGAGAGACGAGATCGCTTCGGCCGGCGGGCCGATAAAAACAATGTTGCGCTCGGCGCAGGCGCGGGCGAAGGCCGCGTTTTCCGACAGGAAACCGTAGCCGGGGTGAATCCCGTCCGCGCCGGTGATCTCCGCGGCCGCGAGGACGCGCGCATAGTTCAGGTAGCTTTGCGTGGACGGGCCGGGGCCGATGCACACCGCCTCGTCCGCGAGAGCCAGGTGGCGCGACTCCCGGTCGGCTTCGGAGTAGACGGCGACGGTCTTGATCCCCATTTCCCGGCAGGCGCGTATCACGCGGACGGCGATCTCGCCGCGGTTGGCGATCAGTATCTTATTGAACATGGATCTTCACCTTGACGTTCTGCGTCCATAGATCGACCTGGGCGGTCAGTACTTCACCGCTTTGGTTGCGGACCACGACCTCGTAGTTCGCGCCGGAAAGGTGGCGGGCTTCCCAGCTCTCCTCGTCCCGGTATTTTATCAGCTTTGTGCCGAACCGCTTGGAGACTTCCCGGCGGGATTTCTGCCGCCACTGCAGGAGTGAAAGCTTGTCGCCGGGCATATGGTACTCCTGGGCGGCGGCGACGGCTTCCGCGTCCGCCTTCCCCGTGAGCATGCGCGAAGTCCGCTGCACGTAGGCGATCTCCTCTTCCTGCCGGCAGTCTTCGCCGGCGGCGCGGAATTGCTCGCTGGCCTGTTCGTAGTCGCCGAGCAGGTAGCGGGCGTCGGCGTTGGCCAGGCGCACGTCGCAGTGCTTTTTGCCCCGCATGAGCGGGTCGGCGAGAATTTGGTCATACTGCTGTACGGCCTTGGTGATGTCGCCGAGGCCGTTGCGGTAGGTATCGGCGAGGATTAGGCGCAGGCGCAGCATGCCTTCCGCGCCCAGCCGGGAAGGGTAGACCGCGGCCATGTCCAGGGCGCGGCGGCAATAGGTCTCGGCTGCGGCGTAACCGCTTTGCGCATAAGCCGCCTCGCACAGATAGCTGGGCGGCATGGGATCGAGGGGATTGATGCGGGCGGCTTTTTCGGCCAGCGCGAATGCGCCGGCGGCATTCTCCGTCTCCAGGGCTTCTTCGATCTCCGGCATCAGATGCCACCAATAGGTGCGCCGCCACTTGCCGTTTTCGTTGTAGAAATAGAGCCAGTCATTCTCCATCGTGCGTCCCGAGGTCAGCAGTTCATACTGGACCAGCGCCCGTTCGGGAGAAATGGAGACGATGCGGATTTTGTCGTAGTTCCAGCTCTGCGGCTCCTGCAGCGTACTGAAGCGCTCGAGCGTACAGCTGTCGCGCGCCTCCGTGGACAGTATCTGGTAGGCGGCGTCGTAGCGCTTGGCTTTCAGCGCCGCCAGGTAGGCGCTGGTCGTCTTGAGCAGCAGCCGCTGCGGCGTGCGCCGTGATTTCCAGACGGTGAAGTACGCCCCCGCCGTGGCCAGCAGCAGGATCAGGCCCAGCAGGGTGGAAAATACCGGCCGTTCACGGACGAGGGTATGGACGGCGGTGCGTCCGCGGTCGCTGCGGGAGCGGCGCGGGCGCTGCTGCTCGCGGGGCGGGTCGCGGTACTCGATGCGCGGCTGGTCTTTCTCGCGCTCCCGCGGCGCGCTCCGTTCGCGCGCTTTTTCCCGGGCCGGCGCCGCGTCCCGCGGTGCTTCGTCGAGCCGCCGCATGATCGTATGCGGAATGTCTTGCGGCGGCTTTTTGGCGCCGTCACTTAGGGAGCGCGGGAGCTTCGGCTCTTCTTTCGGCAGCGAGAGATTTATGCCGCCGTCGTCCTTTTTGGGCGCCTCTTTTTTCGCTTTCGGAGGGGGCGTCTTCTGCGGCGGCTCTTTGGGTTTCTGCTCAGCGGCGGGCGGAAGCTGGCGCGGCATCGGCGTATTGCTTACGACCTCCTGCGGTTCGCCGCAGGAGTCGCAGTACTTCTTTAGTACCGAAAGCACCCAGCCGCAGGAGCCGCAGTGCTTGACCACCCGACCGCGGCACTTGGGGCAATGCAGGTCAGTCAGGGTCGCCGGCTCGCGGCATTTGGAGCACTCGATCTTGGACGGCCGTATCACGCTGGGTTAGGGCTGGATGAAGAACAGTGGCTGGCCGTATTCCACCGGGTCGCCGTCTTCGACCAACGCCGAGATGATGCGCCCGGCGGCGGGAGCTTTCACTTCGTGCTGTTCTTTCCCGGCGGCGATGAGTCCCAGTACCGCGCCTTCCTTGACCTCGGAGCCTTTCTCGATTCCGCCGGCCGTGCCGAGCGGGCCGGGTCGGAATAGACCGACTTCCCGGGCGCTGACCGGGATCAGCCGGCAGGGAGGGAAGGCGGACTCCGCCGCACTGGGGGCGTCTTCCAGGGAAAACTCGATGGTTTCTCCGGCCCGGCGATAGGACACCCGCGCCAGGTCGGTCGTCTTCATCCAATCGGCGACGTCCTGCAGTGTTCGCTTGTTCATTATCGGCCTCTCTTGCGGGCGGCGCGTTTTTTGCCGACGGTGCGGCGCTTCTTTCTGCGCGGCGCTGCGCTCCTCGCCTTGCGGGCGCTGCGCCGCTTCTGCTTCTCCTGCGAGCGCGCCTTGCTGCGCTTGAGCAGGTTCTGCGGATTAGTCGGCAGCAGGCCGGCATCGAGCGGGTCGAAGGAGTGCGGCAGACTTTTGAACATCTTGGTGACGGTGATGGAGTCGCGTCCCGTTTCCGTCTTGAGATCAACGCAGATCAGATCGGTTTCCTTGGAGCTGAACTCGAGCATGACCTGGCGGCAGGCGCCGCAGGGGCGGGCGCTGCGGCCGACAACGCAGATGGCCTTCAGCCATTTCGCTCCGCGGCTGATGGCGTTGAAGATGGCGACGCGCTCGCCGCACAGGCTTAGCCCGTAGGAGGCGTTCTCCACGTTTGCGCCGGAAAATATCTGCCCGGATTCCGTCAGCACCGCCGAGCCGATGGCGTAGCGGGAGTAGGGGCAATAGGCCTTGCGGCGCGCGCGCTTCGCGGTTTCGATGAGTTTCCGGTATGTTTTGTTTAGGGTCATGCGGGTATCCTGTTAGACATATTTCTTAATCAGCAGCTCCAGCTTCTTGGCCGTTTCTTTATCGCGCGCTTCGGGCGCGGTGAAGATCGCGCCCTTGAGGGCTTCGCCGCAGCCGCAGCCGGCGGGCGCCTGGTCGAGCTTGGGCAGGACGTCGGCGATGAGCCGCTGGGCGTTTTCAACGTTCGCCAGCAGGTGCTCGACGACTTTCTCGGTCGTCACGTGATCGTCCTCCTTCCAGCAGTCATAATCCGTGATCATGGCGACGGGGGAGTAGCAGATCTCGGCCTCGCGCGCGAGCTTGGCTTCGCCCGCCGCCGTCATGCCGATGACGGCGTAGCCGAACTGCCGGTGCATGTTGGACTCGGCGATGGTGGAGAAAGAGGGGCCCTCCATGCAGCAGTAGGTCCCGCCCCGGTGCGCATTAAGGCCCAGCCCCTTGGCTGAGGCGTGAAGCATCTCCGACAGCGGGTCGCAGAAGGGGCGGGCGAAGGCGACATGCGCCACGATGCCGTCGCCGAAGAAGGTTGAGGTCCGGTGGCGCGTCTCATCCACCAGCTGATCCGGAAAGACAAAGTCGCGGGGGGCGAATTCCTCGCGCAGCGAGCCCACGGCGCCCATGGAGAGGATGCGCTCCACGCCCAGCGACTTCAGCGCCCAGATATTGGCCCGGCTGGGAAGTTCGGTCGGGAGAAAGCGGTGTCCGCGTCCGTGCCGCGGCAGGAACGCGCAGCGAACGCCGGCGACCGTGCCCAGCATAATCGCGTCGGACGGGTCGCCGAACGGCGTCTCTATGCGGCGCTCCTCGACGTCCCGGATGTCCTTCATCTGATAGAGGCCGGAGCCTCCGAGTATCGCGAATCGTACAGTCATTGGGTGTATCCGCCCTCCGGGAGCATTTTGCGTATCGTTTCGAGGATGGTCTTGGCATCGGACGGCTTGTGCAGGAATACGACCTTGTCGTCTTTAAGGCCGACCTCTTCCAGCAGCGATTCGTCCGCGGTGCCGCTGAATATGATGATCGGAATATCCGCCGTGCTGCGGTACTCGTGCAGCTTCTTCGCGGCCGTGGTGCCGTACAGGCCGGGCATCACCACATCCATGATGATCAGGTGCGGCCGGTGCTCCTCGGCCATGGTGAAGGCTTGGGCGCCGTCGGTGGCTTCAAGCACGCGGTGATGCGCCTCCTCCAGGACGGTGCGGAGCATATTGCGGATGTTCTCGTCGTCGTCGACGATGAGGATGTTCGCGATCACGCGGACGCCGCCACATGGCTTTCGTAGATGGGGAAGCGCGCGGTGAGTCCGCGCACCTGTTCGCGGATCGCCTTGAGCGCGGTCTCGTCGCCCGCCTTCGTCAGCGCCTCGTCGATGAGCGCCGCGATCTCTTCCATTTCGGGCTCCTTCATGCCGCGCGTGGTGACCGCCGGCGTGCCGATGCGGATGCCGCTGGCGATGAAAGGCTTCTCGGGATCGTAGGGGATCGCATTCTTGTTGACCGTTATTCCGGCAATGTCGAGCGCCGCCTCGGCGACCTTGCCCGTTACTTTCTTGGGCCGCAGATCGACCGAGAGCAGGTGGCAGTCGGTACCGCCGGCGACGATGCGCAGGCCCCGGTCGGCCAGCGCCTGGGCGAGCTTGCGGGCATTGGCCAGCACCTGGCCCTGGTAGGTCTTGAACTCGGGCCGCAGGGCCTCGCCGAAACAGACGGCCTTGGCCGCGATCACGTGCATGAGCGGGCCGCCCTGGGTGCCGGGGAATATCGTGCGGTTGAGGTCTTTCTTGTGCTGTTCCCGGCACAGGATGAGCCCGCCGCGCGGCCCGCGCAGGGTCTTGTGCGTCGTCGTGGTCGTGAAGTCCGCGCAGGGCACGGGCGAAGGGTAAATGCCGGCGGCGATCAGCCCCGCGTAGTGCGCGATGTCGGCCGAGAAAAACGCCTCGACGGAGTCGGCCATCTTCTTGAAGCGTTCCCAGTCGATGACGCGCGAGTAGTTCGAGGCCCCGATAAACAGCATCTTGGGCTTCTTCTCCGCGACCATTCGCTCGGCTTCTTCGTAATCGATAAGCTCATCCTCTTTCCTGACGTTCACCGGCACGATTTTAAAGTACTTGCCGGAAAAGTTGAGCGGATGCCCGTGCGAGAGGTGGCCGCCGTGGGCGAGGTTCAGGCCCATGACGGTGTCTCCCGGGTTGAGCACGGAAAGATACATCCCGATATTCGCCTGGGTGCCTGAGTGGGGCTGGACGTTCGCGTGCTCGGCGCCGAAGAGCTTCTTGGCGCGCTCGATCGCCAGCTGTTCGGCGACGTCGACGTGCTCGCAGCCCCCGTAGTAGCGCTTGCCGGGATAGCCTTCGGCGTACTTATTGGTCAGGAGAGAGCCTTGGGCTTCCAGTACCGCCTCGGAGACATAGTTCTCCGAGGCGATCAGCTCAAGGTTCTCGGCTTGACGCCGGTTTTCGGCGCTCAGCGCCCGGTAGAGTTCGGGGTCCTGCGTCTTAATGGCTTGTAGAGGCATGTTTCTCCATAAACTGGATGAGGGCCTGTTCGATCTTATCGCGGCACTGGCGGTAAACCGCTGTCGGCTGGCTGATCGGGTCGTCTACATCCCCTTCTTCTCCGAGGGTATGCTCGAGGAACATATGTGTTTTATCGGTGAATTCGGGGAACTGATCCAGCAGATGCTCCCGATGATGGCGGGCCATTGTCAGCACGACGTCGGCCCAGCCCAGGAGTTCCCGGCCCGCCAGCTCCGGGGTGTGCTCGACCTTGTCTATTCCCCGGTCCTTTAGGGCGGTGCGGACGCCTTCGGGGGTCGGGAAGTAGGGCTCGGCGGCCGTTCCGCAGGAGCGGGCCGTCCAGTCCTGCAGGCCCCGGTCGGCGGCCATCTTATTGAGCAGATACTCCGCCATTACGCTGCGGCAGCTGTTGCCGGTGCAGACAAAAACCACTTTCATAAGCGGATGGCTCCCTCCCGGAGCACGCGCGCCTTCTTCCCATACGCCTCAACGACGGTCGATTCCGTCCCGCCGCAGGTTCCGGCGGCCAGGATGCGGTCGACTTTTCCGGAAAACGCGGCGACTACCTCGGCGGCGCCGCATAGCGCGGGCTGTCCGGAGAGGTTGGCGCTGGTTGCGCTCCAGGGGACGCCCGAGGCCTCAAGGAGGCGCAAAACAACCTGGTGATCCGGTACGCGGACGGCCAGTGCGGCGGCTCCCGGGGAGAGCAACTGTTTGCCTTCCTCCGACGGGCGCAGGACCATGGTCAAGGCCCCCGGCCAATACCGGTCGGCGAGCCGATCAGCCACCGACGTCCAGACGGTCCAGCGTCGGGCTTCCTCGGTAGAATGTACAAAAATCGGCAGGGGTTTAGCAGAGTCCCGCCCCTTGATCTCATAGATGCGCCGGATGCCTTCCGGGGACAGCGCGGACGTGCCCAGGCCATAGACCGTATCGGTGGGAAAAGCGGCGGTCTCTCCCTCGCGCAGCGCCCGGGCGAGGTCGTCGCGATCCCGCGCGGAGAGCTCCTGCCCGCGCTCCAGGCGGTATATCCTGCTCATATCCGGCGCGGGTGGAAAAGGACCACGAATTCGCCCAAGAGCTTGCCGCGAGCCTCCAGGGCGCCGCGAACGCTGTCGAGCGTTCCGGACCACCACTCCTCGTGCAGCTTGCTGAGTTCGCGGCAGATCGCCGCCTGAGCCCGCGCGCCGAGGACCTCTTCGGCCAGGCGCAGGAGCTTCACGACACGATAGGGGGATTCAAAAACGACGATTGTTCTCTCCAGGGTCGCGGCCTGCGCCAAGGTTTTACGCAGCTTCCCCGGTGAGCGCGGCAGGAAACCAAGGAAAACAAAAGAGTCTCCCGGCAGCCCCGATGCCGCGACCGCGGCCGGCACGGAGCAGGCGCCGGGGAGCGGCAGGACTTCGAGGCCTTCCCGCCGCGCCTGCGCGACGAGATCAAGGCCGGGGTCCGAGACGACCGGGGTCCCGGCGTCCGAGGCGAGCGCCAAATTCTCGCCGCGCCGCAGACGCTCCAGGATATGCTCGACGCCCCGCGGGTCGCGGTCTTTGTAGCGCAGCAGCGGGGTGTGGATGTCGAAGTGGGAGAAGAGGCGTTTGGTTCGGCGCGTGTCCTCGCAGTAGACGGCGCGAACCTCGCTCAATATCCGCCGCGCCCGCGGGGTAAGGTCTTCAAGATTGCCGATCGGCGTGGCGACGAGATAGAGCATGGCCGGGCTCTCAGCCGCCGCTGGCCGCGGCCTCTTCGCGCGCGAGGCGCGCTTCGACCGTCAGGAAGGCTTCAACGACCTTGGGATCAAACTGGGTGTCCGCGCCTTTTTGCAGCTGGTCGATCGCCGCGTCGCGGGGCAGGGCTTTGCGGTAGGGACGATCCGAGTTCATGGCCTCCCAAGCGATGATGACCGCGACGATGCGGGAGCCGAGGGGAATTTCCTCGCCTTTCAATCCCTCCGGGTAGCCCTTGCCGTTGTACCACTCCTGGTGGTAGAGCACCATCTGCGCGACCGGCCCAAAAAATTTTACCGGCTGCAGAATGCGGTGTCCGATCGATGTGTGCTTCTTGATTTGTTCGAACTCCGCCGGGGTGAGCTTGCCGGGCTTGGACAGCAGGTTCTGGTCGACGCCGATCTTGCCGATGCCGTGAAGCATGGTGGAGTATTCCACGTAGCGCATCATTTGGTCGGGCAGCCCCAATTCCTTGGCCACCGCGTTGGCGTAGCGGCGCGAGCGTTCGGAGTGGTCTTGGCCGTAGGCGTCTTTGGCGCCGGCGGCCCGGGCCAGCATCTGCACCATGTCGAAGTAGAAAATCTGCAGATCGTCATACATTTTTTGGTGGTGCAGGGCGAGGGCCGCCTCGCCGCCCAAAAGCATGAGGAATTTCAACTTGGTGTCGTCCGGCGTGAGCGCGCCGCCCGTATCGTGGACGTTGAGGACTCCTATCGGCTTGGACTTGAGCATCATCGGGATTGAGAGGAACGGCTCGTCCGAATCCCGCTTGGGATCCGACGCCACGTAGCGCGGGTCCCGGGTCGGCTCCAGGACGAAAATAGGCTTGGCGGCCTCGAAAGCCCGGCCGGCCACGCCTTCTCCGGGCTTCAGCTTCAATTTCGGCGTGGTCGTGATCGCGGCGTTGCGCGAGGCGACGACCGAGAGGACCTTTTCTTCTTCGTCGAAGAGCATGACGGTGCCCCGCGTCGAGTTGAGCAGTCGGCAGGCCTTCTCTATAACCAAGGAGCAGAATTCCTCGTGCGAGACATTGCCGGTACGCGAGACGCCGTAGTCGTGGAGGGCCAGCAGCATGGTCAGCAGCTCGTCGAGCCGTTCTTGAGGCAGCCCGCGGGTCTTGCCGGTCTCGGCGGCGGGTTCCGCGGCGAGCCGCAGCGCATAAATCTCGCGCAGCGCCCAGACGAGCGCCGAGAGCAGCGCAGCGGCGGCGGCAATGAGAATCCAGAATCCGAACGTCATGGAATGCAGTTTAGCATAAACGCGGAAAAGGCTATGGCGCGGCCGGGACGTCGAGCGCGCGCAGTTCGAGCCGGGCGATCCGCTGGTTTTCCGGGTCGGGGTCGTTGGCGGTGAACCAGGTCAGCAGCGCCACGTAGTCATCTCGCGGCATAAGGTCCTTGAGCTCGCCGAGCGCGCCGGCACGGTTGATCGGGGATTCGTGCGTCTTGGCATGCTCGACGAGCAGCGGGATCACCCGCGGGCTGCGCGAGGCGAAGAGCGCGGCCGTGAGGTAGAGGCGGGTCTGCTCGTCGCCGGCTTGGGCATGGTCCCGCAGCAGCCGCACGACCTCGGCGTCGTCGGCGGCGAACCCCAGCTTGATGGCCGCGTGATGGCGCGTAAATTCCGCCCGGCGCCGGCTGAGGACGAGCGCGCGCAGTTTCTCGACGGTCTCGCGCAGGGCGTCCGTCGGTACATCCGTGCGCCAAGCCGCACGGGCGCGGGCGCGGCTGTATTCGTTATTGGATTCCGCCCAGCGCACAAAAAGAGGAAGCGACTCTTTCCAGTAATAATGCGCGAGAATTTCGGCCGTGGCGGGGAGCACCCGAGTGTGCCGCAGCACCAAGCGGCGCGTCTTCGGCGCGCGCAGTTCGGCCAGGACTTGGAGAGCCTGCAATGTGATCGCCACTTCATTGGGCGCTTCCGGCTTGTCGAGACGGCGTTCCGCGAGGCGGCGAATTTGCGGCAGCGCCGCCTTGTTCCTGACCTGGAGCGTTCCGAGCAGCCCGAAGGCCTGGAAGGAGGGTTCTTCTTCTTCAAGCAGGGCGGTGAAAAACGGCGCGAAATGCTCATCCTGCGGAGCCAGACGGCTTATGGAGAGCTGAACGGGATGGCGTACGCGGCGCTGATAGCGGTGGTAGAGGTTCAGCAAGGCCCGGATATCCAGCTCGTCGCGCGGCGTTTTGCCGCTGAGGACCTTCAGGATGGTGTTCTTCTCCTCCGGGCGAAACGCTTCCGTATATATCTGCGCCAGCTGGCTGATCGTCATAGTGGAGGAGTATGCCAAGGGTGCGGCGGTGAAGAAGTCTTGTCGCTGCGCGGGCGGGGTGGGGATGACGGTGACTTCAACGGTGCCGCTGCTGTCGACGATGTCGAACCTGCGCGGTTGAGCGCCGGATGGGCGCGCCAGAGCCAGCGCCGTAATTATGGCGAGGGCGGCAGCGCATCTCATTTTAGGCGCTCCGCCAGCGCCAGGATTTGGCTGTTGCGAAAGCCATAAGCGGTGAGCGCCGTTACTCGGCGGTCGAGCAAGGTCTGGTCCCATGGATTTCTCATTAGCAGCACGACCAAACGGTCCGTCGTCTGCTGGACGTGACGCAGGGCTTCTTTCTGGGCCGCATAGCGCAAGGCGTCGAAACAAAAAAATAGCGTTAAATGCGGACTTTTTATTCTCGCCTCTCCAGTTCCCCTGCGGCGGCGGATCAGCGGTACGGTATTGTATCTGATATGAGCCGGCCAGCGGGAGAGCCGGTCGCGCAGCAGTCGGAGCGGGGCGTCCGGTCCGCCCTCAAAAGTGAATTGACCGCTTATTTCGCGCAGGTTCGGCCAGTAGACATCGATTATCGGGCGCCCGGTCCAGTTTAAGGGCAGGGGGACTGTGCCGCGCTGCAGCACGGTGACCGCCGCCGCGGCCAGGCGCCGCGGCAGTTGGATGTCCGGGCGGAGGATGCGGCCGGTCGCGGGGCGGACAAAGCGGTCCAGCAGGTGTTTGATGCGCCGCTGCGAGTCCCGCCATTGGGCGGCATCAAGCCGGCCGCGGTCCAGAGCGCTTTGGACGGCGAGGACGGATTTACGCTGATGCGGGGCTTGGGCGATAATGAGCAGATCGTGGCCGGCCCGCAGGGCGCGGACCGAGGCCTGGGGGACGCTTTCGTGCTTGATTACGGCGCCCATGCAGAGATCGTCGGAGATGAGGACTCCCGAAAAGCCCAGGCGGCGGCGGAGAAGATCATGGGCTATCGGGCGGGAATAGGTGGCGGTCGCTCCGCTTGGGTCTAGTGCCGGGTATACGGCATGAGTGGTCATGACGCAGGGGACCTTTGCCGCGATGGCGGCGGCGAACGGCGGCAAGTGCCTGGCCGTCATGGCGCGCCGCGAGGCATTTATGGTGGGAATATCGGCATGCGCATCAACTACCGCTTCGCCCTTGCCGGGGAAGTGTTTGACGCAGGCGGCGACTTTGTGGTCAAGATGGCCACATATAAATTCTTTTGTAAATTTAGACACTATTTTTGTATCTGATCCGAATGATCGGATGCCGATCCCCGGATTATAGCGCGTTCCCTGCACATCGGCTACCGGTGCCAGGTTGAGTCCGATGCCTAGAGCCGCTAATTCCCGCGCCATCCGGCGGCCGACATCCCGGGCAATTTGCGGCCGACCGCTGCGGGCCAGGGCGGCGTTTCCCGGGAAGAAAGTGATCCCTTGTGTGAAGCGCAGGACCCACCCCCCTTCGTGATCGATGGAGACCAGCAGTGGGCGTCCCAGCTGGTCCTGCAGGCCGCTGACAAGACCGCGGACCTGGTCGGGAGTGCGGATATTGCGCGGGAGGAGCAGGATTCCCGCCGCTTCGGTATCTTTCAGCAGTTGGATCGCGGTACGCGAGGGGCGCAGGCCTTCGATGCCGAATATAAAGGGAGAAGGGGTAAACAAGGGTGAGGGCTACTCCTTGGACAGTACGTAGAGTTCGTAGGCGGAGTTGTAGACTGCGAAAACGGCATCTTGTACTCCCACGACCGCGCCCAGCAGGTGGGAGGAGCTGAAGCGGAAAAATTCGTCGATGTACCAGGTTTCCGCCATGACCGCCGCGTGGACGGCGGCCGAATTGGTATAGAGATCATTGAGCTTTAGCTGGACGTTCTGGACCTGGGCGATCAGCAGCGTCGCATTCTGCATAAGTTTTGGGTCGGGGAGCGCCTGCGAGGAGCTCATGCGGACGCGCGTTGTGAGATAGTAGAGATTGTTGCGGATCTGCTCGGTGCCTTTGGCCAGAGTCTGGAAGTTGTTCTGAATGATTTTCAGGCTGGGGCCGGGGTCCTGCTGGGCGAAGGCATAGCCCAGGTTGTCCAGCTGGCCCTTGGCATAGGTATGTATTTGTTCCAGGTTGGCCGCCTGCTGCGCAACCTGATGGGCGATCGTGAGGACGACTTTCTGCAGTTGCGGATCGGCCGAAGAGCGCGCCGCGCGGTCGCGGGACTGCAGCAGGCCGTCCCAGATGTAGCGTTCCTGCCACAGCCGGGCTTCTTCCAGATCTTCCGCGGCCGCTGCGGTCGAAAACAGCGCGCATAAAAGCAGCAGGCAGGCCGGGCGGCGCAGTCGCCTCATGGCGCATAGTGTAACAGTAAACGCGGCGCATGGCCAAGCAGAGGAAAAATGTGGTATCGTGGACTCCCGTCGAGGATACCCATGAAAGATACTCCCCATATAGGTCTCGCACGCAAGTATCGTCCGCAGCAGTTTAAGGATATTGTCGGGCAGGAAGCGGTCGCAACGACGCTCAAGAACGCCATCGGCGAAGAGAAGCCGGCGCACGCATACCTCTTTTTCGGCCCCCGGGGGATCGGGAAGACCACCACCGCGCGGGTGCTCGCTAAAAGCCTCAACTGTAAGAAGGGGCCGACGCCCACCCCATGCGGCGAATGCTCGTCCTGCAAGGAGATCGCGGCCGGCGGAGCGATCGACGTGATGGAGATCGACGCGGCGTCCCATACGGGCATCGATAATATCCGCGAGGCGATTATCGAGACGGTTTCGCTGGCGCCGAGCCGCGACCGGTTCAAGGTGTTCATCATCGACGAAGTGCATATGCTTTCGAAGTCTTCGTTCAATGCGCTGCTTAAGACGCTGGAAGAGCCGCCCTCGCACGTGGTCTTCATTTTGGCGACGACCGAGCTGGCTAAAATCCCGCCGACTATTATTTCGCGCTGTCAGCGCTTTCGTTTTCGGCCGCTACCGCAGGACGTGATCGCGGAGCATTTGGCCTATCTCGCCAAGGCCGAGAAGTTCGCCGCGGAGAAGGACGCCCTGGCGATACTGGCGCGCGCGGCAGACGGTTCGATGCGCGACGCGATCAGCCTGCTGGATCAGACCTCGGCTTTTTCCGACGGAGCCGTAACGCGCGACAAGGTCGGCGAGCTGATGGGCATGCTGCCGGAAGAGGCCCAGCTCGGCCTAGTCGGCGCCGTGCTGGAAAAGGACGCGGTCAAGCTCACTGAGTGGCTTGAGCGCGCCGCCGCCGAAGGCTTTGAAACAACGCAGCTGCTGCGCGATTTGCGTGAGCGCCTGCAGGAAATGTACCTGTATCGGCTCGGGGCCCGGAGCTCGGCCGCCAAGGCGTGGCAGGCGCTGGCGGGCGATCATCCCCCGGAAACATTTTCCTTCCTGCTCAAGCGCGTCAACCGCACCTTGTTCGATCTGCGCAGCGCCGACTCGCCGCAGCAGGCGTTCGAGCTCGGCATCTATGGCATGCTCGAGTCCGCTTATGACCTGCGCCGGTTGGTGCAGCGTCTGGAGCTGCTGGAGCAGCGGCTGAGCGCGGGTGCTCCCGCAGCGCCGCCTCCCGTCCGCAGCGCGGCGAGCAGTGCGGCCGTCCCCCAGCGCCCTGCGCCTGATGAGCCGGCGCCGGTGCGTTCGCGCCCGCCGGAGGTGAAGAATATTTGGCCGGCGATCCTTGACCGGTTCCGGGACGCAAGTCCGACCTTGGCGGAGAGTCTTAAGGGAAGCCGTTTGGTGCCCGGTGACGGAGATGATTGGAAGCTCCTATTCGCCAGCGCCTTTAATTTAGATCTCGCCCAGAGCCATCGCGCGGATATCGAGCGGGCCATTCATGAAGTGACCGGCCGGAACATCCATCTTCGTATGGAGACCGACAGCGAGGCCAAGACCGCGCCGAAAAAGGCAAAGCCCGGGGCGGCAAAGGACAAACCCGACGAGGACGGGCCATCTGATCCGGCGGTGAAGAAGGTGTTGGGAGCGTTTGAGGGCGCGCGGGTTAAGCAGGTTCGCAAGAAGACCGGATGAGAAGCTTCGATACGCTGATTGGCTGTCTTAAACGCCTGCCCGGCATCGGCGCGAAGCAGGCTGAGCGGCTGGCGGTGCACCTTCTGCGCGCGCCGCGTTCCGAAGCGGAGGCGCTGTCGGCGGCCATCCTCAAGGTTCGGGAGCGGGTGCGCCGCTGCGGGACCTGTCAGAATTTTACCGAAGACGCGGAATGCCGGATTTGCGCCAGCCTGGAGCGCGACCGCTCAGTGGTGTGCGTTGTCGAGCAGCCGGCTGATGTCGCCGCTATCGAGCGCTCACGGGGATATCGCGGGCTGTACCATGTCCTGCATGGTCATCTTTCTCCGCTTAAGGGGATCGGTCCTGAAAGCCTTAAAATAAAAGAACTTATTGATAGAATACGGGGAGGGAATGGTCTAAGTGAGGTCGTTTTGGCCACAGACCCGGATACCGAGGGAGAAGCCACGGCGCTCTATTTGGCTTCTACGCTCAAAGGACTTTCTGTTAAGGTGACGCGGATAGCCCAAGGGGTTCCGATGGGCGCTCATATCGACTACATGGATGAGCAGACGCTTTCCTGCGCCCTGCGTACGCGCCGAGAATTTTCGCAAGACGCGTCCCGCTAAAAGCGGCTTTTCGGCAGGACCTTCCTCGGGTTTATTGCGCCCCCGCTGCCGCGAATTTCGTAATGGGTGTGCGGGCCGGTAGAGCGGCCGGTGGAGCCCAATAGCGCGATGATCTGGCCGCGCTTAACCTTCTTGCCGATCGTGACCTCGTTCTTCTTGTTGTGGGCGTAAAGCGATGTGGTTTGCTGATCGTGGCGGAGAATCACAACGTTGCCGTAGCCGCGGAGCTTATTGTCCGAGTAGATTACCTCGCCGTCGGCCGAGGCGTAGAGGGGTTCGCCCTGGTCGGCGGCGATGTCGATGCCGTGATGCATCTTTTTCCAGCGCGGACCAAACTCCGAGCTCACCACGCCGGCCTCGAGCGGCCAGCGCCATGCGCCTTTATAAACCGGCACGGGGAAAGACTTGGGCGGCTGCGTTCGCGGCGGCGTCTTGCGCCCCCGGCGTACGGGCGGCCGCTTTTTGAGCACGCCTGAGCCGTAGAGCACATCCAGGATATCGCCTTCGTCGAGGTGCTTGCTGTCGTGGTATTTCCGCAGCGTCTTGGCTATGCGGGAGTAGCGGTCCCAGGCGTTAAGGTACTTGCCGTACTTGCGGCCCTGGGGCACGGTGCGCAGGACTTCGCGGCCGATCTGATTCGCCGTCGAACAGCCGGCCAGAAGGATGGCGACGAATGTAAAAACTTGAAGCGCGCGCCGCATGCCAGGATTCTACCAACTTTAACCTCGACGGTACCGGCCTTCAACTTATTGGAGTTTTGTATATTGAGGGAGAAATAATTCCAATAAGTTGAATAAGTTGAAGGCCGGTACCAAAACAATGAGCGATAAATTCGAGAAGATGCGTTTCGATACCAAAGCCGTGCACGCGGGACAGGCGCCGGATTCGGCGACCGGCGCCATTATGACGCCGATCTATCAGACCTCCACCTATGTGCAGCAAGCGCCGGGGCGGCATAAGGGTTTCGCGTATGCCCGCACCCACCATCCGACACGACTCGCTCTCGAGCGCAATATCGCCGCTTTGGAGAACGCCAAGTACGGCGTCTGCTTTGCCAGCGGCATGGCGGCGGTCAGCGCGGTTATCCAGCTGCTCAGCGCCGGCGATCACGTGGTCAGCGGCGACGATCTCTATGGCGGGACCTACCGCGTCTTCACTAAAGTTTTCGCGCGCTTCGGCATCAGCTTCTCGTTCGCCAATACCACTTTGCTGCGGCCCGTCGATAAGGCTTTCACCCGCAAGACCCGGCTGCTGTGGATCGAGACGCCTTCCAACCCGATGCTGCAGATCACCGACATCCAGGCGCAGTGCGATCTCGCGCACGGCAATAAGGCTCTGGTTGCGGTCGACAATACCTTCGCGACGCCGTACCTGCAGCGGCCGCTGGATCTGGGCGCCGATCTCGTGGTCCATTCGACGACCAAGTACTTGGGCGGCCATTCGGACGCGGTGGGCGGCGCGGTCGTGACCAATAATGTGAAGCTCTATGAGGAGCTGCGCTCCCTGCAAAACGCGACCGGCGCCGTGCCCGGGCCGCTCGACTGCTTCCTGTTTCTGCGCGGCATTAAGACGCTGGGGCTGCGTATGGATCGGCACTGCGACAATGCCCTGCGCATCGCCGAGGAACTGCAGGAGCATGCGGAAGTTCTTCGGGTGCACTATCCGGGGCTGCCCGAGCATCCGGGACATGAGCTGGCCGAGGATCAGATGCTGCGCTACGGCGGGATGCTCGCCTTTGAACTCAGGGGCGGCTTGAAGCGCGCGCTGAAAATGATGCAAGAGTGCCGCGTATTCGCCTTGGCGGAAAGCCTGGGCGGCGTCGAGTCGCTTATCGGACATCCGGCGACCATGACGCATGCGGCTATCCCGCGCAAAGAGCGGCTGAAGTCGGGGGTGTCCGACGGTTTGATCCGTTTGTCGGTCGGCATCGAAGATGCGGAGGATCTGATCGAGGATCTCAACCGCGCCATCGCGCGCAGCGGGAAGAGCCGGTAAGCGCTTTTCGCGGCGCGGCGGGAACCATAACGCGTCCTATTCGTATATGCGGGCATGCCCTTGTCCGCGTTCAAGCGCCCCCTGTTCCTGCTCACCGCGGCGTACGCCGCCGCCCTGTTTGTTCTTAAGTCCTGCGGTCTGTTCCGCGTCGAAGCGCCCCTGCCTTGGCGGTACTTCGCCTGGCAAAAGGAATCCCTTGTCGAGGGGACCGTGCGCTCGGGCTTTTCGGCCAAGCGCGCCGGCGACCGCTATTGGCTGCGTCTCGATACGGCGGACGGCCGGGCCCAGCCGCCGGTGGATGTTATGGCCTATATCAACCGCCGGGATTCGGCCGTCCGGCGTCTGCGCCCGGGGATGCGCGCCGCCTTCCGCGGGCGGCTGCGCCTTCCGATGTGGCCGCGCAATCCGGGGGATTTCGACGAGCGCTCGTTTCTCGAACAGCGCGGCGCCGCTTTGGTTATGCACGCGCGTGAAGTCGACATCCTCGCCGCCGCCGTTGCGCCGCGCTTCCGGCTGTGGGCGGCGGGAGAGAGCGTGCACCGTTCGATGCACGCCTACTTTGCCCGGCGTTTTCCCGCGGCGAGCGCTTCGATTATTGAAGGGGTATTGATCGGCTTTAAGGGGCGGCTGCCGCCGGCGCTGGCGCGCGCCATTCAGGATGCCGGCGTTATGCATCTGCTCACGCCGTCCGGCGCCAAGGTGACCGCGGTCTTGGCGGTTGCCTTTCTGCTCGTCTCGGCGCTGGGCCAGCCGCCCGGTGTGCGGGCGGCCGCGGCGCTGCTGGCGGGCGGGGCGTATCTCCTGGTCGTCGGACCAGAACCGCCATATACCCGGGCTTACGGAATGGCCGCGGCGGCCGCGCTGGGCGCCGCGTTCGGGCGGGGACGGGATGTTTTCGCGTGCTGGACTCTGGCGGCCGGCGTCACCTTGCTGGTCGATCCGCGCGCGCTGTTTTCCGCCGGCTTTCAGCTGACCTATTTGGCCATGCTTGGACTCATTATCGCTTTGCCGCGCTGGCGCCCGCCGCTGAGCTGGCCGTCGTGGGCGCGCGGTTTGGCGGCGGTGTTTTCGATCTGTTTTATTGTCCAGCTGATGCTGTGGCCGACCTTCGCCCATTTTTTCAATCGGGGCTCCTTGGCCGGTTTTTTCGTTAACGCGGCGGTAGTCCCCGCATCGCCGCTGTTGATGGCGGCCGCGGCGCTGTCCTGGGCGGGAGATGCGTTGGGGGTTGCGCTGGTTGAGGCGCCGGCGGCGGCGGTAGCGGAAGCTCTTGCCTGCGGCTTCGCGGCACTGTGCCTGCGCGTTTCCCGTTTGCCCTATGCTGCGGTGGATCTGGCGCCGGCCGGGATCAATGGGCTGGCGGCGTATTATTGCGCCGTGCTGGGCGTTTTGACGCTGCCTCGCCGGCGCACCTGCTTGCGGCTATGGCTGTGCGGCGGTGCGTTGTGGCTGGGCGCCGCCGGCGTTCGCGTTCTCGCGCCGCAGCCGCTGCGCGTGCTGGTGTTCGCACCGCCAGCCGCCCGGGGCCTGCTGGTCGAGTATCCGGACGGCCGACGGGTCTTGGTCGACGGCGGCATCCGCCCGTCCGCGCTGCGCAGCCTGCGCCGGAGTCTTGGCTTGCGGGACGGGAGCGTCGCGCGCGCGGCGAGCGGAGGACTGGAGCTGTCGCATGGCCAAGTCGCTATCATTTGGGATGGGAGCGACACCTATGTCTCGACGGGTGGAAAAGTCGAATATTGTATAATGGCGTCGCCGTCGGTTTTAAGGCGCTGCCCGAACGACCAAGCTTTTGTTCTCCGCCGGCACGGGGCGGTACGGATTACCTCTAATGGACAAAGCGTTAAGATCGAAACCCAAAAAGAATATTATTCGTTCGGTCATCCTGTTTCATAATGAGCTGAAGCCGGAGGCTGTGCAGACGGCCAAGGTGGTGCGGGAGCTGCTGAAGAATGGCGGCATCAAAGTGCGTAACTTGGGCCGCAAGCCCCCCACAAAGTCTCTGGGCGATTGCGATATCGCGATCGCCATCGGCGGCGATGGGACCATGCTGCGCGCCGCGCGGCTTCTCGCGCCCTTCGCGGTGCCGATGCTCGGCATCAATGCGGGAGGACTCGGCTTCCTGAGCGCCGTCGACTTGGCGGGATTCGAGAAAGAGTTCAAGCGCATCTTTTCCGGCGGATTTGAGATCGAGAACCGCTCGATGATCTCGGTTGAGGTCCGGCGCGCGTCAAAGATCATCTTCGGGCCCCAGGCGGTGCTCAATGAATGCGTCGTCCGCTGCAGCGATCAGGCGCGGGCGGTCATCCTCGAGGTCGAATCCCGCAAGCGCTTCGTGGCGAAGTACTTCGGTGACGGGCTTATCATCTCCACGCCGACCGGCTCGACCGCCTACTCTCTGGCGGTGGGGGGCCCGGTGGTCTTCCCCGGCGTCGACGCCTTCCTGCTGGCGCCGATCTGTCCCCATTCGCTGACATCGCGGCCGCTGATGACGCCGACTTGGAACCCGCTCATGGTGCGCATGGTGCGTAAAAGCTCCACCGACCAGCCGCAGGCGCTGGTTTCCCTCGACGGTCAGCTTGGACAGAATCTGCTGGTTGACGACGAGGTGCATATCCGGCGCTACGACAAGCCGTTTCGGCTTATGCTGCCTCCGGAGCGGTCGCACTTCGATTTGCTGCGCAACAAGCTTAAGTGGGGGGAGCGCTGAGCGCGTCCCGATGAACGATATTCGTGTTCGCTTTGCCCCTTCGCCGACGGGATTTCTGCATATCGGCGGCGTCCGTACGGCGCTGTTTAGCTGGCTGTTCGCGCGCCGTCATAAAGGCGTGTTCATCCTGCGTATCGAAGATACCGACGAGGTCCGTTCCACCGCGGAATCAGTGAACGCGATCATCGAGTCCATGCGCTGGATCGGCCTGGACTGGGACGAAGGTCCCGACCGCTACGAGGGAGAGGGGCGCTATACCGGCCGCGGGGAATACGGCCCCTACTTCCAGATGGAACGCAAGGAGCTTTACCGGAAACATATTGAACGGCTGCTGGCCGAAGACAGGGCCTACCGGTGCTACTGCACCAAAGAGGAGCTCGACGAGATGCGCCGCCGGGCGCAGCAGGAGAAGAAGCGTCCGCTCTATGATCGCCGCTGCCGCGACCTGACTCCGGCGCGCCGCGCCGAGCTTGAGGCGGCGGGGAGGAAGTGGTCGGTGCGGCTGAAAATGCCGCAGGACGGGACGACGGTCGTCAGCGACCTCATCCGCGGCAGCGTGTCGTTCGACAATAGCCTGCAGCAGGATTTTGTCATCCAGAAGACGGCGGGAGGGCCGACCTATAATTTTGCCTGCGTGGTGGACGATCACGAGATGAAGATGAGCCACGTCATTCGCGGCGATGAGCATTTGTCCAATACGCCCTCCCAGGTTCAGCTCTATGCCGCGCTCGGCTGGGAGCCGCCCCGGTTTGCCCATCTGTCCACGATCCTCGGCCCTGACGGCGGCAAGCTCTCCAAGCGCCACGGCGCGACCTCGGTGACGGAATACCGCGACCAGGGTTATTTGCCCGAGGCGCTGCGCAACTATTTGGCGCTCCTGGGGTGGTCCACTCCGGATTCACAGCAGCTTTTCAGCCCCGAGGAGCTTATCGCTAAATTCGATTTGGACGGCTGCCAGAAGAACCCCGCGACCTTCGACCCCGTCAAGCTGCAGTGGATGAACGGTGAATATATCCGCGGCAAGTCGAATGAGGGGTTGTTCGCCGCCGTCAAGCCCTTCCTGGACCGGGCCGGGCTGGAGGCGGCCGATCCGGAAAAACTGCTGACCGCGGTGGTCATGGAGCAGGAGAAGTGCAAGCTTCTTACAGATATCCCCGGTCGCGTGGACATCTTCTTCAAGGACGTGGAATACCAGGAGAAGGCGGTCGACCAGGTCCTGAGAAAAGCAGGAGTCGCGGAAATCCTCGAGGGGTTGTCGAAGCTGATATCCGGCCTTGAGCCTTATACCGAGCAGGCGCTGGAGGGCGGTATCCGGGCCTTTTGCAAGGAGCAGGACCTGAAGACCGGCAAGGTATTCCACCCGCTGCGGGTTGCTGTTTCCGGCCGCACTGAGGGGCCGACGCTGTTCGGCATGCTCGAGCTGCTGGGGAAGAAATTGGTTCTTAAGCGTCTAGGCGACGCCTGTCGCCTTATCGCTCCCGCCTCATCCGCATCATAATTACGCCTTGAATCTGTAACAATTTCCCGGCAAAATAACAAAGATGCAGTACTGGGTGTATCACGATGCCCGGGTGCTCGGGCCGTTTAGCAAAGAGGATTTGGCCTCGGTTCAGGGGCTGGATGCGGACAGCCTTGTCTCCAAGGCCGACTCCTCCTCGGGTGCTCGCGAGGGCGATTGGACAGCATTGGGCAGCTTGCCCGAGCTGATGGGCCTCTATGATCAAGAGGTCGGGGTCGCGCTGGCTCCGGCGGCCGAACATTCGCCGCGCCCGTTCGATCACTTTCGCGAGGAGTCGCATGATATCCTCGACCGGATCGGCTATCCGGAGGCCTGGATCTCGGGCATCTTCGAGGATCCCAGAATGTTTGACGTGCACGCGGGCCTCGGCGGCACGTTCGCCGCGGAAGCGCCGGCGAAAGAATTGGAACATACGGCGGAACTTGAGAACCGTCTCTGTCAGCTGCAGGATCAGCTGGAGGAATACGAACAGCGCCAGAACGCCATTCTCGATAAGCTGGGCGAGAAAGACCGGACCATCGAAGAACTGAAGGCGCGTCTGGAGAAGTCCTTGGCGGCGAAGGCGGCGCCGCCGAAGCCTGTCATCGCGGAGCGGGAGCCGCTAGCGCCGGTGGTGGAGGAAGTGCCGCCGTCGGTCGCGGAAATCGCTTCGCCGACGGAAGATGCCGCCCCGCCCGCGGTCGAAGCTATAGAGGCCGTTGCGGAGATTCCCGTTTTAGCGGGCGACGGCGATATCGCCCCGCCGGCTTTTGACGCCCAGTCGGAATCCAGCGCCGAGCTGGGTGGACATTCGGCGATGGAAATCGCCGCCCAGGAGGCCGCAGCAGAGGCGCCGCCGGCGATGGAAGTCATGGAATCTGCGCCGCCGCCGATGGATGTCGTGGAAGTTGAGGCGCCGCCTTCCCTGCAGATGGAGGAAGAGCCGTTGCCGATCGTGAGCGAGGCGCCCAAGGAAGAGGGGGCGGTGCCGGGAACCGTGGCGCTGAGTTCTGTTTCCTCCATGCCCGATGCCGAGGAATTTGTGCCGCCGTCGCCGGATGATGTCGCGCCGCCGCTGGAAGCGCCGCCGCTGGAAGCGCCGCCGCTTGAGGCCCCGCCGCTTGAGGCCCCGCCGTTTGAGGCCCCGCCATTTGAGGCTCCGCCATTGGAGCCGCCGCCTTTGAGTGGGCCCGTGGATACGGCGCCGACTTTGGAGCCGCCGTCTTTAGCCACCGAGGATAGAGAGATTCCGCCGCTGGATCCGCCGCCCTTCGATATGGGGATGCCGCCGCTGACGGCGCCGCCCGCCAATCTTCCGGCCGGCCCCGACGATCTGGGCGGAATGGGGTCTTTCGATCAGCCCAAGACGATGACTTTCGGCGCTCCGCCGCTGCAGGACCCGGCGTTCAGCATGCAGCCGCCGGTGACGTTGGAGGGCTCACCTCCCCCCGAGACCTTCCCGCCATATGCCAACCCCATGGATCTCGCTCCAGGTGCGATGCCGGGTCAGATGCCGACCCCGATGCCGATCCCGCTGGGCGGCACCACGACGCCGATGCCGGCGATGGGGCAGCCGGATATTCCGCAGACGGTTCTGCAGGGGATGGGCGTGGGAGGGACGACGACGCCGCTTCCGGGCACTTTGACTCCTCCCGGCGGTCAGTCCTTTGAGGAATTAATGGGCAGGCCGGCGACGGTCGTGCCCCAGATGACCCCGTCGCAGCCGATGGATCCGCTGAAGACCGGCCTGATCCAGCCGTTGGGCGCGCCGACGGATGCCTCCTCACAGACCGGCGCTACAGCTTCCAAGCTGCAGAAGTTTAAGTCGAAAAAGGTTCTTATTGGTTTGGGGCTTGCGGTTGTCACTTTAGTGGTGCTGTTCCTGCTGTTTTTCCGTAACCCAAACATGGTCAAGCAGTTGGTCGACATGTCGCCCGAGCAAAAAGCGCCCGGAGCTTTGGATGGCGGACAAATTCCCGGAGCGGCGCCGGGACAAGAGTCCGGACAGGCTCCTCCCTCAAACCCCTTTGCCAAACGGCCGCAGCCGGATTCCGCGCCGTCGGGACAGGCGCCGGCGAGTCCCTTTGCCGAGCAGCCTCCCGCTCAGACCCAGCAGCAGGTCCCGCAGCAGCAGGTCCCGCCGCAGCAATTCCCGCCGCCGCAGCCGGCGGCGACGAGCGACCAGGGGCGTGATTTTATCCAGGATAATCAGGTCCAGGCGATGGAGTTCGTCAAGGGCTATATGCTTTCCGGTACCAAGGGAACGGTGGAAGGCTGGCTGAACTATTCCTTCCCGCCGCCGGCCATGCCGCAATGGTCGGCCGGTCCGATCAGCAAGGACGTATGGTCGGTCGAGTATTTGGTTTTCAAGGGACCGCGAAGCAAGAAGCCTGAGATTACCTATAGTTTTGAGGTAAACCTTACTGATCAGGAGCTTAAGCCGCTGAACAGTTCGACGCGATCCCTGCTGGCGGGCTCGCAAGCGTTAAATAAGAAAAGTTCCTTCAATCCCCCCACCAAGGCGCTGCAGCCGTTGCCCGGCGACGATGAAATAAGCGGCGGCGATGCGCAGTCGGCCGGGGGCGGCTTCAATAACCCCGGCGGTTACTGATTTGAGTCGCCGACCGGGGTCACATTCTCCTGATATTGACAAATTGCTTTTTAGCTGTTAACTAATTTTAGAGTCAGGGTTTTCCGTTTCCGCCGAACAAGTCCACGTATTCTATGTCTAAAATGGACGCGAACACGATTTCTTTAAGTCTGCCCAGGCGCCTAGGCGACCTGATGGTGGACGCCGGCGTGCTTAAGCAGGAGCAGCTTGACGCGTCGCTTGAGCAGCAGCGCAAGAAAGGCGGGAAGCTGGGCACCATCATGCTGGAGCTGGGTTTCATTGAGGAAGAGCAGCTGCTGGAGTTCCTTGGCAAGCAGTGCGGTATCAGCTATGTGAGGCTGTCGGAGAAGATGGAGATCGAGCCGGAGGTGCTCGAGAAAGTTTCCGAAAACCTCGCCCGGCAGCATGTCCTCATGCCGATCGCGCTCACCGAGCATAAGAAGCGGGGCCGGGTCCTGCAGATTGCGGTCGCCGACCCCCTGAATGTGCTGATCCTCGATGATCTCAAGATGATGACGGGCTTGGAGATCGACGCCGTGCTGGCCTCCAAGAAGGATATTCTGGAGGCGATAGAGCGTTTTTATCATCAGGAGTCCGCCGATGATGTTCTCGACGACATCCTGAAGGCGTCGGGTGCCGATGAGCACGACAAGGACGGGGTGGATGTCGTCTCCGAGACGGAAGAGAGCAAGTCGGCCGGCGACAGCATTATTGATCTCGGCCAGCAGGGAGAGGACACGCCGGTCATCCAGATGGTCAACCTGATCATCGGGGCGGCGATCAAGGCCAAGGCTTCCGACATCCATATCGAGCCCTTCGGCAAGATGATTCAGATTCGCTACCGGATCGACGGGGTGCTCCATCCCCAGCCCGCGCCGCCGAAGCGCTTCCAGAATGCCCTGATCTCCCGCATCAAGATCATGGCCAATCTTGATATCGCGGAGAAGCGCGTTCCCCAGGACGGCCGCATCAAGTTGAAGATCCGCAATACCGAATATGGGATGCGTGTCTCGGTGCTGCCCTGCGCCTTCGGTGAAAAGATCTGCATGCGCATTCTCGATTCCTCGAACCTGAACGTCAATCTCAACAACCTCGGCTTCGAGCCCGAAGCGCTGGCGATCTTCAATAAGAGCATTAAGGCCCCCTACGGCATCAACCTCATCACCGGGCCGACCGGCAGCGGTAAATCCACGACGCTCTATTCGGCCCTGTCCGTGCTTAACGAGCCGGGCGTCAATATCTCAACGGCGGAAGACCCCGTGGAGTTCCAGGTGCAGGGCATCAACCAGGTACAGATCAAGGCGGATATAGGCTTGACCTTCCCGGCGGTGCTGCGGTCCTTTCTGCGCCAGGACCCCGACATTATCATGGTCGGTGAAATACGCGATCTCGATACGATCCAGATCGCGATCAACGCGGCATTGACTGGGCACCTCGTCTTTTCTACTCTTCATACCAACGACGCCCCCGGCGCCATAACGCGCATGGGGATGATGGGCATTGAGCCGTTCCTGATGAGTTCTGCGTTGTTGATGGTTGTCGCGCAGCGGCTCGTGCGCGGTATCTGCAAGGAGTGCCGGGAGTCGTACGAAGTCGACGCCGATTGGCTGCTAAAGCTCGGCATCACTAAGAGCTCCATGCAGATATCCAACGGCAAGGTGGCGCTGGTCCGCGGCAAGGGCTGCGACAATTGTACGGGTACGGGCTATCGGGGACGGGTTGGTCTTTATGAGGTTTTGGAGGTCACCGATCCGATCCGGGTGCTGATTATGGATCGGGCGCCGATTTCTCAGCTGAAGGAACAGGCGCGCAAGCAGGGCATGCTGAATCTGCGGGGCTGCGTGATTCGCAAGCTCCTCGCGGGCAAAACAACAGTCGATGAAATGATCCGAGTTACCGCTTCAGAGTAGGAGATAACGCATGGTATCGATGAGTGAACTTTTCTTAATGATGCACGAGCGGGGCGCGTCCGACCTCCATATCACGTCCGGCGCGCCGCCCACGCTGCGCATCGACGGGGAGCTCGTTCCCACCCCGTTCGAGAAGCTTAACGCCGAGATGACCCAGCAGCTCACCTTTTCGATGATGACCGACGCCCAGTGCCAGCGCTTCGAGGCGAAGAATGAGCTGGATATGGCCTTTGGCCTCAAGGGCATCGGCCGGCTGCGCATGAACGTGTACCGGCAGCGCGGCGCCGTCGGCGCCGCCATCCGTTCCATTCCGCAGACTTTTATGACCTTCGAAGAGATGGGCCTGCCGCGGGTGATCTATGACGTGATGAAGATTCCTAAAGGGCTGGTGCTCGTTACCGGCCCCACGGGCAGCGGCAAGTCGACGACGCTGGCGAGCATGATCGATTACGTCAACGAGCGCAAGGCGCTGCATATCATGACCATCGAGGACCCGATCGAGTATGTGCACATGCATAAGAAGTGCCTCGTCAACCAGCGCGAGGTCGGCCAGGATACCGAGATGTTTAAGGCGGCGCTGAAGACCGTGCTGCGGCAGGACCCGGACGTGATCCTGATCGGCGAGCTGCGCGATCTCGAGACCATCCAGGCGGCGCTTACCATCGCCGAGACCGGCCACCTCGTCTTCGCCACCCTGCACACCAACGACACCGCACAGACCATCAATCGCATCGTCGACGTATTCCCGCCGCATCAGCAGGAGCAGGTGCGTGTGCAGCTGTCCTTCGTGCTGCAGGCGGTCTTCTGCCAGACTTTGGTGCCGCATATCTCGGGCCAGGGTCGGGCCTTGGCCTGCGAGGTGATGATGGTTACCTCGGCCATCCGCAACCTGGTACGCGAACAGAAGACGGAGCAGATGATGCTCACCATCCAGACCGGCGGCAAGTTCGGCATGCAGACGATGAACCAGTCGCTGGCCGCGCTGTACCAGAAGAAGCGGATTTCCTATCAGGAAGCGGTGCTGCGCTCGTCCGATCCTGAGGATCTCAAACGGCTTATCCAGCGGGCGATGCAGGCGGCGCCGCAAGCGCCGCAAAAATAGAACCGGGCGGGGACACTATGCCGAAGTTCTCTTATATAGCCAAGGACTCCAAGGGCGTCGAGAAAGCGGGCATGTTAATAGCGCCGAAAGAGAAGGCGGCCAAAGAGCGGATTCATCAGATGAAGCTGACCATCGTCGAGCTGACCGAGAAAGCGCCCAACCCGCTCGACCCGATCCTGGCGAAGCTGCCGATGTTCGGTCCGCCGCCCGTCGCGGCGAAGGACTTGGTCCTGTTCTCGCGCCAGCTGTCGACCTTGGTCTCCGCCGGCGTGCCGATCGTGCAGAGCCTTTCAATCCTGGAGGAGCAGGCGGAGAACCCGACGTTTCGCAACATTATCTGGGAGGTGCGCGAGGACATCGAGGCGGGTTTGTCTATTTCGGACGCGCTCAAGAAGCATCCCAGCGCATTCCCCGACATCTATTGCGCCATGATACGCGCCGGCGAGCTCGGCGGTATCCTGGACACCATTCTCGAGCGCCTTTCTGGATTCCTGGAGTCGGCTGAAGCCCTTAAGGCCAAGGTAAAGTCCGCCATGATGTATCCGATGATCATGCTGATCGTCTGCGGTGTGGTTACCGTGTTCCTGATCATGTTCGTTATCCCGACCTTCCAGAAGATCTTTGAAGGTTTTAACGCCGAGCTGCCTTTCCTGACGCAAATGCTCGTTGACCTGTCGGACTTCTTTCGTGATTTCTGGTATGTGGTTATCGGCGGCCCTTTCGCGTTCTGGAAGGGGGTCAACTACGCCTACTCAAAGCCCCAGGGGCGGGCCTGGATCGACGAGAAGAGCCTGAAGTCCCCGGTCTTCGGCATCATCCTCAAGAAGGTCGCGGTGGCCAAGTTCACACGCACCCTCGGCACCCTCATCAAGTCCGGCGTGCCGATTATGCAGGGGCTGGAGACGGTGGCCGCTACCTCGGGCAACGTCGTTCTCGAAAAGCATATCCTGGCGGCGCGGGAGAACGTGCGCGAGGGCGGCAATCTGGCGACGCCGCTCAAGGCCAGCGGGGTATTTCCAGCCATGGTCACGCAGATGATCGGCGTCGGTGAGGAAACGGGCTGTCTCGACCAGATGCTCGAAAAGATCGCCGACTTCTATGACACGGAGGTCGACGCCGCGGTCAAGGGGCTGACCTCGATGATCGAGCCCATGGTTATCTGTGTCATGGGCGTCGTCATCGGCACCATCGTTATCGCGATGTTCATGCCCATGTTCGAGATGGGCGGCATGGTCGAATAGCCGTTTAGATAAGGTGCCAGGCAGGTTATCTGGAGCGGCTTGCAACTCTCCGCGCGTTCGGTTATAACGTCGGCATGGCCTATGACAAGCGCCGGGTATAGAACCGCGCGCTGGTTGATACTGTCCAGTCTGTCCCTGCGCGGCCGCCGGCAGCTGCGGCGGCGGCTTAAGCGTTGGCCGGGGCTGTTATGCGCGGGGTTGGCCGCGGGTTTCTCGCTCTACCTCGTCCTCTGGTCGCCCTTGGCTGCCGCCAACTGGCTCGAGTCCTGGCAGCTGACGCGGCATGCGACCCCTCTGACCTATGATGACGTTCGGCGCGACCCGCGAAAATACGCCGGCAAAACGATCCGCTGGCCGATGGTGCCTCGCGGCGGCAGCTGGTACTACAAGGGGGACCCGGCCCGGCCGATTTATTGGACCGCTTCCCCGCCTATGGCGGTGGATGCGCGCCATGCGGTGACCGTGATCGCTTCGATCTCCTCGGGCAAGGATGCCGGCGATGTCGTCGGTGAAGTGCTCGCTTTAGTGGCCGAAGAAAAAGATGCGGAGTTCGCGGATAAAAGTACGAGAAGCGATAATGCGCCCATCCGCCCCGCTTTCCGGCTGCGCTACCGGGGCTGGGATTAGGGAGCGGTCCGCGCCGGGTGCGGGGTCAGCGCATACAGCGCATGTCCGCTTTCCTTAGTGATGGGAGGACCGACCTCGGCGAGCAGTTGATGCATCAACGCCGCCGCGCGGTACTCGTAGTAGCCGGGAAACGGCACCTGGATGATAACGTGCGTTATCCCCAACTCCCTTAGCCGTACGCGCAGAGCGCCGCCGTCGGTGAGCTCATCATAGCGGATGAGGCTCTGGAAAGCCGGAACCCCCCATAGATAATCCGCGTCGAGGTAGTATCCCATGGACTCATGGAAGAGGAGTACGCGCGCGGGGGATTCGCCGACCTGCCGCGACACCGCCCGATGCAAAGCGTAGGGGGGGAACGACTGGCGCAGAAAGATCTCGCGCGGCGGCAGGTCTGGGCGGGAGCGCGAACGCAGTTCAAGGACGGCGAACAGCGCGTTGCTCTGGCCCAGGCGCAGCAGCGGGATAATGGCGAAACCCAGCAGCAGCGCCGCCGCCGCCGCGCGCCCGCCGCCGCGCTTCCATAGTCGGACAAAGCCCCAGGCGGTCGTGAGCGCCAGCGCCGGCATCCACGGGACGCAGTAGCGCCAGGCTTCGTAGTTCCAGCAGACGAGCAGCGCGTAAGGCAGAAACGTCGCCGCCTGAAAGCGCAGGTACGGCGGCAGTTTTGTCCGGTCGCGGAGGTTCAGGAGCGTCATGAGCAGCGTCGGGATGAGCAGGTACTGCGGTCCGTTGCGGAGCAGGACCTCCAGGTTTGTCCATGCCGGCCAGTGGTTGAGCCGGGTGAATCTGTCGGCGAGATACGCGGCGCCGTCCGCGCCGCCGAATAACCCGCTCAGATAAGGCCATACGGGATTGCCCGTCGTCCACCAGGTCGCCAGGAGCCATGGGAAAGCGACGGCGGTGCCGAGCCCCATCGTCAAGCAGGCGCAGCGCGCCCGCTCTTGGAGCGGGGCCGGGCTCCTCCGCAGCAGAATCCAGGTGCCGAGGATCGCCAGCGGCGCGAGGCCGATGAGCTTGACCGAGGCGGCCAAACCGGCCAGCAGCGCCGCGCGCAGCAGCCAGGACCGGTCTCCGCTGCGGCTCCAGCGCCAGGCCGAGTGAAACGCCAGGAAGTGAAAAAGCGCCCACCACGCTTCGATACGGGGCGCGCCGACGTAGCGGGTAAGGACGGGCTGGACGGCGAGGACGGCAGCGGCCGTCCAAGCCGTCGGTGCGTCGAACTCCTCGCGCGCGATAAGAAAGACGCTCGCGATCAGCGCCGTTCCGGCACCGACATGTAGGAGCGCGGCGGCATTGTCGAGGCCCAGCGACAGCGGTAGCGCGAACAATAGGCTGACGAGGTGCGGCCAGTGGCTGAAGATGAGCCAGGATATCGTGCGTATTTCGCCCGCGCGCAGATAAAGCTTGGGCAGCGCGAGGTGATAGGCGAGAGCGTCCGCGTCGATGGGGGGCGCGAGCGCGTGTACGAGGACGTGCCATGCCGCCAACGCGAGAACACATGCGGCGAGGACGCGCCCCCAGGACAGCGTTTGGCTGCGGTTCGGGCGCGCGCCGCGCCCCGCGCGTCGCCATGCGGGCCAGGCGGCCGCTGCCGCGGCAACAGCCGTTGCCCACGCCGCCGCCGGCTGGAATAAGCCGAACCGCCCGAGCATAAAGAGCGTCAACCCCCAGGTGCCGGCGCCGAGCGCGAAGGCCGCGGCTTCGTGCTCGGGCTCCGTCGCAAGGGGCGAAATAATCCGCAGCAGGCACCGCCCAGCGCCCCAGGCGCTGGCGCAGAAGAAGCCGGCCAATAGTAGAGACGGCAGGCTATTACTGAGTATTCCGACCAGTGAATGCAGGCCGAAGGCGCCCGGCGTTCGTATAAGATAACGCAGTGGGGCGGGGTTCGCGCAGACAACGAATAAGATAAATATTCCGGACGCGAATACCCATCGTTTCGCACCTTCCTTCATGGGAGCAGTCTATATTATTCGCTGCCGGAGTCGAGATTAGGGCGCGGCCCTCGCCGCTGGTTTCGGGACGCATTTACGCCAGCGCGCCCTCCTTCTTGAGCAGGTTCCGCTTGGCGCGAATGCCGCCCGGCGCCGAGAAGCCCGTCATTTTTCCGCCGGCGCCGACGACCCGGTGGCATGGGACCTGGGGGGCAAAAGGATTCTTTGCCAGCGCTTGGCCCACGGCGCGCGCTGCGCCGGGCCGGCCGATCCGGCGCGCGATCCAGCCATAGGTCCGCACCTGGCCTCGGGGTATCTGCGCGCAGGCGCGCCAGACCTGCTGATAGAACGCGGGGTAGTGCTTCATCTCGCGGCAAATGCGGGCAGACAGCTTCATTTTCATACTATATCTTACGTATGGCGCAGATAGAATGCTCGCATTGCGGGTTGAAGAAGCCGGCGGGAACGCCGTGCCCCCGCTGCTCCCATCCGATTGAGCCCAAGCGGGTCGAAATCAAAGGCTTATCCTTGGGGTTGTTTCTCATCGTTGCTCTGGGATCGGGTCTTAAGGTATGGAAGGCCGTGCGCCATGGATTCGATTTTGCGCAGCCGGTCGTCGCTCGGAGATGGAAGTCCAAGGACGTTCTGCAAATCCAGGTCAAGGACCCTTCCGCGCTTGAGCGAACGCTCGACGACGGGGTTTTTGTTGAGCTTAAGGGCGTGTATCCTTCCGTTATGGATGTGTTGACCGCGCCGGATGGTTCGGTCTGGGTAGTAACCAAGTACGGCGTGCACCGTTTCGATCTCCGTGCTGCCGGGAGCTTCGCGACCCTTATGGATCCGGTTTCGCATCGCAAGATTTTTGGCAAAGATCTTGCTGCGTTCGCCTGCGCGCATTTCTCCGTTGATGGGGCGCTCTGGCTCGGAGGGTGGCACGGCACCGCGCTGCGCTATCACGACGGCCGGTGGACCGAGGTGCTGCGGCGGGAGGATCCCCCCAAGGGCAAGGTCGCGGAGATCGCCTCTTTTGGCAATGAAGTCGTATTCGCCGCGGGCGGGCTGTGGGGCTGGGATTCCAATATGTCGCGCCTGGTCCGCGATCCGGAGATGCGGGAGTCTCTCCATTCCGTCGCTTTCGACTCCCGGGGAAATCTCTACGCCGCGGGCGCGCAGAAAGTCTTCGTGCGCCGGGACGGATCATGGTCGGTGTTCTGGCGGATGCCCAAGGGAGATGAGCGGATAACCGCGGTATCGGTCCGCCCCAACGGCAATATTTTCGCGGCGACCCTCAACGGCTTCGTTGTTCTCGACGGCCGGGGCGAAGAGGTTTCCCGCGAGCTTCCCGGACGCTGGATCACAAGCTTCGCGCAACTCGGCGACGGCCCGCTATGGGCCGCCTCCTGGCGCAGCGGGATCTACTGCAATGCCGGCCCGGGCTGGAAGAGGTACGGCCCCGGCGAAGGCTTGGCGGGCGAATCCGTCAGCGCCCTCCATCTCGGACCGAACGGGCGGGTCTGGGCCGGGGTCTACGGCAAGGGCTTGTGGCTGGCCCGGCGGGATAAGGTCGTCAAGTTTTTCGGGCCGCCGGATACCGTGGAGCGGTGATTCAGCCCAGCAGTTCCTTTTTCCGCAGCAGGCGGTTGTAGGAGACGGCGAACCGGTGAGCCTCGTCGCGCAGGCGCTGCAGCAGGCGCAGGGCGGGGCGGTTCCGTTCCAGGCGCACCGCACGGCCGCGTCCGGGTAAAAATATCTCTTCATCACGCTTGGCCAGCGCGGCGAGGGGGATGTTCAGCTTAAGCTCCGCCAGGCTCTTGGCGGCCGCCGCCAGCTGGCCCTTGCCGCCGTCGATAAGAATTAGATCGGGCAGGGCCTTTTTCTCCGTCCGCAGGGCGCGGTAGCGCCGGTGCACCGCTTCCGCAATGGAGGCGCAGTCGTCAATACCTGAGACCGTGCGGATGCGGTAACGGCGATAGCGGCTCTTCTCCGGCGCTCCGCCGGAAAAGCGGACCATGGAGGCGACGGTCCCTCTCCCGTGCAGGTGGCTGATGTCGAAGCATTCGACGGCATGGGGCGGCCGGGGCAGGCGCAGCGCCTGCTGGAGATCGGTGACGGCGCGCGAGGCGTCGAGGCGGGCCGTGACCTTGTTCGGCCGCACCTCCTGGTAGCGGACGCGCTCTCCCATGTGAGCGATCCCCTCGAGCGTGTCGCGCAGCGCCGCGGCCTTTTCGTATTCGAGAGCCTTGGACGCGGTGCGCATCTTGCGCTCGAGCGAGCGGCGCAGCTTGCGGTACTGCCCGCAGAAGAACAAGGCGGCGCCGTCGGCGATACGCCGGTAGGCCGCCGGAGTGATGCGGCCGGCGCAGGGCGCGGGGCATTCTCCCGTATGGTAGTACAGGCAGCTCTGGATTTTTTCCCGCTCCAGCGGACGCCGCGCCGAGAAGCTCCAGTCGCAGGGACGCAGCGGGAATATGCGCCGCTTCCACAGGCGCCGCAGCAGGCTGCGGATGGGGCCGACCCGCGGATACGGACCGAAATAGAGCGCGCCGTCGCGCTGCTTGCGGCGGGCGATGCGGAGGCGTGGAAAATCCTCGTTCATCGATAGACGGATGTAGGGGTAGCTCTTGTCGTCCTTCAGCATCGCATTGAAGAACGGCTGATGCCGCTTGATTAGGCGGTTCTCCCAGATCAGCGCTTCGCGCTCGGAGGCGCAGTAGATGTAGTCGATGGCGCGGACCAGGGGCGCCAGCAGCTGGTTCTTCAGCTCCGGCTTATTGGGGTTGAAGTACTGCGCTACGCGCTTGGCCAAATCCTTGGCTTTGCCGACGTAGAGGACGCCCATGGCGGCGTCGCGCATGATATAGACCCCGCAGGCATGGGGCAGGTGCTGGCGTTCGGGAGCGGGCTCCGGCATGGGGCTATTTTATCAGATTGACCATTCTCCGACGGAAAAGGTATACTGCCTTCCTATGGCGAAGCTAAAAACAGGCCGGCACACGAGTGCCCAGAAGGCGGAGCGTCAGGCGCTGCGCAACAGGTACCGCAACCGCGCCATGATCAAGAAGGCGAAGGAAGAGTCCAAAGCCGCGCTCGCGGCCGCGGGTGACGCGGAGTTAGGCAAGAATAAGCTGTCCTCTGCGTCCTCGCAGTGGGACAAAGCGGTTAAGAAGGGCGGTGTCCATTGGAAGACGGCCGCCCGTCGGAAATCCCGCCTGGCGGCGAAGGTTAAGAAAGCCGCCGCCAAGTCCTAGGCCTTTCCGCAGACCTTCAGAACGAGGTTCTCCAGCTCGATGGAAGCATCGAGCCAGGACTTTGATTTGAGGGCTATTTCTGTCTCCAGGCAGTCCTTCAGCGTCAGGATCAGCCGCGGCTCTCCGAGCCGCGCGGCGGCGTTCAGATAATCCTGCACGTAGCGCATTCTTAGCTCCCGGGCGATCTTGTCTTGGGGGGCGCCGCTCTTCACCATGCGATGGGCCTTCAATTGCTTGCGTACGGTCTGGGTGACGCGGAAGAGCAGCGAGAACGGGCTGTGGCCTTCCCGCAGCAGGCAGCGCAGAACGTCCAGGGCGCGCGCGGCGTCCCGCTTCTCAAGACTGCGGGGAAGATCGAAGAGATCGGTCTGCTGCCGGTAGCCGAGACAGGCCGCGACGTCGTCGACGTTCGCGGAAGGGCGGCCCTGGACGAAGAGCTGAATCTTCTTAAGCTCCGAGCGCAGGATTCCCCAGGCGCTGCCGGATTCCTCAACCAGCAGTTCGGCGGCGTCCGGTGCGAGTTCGAAGCCGGCGCGGCAGGCCTCTTCCTGCAGGCGCGCGACCGCTTTGCCGGGCGACAGCGGCTCGAACAGGACGATGCCGCCCAGCGCCTGTACGCCGGCGGCGAGGACATCCTTGGCTGTCGGCTTCTTGTCGTCGGTGGACATTACCAGGGTCGTGGTCTCGAGCGGAGCGCGCAGATAATCGGCCAGGCGTTTGCGTCCGCGGACGCCCAGGTGGATGTTGCGCACGATAACCAGGCGCCGGGCCGAGAACATCGGCGGCGTCAGGCAGGTGGATGCGATCTCTTCGGCCTGATCGTCGGAGTCCCCGGAGAACTCGCTGGTGTTAAAGTCGTCGGATTGCAGCGTCCGCCGCAGCACCTGGATCGCGGAGTTCTTGGAGCCCGCGTCCTCACCGAAGAAATAGTAGACGGGACGAAAGGAGCCCTTTTTCCATTCGGCGGCCAGGTCACGGGGCGTCAATGAGGACATGGCCGCGCGGTCAGTAGATGTTGGGATTTACGGGTCGAGACGGCAGCGCCGGTTGTTCCTGGTCGGGCGGAGACTCGCCGGATACGCTGCGCTGCGAAGCTCCCGTGACTGAGCCGAAGCCTTCCACGACCCGCTTGACTATGTCGCGGGCCAGGACGTCCCAGATCAGTTCACGGGCCTCTTCCTCTGTAATGCCGCCGGCTACGGTGGAGGCGGAATAGGACTGGATGCTTTCCAGGTTCGGCTCGCGGAAAAGGATGGTATTGTTGGTGCGGTCGATGAAATCCAGGTCGATGAGTAAGCGGAGCTTGTACGCGGTCGGCGTCAGCACCGAGTCGTACTGCGTCGGGATGAGGATGTAGCGCATGATCGTCACCATGACCAGGCCGTCGGCTTCCGGCTCCGGGACGATCTGGTAGAGGCCGTTGCGCAGGAACTCGTCACGGATGCGCAGTATGAATTTGTCCTCGAGGCCGAACTGCGGGGTCTTATTGATGATGGGCCGGATCGCGATGCGTTTAATGTGCGCGGGCAGGATCTGCTTGCGCGGGGTGTAGCGGACATCTTCGTCCGCGCAGCCGGTTAGTCCGGCGCCCAGCCCGGCGGCCAAGGTGAGGCATAGGGCGGCGGTTATCCTGTTCATTTGATCACGATATTCACCAGGCGTTCGGGGACGACGATGACCTTGACGACGCGCTTGTCGGCGGTCAGCTGCTGGATCTTCGGCAGCGCGAGGGCGGCTTTCTCGAGCTCGTCGCGGGATGCGCCGGCGGCCACCTGCAGCTTGTCCCGCAGCTTGCCGTTTATCTGGACGACGATCTCCGCGGTGTCTCCCTTCGTCTGTTCCGGGTCGTATGCCGGCCAGCCTTGTGCCGAAAGGAAGGGCTTGTTGCCGAGCGCCTCCCAGAGCTCCTCGGTCAAATGCGGCGCGAACGGATTGAGCAGCGTCAGGAACGTCTCCGCGTCGACGCGGGCGACGGGCTTATTCGCATAGAGGTCGTTAAGATAGATGTCGAGGGCGCTGATGGCGGTGTTGAAGCGGAAGGCCTCGATGTCGGCGCCGACCTTCTGGATCGTCTTGTGGCGCAGCGTCTTGAGCCCCTCTCCTTCGTCGAGGGCGGCGGGATCGGCGAACAGATGCTGAGTGCGGCGCAGGAAGCGGACGCGGCCCATAATATCCTTTGTATCCCAGGGCTTGGAGTCGGCGAAGGGGCCGAGGAACATCTCATAGAGGCGCAGGACGTCGGCGCCGTAGGTCTTGAGGACGTCGTCGGGATTGACGACGTTCTTTTTGGACTTGGACATCTTTTCTATCTGGGTGACCAGATGCTCCTCGGTGTCCCGGAGCATCGCCTTGCCGCCATCGGTATGCTCAACCTCGTCGTAGGCGTGATAGACTCCCCGCTTGTCGCGGTAGGAGAAGGACAGGATCATCCCCTGGTGCCGTAGTTTTTGAAAGGGTTCTTTCGTGGTTACGAGACCCAGATCGAAAAGGACTTTATGCCAGAAGCGGGCGTAGAGAAGATGCAGCACGGCATGCTCGGCGCCGCCCACGTAGCAGTCGACCGGCATCCAGCTCTTTTCCTTTTCCGCCGACCAGGCGGCCGATGCGTTGCGCGAATCGAGAAAGCGCAGATAGTACCAGCAGGAGCCCGCCCACTGCGGCATGGTGTTGGTTTCGCGTTTGGCGGCACCGCCGCATTTCGGGCAGTTGGTATTGACCCAGACATGGACGGCGGCCAAGGGGGACTCCCCGGTCCCGGTGGGCTTGTAGTTCCGGATATCCGGCAGCAGCACCGGCAGCTGCTCTTCCGGCACCGGGACGACGCCGCATTTCGCGCAATGCACGATCGGGATGGGCTCGCCCCAGTAGCGCTGCCGCGAAAAGACCCAGTCGCGCAGGCGGTAGGAGACGGCGCCGCGGCCGAGCTTGTTTTCCTCGAGATGGGCGGTCATTTTCCTGATGGCTTCCCGGGTCGGCAGCCCGTCGAGGGGTCCGGAGTTAACGGCCCTGCCTTCGCCGACGAAAGCCATCTTGTCCAGCATCTCCGGCAGCTTCTTCCAGGTTCCCGCCGGCGGCTCGACGACTTTGACTTTAGGCAGGTCGTATTTCGTCGCGAAGTCGAAGTCGCGCTGGTCATGCGCGGGGACCGCCATGATGGCGCCGGTGCCGTAGCTCGCCAGCACGTAATCCGCGATCCAAACCGGAATCTCGCGGCCGTTGACCGGGTTGACGGCGCTGGCCCCGGTATGAACGCCGGTTTTTTCCTTGAGAATTTCCGTGCGCTCGATCTCGCTTTTGCTGCGCGCCTGCTCGATATAGGCTTCGACCTCGCCGCGCTGCTCGTCGGTCGTTATGGCGGCGACCAGCGGGTGCTCCGGCGCCAGAACCATGTAGGTGGCGCCGTAGAGGGTGTCGGGCCGGGTGGTAAAAACGCTGATCGTATGCGCGCCGCACTTGAACGGGACTTCGGCGCCCTCGGAGCGGCCGATCCAATTGCGCTGCATCGCGATGGTCGATTCGGGCCAGTCCAGGCCTTCGAGGTCCGCCAGCAGGCGGTCCGCGTAGGCCGTGATCCGGAGCTGCCATTGGCGCATGTTCTTGCGCTCGACGTTGGTGCTGCAGCGCTCACAGGCGCCGCCGAAAACCTCTTCGTTGGCCAGGCCTGTTTTGCAGGAGGGGCACCAGTTGATGGGGATCTCGCTCTCGTAGGCGAGCCCTTTTTTGTGCAGCTGGAGGAAAATCCACTGGGTCCAGCGGTAATAGTCCGGGTCGGTGGTGTCGACCTCGCGGTCCCAATCGTAGCTGAAGCCGAGGGCGCGGATCTGGCGCTGGAAGTTCTTGATATTGTCCTGGGTGACGACTCGCGGATGGGTGCCGGTCTGGATCGCGAAATTCTCGGCCGGCAGGCCGAAGGCGTCCCAGCCCATGGGATGCAGCACATCGAAGCCGTTCATCCTCTTATAGCGGCAGAGGATGTCAGTCGCGGTATAGCCCTCGGGATGGCCGATATGCAGGCCGTTGGCCGAGGGATAGGGGAACATGTCGAGGCAGTAGAATTTCTTCTCGGGCCGCGGCGTCTCGGGAGTGCGGAACAGGCCCGCCTCTTCCCAGCGGGACTGCCACTTTTTCTCCATTTCGGCGTGCTCTAGGGTCGCAGGCATAGCGGAAGCGCCATTATATCATTTACCCGCTTTCGGCTCGCATTCTCCGGCGGTATAAGAGCAGGACGATAAAATCGTAAAGGGCGTGGATAAGCGCCGGGACGTAGAGGTTGCCGTCCGCGAACGGAAATGTCCAGCCGAGGTAGAGGCCGATCAGGGTCGCCGCCGCGAAATAGGCCGGAGAGAGGGCGTGAAAAAGGCCGAAGGCCAGGGCGGTGAGCCAGATTCCCCAGTGGGTCTGCAGCACGGCCCGAAACAGCAGTTCTTCCATCCCGCCCGCGCACAGCGACAGCAGCAGAAAAGACGGCCAGGTCCCGCGGCGGATATAGTCCCCGATCGGCGAATCCTTGAGGTCATGGTAGATGCGGCGCAGTCCCGGCAGAGCCACGCCGCGCCGGGAGGCGGCGAGCGCGGCGAAAGCGAGCAGGGGAAGGCTTAAGGCGGCGGCCAGGGCCGTTGAGCGGAGGTCGATATCCGCCCGTAGGCCGGTGAACGGGCCGTAGATGAGGCGCGCCGCCGCCAGTCCCGCTCCGGCCAGGGCGAGCTCGATGGCGGCGAAAGCGGCGCCGTCAGGGAGGCGGTCGAGCGGGCGGGGTGCGGGCATGCGGTAGAAAAGCATACTCCATGCGTGCGGCGCGACCCCTCCCGGCCTTCATCTTTCACGGCGAATCGGCCATAATATCTGCATGGCAAGGAGCAGCGGCGCGGCGCGGCGAAGATGACGAGCTTGCGGCAGAAGTATAAGCCGCGGGCGTCGCGGCTGACGCGGCTAATGGTCGCGTCGCTGGTCTGGTCGTGCGTCGGCTGCGGTCTATTCGCGGCCGGCGCGGGCTGGCTGGTAGAGGCCGGCGGCACGCAGGCGGCGCTGCTGTTGGCGGCCGGGCTGATCATCGGCGCCGTCAAGGGCCGCTTCGTCTTGGCGCCCCGCGCGGCGACCAACGGCCAACGCATCATCGACAGCGGCGACGATCGCTGTCTGGGTTCCGTATTCTCGTGGCGTACCTGGGGCTTGGTGGTGTTCTTTATGTGCTTGGGGAAGGTCCTGCGCGCTTCGCCGCTGCCGCGGCCCTTTCTGGGAGCGCTCTACGTCGGCATAGGTTCGGCGCTGGCGGGGGCTTCCCTCGTTACCTGGAAGCTGTGGTGGCGCTGCCGCCGGGAAGGCGCGCTCAGCCGTTGAAGGCGCGAGGGCGCAGGCGCCGCATGATCCGGCTCTGCCGGTCAAACATGCGTTTTTTAGCGGCGGCCCGCCGGTCGTCGTAACCCACCAGATGCAGCACGCCGTGCACGGCGAGGGTCATCCATTCGGTGAGCTCGTCGTGTTTGAGCGCGCGCGCTTGCCTCCGGGCGACGCCCAGCGCGATAAAGATATCGCCGAAAGGCGGCGCCGCGGAGCCGGGCTCGGGGTCATAGGGGAACGCCAGGACGTCGGTGGGCCGGTCCTTGCCGAGATGTTCGCGATTAAGCCGGCGCATCCGTCCGTCAGAGACAAAGATCACGCAGAGCTCGCCGCGGCGCTGCCTGCGCGCTCCCAGCGCGGCGCGGACGGCGCGGCGTACCAGCCCGCGCTGACGGGACATCAGCTTCCCGGCGGGGGAAATTAGGATATTCAACGGTTCTTCTCCCAGTTTTCGAAGGCGTGGACGATTCGACGTACGATCGGATGGCGCACAACGTCCTCCTCCGTCAAGTACACGAATTCGATGTCGGATATCGACTGGAGAATTTTGCGTATGCGCACCAGCCCCGAGCGCTTCGGCGAGTCCAGGTCGATCTGGGTGATGTCTCCGGTCACCACGATGCGCGATCCCCGGCCCATACGGGTGAGGAACATCTTCATCTGCTCCAGCGTCGTGTTCTGGGCTTCGTCCAGGATGATGAAGGCGTTGTCCAGGGTGCGTCCGCGCATATACGCCAGTGGTACGACTTCGACGATCTCGTTGCTCTGCCACATGCGGAACTTGTCCGGGCCGAGCATGGTATAGAAAGCGTCGTAGAGCGGCTTGAGATAAGGGTGGACTTTATCGTAGAAGTCGCCCGGCAGGAAACCGAGCTTCTCTCCCGCTTCGACGACCGGACGCGTGAGCACGATGCGCGTCACCTCGTGGGCGTTGAGCGCCCGCAAAGCGCAGGCGACGGCCAGGAAGGTTTTCCCGGTGCCGGCGGGCCCGATCCCGAAAGTCACTTTTCCCGCGAGGATGGCGTCCACGAAGGCTTTTTGCCGCGGCCCGCGCGGCCGGACGGCGCTGCCGTAGGCGGTGACATGTACGGCGTCCTTGGGCGGCTGCGGGTCCAGGGCGGACGGCGGCGCCGCTGCGTCGTGATTTTCGCCCGTGCGCAGCGCGGTGAGCCGGCGGGTGAGCTGCTGGAGCGTCTTTTGCACGCGGGGGGACGTGCCGCGCACGGAGAGGTAGAGGTCTTCTCCGTCCGGATCATGGCGCACGAAGATCTCGACGCCGTGCTCCTGCTCGAGATCACGCAGCTGCGCGTCCTGCGCTCCCAGCAGCTGGAGCGCCTCCTGGTCGTTTTTCAGCTTGAGTTTGCGGGTAATCATATTATGCCTCCGGTACGGCCGCCGTCTCGCTTGGCGGTGGTGGTGCGGCTTGCGCGATGCCGAGTATTTGCACGAGCCGGTGAATATCCGCGGCGTCCGCCGCGTCTTTTAGCCGCCGCACGCCCGACCACGCTAGCTCCTGGATCTCCCACAGCGGCAGATGCAGTCCGGCATGCTCGGCGCTGTCGAGGAGATGCGCCAGATCGGCGAGCGTGCCGGCCGCCGGCGCGCGCGCGAAAGCGAGCGCGGCCGCGCGCACCGCTTCGCGGAAGATGTCGATGTCGGGCAGGGAATCGGCCGACAAGCCGAGCTCCGGCGCCGCGGCCAGCCGTTCGGCCAGCTCCTGCGCACAGTGCGGCTCGGCGCGCAGGCGCCGCAGATTCGCGTACCAGGCGATGAAGTAGTCGCGCTGTGCCGCGCTGCCGCGCGGCAGCAGCCGGAGGACGGCTCGGCGGCGGGCGGCGGGAAAAAGCGCGTCCAAAGTCCACGGGTCCGCCGCGAACAAGCGGCCGGCGGTCGCGCGGAAATCGGCGGGTGACTGGCCGAGGAAAGCGCGGTCGAGTTCGGCGGCGATCCGCCGGTCGCGATCCGTGTCGTGCTCCTCGCGCGTCCAGCACTCGATGTCGGCGTCCTGGGAGTGGAAGACCGCCGTCAGCCCTTGCGCTTGCTCGAAAGTCCATGGCTGCCGGACCCCGATGCGGCAGACCGCCAGGCTGTTCATGCCGCGGCCGGCGCGGCGGGTGCGGCGCAGCAGCGGTTCGATGCCGGCGGTGAACGACGTCGCCGCCCGGCGCCCGGGCAGGCCCAGCCCCGCGTTGGGCATCGGCCCCGCTTCCATATGATCGGAGACCGCGTAGTGGGCGAGGGCCCGGCGGGCGTCGGCGCGCGCCGGGCGGACGATCCGGTTGTAGATCTCGGCGGCGTTCGGGCCGGTGGTCTCCTTGGAGGGGCAGCGCGCGAGGCGCTCGATAAATCCTTTCTCCAACTCCTGGGCGGTGTCGTCGATCAGCGATAGGACGTGCAGCGCCTTTCCCGCGCATGCCAGTATGCGCAGTCCGGTCGCTGCCGCCGGGTCATCCTCCTGCCAGGCCCAGTGCTCCAGCATGCGCAGGCGCCAGCGCTGCATTTCGCACAGGCGCAGCGCGGTGCGGGCTTCCTGCGGCGTAAGATGTTTCGCGGTTTGTTCATCGAGGAAGCCGGCGGTGCGCGTCCCGGGCGGCGCGGTGATGAGGGCGCCGTAGGCGTCGCGCGCCTCCGCGGCGTCCCAAAACAGCGGCTTTCCGAGTTCCCAATATCGCTCGTCCAGGTCCCGGCCCAAGGCCTCGAGGGCTTCACGCAGCGGGGCGCGCCACGGCGCCGCGGGGGGGAGTTCACCGCAGCCGCAGTCGCCGCTCCAGCGCTGCACGCCGTGCGGGCAGGAGCGGGAGCTGAGCGGGTGCAGCCGCACTTCCTGCGGCGGCGGAACATTGTCCAGGTATTCGCCGTAGTTGGTCCAGCGCGCCGGCGCTTCGCGCAGCAGGGTATCGAGGGCGTAGGTGAGGGCGCGGTTGCCGTTAAGCCGGAGGTGGCCGAAGAGCTCGCCGTCAATCGCGGCATGGCTCAGCTCCCGCGCGTCGTTGGCGGTGAGGGAATCCACCAGGCGGTTGGCGAAGCGCTGCCCGACGTCGATGACCTGTTCGCGCGCGGTCTTGAGCGGCTCCGGCGTCGAGACGGCCAGCGGCAGCTTGGCGTAAATCCTGGCCGGATCGAGGTTTAGGCGATAGAAAAATACGGCGAGCCGGCGGGCCGGATCGGCGGGTGAGATCCAGCGGTAGGGGCGCGTTGTGTCGAGCGTGTCGGGGACCACTTCCAGCCAGTCCTTGTCCGCTGTGGAGCCGGCGGGCCGTACCTGCGCGGCCTGTGCGGGCGACAAAAGCGTGAAGCGGATGCCCGCATCAATGAGCGCCTCGAGCGTTCCGGCGTCCGCCGCGTTCTCCGGGAGCCAAAACCCTTCCGCCTCGCGCCCGAACCGGCGGCGGAAATCGTGCATGCCCCAGCGTATCGCCGTACGCTTGTTCGCGGCGGATTCCAGCGGCAGGATGAGCGCGGGCGAGGCGGCGGCGATGGCGCTGCCATGACCCGCATGCTGCTCACGGCTCAGGCGGTCGGCTTCAAGAATCCTCTCGTAGACCCGCGGGAAGGTCCGCTCGATCCAGGTCAGCCAGTGCGGCGCAAAGTCGAAGCTGAGGTGCGCTAGGTTGTTGACGAACTTGAGGATGCGTCCTTCTTCGTCCAGCAGGGGGCTCGCCGTGTTCGGCCCGGCGCAGGTATGCAGCATGCGGGAGTAGGCGTCCGGATAGGGCGCAGCGGACGGATCAGGATCGGGGGTATCGAGCCAGGGGCTGTCCTGCGGCGGCAGGTCGAAGTGTGCGTGGAGACAGAAGAACTTGTTCTTCACCCGAAGCTGTCGATGATCTCCTTAATGCCGGCCTGAATGCAGGTGTAGGTCGGGGTATCGGGTGCGATCTTCCAGGATTCGGCGAACTGACGGAACTCCAGCGGGTCCTTGGTCTCAAAGGCGACGATATGGTCCGGATCGTCAAGCCCCGTGGCATCCGCGATATGCAGATGCGACTCCGAGGAGGGGTCGTTTTGCGGCATGGAGTTGCGCGTGTTCTTCAGTATCGGCTGTACGATCAGATACGGCGCTTTGCCGATTACCGTGGGCCCGCCGTCCGCATCGGTATCTTCCTGCGGCGGCGGAGTATAGCGTGTGCCGGAGACCGTACCCAGCATGGTGCGCGCGGTTATCAGGTATTTGCCGATGCCGGAATACTGCAGCCGGCAGGACATCGCGTGCAGGTCTTCGAGGCGGCGGCTGACGCGCCAGATCAGCATATCGCAGTCGGAGCGCAGGCCGCTGAGCGCGTACGTCGCGATGGGCATGTGGTGCGCCATGGCATCGAACGCCGACAGGAAATCCTGCTTGGCGACAACTTTTTCGTTGGAGATCAGCTTGTGGTAGCTGTGATCAAGCCGCAGGAAGTGAAAGTTCATGTAGTAGGTGCTGTTGGGCATACCGGTATCCTTAGGGCTGAAAGTCGCTCGGGAAGATCTCCTCGTCCTTTTTTTCCTCGGGCGTCATCTCTACTACGCCGGGCTCTTCGTCGAGGTCCTCGTCATCGACGGGGTAGAAGTCGATTATCGGCGACTCCTGAGCGCGGCTCCTGCGGACCGGTTGGCGTTCCTCTTGCCGCCGGCGTTCCTCCCGCCGCCGCGGAGCGCGCCGGCGGGGGGTGCGGTAGCGCGGCGTCGGCGGTGCCTTGAGCATAACCGGCGGTGGTTCGTGCTTCTGCAGCCTGATGTCGGTCGCTTTTTCCAGAAAAAGGAATTGGTCTTTGCTGGCGACGCCGGCGGTCACCTCGGTGTATTCGCCGGTCGTGATGCCGGTGGAGATGCGCACCGGCAGATAGGCTTGGTCGTCGACGA
>JBDRPD010000107.1:0-28305 GCA_043827405.1 Elusimicrobiota bacterium | reverse complement strand
AGGAGTTTAAGAGCACGACCGGCCGGCGCACGGATGCCGCAAGGACGATCTGCGCCATGCTCAACCACCGGGGCGGTCGCGTCCTATTCGGCGTGACCCCGGCCCAAGAAGTGCGCGGAGATCGCCAAGTCGCGCTCAAATGGGACGCTTACCGAACTGCGAACATGCCTTTTCTTCGGGTTGCGGAGCCTGCATCACTCAGAGGATCCCACCGGAAAAGATATAGTGCACCTCCGGGACATCGTCCGAAAGATACGGAAGAGGATCGCAGATGGAGAACTCGATTGAGCGCAGTACTCGGGCAAGAGGCTTCAGCGATGCAGCAGTTCTCATTGCGGCGGGGTAACCGCCAGCGATGACCAGCGAGGTCCTTAGCCGAGAGGATTCCTTTGGATACATCGGCGAGTCAGGGTTAGCTTGGACTAGAATCGGGGAAAGTGGGGAGTAATATACATAACGCGACGTCTCCCACCATCAGCAAGATAGCACGCTGAGTCTCCCAAGGTGACTATTCACCACCCTGCTCCCTCTCTACTCCACATCAGATTGACCCATTGACTAAATCAGAATCTCTTAGTACCTAATACTAAGCCAAACCATTTATTACGTGCTATTGGATGTCGAGAATGAATCAGGCCTCCAGGGGGTCGCGATGCGCTACAACAGTTTCCGGGCAATAAACCTATTGGTCCTCGGCATACTTGCGAGCGCAGGGTGCGGGACGACAGCAAAATTCGTTTATCCGAACAAAGTCTCCAATCTCGTTCGCCTTTCAGATAAGCCCACCCACAACCTAGTCGTGGCCGTGATGCCATTTGAAGAAGGGCGAAGTGACATTAATCAAATGGGAACATATTTCTTTTCCTTCGTTCCCCTGATGCCCTATGGGTGGATGACTTATGAACGACCCGATGCCGCTCGTTTTTTCAACACTGTTCGCGAGTTCCAATTCGATGTTTCGGAAGACCTGGCCAAAGCTGCCGCCACAAGCATTCGACGGTCAGGATTGTTCAAGGATGTCTTTTTCACCTTCGGAGGAGAGAAGGATAGGGCTGACTTGATACTTACTGGCACGGTCATTTCCACAAAATGGAATGGCAAGGTAATAACATACGGGCTTTCGATAGCTGGTCCGTACCTCTGGCTACTCGGCTTGCCTGCAGGCCTAAGCACGAGCGATTTTATAGTTAAGCTTGAATTAAAGAACGTTAAGACGGGAGATTTAATTTGGGAGTTTGCACATACCGATAGTTTTCGTGTCTGGCAAGGCTTCTATTACAACTGGGGACACGATGTCAAAGGATACTCGTCCTTGATGGAACGCGCGATGAATGCCGCCCTGAAGGACATGCAAAAAGAGCTCGCCCGTCCACTCAACAACGAATAGCTCCACGGCAGAGGAACCATGATCCAATTCACCTACATAGCGGATAAGTCTGCCGTTGTCTTTTAGTCCCGTGGCGACAATCCTTACAAGTAAGGCTACCCGACAGTACAACTTGTAGGAAACATTAGAGCCCCCCCAGCCAGCGCGCAACCCGCCGGCCCTCCCGAGCTTCGGTCAAGGCCCAGAAACCATAGCGCAGGGGCTCTGTCTCGATCCCACGGCCCCACTCGGCCGATAGCGGACGAGTGACCGGACTTCCGAGCGATCCCAATCAAACTGCCGACGTCGGGGCCGAGCATGAACACTCGCCTATTCAGGTATCGTCCGTATCTCCCGCAAGGCTCTCCCGGCGTTCTCCCGGACGCCGGCGTCCTCATCCTTCAACGCATCCGTCAGGGCGGGGACGGCGCTCCTCGCCGCCGGACCGATCTTCCCGAGAGCCGCGGCCGCTTGACGACGAACTTTGGGATGAGCGTCCTGTAAGGACTTGATGAGCAGGGGAACGGCAGGCCTCGCCTGAGGACCGATGTTTCCTAATGCCTGGGCCGCCGTCCTGCGGATGACCACGACGTCGCTTTCCCAGTTGGAATCCGGGTCGGAGGAGCAGGACCATTCGGTCTGCTCCTGTCCCTCGGCGGAGGTCCCCGCGCACGCAATGCCGGTCTGGCGGCCGGCGGGCGGTTCGTATCTCAGGGCGCGCATCAAAGAGGGAACGGCCTCCTCGGCCGGCGGTCCGATACTCCCCAAGGCTTCGGCGGCCGTGCTGCGCACGGTCCAGCTTTCATCGTCCAAGGCCCTAATGAGCGTCGGGACGACCTCTTTCGCGGCCGGGCCCATTTTCAACAGCGCGGCTACGGCTCCGTCGCGGACCTGGTCGTGAGCGTCGCCCAGAGCCTGTCCGAGAGCGGGGACCGCCTCACTTGCGGCCGGGCCCATCCACGCCAGTGTCCGGGCGGCGGACGAGCGGACGCGCCAATGACGGTCTCTCAAGACCATGATGAGAACGGGGACGGCCGTCGGTCCGAACTTCGACAGACTATCTACGGCCGACGAGCGCACATGCCAATTCGCGTCTTGCAAATTTTTGACCAGAGCGGGGATATCCTCTTTCCCGGCCGTCGGTTCGATCTTCGCCAAGGAGGAGGCCGCGCGGTCGAGCGGGAGCGCGTATTCCTCGTTCTCGATGGCTTTTAGCGCCTTGCGGGCGAAGTCCCGGACGTTCGGTTCATTGCCCGCCAAGACCTGCCTGAGGGCGGGTACGGCGTCCCTCGCCGCAGGACCTATACTCGCCAAGGCGTCGGCCGTCAGCAGACGGACGAAGGAGTCTTCATCCTTCAGCGACCGAATGAGCGCAGGAACAGCGTCTTTAGCCGCCGGGCCGATGTCTTCCAAGGCTCTGACCGCCCCATCGCGGATATTGCGGTCGCCGTTCTGTAAAGCCCCGATGAGTGCGGGGACGGATGCCGCGCCCATCTCACCGAGCGCCGTCACGACGCTATACCGGTGATTGTTATCCTCGTCTGCCAGGGCCTCAACGAGGACCGGGATGGCCGCCGGACCGATCCGGCCTAGCGCCCATACGACGCTGCCGTGAATGGAATCGTCCTGCAGTGAGCGCACGAGCGCGGGGATGGCCTCTTGCGCCGCGGGACCGAGCTTCCCCAGCACTTTAAGAAGCCCCCTTTTGACCTTGGGATCCCTCTCCATCTCCCCCATCGCCGTGATAACAGCCGGGACCACGGCCGGGCCGATCTTCACCAGCGCATCCGCCGCCTGATCGCGATTGCCGGTGCGCCGCAAGACCCAAATGAGATCCGGGATGGCGGCTTCGGCCGCCGGGCCGATATTCCCAAGAGCCTCGGCGGCATAGCCGCGGACGCCGTCGCCACCCTGCAGCACCTCGATGAGCGCGGGAACGGCGTCTTTCGCCGGAGGACCGATGCTCCCCAAAACCTCGGCGGCGGTGTCGCTGACATGGTCGTCTTTCAGGGCTCGGATGAGAATGGAAACGGTCGCCTCCGATGTCGGCGCGATCCTGCCCAGCGCCTCGAGGGCCAGTTTACGCAAGAGCAAATCCTGAGCCTGCGAGGCTTCAATGAGCGCGGGGACCGCGTCTTTTGCCGGCGGGCCTATTTCCCTCAATGCCATCGCGGCGGTCGTACGGATGTCGCCCTCTCCATGGCGAAGCACCTCGACGAGAGTCGGGACGAGTTTCTCCCTCGCCTTATCGTCCAATTTGCCAAGCTCCTCCCGCGCTTCCCGGCGGATGGTATAGTCCGCGGAAAACAGCCTCTCACTCGGGGGGGCGGACGCATCGCTGTGGCACGGTGCCGCGGACGTGACGACTACTCCCATCCCCACCACGGCCGCCACGATGAGCCGCAGCAAGATCGAGGGGGATGGGAGCCTCATGGCCCAAGTGTAGCTTGCCGGGAGGGACTACGCCAGCGGTCGCTTCGGGAGGCCGGGCCGAAGGCACCTTCATCAGCGCCCTTTCTCCGTTCGGCTTCAGCATGGCGGCCGCGAAGATTTGCATCTCGAAGGCCAGGTGGCCCCGATGATGGCGGCACGTACACCGGAGTCCGACGCCGGCAGGCGCCTAGAGCTTCCGGTGCGGGCGGCGGGGTGTCAGGAGGTTTCGCTACACGCATCCCTGTGGCCAAGACGTGGCCAAACCATATCACAAAACCAGGAAAAGCGGGGAAGGGACGGGAAGTCTAGGGAAGAGCCTCTACACGCATTTCTCGTCGGGGATCGGGCTTTTCGACGGGGGTTTTCTACACGCAAGAAAGGCGGGGCATCGTTTTTAAGTCCGCAGCGTCTGCCATTCCGCCACTTGCCCGCTCAGGGATTCTACTAAATGGGTCAGACGGCGAGCATGGTGAGCCATGGAACTACGCGGCCCGTCGCTCGTACCAGTAATATGCCCCAGGAAATGCCCCTTACCTCAGAACAGATTCAGGCCTGGGCCGCCCACGGCGAGTCCGAAATCAAGGAGTTTAAGAGCACGACCGGCCGGCGCACGGATGCCGCAAGGACGATCTGCGCCATGCTCAACCACCGGGGCGGTCGCGTCCTATTCGGCGTGACCCCGGCCCAAGAAGTGCGCGGCCAGGACGTCTCGGACAAGACGCTCGAGGATGTCGCTACGGAGTTCAACTGTATCGAGCCGGCGGTGTTCCCAACCATCGACCGCGTCGCCGTAGGAGGCGGCAAGGAGGTCGTCGTCGCCGCTGTCGAGCGCGGGTTCCAATACCCCTATTCCTTCCACGGCAAAGCCTATCGGCGAAGCGGCGCCGCGAACTTCGAGCTCTCGCGCGACGAGTACAACCGCCTGCTGCTAGAGCGGCTCCACAACACCGAACGCTGGGAAAACCAGCCGGCGCCAGAATGGGCCGTCGAGGATCTAAACAAAGCCGAGATCGTACGGACGCTCGAAGAGGCTATCCGGCGCGGCCGCTCGGAAGACCCCGGCACGCGCGATCCCAAGGAGATCCTGCGCGGGCTGACGCTGATAAAGGACGGGCAGATTCTTCGCGCCGCCGTGGCGTTGTTTGCAGACTCGGAGCGCCTGCTCCCCGACTATCCGCAGTGCCTCCTGCGCCTCGCCCGGTTCGAGGGGACGGACAAGACGGAATTCATCGACAACCGGCAGTACCACGGCAACGCCTTCGACCTATTGTTGAGAGCCGAGCGGTTCATGCGGGATCACTTGCCTGTCGCCGGCCGCATCGTCCCCAATCTTTTCGAGCGTGAGGACGATCCGCTGTATCCGCCGTCGGCGCTGAGGGAAGCCCTGGCGAACGCCATTTGCCACCGTGACTATTCCATCAGCGGCGGCTCAATCGGCGTCGCCATCTACGACGACCGCCTTGAGATAACCTCGCCGGGAGAACTGCATTTCGGCCTCATCGTCGACGATCTCTTCAAGCGGCATGAGTCTCGCCCCTGGAACCCGATCATCGCCAACGTGTTCTACAAACGAGGGATCATCGAGACCTGGGGCCGCGGCACCCAGAAGATTGCCGAGCTCGCCCAGAGGGCCGGCCTTCCCCGACCGGAGATCGAGCAGTCGGCCGGCACCCTGATCATCCGCTTCAAGCCGAGCCGCTACCACCCGCCTAAGAGGATCGGCCAAGACCTGACCGCCCGCCAGCGGAAAATCCTGGGCGCGCTGGGCTCGGGCGGAACGTTGTCATTGAGAGAACTGGGGACCTTAATCGGAAAGTCATCCGACAAGCGAACCCTGCGAAGAGAATTGAGCCTGCTTAAGAACTTTGGTCTTGTCGAAACGTGGGGTCATGGCCGCGGAGCCCGGTGGGCGTTCAAGAGGAGAAGAAAGGCCTCCGAGAAATAAGACCTTCTCCTTGCTTTCCTCAAAGTGGCCAATTCGGGCCAATTTGGGGCCAATTCGGGTCAATTTAAAAATACACGCTTTAATAAGCATTTTTAGCTTGATCCACATGCCTTACCCGGTGAATTCCTGGCGAATTCGCGGCGAAATAGTGGGACCAAAGGTCCTATAGTGACCCTGGGCCCTTCGTCTCTATTTCCCTGGGCCCTTCGGCGGTACAATGTGCTCTCCCGGAGGTGGTGTATGAAGGCCCTTACTATAGTTGTTCTACTCAGCCTGCCCGCGATGGCGGCGACGCCGACGCTCGAGCAGGCCGCCGACGTAAAGCAAACCCTGACGGAGTTCCGAACCTCTTCTTTCGCTAACCCGCAGCGGCGCATGCCGGCGGCCTATTGGGTGACCGGCTGCAAGCAGGTGACCCTCGACGGACGGCAGACGCTGTCGCAGCCGGTATGGCTGGAGAGCTCCCAATACCAGGAGTTCTGCCACGGCAGCGAATGCTGGACCGACCGCACGCGGACCGAGCGGCGCAAGGTTCGGATCAAGGCCACACAGCAGACGCGCAAGGAAACATTCAAGGTTTGCCTGACCGCGACTTCGCTGCGCGCCCATGCGGTGCGCTCAAAGCTGCGCTACCGGTTCGACTACCCCGAGCAACCCGGCCGGCCGATCGTAGCGACCCCGATCGGCGTGCGCATCCACAGCGCAAAAACCGAGGAGCGGGACTCGGAGATGCCCGATCAGCCGCGCGATGACGCCGATCCGATCGGCACCGGCGACCTCGACGATCTGGGCAACCCGCGCCGCGACACGACGCCCGGACCGGACGACGTCCACGGCGACCCCTGGGACGGGGGCGGCCGGGACTCCGGCGGCGGTTACTGGGACGGCGGCTCCGCCGGTCCCCTGTTCTAAGACCCGGACCTACGCCGCGGCTTTCTTGAACGCCTCAAGAGCCGCGGCGTAGTTCGGCTCCGCGGTAATCTCCTCGACCAGCTCTTTGTAGGCGACCTTGCCGTCCTTGCCCACCACGAATACCGCGCGCGCGGTCAAGCAGGCCAGCGGCCCTTCATCGATCAGCACGCCGTAGGCCTTGGCGAAAGCCTTCTTGCGGAAGTCCGAGCAGACGGTCAGGTTCTTGACGCCCTCGGTAGTGCAGAAGCGGCCGGCCGCGAAAGGCAGGTCCATGGACACGACCATGACCTCGCCGCCCTCCACCGCTCCCGCCTCCTGATTGAACTTGCGGGTCTCGGTGGCGCAGACCGGAGTATCCAGCGACGGCACGGAAACCAGGAGCTGGGCCTTGCTCTGCGCCCCGCCCACCTTCTTATCGGACAGATCAGCCGCCGCGAGAGTCACCGCGGGAGCCGCGTCGCCGACTTTTATCTCATCTCCGGCCAGCTTGACCGGACCGCCTTTAAATTTCACTGTTGCCATTGCGTCCTCCTCACTTCAGTTGGTGCTGCTCCAGGTGCTTCTTGTCGGCGTCGGTAAAATAGGCCTCGTGAAACTGCAGGGTCAGCTTGCGCAGCTGCTGCACGGGCTCATCCTCCGCCGACTGCTTGCTCTTCATCGCCTCGATCAGCATCTCATGCAGCAGCACGAACTTCCTGCGGTAGCTGTGGATCGCCGCCTCGCCGCCTTCCTTGGGCGGCTTCACCCGCTGCGCCATGAAGTAGTAGGTCACGATATGGGCGACCTCGTCGGCATGCTTTTCCTTGTTGTTTACCCAGCGCACGACTTGGTTGTAGTCCTTGTCCTTCGCCTTGGACAGCTCGCGGATCTGCTTGGCCGATTTGGCGATGGTGACATAGTGCTCCATCAGCGTCTCGATACGCAGCTGGTCGCCGTAGATGCCGCAGGGCACCTGGCAGTGCGCGTAGACATAGGTGGACAGCGCGGCGGTCAACAGCAAGGCGGCGCAGTAGTTCGCGAATGCTCTCATATTGCTTCTCCCTTATCCGACGTTATCATAAGTGCCGCTGGCGGCGGATAAATTACTGCGCGCTTAAAAATCCAACTGGAAGCGCGTCAGGACCATATTCGCCTGGCCCGGCCCGCGCGGATTGGCGTAGACATAGTTCAAGGTCATGCGGGTATTGGAACGCAGATACCAGTTGACGCCCAAGGTGACGTCGTAAAGCATGCCGCCGCGCACGCCCTCGTCGATATCATCGAAATCGAGCCGCGATAAGCGCGCCGCGACCTCCCAGGCCCCCCAGCCGCCGTCCGCGCCGAAATTGCGCGAAGGATTCACCCGGCTGAAGACGCCGAGCTCCTTATTGTAGGTACGATGCTCGCCGGTCAGGAAATAGGCGGCGCCGACATAATGCCCCCACAGCAGCGGGTCCTTCGCTCCATTGGCGCCGATGATGCGCCCCAGCACCGCCTCGCTCTGCACCGAGAGCGGCCCTCTTACCGCGGCGACCTCGATACCGCCCAAACGCACGTTTTCGGCGGGGACATCCCCCGTCGCGATGACATCCGGGGCCAGGCCGGCCTCCGGGGCGGCCGCGAAGGAAGCCGTATCGTGCTGCGGATTACGGATGCTGAACGAGGTGCCGAAGTGGCCGAGCCGGCGGCCGCCGTCCTCATAGCGGGTGAGGACGGTCATGCGGCCGGTAAAGGCGTAGGCGCCGCCGGGGGTGCTGCGGCCGAAATTATCGGTGTCGCGAAAAAATCCCGCCTGCCAGGTGGCGCTCTTGTCCGCCAAGGTATTGGAGAAGGCGATGCCCGCATTGCGGCCGGGGACCAGCGCGTCGGTCAGGCCGCGCTCCATGAACATGAGGAACTTGCCGCTGGTCAGCTGCTCGAAGCCGAAGGGCTCCTTGAAGTGGCCGGTCATGAAGGTCCCGGCATACGGCAGGTCCTTGATGCCGATGAAAAGGTCCTTATACTCGGCTGCGCCGGCATTGAAGTTGAAAGCGGTCTTGAAGATAATGCGCCGGTACAAGGTGCCGCTCAGGTACAGCCGCGCCCGGCGAAACTGCACCCCGTCGTCAAAATTGCCGAAGCGCCGCTCCAGCGCGTCGTCCTCGCTCATAAACGCCCAGTCGACATTGAGCCGCCCGCCGAGATTGAGCATGACCGTGCCGTCCGGGCTTTCCAGGCGCAGACCATGCTCCCAGCGGGCGATAAGAACGTCGGAGTGGGCGCCGATCGAGCTCAGCTTCTCGGTGAGCGCCAAGCGCTCTTCAAGCGCCTGGACGCGCTCCTCGAGACTGCTTTGCGCCTGCACGGAAACGGGCAGCAGAAGAAGAAGTGAAAGCAGCGCGAAGCGCATGCTATTTGCCCGCCCGGGCGGCGGCGATCTCCTTGACCGCGCCGATCGCCGTCTCGATATCCTGATCGGTGTTAAAGGGTCCGACGCCGAAGCGCGCGGCGCCGTGGATCTTGGCGGTCCCCAGCCGCTCATGGACCAGCGGCGCGCAATGCAGCCCCGTACGGCAGGCGATATTGTAATCCACATCGAGCATGGTCCCCGTATTCAGCGCCTCAAATCCGTCGACGTTGAACAGCAGGACGCCGATATGGTTCTTCAGGTCATCCTGGCAGTAGAGGGTGACGCCGGGAATATCCTCAAGCCCGTCGCGCAGCTTCGCGGTCAGCCGCATCTCATGGGCGTGGATCTTCTCAATCCCCTCCTTGAGCAGCCACCGGACTCCCGCGTTAAGCCCCGCGATGCCGATGGTATTGGGCGTCCCGTACTCAAGCCGAAACGGATACTCCTCGAGATGCGTCCGCACCGCCGAGCGCACCCCGGTTCCGCCGGCGCGGGTAAGGCGGACATCGATCCCTTCCCGCACATAGAGGCCGCCGATGCCGGTCGGCCCCATCAGCGACTTATGGCCGGTGAAGACGACGATGTCGATATTCATCTCCTCGATGTCGATCGGGATTTTGCCCGCGGACTGCGAAGCGTCGATGGCAAAGGGAATGCCCCGCTCACGGCACAGCCTTCCGATCTCCTTGACCGGCTGGATGGTGCCGATAACGTTGGACGCATGATTGACGATGACCAGCTTGGTATTGGGCCTAAACAGCTTCTTGAAGTCGCCGGGGTCGACGAAGCCTTTGGCGTCGAACGGAACATAATCCACGTCCACGCCGCTGTCCCGGCTCAGGTGATAGAGCGGACGCAGCACCGAGTTATGCTCGACGGTCGTGGTGATCGCATGATCGCCCGCTTTAAGCATCCCGAAGATGACCAGGTTAAGGGCGTCGGTCGAGTTGTAGGAGTAGCAGAGCCGCTCCGAATTCCCGCCGTTGAAGAACTTAGTCAGCAGCTTGCGCGTTCCGTCGACCACCTCGCCCGCTTCCAGGCACATGTCGAAGCCCGAGCGGCCGGGGTTAACCCCCAGCTGCCGGTACCACTGGTTCATGAAGGTATACACCTCTTCCGGTTTGGGGAAGGAGGTGGCGCCGTTATCCAGGTAGACGAGCCCTTTCATTTCTCCTGCAGGGCCCGCCATACGCGCTCGCGCGTGAACGGCGCCTCGCGCATGCGCACGCCCACGGCGTTATAGATGGCGTTGGAGATCGCGGGCAGCGGCCCATTAATGCAGATCTCCGAGACGCTCTTGGCGCCGAAGGGCCCGGTCTTCTCATAGCTCGGGATCAGAATGGTCTTCATCTCCGGCATGTCGCGCAGCGAGAAGATGCGGTAGTCCAGGAAGCTGGCATTAGTCACCTTGCCCAGCTTGTTGAACAGGTAGCCCTCGGTCAGCGCGTAGCTGATGCCGTTCATGACCCCGCCCTCGGTCTGGCCTTCCGCCAGCGCCGGGTTAATGGCGGTGCCGCAGTCGACGGCCGCGACATAGCGCAGCAACCGCACCTTGCCGGTGAAGGTATCCACCTCCACTTCGGCGAAGTGCGCTGAGAAGGGCGGCGGCGACTTATGGGTGATATGCGAAGCCATGTCGCCGATCTGGAACTGATTGGCCTCGTAGAGGGAGTAGAGGGCGACCTGCTTGAAGGTCACCTCCTTGCTCCCGTCCTTGGCGACGACCTTGGCGTCTTTGAGCGCAAGCTCGGACGGACGCTTGCCCGTCATCTCGGCGGCGACGTCGATGATCTGTTTCTTGACCTTCATCGCCGTCTTCTGCACCGCCGAGCCGGTAAGGTAGGTCGTGCTCGAAGCGTAGGCGCCGACATCGAAAGGCGTCAGGTCGGTATCCGAGGAATAGACGATGATGTTGTCCAGCGACGTGCACAGAACTTCGGCCGCGATCTGGGCGAGGATGGTATCGCTGCCGGTGCCCAGGTCGGTCGCGCCCATAAGCAGGTTGAAGGAGCCGTCATCGTTCATCTTGATCGAGGCGGCGCCCATATCGATCTCCGGGACGCTCGAGCCCTGCATGAGCGTCGCCACGCCGATGCCGCGGCGGAAGCGTCCGGTCTTCTGGGTATGAGGCTTCTTTTTCTTCCAGCCGATCCACTTGGCGCCCTCGCGGATGCACTTGTCGAGCTCGCAGGAACCGATCGTCTGCTCGACGCCCTCTTTGCCCTCGCCGAGAGCCTGGAACACCGGCGAGCTCTCGCCCTTGCGGATATGGTTCTTGATGCGCAGCTTGAGCGAGTCCATGCCGATGGCCTCGGCCATCTCGTCCATCTGCACTTCGAGAGCGAACTGCGCCTGGGTGGCGCCGTAGCCGCGATAGGCTCCGGCCACGGGCATATTGGTATAGACCGTGGTTCCCTTAAAGCGCACGTTTTTGGAGCGGTAGAGCGGCAGGGCCTTGCTGCCGCAGTTGCAGACCACGGTCAGCGCATGCGAGCCGTAGGCGCCGGTATTGGAGATCACGTCCATGTCGAGCGCCGTGACCTGGCCGTCCTTGGTGATGCCGGTGCGCAGGCGCACCCGCTGCGGGTGGCGCGTGCGGGCGCTGACGAACTCCTCCTCGCGGGTATACTCCAGAATGACCGCCTTCTTGGTTTTGAGCGCCAGCATGCCGACGAGGTCCTCGAGCAGAACCTCCTGCTTGGTGCCGAAACCGCCGCCGATGCGCGGCTTGATGACGCGGATCTGGCGCACCGGGATATCGAGCGTCTGCGCCGCGATGCGCCGGGCATGAAACGGCACCTGGGTGCTGGTGACGATCACCAGCCGCCCCGACGCATCGATATAGGCCATGGAGACATGCGGCTCCATCGGAGTGTGCTGGGCGTAGGGCGTCTCATACGTATAGTCCAGAGAGACGAATGAGTCCTTAAGCGCCTTGTCCACATCGCCGTGATCCATGCCGACGCGGGCCGCGATATTCTTCTTCGGCTCATAAGGCACCGGGATCGGTATGCTGGCTTCTTTTTGATCATGGATGATCGGGGCGCCTTTCTTCAAGGCGGCGTCGATCGACAGCACCGGCTCGAGGACCTTATACTTCACCTTGATCGCGTCGAGCGCGTCTTCGGCGAGCTCGGGGGACGTCGCCGCCACCGCGGCCACGCGATCTCCGACGTAGCGCACCTTATTGTCGAACATGTAGGTGTCGTACGGGGACGGCTCGGGATAGCCCTGTCCCGCCGTGGTATGCGGAATATGCGGCACATTGCCGTGGTGGATGACCGCTTCCACGCCCGGCATCTTCTCGGCCGCGCTGGCATCGAGCGAGATGATGCGCGCATGCGCATGCGGGCTCCACAGCACCTTGGCGTAAAGCACGTCGGCGGGCGCCAGGTCCGCGACATACATCGGCTTGCCGAGCGCCAGAGAGAGGGCGTCCTTCTTCTCGGCCGAATGGTTGACGATCTTGAATTTCCGCGGCGCCATATTACTTCCCCCCCTTGGCGGCAACCACCTTGCGGATCGCGCCCCAAATCTTCTCGTAGCCCGTACAGCGGCAGAGGACCCCATCCATGTACACCTTGGTCTTCTCGGGGCTCGGCTGCGGGTCCTTCCGGAGCATCGCCTCGGCCGCCATCACCATGCCGGGCGTGCAGAAGCCGCACTGGACCGCGCCTTCATCCACCAGGGCGCGCTGAAACGCATGCGGCTTCTCAAAGTCGCCCATATGTTCGATGGTCTGCAGGCTCCGCCCCTCGGCCTGAAAGGCGCGCAGGATGCAGGAGTAGACCGCCCGGCCGTCCATGATCACGGTGCAGACGCCGCAGACTCCTTCCGAGCAGCCTTTCTTGACGCCCTTATAGCCCGCCCGGCGCAGCAGCTCGAGCAGGCTCTCGTTGGGCCGGCATTTAAACTGCCGCTTGCGGCCGTTAAGAGTAAAAGAGACCGTTTTCTTCTCAGCCATTGTTCTTGCCTCCGCACCGGACTTCCTTCACCGCGGCGGCAATCGCATCGCGCACCGTCACCGCCGCGAGCTGGGCGGCGTACGCATCGCTCAGGCCGACATATCCCTTCCAGGGAATATCCGCGATGCCCGCTTTGACCTGCTCCATAAACGCGCCCTCGCATAGACAGCCCTTGGGCACCTCGACGCCGGTAAGCAGCTTTTCGACCGCGGTCAGCCGCCGGGGAAAGGGCAGGGCCGAACCGGCGGCGACGCGCAGGCTCTTGATCTTCCCGCCGTCGAGCTCGGCGACCGCCGCGGCCGTGACCATGCTGAAGTCCGCCGCGGTCTTGAGCTCCTTGCGGTAGCCGAAACCGGTACCGGCGGGCAGCGCTCCGACCTTGATCGAAGTGAGTATGCCCTGGTCGGCGTAGAAGCGCCGCGGCTGGGACTTGAAGTATTCTTCGCCGCTCACCTTCTGCTTTTTCCTGCCCTGGATGGTCAGCTCGCAGTCGAGCACCATCAGCGCCACCGGAAAGTCGTTCCAGCGGAAGATCGACGCGACGTTGCCGCCGATGGTGCAGATATTGCGTATCTGCTGGGTGACGAAGTCATGCGCCACCCGGTCGAGGACCCAGCCATTGGCGTGATACTCCTGGAGATCCGCGATCCGCGCATTCGCGCCGATCATGAAACCGCGGCCCTCTTTCTTGATCTTATCGAGGCCCAGCCGCGAGATATCCACCGCGACGCGGCCCGCCTTGCCTTTATTGAAGACGAGCGAGGTCCCGCCGGCCAGGAAAAATCCGGAATTCCCCAGTCCCTTGAGCTGACGCCTCGCCTCCTCGATCCGCGTGGGAATCTTGAAATCAGTAACTCTCATCCGATCCTCCTCATTTAGACGGCCGCCTTGTCGGCGGCCTTCCTGAGCATATTCTCCGAAACCTTATTGGCCTTATGGAAGAGCTCTTCCTCATCGAGCCCCGCGACCTTGCCGTCTTTGACCAGCACCTTGCCCGCGACCACGGTAAAATCCGCCCGTATCCCCGAACCGCAGAACAGCACCGCCGACGCGGGATCATGCATGCCGCCCGCAAAATCCACCCGGTCCAGCCGGAAGGCGGCGAGGTCCGCGGCGCTTCCGGGCTTGAGCGTTCCCAGCTCAGGATGGCATAAAATCCGCGCGCCGCCCAAAGTCGCCAGCTCGAGAACTTTTTTCGGCGGCATGGCCGTGACGCCGGTGCCGACCCGGTGCACCAGGAGCGCGGTCTGCATCTCACGCAGAATGCCGGAGCAATCGTTGCTGGCGCTGCCGTCGACGGCCAAGCCCACGCGCATGCCCGCCTCCATCATCAACGGGACCTTGGCGATCCCGGATCCCAACCGCAGATTGGAGACCGGGCAATGCGCCACCCCGGTCCGGGTCGCGGCCAGGCGCTTGATCTCATCATCGCTGAAGTAGATGCCGTGGGCGTACCAGACATCGGGTCCGACCCACCCCACATCTTCCATGTAGTCCAGCGGCCGCTTGCCCACCGTCTCGAGGCAGAACTGCTCCTCATCCTTGGTCTCGCATAAATGGGTATGCAGCAGCACTCCCTTCTCCCGCGCGAACACCGCCGTCTCCTTGAGCAGCTCGGTAGTCACCGAGAAGGGCGAGCAGGGCGCCAAAGCGATGCGGCACATCGAGAAGGGCCGCGGATCATGGTACTTGGCGATAACCCGCTCGCAGTCGCGCAAAATCGCCTCCGGCGTCTGCACCACGTCGTCGGGCGGCAGTCCGCCCGCGGAGCGGCCCCGGCTCATGCTCCCGCGCGTCGGATGAAAGCGCATGCCCATGGCGCGGGCGGTATCGATCTCGATGTCGATAAATTCTTCCGGCGCGCTCTTGGGAAATACGTAGAAATGGTCCGTCGTCGTGGTGCAGCCGGAGAGCAGCAGCTCGGCCAGACCCACTTTCGTGCTCACCTCCACCGCTTCGGGACCCAGCTCGCGCCAGATCTCATAAAGGGCGATCAGCCAGTCGAAAAGCTTGGCGTCCTGCACCTTGGGAATATTGCGGGTAAGGGTCTGGTAGAGATGGTGATGGGTATTGATGAAGCCGGGATAGACCGCCCGCCAGCGGCCGTCGAGGATCTCATCTTCCGGCTGCGCCGCGATATTATCGGCTATCGCGGCGACCTTGCCGTCTTCGATAAGCAGATCGACCCCGCTCTGCGGCGCCTGCCCGTCCATGGTGACGAGAGTATGAATATCCTTGATCAAAGTCCGGGCCATGCCGCGCTCAGCCTCCCCCCACCAGGATCGACAGCTTAATAATGTCGCCGTCCCGCAGGTCAAAATCCAGTTTGCGAACCGTGCCGTTAACCGACACCACGATGCGGGGGATATGCTCCTTTTTGAAGCCTATCGCGGCCAGCATATCGCGCACCACGGCGCCGTTTTCAAGCGTCGGCCGCACCGCGCTCTTGCCTTGGGGCTTGGCGAGCAGCCCGCCGATCTCTACGTCCACCGTAATCGCCATTACTTCTTCTTGCCGCAGGCCGGACAATCCGCGTCCCGCTCAACCTTGAACAGGTTGAAGCTCAGGTTCAGTCCGTCATAGACCAGAAGCCGGCCGGCCAGGCTTTTCCCGGCGCCGGTAAAATACTTGACGACTTCGGCCGCCTGGATTGCCCCGATGATGCCGGGGGTCGAGCCCAAGACCGGCGGCTTGCCGCCCGGCGGGCCGCTGTAGATCGACTCCAGAGACGGGACCAGACAGCGCAGGCAGGGGGTCTTTCCGGGCACGATCAAGGCGACCCGGCCCTCCATGCCGTAGCAGGCGCCGTGGAAAAAAGGGATGCCGAGCTTGAGCGCCGCCGCATTGAGCGCGAAACGGGCCTCGAAGTTGTCCATGCAGTCGACCACGGCGTCCGCCCCCTCCAGGAGCCGGACGGCGCTGTCATCGGTGATGCGCTCGTCGATGCCTTCGATGTCGATGGCCGAGTTGAACTCGCCCAATCGTCTCACCGCCGAGCCGACCTTGCTCTTGCCGAGAGCCCCTTCACCGTGCAGAACCTGTCGATTGAGATTGGAGAGCTCAAGCTGGTCGCAGTCCAGGACGCGCAGGCGGCCGATGCCGGCGGCCGCGAGGTAATAGCCGGCGGAAGATCCCAGCCCCCCGGCGCCGGCCAGCACCACATGCGCCGCCTTGAGTTTTTGCTGGCCGGATACGCCGATTTCCGGCAGGGTGATCTGCCGCGAGTAGCGCTCCTGGTCGTTTTTGGATAATTGGGGCATAAACAGCCGCACCTCTAGTGCGGGATTTTACCTTTTCCCGAAGCCCTTTTTAATAAGCCCAAAAGCGAACCGGCCGCCCTGAAGGCGGCCGGTCAGATCGCTCGCGGGTGCTCCTACCTCAACCGTTGGGTACGCACATTTGGGTGCCCTCATGGGGGATGGGAGTCATGCCGGGCGGACACTTATCGCTCACCTTGTACGGAGTATAGGGGTCGTTGGTCGGCACCAATACAGCGCCCGCCGGGACATTCTGCGCTAAATTCGCGGTCTGCTGATTCTGCTGTATGCTGTAGGCCGACATTTTAGCCTGCCGCTGAATCTTGTTTACGCCGCTTTTGGCATACGGCTTAGGCAAGGTCCGATCCTCATACATCGCGATAACCTTGACCTGCGATGTGGCGCGCAGACTCGCGCTTCCCGGCCGCTCCTCATCTTTGAACAGGCTTCCCTCGCCGGCGCCGCTCAGGTCCTTCTGATCGGTCAGCAGAACGCGCGCCTCGAACACCCCGGGATTTTTGCTGTCTTCGAACGCCGTCAGCTGGACGCCGGTTATGTCCGACTCGGTAAACACGAACAGCTTAACGGTATCCTGCTTGTCGGGATTGAGGTTCATGTCGATATCCTCGACCCGAATCCGGGCGATGGATCCTATCGGATATACCGTTCGGTCAAACTCCAGCTTGGCATGCGTCCACCCCACCGGCACGGTTTGGGTGATCGGGGCCGCTTCTTTGGGCGCCTTTTCTTTCGCGATGCAGTCGCCCCGGTTCTGGGCGCGGGCGGCCGGATCCCAGCCGATATCCGCCCGCGAATTGCCGTAGTTTTTGTCGTCGCAGATCGGCTTGGCCAGACCGCTGCCGGGCTGCCAGTAGACCGTTAAACCGTCGCCGCGTTCGGCGATCGGAATGCGTCCATCCGTGGGCCCCTTGCCGCCGGTCCGGGGATCTATGTCGCTGACCCCGTCGCCGTCGATATCATGCGGGAAACCCGTCAGCTGAATCACGCCGAGAAATACCCCGGTATTCTCGCCGGTCTCCACAAAACGGTAATTCGCCAGCTGGCTCTTGCGGGTCCGAATGCTGATGCGTCCGTTCTTGCCGCTGCCGATGACGTCGCGCAGACTGCGGTTGAGGTTGGAGCCCGGCGACTTGATTATAATGCGCGCTTTGGCGGTCCAGTTGTAGTAAAACCGGTCAAACTGAATCGAATCTCCGGAAGTCTGGGCGCTGGAGGGAACGGCTAAGCCGCAGAGTGAAACGACAAAAAAAATCGCTAGAACAGCCCTCATGGGCGCCACCTCCCCAGTACAATACCGCCCTACTATTATAGTCACGACCAAAATCGAGTCAAGGGCCTTAAACGGCCTCTCCCGGTCCGACGGGAGTCAGTTCTTCGTCGCCGAAGCGGTCATAATACTCCCGAAAGAGACCCCAGCACTGGTCACGAAGGCCGCATTCGCCGCATTTTTCAGGGAAATACCGCATTCGCTCGGGCGTATAGCTCCAGGTATCCTCGAGCCCGACCTCACCCCCCACAACCGCCCTTTCCACATTGGTGCGCGGATTCCAGTACAGATCATTGGAATCCCGCCAGGCGGGCCCCAGTACGCATAACGGCATCCCAAAATAGCGCAATGCCGTCTTGCGCTCCGCCGCCAGGCGCGAAAACTCCGGCGCCAAATCGCCCAACTCCTTGATGCGGATCGCCTGCTTGAGGTAGTCCTCAAGCGCCCTCCCATCCGGGGCGATATTGGACAGCAGGCAGTGCTCGACCGCCGGCAGCCGGGTGAGAAAATCAACGATCTCCCGGACAGGTCCGATATTCCGCTTGAGGACCACGGTATTGGTCATGGTGAACGGGCGGGACCCGGCCTGGGCTATGCGCTCAAATACGGTCATCAGCTTGGCGAAGCTGCCCTTCCTGCCGGTCAGCTCATCATGCAGCTCGGGCGTATGGCCGTGAATAGACAGCACGATCTCATCGAGGCGCGGCAGAACCTGCGCGGCGAAGGCGGGATCGGCGAGGCGCCCGCCATTGGTAATCAGCAGGGTCTTGTAGCCCAATTTCCTGGTGACCTTGAGGAAATCCAGGAACTGCGGCACCACCGTGGGCTCTCCGCCCACAAAGGTGATATGCTCACAGCCCTCCTTGCGCTTGCGCAGCGCGACCCGCGCCATCTCCTCGAGAGAAAGGGGGCTGCGCTGATGGGTCTTCATGCGCACACTCTCGGAGCAGAAGACGCATTTCTGGCTGCAGGCATACGACATATGAAACTCGAGCCGCTTGACCGCGCCGAATTTGGGCGAGAGCAGCCCCGCCATCTGCCGGCCGGCCGCGGAGTTGCCCATCAGACCTCGGCCCCCGCCCTGACCGGCGCCACTTCGGTGTCGCCGAACTTATTGTAGTAGTCGCGCCATAGCCCGCCGCAGCGGTTGGCCAGCGCGCAGCCCGCGCACTTATCGGTCCGCACCTTGGGCGGATCGGTCTTCTTGCTCTCCGCTTCGCGCAGGTCGGGCATCCCGTCCTTGCGGAGCCCGCGATAAACGGCGACGGCGGGGTGGCGCGCGTAATCGGTCGCCCGCTCGCGGAATTCCCCGAGCACACAGAGCGGGAAGCCGTAGAAGCGCACTGCGACGCGCCCCGCGGCCCGCACGATACCGGCCGCCCGTTCCATTACCTCCGCGTTGCGCGGGGCGAGCTCGGCGAAGCGATCGCGTCCCGCGCCCTGCGGGACCAAGGCCGATATCCAGTACTCGCGCACCGGCGCATAATCCTTGATCCAGGCGGCGATCGGCGCCAGCTCGTCGAGGTTCAGGCGCGTGGCGACGGCATTGACGAACACCGCGAGCTCCGGCTTCTCGCGGCATACCGCATCCAGGGCGTCGCGCATCAGCCGCCACCCCCCCAGCGAGCCCGTCATGCGGTCATGCGCCTTGGCGTCCGCGCCGTGGATGGAGAAGCACAGCTCATCGAGGTGCGGCAGCGTCCGCGCACGATAATCCGCGCCCGCCAAAGCCCGGCCGTTGGTGACCGCGCGGGTACGGTAGCCGAGGAGCTTGGCGATCTCCAGCAGCTTATCGAACTTGGGATAGAGCGTGGGTTCGCCGCCCGTAAACGTGACATGGTTGTAGCCGGCTGCCTTTTTTTCCGCAAGCTTGGCGGCGATATCCTTGGCCGCCACCGGATGCTTGGCGAAGCGCTCTATGCGGCGGGTATGGCTGCAGAAAACGCAGTCCGCATCGCAGCGGTAGCAGATGGTGAATTCGACGCATTTCCAGTCCATGGCGGGCTTCCGCAGGTCCTAATCCAGTATAGCGATTGCGGCGGCCGGGTGTCATTGATTTTTCCGGGGATTCCCGCTAGCCTATCGCAGTCCGCAAAGCGGGGAAGATTGAAAGTACTCTTCATCCTAAACGTCTCCAAGATGTTCGAGCGTCTCGGACCGATGTGCCTGTCGGGTGTTCTCAAGCCCCAAGGACACGACGTCCGCCTCTTGTTCACCTGGGGCCTGTCGGGCGAGGAGATCCTCTCCCGGGTCCGGGCGTTTTCACCCGGCGTGATCGCCTATTCCATTATGACGGGAGAGGAGCACAGCCACCTGCGCATCAACCGCGACCTGAAGCGTCATCTCGATTTTTTCGCCGTATTCGGCGGTCCCCATCCAACCTTCAACCCCGACCTCATCGGAGAGGCGGGGGTCGATGCCGTTTGCGTCGGCGAGGGAGACTACGCATTCCGGGATATGCTGGCGGCCATGGAAGAGGGGCGGGATTTTACCCGAACAAAGAACTTCCGGTTCAAAACGGGCGGGAAGATCGTCGTCAACGATTTGGCGCCGCTCATCGAGAACCTCGACGAGCTCCCGCTGCCGGACCGCGCCTTGGCCTCCGCCGCGGATTCCCGAATCGGCGCCGATCTGCTGCGGTGCTTCGCCGCGATGAGAGGCTGCCCCTATCCATGCACCTACTGCTTTAATCACGTCTACAACGCCATGATGAAGGGCAAGGGCTCCATGCTCCGCTATCGCAGCGTTTCCGGCATGATCCGGGAATTCCGTGCGGTGCAGAAAGATCGCGGCCTAACACGGGCCCTGGTCGTAGACGACACCTTTCTTATCAAACCTCCGGGCTGGCTCGAGGAATTCGCCGAGCGTTTCCCCCGGGAGGTCGGGATCGGTTTCTTGTGCAACATCCGCCCGAACCTCGCGTCAAGGCGCAACATCCGCCAGCTAAAACGAGCCGGCTGCCGCGGCGTCTTCATGGGCGTCGAGACCGGAGACAACGAGGCGGCCGAAAAGGTACTAAAGCGGCGAGTATCCAACGAGACGATCGTGCAAGCCGCGCAAGAACTCCATCGGCAGGGGATCCGGTTAATCACCCAAAATCTGGTCGGTCTGCCGGTAGATGATCCGCTCTCCGTAGATATGAAGACCTTGGACCTCAACCTCCGCCTGCGTCCCAGCGTCGCCAACGCGCGTCTCGTGTACCCCTATCCGAAGACCGAACTCGCCGCGATCGCCGCCCGGGCGGGCCTGCTCGAACGGAACGCGGCGGAAGCTCCCCACAACACCTACCTGCGCACGGCGATACGGTTCAAGGAGGCCGCGACCAAACGCCGCATCGAGAACCTCGCCAAACTATTCTCCCTCGTCGTCGCTTTCCCGATCCTGCGCCCGCTGGTGCCGCTTCTGATCCGGCTTCCTTTCTCGCGGCTCTACTCGCATTTATTCCTCCTGCGTTGGGGATCGAGCGCGATCAGCCTCTATTTCGGCTGGGAGCACTTCGCGAGAAATTTCCCTCGCTGGATCATCTACTACCTGCACTTCCTGCAGGGCCGAAGAAAGCCGGCTTACCCGGCGTCCGACTGACGACGCGGGGCCCGCCTGCTTTGACATGCGCCGCGTTTTCGAGTAACTTCTCCCATGCATAAAGACGCCCCCCCCGCCGCCGCGCTGCTCGGCTACGGCCGCTTCGGCCGCGCCTTCGCCAGCCTGCTGCTCGACGCCGGGATCAAAGTCACGGCCTATGACCCGCGGGCGGAAATCCCGGCCGCGCTGCGCGCCGGCGACCTGGGCGCGCTGGCCGCCGCGGCGGATGTCGTATTCGCGGCCGTACCCGTGGCCGCGACCGAAGAAGCGCTGGCCGCGCTGCGCCCGCACCTGCGCGCCCGTCACCTGGTCCTCGACGTCGCCAGCATTAAACATGGACCGGTCGCCGCCATGACCGAGGTGCTCGGCCGGGACATCCCCTGGGCCGCCACCCACCCCTTATTTGGACCGATGAGCGTGGCGCGGGGCGAGCGGCCGCTCCAGGCCGTGGTCTGCCCCAACCCGCTGCACCCGCAAGCGCATAAACGAGCCCGCGCCCTCTACGAGCGCGCCGGCTGCTCCGTCATCGAAGAAACCGCCGACCAGCATGACCGCGTCATGGCGGACACGCATGCCCTCGCCTTCTTCGTCGCCAAGGGCATGCTGGAGATCGGGGCGCACGAGGACGTGGCCTTCGCCCCGCCGTCCTTCAAGGCCATGACGCAGACCATCGACGCCGTGCGCAGCGACGCCGGCCACCTGTTCTACGCCATCGCCCGCGGCAATCCGCACGCGGAGGCGTCCCGCGCCCGGCTGCTCGACGCGCTGACCCGCATCCATCGCAAGATCGCCGAGACGCCCGACGCCGGCGAGCAAAGCCGCAAAGAGCTGAGCATACCGTCCCCCGCCGGACCGCCCCCGGAGCTCAAGGAGATGCGCGAACTCATTGACGAACTCGACGAGCAGCTCATCTCGCTGCTGGCGCGGCGCGCCCAGCTGGCCCACCACACCGCGCGGGTCAAGGCCGGGGAAGGCCGGGCCGTGCGCGACCCGGAACGGGAGAAATCGCTGCTCGCCCGGCGCGCCGAATGGGCGCGCGAATACGATCTGCTGCCGCAAGAGGTTCTCGGCGTGTTCGACGCCATACTGAGCTTCTCCCGCGCCGAGCAGCGCCGCTGGCTGGCGCAGCATAAGGAGGAAGGAACCGCATGACCATGCTGCTGGGCGTCTCGATCACCGTCTATCTAACGATCATGTTCGGGATCGCGTTGTGGTCGCAAAGCAAAATTAAAGACGAGGAGGACTATATCGTCGCGGGGCGCAAAATGCCCATGCTCCTGACCTCGGCGACGCTGCTGGCCACCTGGTTCGGCGCCGGGACTTTGCTGACCGCGACCGACGAAATTTATCGCGACGGCCTGCACGTCACCGCGCTCGAGCCCTACGGCGCCGGGCTGTGCCTGCTGATCGCCGGGCTGTTTTTCGCCAAGCCGCTGTGGGAAATGAAGGTGTGCACGATCTCCGACATCTACAAAAACAAGTTCGGCCCCCGGGCGGAAGCCTGGTCGGTAATGCTGACCGTCCCGGGCTATATCGGCTGGATCGCCGTTCAGCTCGCCGCGCTGTCGGGGATCATTCAAATCTTTTTCGGGGTGCCCACCACTATCAGCATCCCCGCGGTGGCCCTGATCGCCATGGCCTATACTTTGCTCGGCGGCATGTGGTCGGTCTCCATTACCGACGCGGCGCAGATCATCCTTGTCGTCGCGGGGATGCTCATGCTCAGCTTCAACGTCTTTACCGGGCTTGGCGGCGGCGTGGCCGCCGGCATCGAAAAGGCGCTCGCGGCCGCCAATCCCAAGGACCTGGTCCTCATCCCGCATGAGTCCGCCGCAGAATTCATGGGCTGGCTGAGCGTCCTGGCGGTCGCGGCGATCGGCAACCTTCCCGGCCAGGACCTCGGCCAGCGGATATTCTCCGCCAAATCGTCGCGGACCGCGCAGCACGCCTGCTACCTCGCCGGCTTCCTGTACATCGTGCTCGGCACCATTCCGGTCCTGCTGGGCATCGCCGCCAAGTCGATCCTGCCGCCCGATGTCACGCACTCGGTGCTGCCGGCGCTGGCCCGCGCCTACCTTTCGCCGGCGGCGACGGTCATGTTCATGCTGGCTTTGCTTTCGGTCGTTCTGTCGACGATAGACAGCGCGATTTTGGCGCCGGCGGCCACTTTGGCGCGCAACGCCCTGCGTCCCTACGTCCCGGCGCGGATATCCACCATCATCCTCTGCCAGTACTGCGTGGTCCTGGTGACCGCCGCCAGCGCCGCGCTGGCGCTTTCCGGCGAGAAGACCTACAAGCTGCTCGAGGAATCCTACGCCATCGGACTGGTGGGACTGTTCGTTCCCTTCTTCATCTGCGTCTTCTCGAAGCGGCACGACGAGACCGCCGCGCTGATCTCCATGGCCGTCGGCACCGCCATCTGGCTGCTGTCCTTCGCGCTCGACACGACGCTGCCCATGGACCTTATCGCCGTGAGCGCCGGCTTCGCCGCTTACTACCTCGCGGCGAACTGGCGCCGGAAGAAAGCCTGATTACTGCGCGCCGCCGCGCAGGAAATGGCGGGTCTCCAGGCGCAGGTGACGGTTAAACGTTTGCCGCGCGGACGGAGAGCCCAGCCGCCCAAGGGCGGTCGCGGCGCTGTAGCGGACGTCGAGGTGCTCATCATTGAGCGCGCGGCGCAGCGTCTTAAGCGCCGCATCCGTTCCCGCCGTTATATTGCCCAGCGCCAGCACCGCGCTTGAGCGCAGGCGCGGATTCTTGTCCCGCGCGGCACGCTCGAGGAGAGTAACCGCCGCCGCCGCGCGCGGTCCGATGCGGCCCAGCTCATCGGCCGCGCGCAAACGCTGGAGCGCATTACCCCCGCGCAGCAGCCGCAGCAGCTCCGGCAGGGGGTCGTGCCGCACGATCTTGCCGCCGTCTTCCATGATATCGGCGGACGCGCCGAGCGGAGCTTCGGCGCGCGGGCCAAGCCCCGCCGGAGCGCCGAGGCGGTCCTCCGGCGCGCCGAAAGCCTCGGGCGCGGCGTCCAGCTCGAGCCGCTCGGCGTCGCGGTCCGGCCGGTCGGGCGCCGCTTCGGCGTCAACCGGCTCCGCGGTCCGGCGCGGCAGACCGGCCGGCGCCGGCAGCCGGCGCTCCGCGGCCCCCACGGCACGTGCTTCCAGGACGGGTTCCGGCTCATCGTCGCGCGCGCTATCCTCCTCCGCTGCGAGCAGATACTCAAACGCCCGTTCGCGGATATCGACGTCAGCCTGCTCCGGCGCGGTCGCCGGCTGCTGCTCAGCCATGCTCGGCAGCTCCTCGGACGGCGCCGGAGCCGGTACCGGAAGCGCCGACGGCCGGCTGGTCCGGGTCTTTTTCGCCAGCATGCGCTCGGCGATCTCCCGCTCCGGCATGCTGGAAAAATCCTCATAGACCGGCTGGTCCTCCACCTCGCGATAGCTCTCCAGCGTTTCGCCGACTTCAGCCGTCGGCGGCCGCTCCGGAATCGCACGTATCATCGATTCCTTGGCGGGCGGAAAGTATTCCGTCCCGCCGGTCTGATGCGGACGGCAGCAGTGAATCCAGGCGATGCCCCCGCGCTTCATGCGCCGGGTACGCCGAAACTCCCGCTGCTTGCGCGACCAGAACCGGCCGTCGGGAGGGGCCATCTCAAGCCAGGGAGGCGGGCATTCCATCGGATGCAGGCGGCATTCCACTTCCTGCGGCTTGGGCAGGTCGGCGACGATCGTCGCCTCCTCGCGGTCGGCGCGGCAGCAGAGCGCGACGCCCGCTTTAGGCTGGCGCCCCTCCTGCAGAATTTCGATATGCCCCGGCGTTGCGCCGACGCCTTTCAGGATAAAGCCGTTCGGGCAGATGGAACGGCCGGAACGCTTGAACTGGATATACTGGCAGCCCTGGTCGTCGATCTTGGTCGACTCCACGGGCTTGGGCTTCTTCTTGCGGGTGTGGAGGTACTCTTCCGTCAGCGGCCAGGTCCAGGAACGACAAGCGGCAAGCCCCTGGTCTTTTTTGCCGCCGGGAGCTGCGGGCGGCGGGCGCGAGCCGAAGCGGCCGAGCTTGTGCGAAGTCGTCAGCCGGACCAGCGGGCATTTCTCGCGCCCCAACACCTCCTCCAGCACCGGCGCGGCCGGCGTGCCGAGACGCGCCACCCAGTGTACGGCGGTCATCCGCACCTGCCAGTCCGGATCGTCCAGGGCTTTCTTCAGCTCGGGGAAGGCGGCCTGTCCGCGCGCGCCCAGCTGGTTGACGGCGCTGAGCCGCTCGTTCCAGGTGCCGCTGACCAGCTGGGCGCCGAGATCGGGAGTGGCCCAGCGCTCGGATGCCTGCACCGACGCGCAGAACAGGAGCAGTATGGGGAGGGCGCGCATACCTCAAAGTATGGCGCGGGATCGCCGCTCCCGCAAGGTGCGTATTTTCCGCCCGCATTTGACAAAAAGGTCGATTAATGGGAAATTCTCAGAATCCTTTTGCCCTACGGCGGGAAAAAACCATGAATAGAACACTAATGACGGCCGCAGTCATCTTGACGCTCCTGGCGGGCTGCGCGAAAAAAGATGGAGGGAAGATGATCGAGGCCGGCTCGAAAATCAAGATGCACTATTCACTGACGGTCGACGGCGCGGTCGTCGACAGCTCACAGGGGAAGGCCCCCCTGGAGTTCGCCCAGGGCAGCGGTATGATCATCCCGGGACTCGACAAGGAGCTTATGGGCCTGCAGCCCGGCGACAAGAAGAAAGTCACGGTCGCGCCGAAGGACGGCTACGGCGAGCACCGGCCGGACGGCATCCAGAAGGTGCCGAAGAAGAACTTCGCGGACGCCGGCAAGCTGCAGGTGGGAGCGATCGTCGGCAGCCAGGTCCAGGGCAAGGGCTTCCAGGCCCGGATCGTCGAGATCGGCGCCAACGATGTCACCCTCGACTTCAACCATCCGCTGGCCGGCAAGACGCTGAACTTCGATATCGAGATCGTCGCGGTAGAACCGCCGGCTACTTCTTAATCCCGCCGCGGGTCAGGCGCCGCGGGTCGAGCAGCCGGCCGAGCCGCCGGCGCCCGATATTCGTTAACCCGGCCGCCGCATCCTCGACCCGGCGACCCTCCGCGTAGGCGCGCTTGGCGATCTCGGCGCCCAGCGCATAACCCGTCACCGGGTTGAGCGCGGTAACCAAAATGGGGTTACGCTCCGCCAAATCCGCGAGCCGCTTGCGGTTCACCTGGAATCCCCGAACCGCATCGGTCAGCAGGCGCGCCGCGCCGGCCAGAACCGCTATCGACTGCAGCAGGTTGTGGGCGATCACCGGCAGCATGACGTTGAGCTGGAAATTGCCCGACTGGCCGGCGATGACGATCGCGGCGTCATTGCCGAGCACCTGCACGCAGGCCATCGCCGCGGCCTCCGGCGCGACCGGATTAACCTTGCCGGGCATGATGCTCGAGCCCGGCTGCAGCGCCGGCAGGACGATCTCTCCCAGGCCGGCCTGCGGCCCCGAGTTCATCCAGCGCAGGTCATTGGCGATCTTCAGCAGGCTCACGGCGGCGGTGCGCAGCTGGCCGGAGAGCTCGACGGCGGCGTCCTGGGCCGCCAGCTTCTCGAACAGGTTCGGCGCCTGCCGCAGCGGCAGGCGGGTGCGCCGGGCCAGCTCGCGGGCGGCCAGTCGGCCGAAGCTCCGCGGCGCATTAAGCCCCGTCCCCACGGCGGTGGCGCCGAGGGCGAGCTCACAGACGGCGGGAAGCGCGCTGCGCACGCGGCGCATGCCGCCGCCGACCTGGGCCGACCAGCCCGACAGCTCCTGGCGCATGGTCAGCGGCAGGGCGTCCATTAGATGCGTGCGTCCGGTCTTGACGACCTTATCCAGGCCCCGCGCTTTGCGGTCGATGCTCTTCTTGAGCCCCTCCAGCGCCGGCAGCAGCTCGCGCCGGCAGGCCAGCGCGGCACTGATGTGGATGGCGCTGGGAATGACGTCGTTGGAGGACTGGCACATATTGACATGGTCGTTGGGGTGCACGGCGGTGCCGGCAAGACGCGCGATCACCTCATTGGCGTTCATATTGGTGCTGGTGCCCGAACCGGTCTGGAAGATATCGAGCGGGAAGTGCGCGTCGCAGCTTCCAGAAGCCACCCGCGCCGCGCCGCGCTCGATCGCCCGCGCCCGGCGGGCATCCAGCAGCTTCAGACGGCGGTTGACCAAGGCGCAAGCGCTCTTAATCAGGCCCAGGGCTTCGATGAAGACGCGCGGAAACCGCAGCCCGCTGACCTGGAAGTTCTCCAGCGCGCGCTGGGTCTGCGCACCGTACAATGCCTCCGCCGGCACCCGAACCTCGCCCAGACTGTCACGCTCAACGCGAACTTTTTTCTTGGCCATAGATGCACCCTCCGGCCAAGATTCTAGCGGTTTACGCGGCGGTGCGGAATGCCGGGGCGGCGGCTATTCGTCGGAATAGCCCGAATCGACGACGGGCTCTTCCTCCGTGGTCTCTTCCATCTCGCTCGCGGGCGGGGCGGAAGGAGTCTCTCCCTCATCTTCCCACGAGTTGTCCGCCGGCTCAACCGGCGGCGGCGCGGAAGTCTCGGCCTCGGCGCCTTCGTCCAGCGCCGGGTCATCCTCGGCTTCCATCATGGCCGGAGCGGGCTTGCGGCGGGGGGCGGGCTTGCTCTTGCTCGGCTCGACGCGCTTGTCCTCGGGATAGACGTTGAGGTGCACGTGGCTCGCCGTGCCGTTCTTGTGGCTGTAATGGATCCACTGTCCTTTCGTGATAGCGGCCAGCTTGATCGGGCGGTACTTGCCGCCGCGCGTCAGCCGGGTTTCACGAGTGACCTGCAGCGTCTCGATCTTCCCGTCCTTGCGGCGGACGGTAAGGCGGCCGCTCTTGTCGACCGCCGTCACCTGTCCGTGATTCGCAGGTCTTTTCTGATTTTTGGCGGCGACGGCTTTCTTCGCCGGCGCCGGCATATCAAACTCCTCATCCTGCGCGCGCAGCTCCGAGCCCGCGGCCAAAGAAAAACACAGCATTCCGGCAACCACCAACTATCTCATAGCACTCTCCCCATTAAGCGAACGCCTATTCAAGCACGCATTTCCATAAAGACACAGCAGCTTGATCTAGAAACTACGCGCGGAAGGGAATAAAGTTCCCGGCGGGACTAACTAACCGGCGGTGCCGGGCGTTGACTTGTTGACTCAGCTGAATTGCC
>JBDRPD010000106.1:0-4898 GCA_043827405.1 Elusimicrobiota bacterium | reverse complement strand
GACGCCGGACCTGAACACCGAGTCCCTGACGCTTACCACCTATTACCCCGCGCCGTACGGGGCGTATAAGGAACTGCGGGCGACCGAGACCGCATATCTCGCCTATGTGCCGGGCGGCTCCGCCACGCCGGCGGTGGGCGTCGGCCTGGATGCTCCGAAGGCGCTGCTGCATGTCAGCGGCGAGATGGCGGTGGAAAATATAGTCGGCGTCGACAGCTCAAACAATAAAAATCTTGATCCCTTCAATAACGGCAGCGCGCCGTATACCTATTTTCTCAACATCGGCAACGGCGCGACCTCGGCGTCGTTCCGCGGCGATATCGCGGTGGGGGCGACGGGAAAGTCGCCGGCCATCAGCCATAACGTCTCCGGCGCGGACCGGGTATGGATCCGGGACCAGTATATCCATCTGCCGGCGCCCACCGGCTGCCGGGAACTGACGCCGATCACCACCGGCAACGGCGGTACCAGATACTGCACCAACGGCGAGTTCGCCAGCTGGACGCCGGGCGTTTATCAAGAGGGGACGATATACGGCCTATCCGTACAGATACGGGACGAGATCGGTTCGATCCTGGACGTCGCGATCCCGCAGAATCACTTCAAGTATTTCGCCGACAACAAGTTCTACTGCTGCAATATCTAGACCCGCCTCTCTCGCGCGCCGCGGCTGATCGCCGCTCCGCTTAATAAACAGCCTGCAGGCAGGCCATGATGGTGTTGAGTCGCGGATTCGCCGTTTTGTCAAGGACTCGATAGAGGGTTTTGCGGCCGATTTTTGCGCTGCGCGCGAAATTCACCTTGTTCGTTGTCCGTACGTGAGCGGAAAGAATTTCGAGAAAGCTCTCGCGGTCGCCTTCGGTTAGGCAGGCTGCCAGCGCGGCGGCGACCTTCCGACGGTTCTTGAGACTGTTTTCCGGCTTGAATGGGGTGAGGGCCCGTGTCGACTTCAGCTTAAGCGTCGGCATATCGCCGCAGAATTCTTCTCGCCTGCCGGATGTCTTTTTTTTGGTCATTCGTCGAGCCTGTCGTACCAAGAACGGAACTCGGGAGTTTGCAGAATTTCACGCCTGTTAAAGTGTATCATATACGACACATACTGTCAAGGGCCGCGCGGACTGGAAGCATGCCCGGGTATACGATTGATCAAGTATTTTGGTTCCCGGCGGTGCTCGACTGTTCGCAGCCTTGCCGGTTGCTCGCGGCGGGGGTATAATTGGATAAATGGACGCGAAGCGCTGTTTTGTCGTGACCGGCATTGCATTTTTCCTCGCCGCGGATGCTCCCCGGTACAAAACACCGGAGGCGCTGGTCGCGGATTATGCGCATGCGGTGAGTCGCGTCGGCAGCCCGGAGGGGCTCGCCTTTCCGCTGGCCCGCTATTTCGCCTGCGCGGCGTTTCGCGCCGGCTCCGACGCCGGCTGCGCGGCTCTCGACCGGCACGCGCCGGTCCCGCATGAGGGCTATCCGACCTGCCGGGCGCTCTACCATCAGGGACGCATGATCAAGGACGCGGTCGAAGGAAAAGATGCCGTGGCCGCCTGCGTCGAGTTCGCGCGGCATCAGGAAGCGGGCCGCGAGGACGCGGATACCGCCGCCGAGGCCGCGGAGTTCTGCCGCGGTTTGCTGCCGCATTATGCGCGGGGGGATGCCGCCGGCGCCTGCGACTTCATGCGCCGGGAGGACGGCGTATACGGCGTCGACCCCAAAACGGACAAGCCGCTGAGCCGCGAAGCTTGTCTGCGCGACAATATTTTTCTCGCCGGCGAGGTCGGGCGCTGCGCCGCGCTCAAGGATGAGCAGGAGCGGGAGCACTGCCGGGACAAGGCCGGTCTGATCCGGGCGCTGCGCACCGGACGTCCCGCGCCGGCGGCCGGGACCATGTATGCGCCGCTGGCGGATCCTGCGGCTGCGTGCGCGGGGCCTGCGCGGCGGGCTTTGAAAACGTATGATAGTTTCATTACCGGAAGAAAGGACGATGAGCAGGTCGCTATGGAGGACGGAATATGAATAAGCTGCTTTACGGCCTGGTGGGAGCGGGCGCGGCGTTTCTCATCGTCGCCCTGGTGATCAGCAAGACGGCGCCGAAGCCCGACCCAGGACAGCCGGTCGTTAAGAAGGACCCGGTCGCCGATGCGTCGCCGCCGCCGGAGTCCGGCCAATTGGCGGTTCCCCAATACGGCACTATAGAGGAGCTTTTGGCGGATTACGATAATGCGGTCAAGCCGCTGTTTGCCGTCGATGAGCTTAATAATCTGCTGGCGCGGTATTCCGCCTGCGCTTCCTTCAAGGCGGGTACGGACGCCGCCTGCGAGGCGATCGACCGGCGGCTGAAGCAGGATCAGCAGATGACCTGCATGGAGTACCGTCTGGCCGGTATGCGCTACTGGGAGCAGGTGCAGGGCGGCGGCGCGGTCGAGCACTGCGCGCGCCATGAGCGCCGCATGCAGGCCAAGCATAAGATCAAGGCTTCCGAAGAGGATATCCTCGGGACCTGCCGGGATGAGGCGCCGTATATGGCCAGCGGCGATCTCGACGGCTTCTGCCGCGAGCTCATAGGTCATGGCGGCGCCGATGGGCACAACGAGGGAGGGCTGCGGGACGTCGCGCACTGCAAGCAGGTCTACGCCCTCATGGCCGGGGATCCCGGACGCTGCAGCCAGGAGGAGCCCGAGCAGCGGCATTTGTGCAAAGATGCGGCGCGTTTGCTGCAGGCGCTGCGGGCAAAAAATCCCCATATAGTACAGGATACGCTCTACGCCCCGCTTGCCGACCGCGAGGCCTCATGCGACACGCTTGGCAGGACGGCGCTGGAGTACTACCGCACCAACAGCGCGCAGTACGCCGAGTCGCAGAACCGGTGGATGCAGGATCAGCGCTTCGCCCAGCAGGAGAAGCTGCGCGCCGAACGCGAGCGGGCCGCGGCGGCGCTCGCCGCCCGGGAGGAGCTGGAGAAGCTGAGCAAGGCGGAGGCCGAGAAGGCGGCCAAGAGGAAAGAAGAGGACGAGAAGGCGATCCGCGAGGCCAAGGAGAAGGCCGAGCGGGAGCAGAAGGAGAAGTTCGAGGCCTCGCGCCATAAAGACGAGGCGGAGCGTTCGGAAAAGAAGCTTAAGATGAGGGATAAGGTCGAGCCGACTAAGTACAAGCGCGACCAGGGACCCTCTCAGCCGTAGCCGCCGTGCGCCTTCTTGTGCTCGCGGCCGCGGTCCTGCTGTCGGCGGCCGCGCCGTCATCTAGCGCCTATGCCGGCCCCGAGGATATCGTCGCTGATTACGCCAACGCCATGCGCCATGTCTTCTCGTCCGCGCCGATCGATGTCCTGCTGGCCAAGTACTTCGCATGCCGTTCCTTCCGCGATGAGACGGACGACGCCTGCGCCGCCGCGGACCGGCATCTGGCGGGGCGCGGACGCATAACGTGCACCACGCTGCGGCTCAACGGGTTTAAGCTGCTGGAAGCGGCGCGCGGCAAGGGCGAGGTGGACCACTGTGTCCGCGCGGAGCGGCATTGGTTCAGGCTCAACGGGGTCGACCTGGAGCGGGAGGAAGCGGCCGAGTCCTGCCGCGAGGATCTGCCGTTTCGCGCCCGGGGCGACCTTGAGGGCTACTGCCGGACCTTGGTCGCGCACGCCGATATCTCGCACGACGATCCGGATTATATCGAGGACGGCGTGGTGGATATGCCGTCCTGCCGGAAGATTTTCGCCTATTTGGCGGGCGAGCCCGAGCGCTGCGCCGCCGCCCATGGCGACGACGAGTACGCGCGGGATGAGTGCCTCGACAACGCGAAGTTCCTGCGCGCGCTGCGCCGCAAAGAGCCGGGCCTCGCCGCCGGCACCTACCTCGCTCCGCTGGTCGACCGCGCGGCCGGCTGCGGCGGCCTGGGAGAAGCCGCGGTGCGGTCCTACCGCGCGCGCGCCGCGCAGCGCGCGGCGGTGCGGTCGGCGACCGCCGCCTATGTCAGCGCGGCGGCGCTCATGGAGGATTATGACCGCGCGATGAGCGTGGTGGTGTCGACCGACGAGATCAACTTCGCGCTGGCGCGGTATTATGCCTGCACCTCCTTTCAGCAGGACTCCGACGCCGTCTGCGGCGCCATCGACGGCCGGCTGCGGCGTCCGGACGTATCGAGCTGGACCTGCATCAAGCACCGGCTCGGCGGCCTGCGCTTCCGGGAACTGGTCCGCGGCGGCGGCTCGGTCGAGCATTGCGTCCGCGATGAGAGCCTGCTGGCCGAGAGGGAGGGGGAATCCCGGGAGGAGGCCGAGGAGAGCTGCCGGGAGGAGGCGGGCGTCTACCGGGGGGAGGAAAGCCTGCGCGATTACTGCCTGCAAGTCGCCGCGCATGTCGCCGACGGCGGGCATGAGGATGATACCGTGCGCAGCGCCGCCGGTTGCGAGAGGCTGTTTGTTTATTTATTAGGCGAGCCGGAGAAATGCGCGATTCATGCGAGCGCGTCCATGCGCGCCAACTGCGTGGAGGAGGCGAAGCTTATCAAGGCGCTGCGGGAAAATGACGCGCGGTTTGTCGCCGGTACGGTATTCGCGCCGCTGCTCGATCGCGGAGCTTCCTGCGCCGCGCTGGAAGCGCAGGCGCTGGAGACGTATGAAAGGTTTCGCGCTGAATACGCCGCTATCGGGGAGGCCGCGCGATGAAGAAGCTTTTGTTCGGACTGCTGGGCGTTACGGCAGCTTTCGGCGTCGTCACGGTCGTGCTCCTCATGGGTACGGCGAAACCCGCGGCGAAACATGCCGCGCCGGCCCCGCCGGATATATATTCCGCGGCCGGAGGGGATGCGGGGGCGGTGGATTCGACCGCCCGCTACGCGACGCCGGAGCAGCTGGCCGCGGATTATGCGCGGGCGGCGCAGGTCGTCGTTTCGACCTACACGCTCAGCCG
>JBDRPD010000105.1:0-115294 GCA_043827405.1 Elusimicrobiota bacterium | reverse complement strand
ATCCGCGAGACCGACATCCTCGACGTCTGGATGGACTCGGGCGGCTCATGGCTGGCGGTTCTTGACGATGAGGAGATTCCCTGCCAGCTCTACCTCGAAGGCTCGGACCAGCATCGGGGCTGGTTTCAGAGCTCGCTTGTTATGGCGGTGGCGCTCACGGATAAGGCGCCGTATGAGACGGTATTAACCCATGGCTTCGTCCTCGACGATAAGGGCCGGGCCATGCACAAGTCGCTGGGCAACGTCGTCAGCCCGCAGAAAGTCATCGATGAGCTCGGCGCCGATGTCCTGCGGCTATGGGTGGCGCTGGCCGACTACTCCGACGACGTGCGCCTCTCGGACAAGCTGCTGGCCGGCCCGACGGACACCTACCGCAAGCTGCGCAACACCTTCAGATACCTGCTCGGCAATATCTCCGACTTCGCCCCCGAACAGAACGCGGTCGACCGGGAGTCGATGCCCGAGCTTGAGCGCTATATCCTGATGAAGCTCCATGAGCTGGAGCAAGGCGTCGCCGCCGCCTACGAAGCGTTCGCCTTCCGCCGCGCCGCGACCGCGCTCGTCGACTTCTGCAACCTGACGCTTTCGGCCTGCTACCTCGACGCCCGCAAGGACGCGCTCTACACCCTCAAGGCGGACGACCCGGCGCGGCGCGCGGCGCAGACCGTCATGTGGGAGTGCGCCCTGCGCATCACCAAGCTGGCCTCGCCGATCCTTTCCTTCACCTGCGAGGAGGTCTGGCAGGAGCTCCGGCGCGGCCTGCGCGAACGCGGCAGCAAGCGCGGGCTGGAAGAAAGCGTGTTCCTGCACGCGCTCGCGCCCGCGCCCGCGGCCTGGAACGACGCCTCCCTGGCGGACCGCTGGACGCGCATCCTGACCGTACGCGAAAAGGTCTTCAAGTGCCTGGAGGAAAAACGCGCGGAGAAGGTCATCGGCTCCTCGCTGAAAGCGCGCGTCGTCATCACCGCCGCGGGCGCCGAGCTCGCCTTTCTCAAGGAGCTGGGCGAAGAGACCTGGGCGGAGCTCCTGATCGTCTCGGAAGTCGAACTCCGCGCGGGGAGCGAAGGGGGCTGCACCGTCGAACAGGCCGCGGGCGCCAAGTGCCCGCGATGCTGGCGCTTCCGGACCGATCTCGGCGCCTCGCAGGAGGATCCGGCGCTGTGCGCGCGCTGCGTCCGTCAGCTGGGGACCTGATCCAGGCGGGGGTGATCGTGGCGCTGCTGGTCGCCGATCGCGCGACCAAGCTATGGGCCAAAGCCTCGCTGGAGCCGGTGCGCGAGATCGCCGTGCTTCCCTTCTTCCATCTCACCTACGTCGAGAACACCGGCGCCGCCTGGGGCATGCTGCGGGGCCGCAACATGCTCCTGATCGTCATCTCCGCCATCCTGCTGGGCGCGCTGCTGTGGATGCGCAAGACCTGGTTCGGCGCCAACCGCTGGACGCGCGGCGGCACGGTCCTGGTGGCCGCGGGCGCGCTGGGCAACCTCTACGACCGGGTCGTCTTCGGCTATGTGGTGGACTTCTTCGACTTCCTGGTCTGGCCGGTGTTCAACGTGGCGGACTCCTGCATCACGGTGGGAGCCTGCTGCCTGGCCTGGGGCCTGCACCTGGCCGACGCCGCGGAACGGAAAACGGCCGCGAACTAGCCCCTATCCGTACTTGTTGTTGAGGTAGGCCAGACCCGCCGTGGCGGCCGCGCCGATCGCCGCGCCGATCATCATCCCTACCGGGCCGCCGAACAGAAAGCCGATTAAGCCGAAGCCGATGGCGCCCATGCCCGCGGCGATGGCGAGCTTATGCTTCGGCACCTCGTCCTTCTTCTTTTCCGAGGCCGCCTCCATCCCCGAGCCGAGAGCGGGTTCGGGGACGGGGTTGCCGACGCCGCCGGGGATCTGCGAATAGCTGCTGTCGCCGTCGAAATTCCCGGTGGGGTTCTTGTTCTCGTTCTCCCAGTTGCGGCAGACGGCCCACATGGGGTCGTCGGTGGCGGCGGACGCCGTCGTGCCGCTGCCGTCGGCGACCGCGCCGGCCTGATCCTTTGAGGCGTCGCCGCTATTGGCCTTCGCCCCCGCGACGCTCGTCTCTTTCGCGTCCTTTACCTGCTTCATGGCGCCTTGACTGGCGCTCTTTTCCCCGGCCGCAGCCCCCATGGTGCCGTCGGGATACTTCGCCGAACACCAGAATTTCTTGAGGTCCTTGTCCTTGAGGCCGGCCTTCTTGAATACACCGCTCAAGCGCTTGGAGTTGGGCTTCTTGACATCGGAATCGAGGAAATACTCCCGCAGCCACTCCTTGACCTTGACCTTGGTATCCGCCGGATCCTTGATCAGGTCCTCCAGCTTAAACGGCGCATCCTTGCCGCCGGTCAGGGCGTCGACTACCGCGCATTCGATCCTGCTTTCCGTAAATACCTTGGCGACTTCAGCGCGGCAAGGCTCGGCTTTCGCGCCCTCGCCGTCGGTATCGCCGGCGGCGACGCCGATGACGCCTTCGGCCGCTTTGGCGAGCTTGGCGAGGGCTTCCTGGTCATCCGGCTTGACCTTCTCGGCCTCAACGATGAACTTCAGCAGCTTTTCTTCGGCCTTCTTGCCCGGCGCATAGGCCTCGATATCGCCCCAGACGATCAGGCGTACTCTCTCGGCCAGGCGGACGCTTTCTTTATTCTCCGTTTTGACGACGACCCCGCTGATGTAATTGAACAGCTCCGGCTTCTTCTCCGCCGCCAGGCGCGCCGCCATATACTGGAGAGCGAATTTGGACATCTGCAGGGACAGCGGCGAACCTTCCTTAATGCCCTTTTCCTTTTTCTTCACTTCATCGGCGATCGCTGATTTAAACTCGGCCCGCCATTTGGCGAGCTCCGTCACAGGGGCCTTGAACTTGTACCCCGCGACTTCGAGAGCGCCGGCAATGGACTTCTCCTGCGAGGTGGCGGCATCCTGCGTTTCCTGGGCATCCCCAGGCGTCTTCGCTCCGAGCGCGGGAATCGGCAGCGAAGCCATGGGAAGCAGGACAACCAATAAAAGCCTAAGAAATGTTTTCATAAATTCCCCTTAACGCCTTCCCTAATTATAAGTACTTTGGTCCTAAAATCAAGGTAAAAAGGACTCATACGGGTCTAGGCCTAAAGGCCTATGCGCGCCTTACGCGCTCGAACAGCCCGGCCGTCTCCACATGCGAGGTCTGCGGGAATAAATCTACCGGCCGGACTCTGGTCAGCCGCCAGCCATGCCGGCTGAGCCAGTCCGCGTCGCGCGCGAAAGTGGCCGGGTTGCAGGAAACATAGACCAGCCGGCCGAGCTCCGACGAGCACAGAACCTTCAGCACGGACTTGGAGCAGCCGGCCCGCGGCGGATCGAGAACGGCCGCCGCGCGGCCGGGCGATGCTCCCCGCAGGTTCTTGGCAAGAAATCGCAGCTGGCTCTCGATTTCGCCGCAGCTGAAGCGAACATTGCGTATGCCGTTGCGGCGGGCATTAACCCCCGCGTCCCGCACCGCATAGCGGTTGGTCTCGACGCCGATGATCTGTCCGGCGCGCGGCGCCAGCCACAGCGCGATCGAGCCGATCCCGCTATAAAGGTCGAGCAGCAGCTCCGGACGGAAGCCGCCATGCGTCAGGAACTCATCGACGATGCCGTACAAGACCTCGCAGGCCGGCGTGTTCACCTGCAGGAAGGACGGGGGGGAAACGCCGAGAGTGAGCGTCCCCAGACGCTCCTCGATATCATCCGCGCCCCATAGCTTGATCCATTTCGGACCGAGCACCACCGTCGTCCGGCGGGGCTGCACGTTCTGAAACACCCCGGTCACCTCGGGAAAGCCGCTGCGCACCATATTGAGGAACCGCCCGCGGTCCGGCATGACGGCGCTGTTCGTCACCACCGTGAGCAGGGCGCGCCCGTCATAAGCGATGCGCACATATAGGTGGCGCAGCCAGCCGCCGCCGCGCCGCCGGTCGTAGACCTTCCAGCGGCAGCTCGCGGCGAAGTCGCGCACCGCATGCGTCAGGCGCACGGAGAGCTCCGGCTGCACCACGCAGTCCGCGAACGGAACGATATCGTGCGAGCCGTGAGCGTAGAAGCCCGCCGTCACCCGGCCCTTCCCGTCCGCGGCGAACGGTATCAGCACCTTGTTGCGGTAGCGCCAGTCCGCAGGCGACGCCGCCGTCTCCTCGACCCGCGGCTCACGCAGCTTGGCGATACGGAACAGGCAATCGCGCACGATCTCGCGCTTGGCGCTGCGCTGGGCCTCCATCGTCATATGCTGCCAGGCGCAGCCGCCGCAGTGGGGGGGGGTACGCGACGGGGAAAAATGATGCCCGCAGCGGGGCTCAATGCGGCCGACGCCCGGCCGCACGACGCGCACGATGCGGGCAATCGCATAGTCGGAGCGCGCCTTCTCCACCGCGACCTCCAGCTCATCACCCGGCGCGCAGTGGGGCACAAAAACGACCTTCCGGTCGAACCGGCCCAGGCCAAGCCCCTCCGGGGTCATGCGTTCGATCTGCAAGCGAAACGATTCCGGCATACCGGATTTTATCAAGTTTGTTAGAATTTACCGTAATTATGAAGAATAGTGATCCGCTCCGGCCGGCCCCGCTGATCTGCCTGCTCATCGCCATGGGAGCGTACGGCTGCGTGGCGGTGCCGCTGGAGGACGGCGCGGACGCGGTCTCTTCCGGCAGGCGCTACCGCCAAGTACAGCTGCTGGATCCGGGCGCCAAGGATCTCGCGAGCCTGCACTTTCATATCCATGCCTACGACTTCGAGACGACACGCGCGGTCTCCGAGCAGTGTGAGCGCTTGTACTCCCAGATTATGACGGATTCCGGCCTCGACACCTTCCGTCCGCAGGAGCCGTACCGCGTGGTGATCTACGGCACGCATGAAGAGTTTCTGCGCAAGACCGGCCTGCCCCACTGGTCGGCCGGCGCCGCCGACGGCACGTCGCTTTATTCTTTCGCGGGCGAGCATCTGCAGTGGACGCTGCCGCATGAGGTCACGCATCTAATCTTCGCCGAGTACATGGGCCTGTATACGCACACGCACAAATGGCTCAACGAAGGGCTGGCCGTTTATGAGGAACAGCAGGCGGTGCCGCTGCGGGCATCGTCGCAGCGGGACTCCGCCCCGATCGCCTTCTCCGCGATGGTTACCATGACGCCGCTCTCGGAGCAGGACCGCGATGTCAACGCCTGGTACCACCAGGTCGGCAGCGTGGCCCGCTTCATGATCGAACGCAGCCGCGGGCCGGGCTTTCATCTGTTTCTGCGCGCCCTGCGCGACGGCAAGAACCTCGACGAAGCGATCAGCATCGGCTACCCCGCGCAGTGGCGGAGCTTCTCCGACCTCGAACAGGCCTGGCGGCGGGCGCATTGAGAGAAGTCTCCACGCTCCGTCTGCTCGTCGGCTGCGGCCTGACCGCCGGGATCCTGCTCGACCGCAGCATCAACCTCTCGCCCTATACGGTTTGGGGGCTCTCGCTGCCCGTATTTGTCTGGTGCGGCGGACCGTTCCATGCCGGGCTCCTGAGATGCTTCGTAACGCAGCGCGCCAATACCAATATGCTGATCTCACTCAGCACCTGGGCGGCGTTCCTCTACAGCACGCTCGCCGTCTTCGCGCCGCGTCACCTCCTCCCCGGCGCCCAAGACCACATGCTCGGCGCCATGGGCTGCCTGATTGTCGCCGCCACTTTCGGCCGCTGGCTGGAAATCCGGCTAACGGAGCGCAGCGGCGAAGCGCTCGGCAAGCTCAACCGAAGGATCCCCCACACGGCGCGGCGGCTGCGTGGGGACGGACCGGATGGACCGGTCGAAAATGTACTATCCGCGTCCCTGGGCGAGGGCGACCGGGTGCTGGTGCGGCCCGGCGAGCAGATTCCGGTAGACGGAAAAGTTTTAACCGGAGCATCGCATGTTGACGAGTCGCTGTGGACCAGAAGCACGGCCCTCATCGAGAAAACCGCAGGCAGCCATGTCTTGTGCGGCACGCAGAACAAGGACAGCGATATCGTGGTGGCGGTAGAGCGGTCCAGCACGAACTCAGAACTGGCTCAGATGATCACCTCGATCCGCGAAGGCTTTGCCCTGAAGTCCGTGCGCGCGGGCATCGCGGACGGCCTAGCCGGCGGCTATGTCCCGGCGGTCGTAATCGCGGCGGTCGCGGCCACCCTTATTTGGTCATGGCAGGGTCCCGAGCCGCGCCTGACCAACGCCTTGACCGTACTGTCGATGGTTCTTTTTGCCGCCTGCCCCTGGGCCGTCACGATCGCCTCACCCGCGGCCCTCGCGCTCGGCCTCCGTCGTGCGGGCCGGATGCGCATCCGCATCCGCAATCCCGGAGTCCTGGAAAAGCTGGACCGTGCGGACATCCTCATACTCGATAAAAAGGGCATCCTGACCGAAGGCCGCCCGTCCGTGCGCGACGTGGTCTGCTTCGGCCGCTGGAATAAAGAGGAGCTGCTGCGGCGCGCCACCATCGTCGAAAAGGGAACCGGTCATCCATTCTCCGGCGCCCTGCTCAGAAGCCTGAACGGACGGGAACTTCCGGATGCCGACTCGCATGAGACCTATCCGGGACGCGGCGTCGCGGTGTCGTACGCGGGCGACCGTATTCTCGCCGGCAGTCCCGAGTGGCTGGCGGAGCAGGGCATCGAGCTCCCCGCTTCCGGCCAGCGCCTGCTGCGGGAAAAGACGGACTCGCTCATGGCGCTGGCGGTCGAGGGAGAGGCGGCCGGAATCATCAGCTTCACGGACGAGCTCCGCCCCGGCGCCCGCGATGCGGTGCGGACGCTCGCGGCGATGGGCATCGAGGTGGTTCTCGCGTCCGGCGACCGTAATCCCGCCGCGCACGACACCGCCCAACAGGTGGGCATCCGGCGCGTCTTCTCAGAAGTGCAGGGGGAGGACAAGGTACAAATCGTCGAGGATCTGCAATCCCAAGGAAAAAAGGTGGTCATGCTCGGGGACAGGATGCGCGACGCCGCCGCTCTCAGCCGGGCGGACCTGGGAATCTCTCTCGGTGCCGAGCGCGCCGGGATGCGCCGGCCGGACCTCGGCGCGAGCATCGATTTGGCCGCGGAATCAGCCGACGTCATACTGCTCCAGCGGGACCTCGACCACCTGCTGTCCGCGCTCCGGCTCTGCCTGAAGATCCGAGAGGTCGTGCGCGAGAACCTGAAATGGGCCTTCGGCATCCAGCTCGTACTCATCTCGGCCGCCGCCGGAGCCCTGTACGCCCCTTTCGCCGTACGCTTGCCGCCCGCCGCCCCAGGCGCTGCCGCGGCGGTCAGCATCCTGGCCATCCTGATCCATTCGATCCTGAGGTTTAAAAGAAAAGAAGATGAAACGAAAAAAACGCCCGACGACTGAAGCGACACCCCTCGGCTACACCTCGACGCAGGCGCGCTCCGGAACGCGCTCGCCTCTTCCGGCGATCGACACCTGGCAGAATCAGTACCGGCATTACGTCATCCGCATCGATATCCCGGAATTCACCTCGATCTGTCCGAAGACCGGCCTGCCGGACTTCGGCACGATCACCGTCGAGTATCTGCCCGACAAGCGTTGTCTCGAGCTGAAATCGCTCAAGAACTACATCCTCGCATACCGCAGCATGGGGGTGTTCTACGAGAACGCGGTCAACCGCATCCTCGACGATGTCGCCGCGGCGACCAAGCCGAAGTGGGCGGTGGTGACGGGCGCCTTTACCGCGCGCGGCGGCATGAGGTCAACGATCACGGTCCGCCATCCGCGGCGGAGGCAGACATCTTGGAAGAACGCCCGCTGAGCGTACTATTTTCCGGCACCGGCGGGGACCGGGTGCGCCGCGCCGGCGAAACGCTGATGAAAGCGTTCGGCCGCTGCGGCCTGCGCGCCTGGGGCCGCTCCCGCCGCCGGGACGAAGACGGCGTATCCAGGTTCCTCATCGCGGCGGCCCCGGAACCGGGCACCATGCTGCCGGCTCCCGTTGTGAGCGCCGATATTGACAGCAGCACGCTGAGTTCCGGAGGACGCACACATCCTCTGCCCTACGAACGCCTAACCGGAAAAATCGAGGACACGCCGACGCTTCTGGCCGGCGCCGCCGCCGGGATGTTCGCGCTGGACGCCGCAGCCTGCTGGGCCGCAGACGAAACCGGCGCGGCGGGACATGCCTACGCCGCAGCAAATTTTCCGGCGACCGGAGCCGTAAGCGCAGCGTCGGCGAGGACGCCGTCCCCAAGCGCAGCGAGCGGGGCGGCGACCGGAGCCGCACCCGCCGCGCAATTCCACGGCGGCGAGCTTTACGTACTCAACGGCGGCTCGGCCGCGGCGGCGGGCGCCGTAGCGGCGGGCTGCCGCTGCGTCGTCGCGACGCGGCCGTCTCCAGCTCTCGAGCGGCTGGCGAGATCCGACCTCGGCCTATCGCTGGATCGCGTCGACGACGGAGATACCGCCGTCCTGCGCGCGGCGGGCGCGGGCTTCGCCGGCGCGCGCGCGCTGGCGCTCATTGACGAGCCGGGGCTGCGCCGCGCGGAAGCGACCCTGCGCTGGGCCGCGCGCGCGGAGATACCGCTCGTCGTCTGCGTCATCGACGCCGGCGAGACCGCCCTGGTCCACGCCTTGTCGCACGACGACAAGACGGCGCCGTACGCGGTGCTCGCGCCCACATCGGTGGAGGAACTTTATCATGGCATGAGCGAGGCCTTCGCGACGGCCGAGCGCTGCCAATGCCCGGTGACCGTACTCGTCGACCGGCTGCTCAACGAACGCTGGGAAACACGGCAGCGGCCCATCGAAGCCAAAAGCGCGGACCGGGGCGCCTGGGGCGTTGCGAATTCCGGCTCTTTTGATCGCTACGCCGTGACAGAATCCGGCGTGTCGGCGCGCGCGGTTCCCGGCCAGGAGCGACTGCTGTTCACCCTGTCGGCGCGCGTCCGCACCAAGAAGCTTGAGCGCAAATACAATACGCTGCGGGCGGAACTCCTCCGCGTCCCCGTCGCGCCGCCGGGGACAGGTGAAACGCTGATCCTGACTTGGGGCGGCGCCTACCCCGCCGTCCGCTGGGCGGCCGAGACGCTGCACGGCACGGGGGGGCCGAGAATCCATGCGGTGCCGGTCCGCGTACCGGCGCCGCTGCAGGACCTCGCGCAATACGCGGCCTGGCGCAAAGCCGCACGCATCGTCGTCGTGGAATCGACCGCTGGACGACCGCTGAGCCGCTGGCTGCGCACGGCGGCGGGCATCGAAGCGGCGGCGACCGCTCAGGTGGACCGCCCCTACGATGCTCAGCGGACTTTGCGCGCGCTGCAGGAGGCCCTCGATGTCTGAACCGCTCGGCTTTTGCCCTCCGGTACGGGCCTTGGCCCCGGACCTCGAACCGCTGACGCCCGACGATTTTCTGCCCCGCCGTCCCTGCCTGATCGAGGGAAACTGCGTCCGCGCGCGCCTGGCCGCCGATCTGCGGGAGGCCGCAGCGCTCTTCGGCGCACCGCCCAAGGACCTGCTGCTGGTTTCGGGACTCGGCGGGAAACCGGACATCACCGCCCTCTTCACCAGCTATGGCGCGCGTACGGCTCCGGAAGCGGTGCTGCCCTTTGCCAGCGGCGCCCTGCGCGCCAACGGCGCGCTGACCGTCATCGCCATCGTCCCGCACACGACCGGGGAGTCCCTCGGCCGCCTGGTCGACGCGGCACGCGAAGACCTCGACATCACCTGCCTGGTCGTCAACGGCGGCTGCCGCCAGCGCGGCGCCTCCTATGACGCCGAATTGGCCGCGCTCGCGGGCTCGATCGGGACCGGGTATATCGCCCGCGTCCAGCCAGGGGAAGCACCGTGCGCCGCGACGCTGTTCTCGGCGCTGCAGCGCAAGGGTTTCTCCCTGGTTGAAGTCATCGGTTTATGCGCGGCTTGCGATGGAGCGGATTCGACGCCGGCACCGGATGGGCGCGGCGTGCTCATCGAGAAGCCCGCGCACCCGCGCGGCCGTCCGGCGACGCCCCTCCGGCGCTCGACGCTCACCCAAGCGGAACGGGAAACGCTGTGGAGAACGCTCCGTTGAAGGAATATATTGAAGTCCCGTTCCGCGTCAGCGAGCGCCCGGAAACGGCAGGGGGACGGCTGGACGCCTTTCTTGCCGAGCGCCTGCAGACGCACTCCCGCAGCCTGGTGCAGAAATTCATCCGCGAGGGCCGCGTCTTTCTGCGCGGCAGGCGAGCGAAAGCCTCGACCAGAGTGGGGGTGCGCGATACGGTCTTCATCCGTTACCCGCCGCGCCGTGAAGGACCGTCCCCGCACGCCGGCCTGCCGGTACTGTTCGAGGACGAACACTTGCTGGCGGTCAACAAGCCCGGGGACGTACTCAGCCATCCCGCCGGCAAGATCGTGCGCAACGCCGCGACCACAATTTTGGCGGCGCAGTTCCCGGGCGAACGGCTGCATCTGGTGCATCGTCTCGACCGGGAGACCAGCGGCATTCTCTTGTTCGCCAAAAACCCCGGCGCGGCCTTCCGCCTGGCGCGGCAGTTCGAAGAGCGGACGGTGAGCAAGGAATACCTCGCCGTGGTGCACGGCGTGGTGGGTTTCGGCGAGCGCACGGTAGACGAGCCGATCGGACCGGAGGGGGGGCGCATACGCGTACGGCAGGCAGTAGACCGCGGCCGGGGTCAGCCGGCAACGACGCATTTCCGCCGCCTCGCCGCGGGCGGCAGATACTCGCTCGTCCGGGCCGCACCGCGCTCGGGACGCCTGCATCAAATCCGCGTCCATCTGGCCTGGCTCGGCCACCCCGTCCTGGGGGACAAGCTCTACTTCGGCGGCGGCGCATATTTTCTCAAGATGACTGAACGCGAGCTCGGCGCCGAAGACTTCGGCATCCTCGGCGCGAAACGACAACTGCTGCATGCCGGACGGCTGTCTATCCGGCATCCCGGCAACGCGAAGCTGCTGATGCTGGAAGCGCCTCCTCCCGAGGATTTTCAGCGAGTAATAATTAAGGAAGAGTTGACAGACAATCCGGTCCATTGATATTGACAAGTTCACATCGGTTCTCTAAACTTCAAGGTATGGGATTGAATCGGTGTCCCGGGTTTGTTAACATTTTGCAAGGATTTTTTCGCCCAGTTGGCGCAGGGGTAGCGCGTTCCCTTGACATGGGAAAGGTCATAGGTTCAAATCCTATACTGGGCACCATTTTCCAGCCCGCGTGATGACGCGGGCTTTCGCGTAATGCCGTCATCCGCCATGAATGATCAGACCACAACAATAACAGACCGCAGCTCGACCGATTACCTGGCGGCCCTCCGCCACTCCTGTGCCCATGTGATGGCGCAGGCGGTCAAGGATCTGTTCCCCAATACGCAGATCACTATCGGCCCGGTAATCCAGGACGGCTTCTACTACGACTTCGACACCGAACATGCCTTCACCCAAGAGGACCTGCCGAAAATCGAGAAGCGCATGCTCGAGATCGCCCAAGGCAATCACGACTTCGTCGGCAAGGAAGTTTCCGCAGAAGAATCGCGCGCCTTCTGGAAAGAGCGCGGAGAGACCTACAAGCTCGAACTGCTGAATGATCTCAAGGTCGAGGCCGTCACGCATTATTCGCACGGCGACTTCACCGACCTCTGCCGCGGCGGGCATCTGCAGAACACGCGGGACATCCGCTACTTCAAGCTGATGTCGGTAGCCGGCGCCTATTGGCGGGGCGACGAGAAGCGCCCCATGCTCCAGCGCATCTACGGCACGGCCTGGCCCGACAAGAAGCAGCTCAAGGCTTATCTCAAGCGCTTGGAGGAAGCCAAAAAGCGCGACCACCGCAAGCTTGGCGCCGACCTGGAGATATTCATGCACTCCGAGGCGATCGGCCCGGGTCTGCCGATATGGCTGCCGCGCGGCGCCATGATCCGTTCGATCCTGGAGCGCTACATCGTCGATCTGGAACGCAGCCTCGGCTACGATCATGTCTGCACCCCCCAGCTGGCGCGCACCGAGCTCTACAAGCAGTCCGGCCACTGGGACCACTTCAAGGACAACATGTACCCTCCGATCCGCTTCGCGGACAAGGAGGAGCTGGTCCTGCGGCCGATGAACTGCCCGCACCATATCCAGGTTTTCAAGCACAACCTGCACAGCTACCGCGACCTGCCGGTCAGGATCGCCGAGCTCGGAACCATGTACCGCTACGAGCGCTCCGGCGTGCTCTCCGGCCTGTCCCGGGTCCGCGCGATGACGCTCAACGACGCCCACATTTTCTGCCTGCCGGAACAGATCCAGCAGGAAACGGTGGGCGTGCTGCGGCTCATCGAGCGCGTCTACAAGGATTTCGGACTGACCGGACACTGGTACCGGCTGTCTCTGCGCAACCCCGACGACAAAGTCAGCTTCGTCGACAACGATAACCTGTGGAACGAAGCCGAACCTTGTCTCCGCCGCGCGCTCGAAGAAGTCGGCGTCCCCTACGAAGAGGCGACGGGGGAGGCCGCCTACTACGGCCCCAAGATCGATGTTCAGCTCAACGATGTCATGGGTCACGGCGAGACGATTTCCACGGTACAGCTCGACTTCTACCTCCCCGAGCGCTTCGGGCTGGAATACGTCGGCGAGGACGCCAAACGCCGCAGCCCGGTGATGATCCACCGCGGCGTGATCAGCACCATGGAGCGCATGGTGGCGTTCCTCATCGAGCACTATGCCGGACGCTTTCCGCTGTGGCTCGCACCCGTCCAGGTCCATATCCTGACGGTATCCAACGAGCAGGACGCGGCGGCGCAAAGCCTTGCCGCCAGACTCCGCGAAGCCGGCATCAGGGTGGAGACGGACCTGCGCTACGAGAAGCTCGGCAAGAAGATCCGCGAATCCACGCTGCACAAGATTCCCTACCAGATCATTCTGGGCGCCAAGGACGTGGCCGCCGGCACGCTCAGCCTGCGCTACATGAAGAAGGGCGCAGAAGGACAGCTGGAAGCGAAGCAGCTTTCGGAGCTCCGCGCAGAGGAGCTGGTACGCCGGCTGCGCGAGGAAATCGAAAACAAAAAAACGGGACCGGTATTCGAATGCGAGGACTAAAAGTTTTTCTGGCGCTCATCGTAGCTTTAAGCGCGGCGGCCGCCCCGGCGCAAGCCCGGAAAAAGAACGTTCAGACGCAGGAGGAAGAGGAGCTCTTCGAGTCGGCGACCAAGCTCTTTCGCGCGCAGCGCGACAAGATCGCCGCGATCACCGCGTTCGAGAGCTTCCTGCGCCGCTACGACAGCAGCCCCCGTGCGGCCGACGCCCAGTTCATGATCGGCGAAGCCTATATGAACCAGGCGCTCAAGATTCTGCACAAGGAAGCCGAGGAAAAGAAAACCAACCCCACGCGGCTGCTTTCGCCCAAGAACGCCGCCGCGGTGTCCGCGCTCAAACGCGCCCGTGCCGCCTACGAGAGCGTGATCGGCAACTACCGCAAGACGACCACCGGGCTCTTGGCGTCCGCCCAGTACCGTCTCGGCGAGACCGCCTACAACGAGAAGGACTGGGGGGCGGCGATAGAGGAGTGGCGCAAGGTCGAGGAGGAACACCCCAAATCCTACCTCGTTCCCGAAAGCTGGATGGGCATCATCTTCGCGAACTTGGCGCTCGAGCAGTTCAGCCAGGCGGAGGCGAACCTTTTTCTCCTCGGCGAAACCTACCCGCACTACTTGAAGGTCCCCGAGGTCCTCTACGTCCAGGGGATCGTCAGCCTGCACAAGGGCGACTACGCCAACGCCGAGCGCGCCCTCAAGGAGGTCAAGACGGCCGAGGCGCAGTTTTATCTCGGCAAGACTTACCTGCTCTCGAAACGCTCCTACCTGGCGGCGGCCGCCTTTCGTCAGCTCGTCAAGCAATATCCTGACTCGGTTCTCGTCGAGGAGACCGAGTTCTTCATCGGCGACTCGTTCTTTCTGGCCAAGGACTTCAACGGCGCGATCACCAACTACAAGCGCTTCCAGGCGAAGTATCCGGATTCGATGCTGCGCGTTTCGGCGCTGTTCCGCATCGGCTCGGCCTACTTCCAAATGAAGAACTACATCGAAGCGCGAGCGCATTTTCAGGCGGTGATCGACCGCTACCCCCGGGACTTCTTCGCTCCGCTTGCCCAGTACACCATCGCCGAATCCTATCTGGTCGAGGAGCAGTTCCGCGAGGCGCTCTTCGCCTACACCAAAGTCATCACACAGTATCCGGAAACGATCAAGATCTCCCCGCTCGCGCACTACAAGCTGGCCTGGTCGCAGTTCAACGTCGGGGACTACGTTCAGGCGGCGCAGACCTGCCGCAACTTCCTATCGCTCTACCCGACGCACTCGCTGGCGAAGAACGTCTACATCGTGCTGGCCAACAGCCTGCTGCGGCAGAAACGCTACGACCAGGCGGTCACCTCCTTCCAGCGCATCATTGACCTGGCGCCGACCTCGGACATCGCCGAGCAGGCGCTGTTCTCCATCCTGCAAACCCAGCACGGCCTCCAGAACTGCACCTCGGTGCTGACGTCCTACCAGTTCATCTTCCGGCACCTGCCGCCGTCGCAGTCCAAGTGGCGACCGCTGTCCTACATCTACGCCGCCGAGTGCTACCTCTCGCTCAAGCGCATCGACGAAGCGCGCGCGATCTACCAGATGGTCAAAAAGGTCTACCCCAACGACGTCTCGGCCATCTACGCCCAGGACGGCCTGGCCTGGACGTATTCGTTCGAGGGCGACGACGATCAGGCCCTGGCCGAACGCCAGGAGCTGCAGAAAATGATCAAGGTCGCCCGCTCCTCGTTTACTTTCACGGGGACCAACACCATCGGCATCGCCAACAGCATGTACAACCAAAAGCAGTATGAAGACGCTTTCCACCTCTACAAGCAGTTCTTCGAGGGCAACCCCAAGGATGAGCGCGCCGCCAAGGCGATGTACAACGCCGGGATGAGCCTGTACCACCAGCAGTACTACACCGAAGCCATCGACCTGTGGAGCCGGCTGGCGACGGAGCATCCGGACTCCGAGGAAGCGACGAAGTCCGAGTATCAGATCGCCGACACCCGCTACCGCGCGCAGGAGTATGAGCGGGCGATCCGGGCCTACAACCACATCATCAAAAAATATCCGCAGGCGACGCAGGCGCCGCTGGCGCATCTGCGCGTCACCCTGTCGCACTACAACCTGAAGCAGGACCCGGAGGCGCTCAACGCCGCCCTCCTGCTGCTCAAACAGTTCCCGGAATCCGCCGAAGCGACCGACGCGCTTGACCTGATGGAGGCGATCTATGACCGCAACCCGACGGCGAACTTCAAAAAGTCGCTCGACGAAGTCGTGGCCTCGGTCGCCGGCTCCAACACGGGGGGAGACGCCCAGTTCCGCATCGGCCGGCGCTACTTTGAGAAGGGCCAGTTTTTAGAGGCCGCGGCGGCTTTTCAGAAGTTCAGCGTCGACTATACCGGAAACAAGAAGCTGAAGAAAGCGCAGTTCCTGCTCGGGGAATCCTATTTTAACGCCGGCAAGCACGAGGACGCCGTCTACGCCTTCGGACGCTTCCTGGAGAACTTCCCGCGCAACCCGGACACGGCCCTGGCCCTCTTCCACCTGGCGAGCGCGCACTACTCGCAAAAGAACTACGAACCCGCCATCAAGAGCTATATGCAGCTGCTCGATGAGTACCCGGCGTCCGAATACGGCAACGCCGCCCAATTCAACCTGGCGCTCGCCTTCAAAGCGACCGGCAAACTGGACCGCTCGGCGCAAGCCTATGAACGCTACGCCATCATGGCCGGCCCGTGCGAGGGAACAGGCAAGGATGCCTTGTGGGAGCTGTTCGCGATCCAAAAGGACCTGCACAACTTCAACGGCGCGAGGGAGACGGTTGAACGGCTGGAAAACTGCCAGAACGCCATGCCCGCCGAGATTCTCGAGGCGACCTACCGCAAGGGCGAGCTGCTTGTTGCGATGAAGCAGTTCGATGAAGCGGTCGCTGTTTGGGAAGGCCTGCTCGACATGAAGCCGAAGAACAATCCTTTCCGTCTGCAGGGGCTGATCAAACTGGGTGAGATGTACGAGGAGCGCAAGAGCTACGCGCTGGCGGTGGAGGTCTATACCGACCTCGGCCACAACGCCGACGCGCAGGTCGCGCCGGCCGCGCGCGAACGCGCCAAAGGCCTGCAGCAGATGCTCAAAGGCGGCGAGGGGGGGAAGCCCCGCGGCCGCGCCCCGCGGGAAGAGGCGCCGCCGCAAAGAAAGACCCAGGTCATGCCCTCCGACCAAAAATCCAAGGATCCAAAGAGCCAGCAGAAGCCCAAGCGGCGGAATAAAAAGACGGACACGAATAAAGAGATCAATATACCGGGGATGAACTAAATGGGAGAAATTGCCTATCTCGAGATGTTCAAGGAGAGCTTCACGCTCGTCATCTTATTGTTCTGTTCGATCCTTTCGATCACCTTCACCATCGAGCGCTGGTGGTTCTTCCGCAAGGCCTCCGTCGACGGCGACAAGCTGCTCGCCAACGTACGCAAGCTTTTGGAGGCGGGCAAGGCCGACCAGGCCATCTCCTCAACCGGCAATGACCCGTCCCCGCTGGCGCAGGTCGTATCGTACGGTCTCGTGCACCGCAAGCGCTCCCGCGTCGAACTGGAGGAGCTGCTGGGCGCCAAACGTCTCATGGAGCGCCTGCGGCTCGAACGGTTCCTCGTCGTGCTCGGGACCATGGGCAACACCGCCCCCTTCATCGGCCTATTCGGGACGGTGGTCGGCATCATCAAGGCTTTCCGCGACCTGGCGCTCGCCGGCTCGGGCGGACCGGCGGTCGTGGCCAAGGGCATCGCCGAAGCGCTCGTCGCGACGGCGGCGGGCATGGCGGTTGCCATTCCGGCGGTCATCGTTTATAACTTCTTCATGCGGAAGGTAAAGAACCTCTCCGTCGAGATGGAGGTCGTCTCCTCTCGGCTGATGGTGATGCTCGGAGCGAAGTAGACGATATGGCCGGCGCCCAAAAAGGTCCCGAAGACGCGATCACCGATATCAACGTCACGCCGCTGGTCGACGTCAGCCTGGTGCTGGTGATCATCTTCATGGCGATCGCGCCTTTCGGCCTGCAGGCGGGGATCAAGGTTATGCAGTCCAAGGCGGGCGCCGCAGTCGGGAAAACATCGGCGAGCCAAAACGTGACCCTCAAATTGGAAAAGGACGGCAAGATCACGATCAACGGCCGCGAGGTGGATTTCGTGACCCTGCGTCCGCTGCTGCAGGACGCGCTGGCCAAGAGCAAAGACAAGATGGTGATTCTCACGGCGGACGACCAGAACCGGGTCGGTCAGGTGGTAAACCTCCTGGACGCCTCCAGACAGGCCGGCGCGCAGAAGATGGCGATTATGCGCAACTCCAAGCCCCAGGAGAAAGAGGAGACAGCGGAGACAGAGGACGAATGAGCCGCCGCAACACCTTTGAACTCGAGGACGACGCCGTGACAGGCATTAACGTCACGCCGCTGGTGGACGTCTGCCTCGTGCTGGTGATTATTTTCATGGTGACCACCCCGCTCCTGTCGCAGCCGGCTTTCGACGTCGATCTTCCGGAAGCGACGACCAAGGAGGGCCAGGAGGAGGAGAAAACCACCATCTCCATCAGCCGCGACGGCAGCATGGCGGTCGACGCCAGGACCTACAAGACGCTGCGGTCGATGAAGGAACCTTTGAAGTATGCGATTGCCCAGACGGAAGAGGGGCTGGTTGTAATCCGGGCGGACAAGGAGGCGCTCCACGGCGTCCTGACCGAGGTCATGGCGTTGGCCAAGGTCTCCGGTGCCAAGTCCATCCGCATCGCAACCGAACGCAAGAACTAGAGGCGAGGCCCGTACATAAGACATGACGGCAGCCGCGGTAGCCGCAGATTTTTCCGGAGAGTCGCGCATCGGCGCGGCGATCGGCGTCTCGCTGATCCTGCACCTGGCGGGGATGACGCTATTTCTCTTCAAGCATGAGATTCGGCTGGCCGTACCGACGCAGGAGATCGACAACATCGACATCCTCGAGCAGGAGCAAAAAAGAGAGCTCGTCAAACCCAAGCGGCGGGCTGTGCGCAACAAAGAGATGGCCAAGAACTTTCTAAAGATGGCTCTGCCGGCACGGCCCGAAGGCCTGCGCGACATCAAAATGAAGGCGCCTGAAGCGCGCCGCATCATGATGGACGTTCCCAAGCTCAAGCTGGACGAAAAGAAGCTCAAGCTGCGCGACGACATGAAGCTCGATTTAAACAAGAACCGGCCGCAGCTGGCGAAGCTCGACCAGAAGGTCGACCTCGGCCGGCGCCGGGCGCCGGTGGAGGTCCCCCAGCTGGCGCTGGTCGGGACCCGGCGAGCCCCGAAAGAGGTCCTGGATCAGATCCAGCTTGCCGAGCGGCGCGAGCGCAGCCAGATAGCGGGCTTGGGCAGCATCGACCTCGGCGGCAGCCGCCGAAAATCCTTCGATACGGCCCCCCGGGCGGTCGACCGGACGCGAACGACAGGAACCTCCAACCGGCTGCTGAGCATGCTGCCGGCCAAACACGAAGCGCTTAAGATGCAGCCCCGCAGCGCCCCGCAGCGCGGCCTGGACGAATTCACGCTCAAGGAGCCGGCGCCGCTGCCGACACGGAAAAAAGAGACCTTCATCCAGGAGGTCAAAGAAGAGAAGAAAGCCGTAGAGATCGAGGGACCGCTGTCGAGCCGCAAGGTCCGCGATTACAGCGTCCCCCGGTTTCCCAAAAAACTTGAGGAGTACGGCGTTTACGAAGCCGAGGTCCGCATCAAGTTCTATGTCTCGCCGATCGGGAACGTCCTCGAGGACCGCCTGAGCGTCGAGAGCTCGTCGAGCTATGGCTGGCTCGACCGTCTAGCCATGGAGCACCTGAAGAAATGGCGCTTCGAGCCCCTGCCGATGGGTGGACGCAATGAGTGGGGAGTAATCACATTCCGCTTTTTTCTGGAGTAACCGCATGAAGAACCAAAAAACCATCCTGCTGCTGACCGCCGGCCTGCTCTTGGGCCTGGCGGCCGCTCCAACCACGACCCATGCCATCTTCGGCTTCGGCAAGAAGAAGAAGGAGGAGAAGACGCGAGGTTCCAGGCAGGACACGGCCCCCTTGCCGGGCATGGACGCCGGCGGCATAGATTTTAAAGCTCCGCCCAAGATGGCGCAGGAGCAGACGGCTGAGACCGGAACGGCCGAGCCGTCGACAACGCCGAGCGAAGCGGCGATCGGGGACGCCCCCTCGACCTCGGGAGAACTGCCGGCGGATATTGTCATCCGGAAAGGCAGACGGCTCGAGGCCACCAAGCCCTCGCTGAACATCGAAGTGGACCCCTTTGAGTCGATTCGCTCCTCGCTCGAACCGGACCAGGCGCTGCTGCTGGCGGAATCGCCGCTGGCGGTGGTCTGGCGGCGCACGCATCCGGAGTTCATAGCCAACGAGCGCGTCATCCAGCCCTGGCTGACGACTTTCAGCGAGCGCCCCGGCCTGATCTTCCGTCCGCAGGAAGAACTGCAGGAAGTCCTCCAACGCAAGCTGGAGCCGAAGGAGGTGCGCAAATACCAGTGGAGCCTGACGATCACCGATGAAGACGGCAAGGTCTTCCAGCACTACGAGGACTCAAGCAACCTCCCGGAGGAACTGATCTGGTCCGGGCAGAACGAACAAGGAGAATGGATGCAGGCCGGGAGCGCCTACGCTCCCGTCTACATGTTCACCGACAACTCCGGGAATCCTTATACGCGGGCCGGCAAGCCTATCCGCTTCAAAGGCATCGTCCATCAGGAGCGCGACGGGCTGCATCTCAGCCTTGATTCCGCCGAGCTTTTCGGCATGTCCAAGACCACGGTGGAACTGGCGGACCCCCAGGGAATTGGACTCGTGCGCGCCGCCGCGGACCTCGTTAAGCGCCGGTTCGGCGGCATGTCGATTCGCCTTGAATGCTACTCAGGCACCAAGGCTATGGCCGAAGCCCAGTGTGAAGCCATCGAACAGATGCTCCTGAAGGAGCTTATGATCCTTCCGCAAGATGTCTCCATCGACAGCCTCCGGGTGCCCTATACCCAACAGCGGGTAGAAATCATCCTGCAAAACCGCTAGAATAGCCTGGCGTATCAACCTGAGCGGTTTTCGCACCATCCATTAGGAGGAGCATCTATGGCAGTGAAGGTAGGAATCAACGGTTTTGGCCGTATCGGCCGTCTCGTCGCACGCGGAGCGGGCAAGTGCGAGGCGATTGAGCTGGTCGCGATCAACGACCTCGTGGACTCAAAGACGCTGGCGCATCTCTTCAAGTACGACTCCACGTTCGGCATCTATGACGGCGCGGTTGAAGCCGCCGACGGGGCGCTCAAGATCGACGGCAAAACGATCAAGGTCACGGCCGAGCGCGATCCGGCGAAGCTGCCCTGGAAAGAGCTGGGCGTCGATGTCGTCGTCGAATCGACCGGGCTGTTCCGCGACATCGAGTCGGCGGGCAAGCACCTCAAAGCGGGCGCGAAAAAAGTCATCCTCTCCGCCCCCGGCAAAGGCGACATGCTGACCGTCTGCATGGGCATCAACGAGAACACCTACGATCCGGAGAAGCACCACATCATCTCGAACGCCTCCTGCACGACGAACTGTCTGGCCCCCGTCGTCAAGGTCCTGCATGAGAACTGCCGGATCAAATCGGGCCTGATGACGACCATCCATTCCTACACCAACGACCAAGTCGTCTTGGATCAGCCCCACAAGGACCTGCGGCGCGGCCGGGCGGCGGCCGTGAGCATGATCCCGAGCTCGACCGGCGCGGCCAAAGCGATAGGGCTCGTCGTCCCGGAGCTTAAGGGCAAACTGAGCGGCTGCGCCGTGCGCGTGCCCACCCAGGACGTATCGCTGGTCGACCTCACCGTGGTCTGCGAGAAGACGCCCTCGGCCGATGAGATCAACGCGTTGTTCAAGAAAGCCGCCGCCAGCGGCCCGCTGGCGAAGTACCTGGAGTACTGCGACGTGCCGCTCGTCTCCAAGGACTTCACCGGCAACCCGGCGTCCAGCATCTTCGATGCCACGCAGACGGTCGTAACCGACGACCTCATCAAGGTCTTCAGCTGGTACGATAACGAATGGGGCTACTCGATGCGCGTTTTGGACCTGATCCAGCATATCGCCAAGAGCCTAAAGGTCGCCGCCTAACCGGACCGTTTATTATTCCTGACGCTGCGCGCGGCCCCCGAACGGGGCCGCGCGCAGGCGCGAGACTCTGAGGACCTATTAGGGAGACGCCATGAAGCTTACGCGACTGCAGGATATCGATATCCGCGGCAAACGCGTTCTTGTCCGGGTCGACTACAACGTTCCGTTCAAGAACGGAGAGGTCGGCGATACGACGCGCATAACCGAGACGCTGCCGACCCTGAAGCACATGATCCAGGCCGAGGCGAAGATCGTGCTGATGTCCCATCTCGGACGCCCCAAGGGCAAGCCGGTCGAGGAATTCAGCCTGCGTCCCGTCGCTAAAAAGCTCGGCGAGCTCATCGGCACGAAGGTCCATTTTGCGTCAGACTGCCTGGGCGAGGCGGCGGACAGCGTCATTTCCGCGCTCAAACCCGGCGAGATCGCGCTGCTGGAGAACCTGCGCTTCCATCCGGGCGAGGAGGCCAACGACGACGCCTTCTCCGCTCAGCTCGCGAAGCACGGGGACATCTTCATCCAGGATGCCTTCGGCACCCTGCATCGCGCCCACAGCTCAACGACCGGCATCCCCAAGCACCTGAAGGGGGGGGGAATCGGCTTCCTGGTCCAGAAAGAACTTGAGTTTCTTGACCGCAGCATCGGCAACCCGGTACGGCCGTTCGTGGCCATCCTGGGCGGAGCGAAGGTCTCCGACAAGCTCAAGGTGATCCGACGGCTCCTCGACCGCGTCGACACGCTGCTGATCGGCGGCGCGATGTCCTACACTTTCCTGCAAACGCAGGGGATCTCGATCGGCAAATCGCTGCTCGAAACGGAGCGGCTGAAGGACGCGGAAGAGATCATCGCCGCGGCGTTCTCCAAGAATGTCGAACTGCTGATGCCGGCGGACCACCTCATGGCGGCGGAGATCAGCGATGACGCCAAGACCCAGCCCAGCCAGGGAATGGCGATCAACACCGAGATGCTGGGCGCCGACATCGGTCCCCGAACGATCGAGCTGTTCACGGAAAAAATACTTGAAGCGAGAACCATCTTCTGGAACGGTCCGATGGGAGTGTTCGAAAAGAAGCCGTTTGCCGCCGGCAGCCTGGCCATCGCCGAGGCGCTGGCGGAAGCGACGGAAGCCGGCGCCACCACAATCGTCGGCGGCGGGGACAGTCTCGCGGTAATGAGCGCCGCCGGGCTGAAGGGGAAAGTCACGCACTGCTCGACGGGAGGCGGCGCCAGCCTCAAGTTTCTCGAGGGAGCCGTCCTGCCCGGCCTGCAGGCGCTCGCGGAGGCCGCTTAAAGCGCTTTTGACCCGCACCACCCGCAACTAGTATACTTCCTGTGTTATGCATAACTTTTTGCTGATCATTCATATGGCGGCCTGCCTGCTGCTTATTTTGCTCGTACTGCTTCAGGCCGGCAGAGGAGCCGGCTTCGCGATATTCGGCGGCGGGGGGGACACGCTGTTCGCTTCGCCCGGCGGCTCAAGCGCCCTGAAAAAGGCCACGGTGGTCTTGGCGACGACGTTCGCCGTAACATCGCTAATGCTCACTCTGATCTCCAGCCGGCCCGGCCTGCAGAGCGTGACGGGAAAGGTGCTGAAGATCCCCGTGCCGGCCGGCCAGCAGACGGCGCCGGCTCAGCCGGCGAAAGCCGAGCAAGCTCCGGACAGCGGCGCCGATGTACCGGCTCCGGCTCCGGGGAAGTAGCCTCGTTTTCTGCGCAGGTGGCGGAACTGGCAGACGCGCACGTTTGAGGTGCGTGTGGGAGTGATCCCTTGGGGGTTCGAGTCCCCCCCTGCGCATTCTTTCTTTAGTTTGGGACGGACCATGGACAGAGTTATCCTTCTCCTCATCCTCGCGAGCGCGGCAGCCGGCTGCGCGTCCGGTTCTCTGCTCGGCGGCGGCCAAGCAGGCAAGGGCGTCTGCACCGTCGACGCCACCGAAAACCGCACGATCGAGGTCGTGGACGGCGAGAGACAGAAGGGGAAAGGGACCTTCCTCAGCGACGTAATCAAGCAGGTCCAGGTCGCGCCCGGCAAGCACACCTACACGTTCGGCGCGACCAACAACGAAAAGTCCTTCAAGCTGGCGTTCACCTGCCAGGAGGGCCGTCGCTATACCCTGCGCAAGCGCGCCGCCGGCGCCGACATATACGGCACGCGCTGGGTCTGGATGATCGAAGACGCGCGCAGCAAAGAAGTCGTCACTGCGCAGAGCCCGTAGCCTGCGCCGTCCTCCTTACGCGCTTTCCTTGAGCCGGTCCGGCGAACCGATGCGTCGGCGAATGGCGGCGGCAGTCCGGCGCCGCTCCGGCGCGGGATGCACGCCCAGAGCCGAGAACGCCGCGAGGCAGTCGACACCGTTGATAAAATCCCGGCGGTCGATGCATTCCGCCGCGAGGCCGCGGCGGCCGATGTTATGGTAGTTGCGCAGGGGAAAGGCTAAGCAGGCGGTCCGGTAGCCGCTTAAGCTGAACAGGCTGGACTCGCAGGCGCCGCCGTCCATCAGGCGCCGCTGATAACAGAAAGAACTCCGGCGCTTGGCCAGCGCCCGGGCCGTCTCCTCGCAAGCGAGAATCAAATCGGGATCAAAGACCCGCAGCCGATCACCGACCCGGATCACCGGGCCCGCGCCCTGCACCGCACCCGGCATCTCCCGGCTGCACTCAAGCACGATGAGCGGACGCGTCGGCGGCACGGAGGCGCCGCTGATCGCGCCCGCCGCGCCCAAAAAACCCACCTCTTCAGCGCGGGTAAACAGCGCCGTCACGTCGCCCGGAAGCCGCCGGCTCGCCAGATGCGCCAGCGTCGCGGCGATCGCCGCGCAGCCGCCGCCATTGTCCAGCGACTTCCCGACGATGCGGTTTCCCGAAAGACGAAAGGGCGTGACGTCCGCATAGCCGAAGTCGCCGGCCCGCGTTTCCGCCGGGACGCGCAGGCAAAGCCGCGCGGCCCGCGCCCGAGGCCGGCGGCCGTCTCCGTCCAGCACGCGCGCGCAGCCGCGGCGGCGGCGGCCGTCAGCCGACCACAGCGCCAACTCCAACCCGCGCATATCGAACGGCGGGACTTGTCCGTTCCACCGCGCCGCCGCGGATTCCCCGCGGCAGGAAATAATCTCAAAACCGGGATGATCCATGTGCGCGGCGAAAGCGATCGGCGCCGCTTTGCCGCGCCGGTAGCGCGCGATAAGATTGCCGTAGGCGTCGGTTCGCGAACGGATGCCCGCCGCGCTCAGGAAGCGGCGCAGCTCCGTCCGTACCCGATGCTCATGGTACGGCGCCGTCGGCAGAGAGAGCAAGAGCTTTGCCGCAGCGAGCGCGGCGCGCGGATCAGGCGGGGAGAGCTTCATCCTGACATTACACCTAAGTCTCTCGTCGGGGTCACGGGGGGGGACTAGACCGGCCGAACGCACGGAGAGCCTCCATGCGTGGAGGCTCTCCTAGAGTACGTTGCTGAATGGAAGACTACTTCTTCTTCTTCTTCGCTACCTTTTTCTTCTTCGCAGCCTTCTTTTTTGCCGGTTTCTTGGCCGCCTTCTTTTTCTTAGCCATTCAGTAACCTCGTTTGGTTTTTTTCAGTGCGGTCTTGGAGCTCAGTCCTTCTTACTCCGCCGCTCGTTCGCTACTCAAAGTTACGCGAAAAATTTCTTGTAACGTAAGAGCAACGTCAACAATATAACAGGTGTAGCGCGATTTGTAAAGACTTATTTTCAAAAAAACAAAATATATTTTAAAAAAAATTCTCCGCGGAATTTATTTTGCTGAAAAGTTTTTCCCAAACCGGCGCCGCGGCGAAGAAATATTCATTTTCTCGACGAGAAATAATAGACCAATCGGAACCGCGGCACGCCATCGGACCTGCCGAGATATTTCATGCGCGCAATTAAAATCCGGCCTGATGATTTATTTTTGCGCAGAACGCGCAGAAAATTTTTTCCGGCAGCGCGTCGCGCGCACCAAAACTCGAGCGATGCGCGGACAGATTGCTATCATTATGCGTCCATGAAAGGTTTTGCGCTCATTTCGCTCGCTGGCATCCTGGCGGCGGCGATCTTTCTGACCTGGCGCCGGAGCGAACGCGACCGGCCGCTGCCGGTCGACGAGATCGCGGCCGCGGCGGACCGCATCGCGCTGCGCTGGGCGGCGGAAGGCCCGGCCATGGAAAGCCGCGTCATCACGTTCGTTCTCACAACAAACTATTCCGGCACGGATCCTTTCGCCCTGCCTGCCGATTCCGCCTCCGGCAGCTTGTGGGAGAAATGGTTCTCCGAGGAAGGCAGCGGAGCGTTCCTGCGCGCCCTGCAGCGGGAGCACGACACCGTGGTCTGGCCCCTCGGCGCGCTGGCCCCGGCGCAGGAGCGGGAGTTCCTGGAGCCGTTTTCCCGCATCCTCATAAAATCCGGCCGCGGCGGACGCGTACATATTATCGCGCATGGCTTTGCGGCGGGCTTTGCGGTCCGTGCCGCCGCGACGGCGGCGCCGAACACGCCCCTGCGGGGAGCGACGCCGGTGGACCGCCTGACAGCCGTCGGAATCAACTCGGCAATCCTTGCGCAGCGGTATCCGAACATCCTTACCACCGCAGCGCCGGCGCTGGGCGAATGGATAAGCCTCTGGTCGCATACCGGCGCCATCGCGCGCGAGATCTACGTAGAGCATTGGATGCCGGGCTTTGCCGCACCGGCCGGCTCGGTACGCCCCTGGGGTTCGGCGGCCTGGCCGGCCATCGTCAGCGGCGTTTCCGCGCGCGGCATGAACAGCCTGCCCGGAGCGGAGAAAATTGAAGTGGCGCCCAGCGTGCGCCCGAGCAGACGCCCCCTCGGGCGCGAGGACAAGGAGGAACGGCAAAGCGGGCTCGAGATGCTCAAGGACGCGGAAGAGAAGGCGCATCCGAAGCCGAAAGACGAGGAGAAGGAAAGCGGCACATTCGTGATCGGCGATTCCGGCTGGATAACGCAAAAGCTGAAAGATTTCGAATACATGGCAGGACGCGAGATGTTCGCGCATTGGGCGCGGCAGGGATTCCGCGTTCAAATGTTTCACTTCGCAAAGGACACGCAGGGCTGGAGAGAAACGAACGCCCGGTCCCAATGCAAAAAAGCCGGCTTCAAAACGACCCGGGCGAAGCACAATGGCCGTTCAGTGGATATCTGCAACGGCATCGCCGGCCGTGAAACCAGCCGGTCGGACGCCCACCATGACTACTTCACGATCCTCGGCCGCAATTACATCATCACGGCCGTATACACCTATGACCGTCCCGCGCTCCGCAGCCAGCAGCTGAAGCGGTTTATGGAATCAATCGAAGCGCTAAGCCTGGACTTGAAGAAAAAGACTAATTAATAAAGCTTTTCTTCGCACGAGGGCTTTCCCTTCCTTAATACCCCCTGCAAAGAAAAACAAGGCGGGACCAGGTCCTCGCCTTGCTTCTTCTTTCGATATCCAACGACGCAGTTTACTTGCATTATTATGGCCCGGATCATGAATAAAATCATGAGGATTATGGCCCATCCGCATCTAGGCCTAAGGGCCTATCCCAATAAACTGCGCTATATAGACAAGAAGGGCGCATTTTCTTACCATAATGACCGGACAAGAGGTAAAAGAAATGGAGCTGGAAAAAGCAAAAGATTTGATGATTCCGTTGGACGAGTATCCCCATATCCCGCATACCTACAGCCTCTGTCAGGCGCTGACGGAAATGGAGAAATTCCAGCTGGAAATCGACGGTAAAAAATCACTGCCGCGCGTGATCCTTGTCTTTAACGAGAAGCACGAGCTGATGGGCAAGGTACGGCGCCGCGACATCCTGAGAGGGTTGGACCCGGAAGGCCTCGCCAATCTCATGCTGCCCGGCTATCTAAGCGGCGACGATGAACCCCAGCTGGACATTATCATCGACAAGGTACTGGGCAACTTCAAGCGCTCGGTAACCGATGTCATGCGCCCCATCACGGACACCGTAGACTACGAGGACGACATCGTCAAGATGATGAATAAGATCGTGGACTCGGACTCCAGCTTCCTCCCCGTGATGAAGAACGGGAAAGTCGTGGGCGTGGCGCGCACCGTGGAGATGCTCCACGAGCTGTACAAAGTCTGCAATATCGAGAAGGTCGCGAAGAACCCTCCCGCCTAAGAGACGATCTCGATATCCAGCTCCGGGGGATTTTTCAGCGTCGCGTGGATGGGACAGGTATGCGCGACCCGCAGCGCCGCATCACGCTTCTCCTTGGGGAATCCTTCGGGCAAAGTGATATCGATCGCGATATTGGCGATGCGCACCGGCTTGGACGCCAGAGTCGTCACCGCATTGACCACGATCCCTTCGGACGGCAGATCATGCGCCCGGCAGTATTGCTGCAGTTTCAAGCCGATGCAGCCGCCCAAAGAACCGACCATCAGCTCAAGCGGGTTCATGCCGATATCGCCGCCGCCGTCCTCCTTGTGCATGTCGGTGATGACCTTATGGCCTCTGATCTCGATGCTGAACGTCTTCTCTTCTGTCTGTTTGATCTCCATTAGATCCATAACCTAATCCTCACGCTTGGATTTCTTCTTCCCGCTCGAGACCGGCAGACCCTTGAATACCACATTCACCAGCGGACATGACTCTTCGTCGGAACCGTCATGGCATCTCCGATAAATGTTTTCCAGGGTGAAGGTGACGCTGCGATAAAGGTTCTCCTCCCCGATCTTCTCATACAGCCCGGTGCGCCGCATGACGTCAAGCACCCCGTCGTTGAGCCCGGAGAGGGATAGGCCGAAACCGGCCTCGCGCATGCGGTCGACTATCATCGACAGGAGGCCCTCGCCCGAGGCGTCGAGCTCATTGATGCCGTTGCCCACGATGTGCACATGCTTAAGCCGGGGCATGCTCGCGACCCGGTCAAGGATCTCCTCCTCGAGATAGTTTACGTTGGCGAAAAACAGAGAACTGTTGCAGCGAATCACGGCGATATACTTGCAGCGCTCCAAATTAAAACGGCTTGATGCGCGATAGGCGCCATCCGAGTACTTGGACAGGATCGCGATATCGGGCTTCATGGTCCGATAAAGATAGAAGGCAACCGACAAGGCCACCCCGATAAAGATGCCGCGGTCCAAATGCGGCGCGAAAGCCAAAGTCGCGATGAAGGTAATCAGCACGACGATCCCGTCATGCTTCTGCGCCTGCCAAGCATGAATGAAGCCGCGGATATTAATAAGGCCGATCACCGCCATCATAATGATGGCCGCCAGAACGGCTTGCGGCAGATGATAGAGCAGCGGGGTAAAAAACAGCAGCGTAACTACCACCAGACCGGCGCTGAACACGTTGGAGAGCCCGCTGACCGCGCCGGCCTGAAAGTTGACCGCGGAACGGGAAAAAGAACCGCTCACCGGATAGCTTTGGCCGAACGAGCCGGCGATATTGGCCAAACCCTGGCCGATCAGCTCCTGGTTGGGGTCCAGACGCTGACCGCTCTTGGCGGCCATCGCCTTGGCGATGGAGATCGCCTCCATGAAGCCGAGCAAAGAAATGATGACGGCCATAGGCAGGAGGCTGAAGATCATCGCCAGATCGATCTTCGGCGTCTTGAACCGGGGCAGTCCCCGCGGGATGACTCCGACCACCGCGCCGCCGCCGGTAAATTTGACCATTTTCTCGTCTATCGGCTCGTTCCCGACCTTGATGCGCCAGTGCCGAATCTCGTCACGCGGCTTGGGGGAAAGCCGTCCCACAAAATAGAATCTTCGGCCGTCGTCGCCATCTCCGACCGCCGCTAAATGGACAGAACGGAGATAGGCGCGATCGAAAAATATCTCATCCTTCAGCTCCTTGATCGCCAGATGGTGGAGACTGATCTCATGCTGGAGCGTCAAAACATCCGCATGGCCCAGCGCATGCTTCTTCTCCTGCTCCTTGCTTTTCGCGACAAGCTCGATCCGTTCGGCGCTGAGCCGCTCGAAGTCGGCCAAGGCCTGGTTAAACTTCCTGACCCGCTGCCGGACTTCCGGCACTCTGATCGCGTCAAGCGGCGCCGTATGGTTCTGCTCAAAGCCGATGACCTTCGCGATGACGGTAGTGACGACGACGCAGACCAGCACATTGGGAATTTTGGGATTCAGCCGCTTGAGGCCCCACAGGATCATGAAGGCGAGCACCGCAAGAGCGAGGGTCGGCCAGTGGGTATATTCCAGCGCCGCCCGGAAGACATTGATGATGGTCTCGTAATGGTGGTCCGCCTTGTCGACGTAGACGCCGAACAGCTTCGAGAGCTGAGAAGAGGCGATGATCAAGGCGGCGGCGTTGGTAAAGCCGTTGACCACCGGATGCGACAGGAAGTTAACCACCAGGCCCAGACGCAGAACGCCGAGAGAGAACTGGAACGCCCCGACCAGCAGCGCGAGGAGCATCGCGTAGGCGATGAAGGATTCGCTGCCGGCGGTGGCGAAAGGCTCGAGAGCGGTCGCGGTCATCAGCGAGACCACCGCGACCGGTCCGGTGGCCAGCTGCCGGCTGGAGCCGAACAGCGAAGCGACCATTGGCGGCAGGAAGGCGGCGAAGAGCCCGTAATGAGGAGGCAGTCCGGCCAGCTGGGCATAGGCCATGGACTGGGGAATCAGAACCAGCGCCACCGTAATGCCGGAGAAAAAGTCGGACCGCAGCTTGGACAAAGAATAGCCGCGAAACCAGCCGAGGAAGGGGAAAACCCGCCTGACGCTGCCGCCGAGCGGGGTAAGATGGAGGAAAAGCGAGGTTTTCCTCCAACGGCCGTTTGCAGGTTTACCGGGCATGGAGACGCCAGAATCTTATCATTTCCTGATTCTAGGTCCCAAAAAAATCAAGATTTCATGATTACGGTCAAGAAAGTTTATTGACCAAGATCAATAGAGCCCTCCCGGCAGAATGCGAAAATGTACCTGTCAGAGATCGAAAGTCTCACGTTTTTAAGCAAACCACGAAGGGAGCGGCCGCGAGGCTCCCTCAGCCGCACAAGGAATAGCATGACGTACCCGAGTCGGCAAGCTGCTCGGTCATAAGACCGGCACCGCGCGACGGGACAGACGCAACCAAGAACTCAAAGGAGGAGTCTCATGCCGAGTTATGTAATCAAGGACAAGTGCGACGGGTGCAAGGCGCTGGACAAGACCGCCTGCCAGCATATCTGCCCTAACGACTTAATGGTCCTTAATAAGGAAATCAGCAAGGCTTACAACCAGGATCCCCAGATGTGCTGGGAGTGCATGTGCTGCGTCAAGATCTGCCCGGTTCAGGCGATCGAAGTCCGCGGCTACCAGGACTTCGTCCCGATGGGCGGCAGCGTAACGCCGATGCGCAGCTCGGACGCGATCATGTGGACGGTCAAATTCCGCGGCGGCACGATCAAGCGCTTCAAGTTCCCGATCCGGACCACCCCTGAGGGGTCCGCAGTACCGGACGGCGGCTTCAAGTCGACCGACGACCTCAACAGCCAGCTGCTGTTCACCGAGCCGGAGTCTTGCGGCATGGACAAGCTGCCCGAAGTCGAAGCGGGCGTGGCTGCTTGAGCCGCTACCACAGGGAAACGAGACAAGGAGCTAATATATAATGGCGAACTTTGAAACAGTCGAAGTAAAAAGTGACATCCTGATTCTTGGCGGTGGTATGGCGGGCTGCGGCGCGGCCGTGGAAACCGCTTACTGGGCCAAGAAGCACGGGCTGAAAGTCGTCCTGGTCGACAAAGCGGCGATGGATCGTTCCGGCGCCGTGGCCATGGGCCTCTCAGCCATCAACCAATACGTAGGCGTCAAAGACGGAAAGAACACCCTTAAGGACTACATCGAGTACGTGCGCAACGACCTTATGGGCGTGACCCGCGAAGACCTGGTGGCGAGCATCGCCCGCCACGTTGACTCCTCGGTTCACCTGTTCGAGAAATGGGGCCTCCCCATCTGGAAGGATGACAAGGGCGGCTACGTTCACGAAGGCCGGTGGCAGCTGATGATCAACGGCGAGTCCTACAAGGTCATCGTCGCCGAGGTCGCGAAGAACGCGCTCGGTACCGAGAACATCTACGAGCGCGTGTTCACCGTCGAGCCCCTGATCAAGGACGGCCGCTGCGTGGGCGCGGTCGGCTTCAGCACCCGCGAGAACAAGTTCTACGTCTTCAAGGCGAAGGCGGTTCTCTGCAACATGGGCGGCGCAGTGCACGTGTTCAAGCCGCGCTCCGGCGGCGAGGGTCTGGGACGCTCCTGGTACCCGCCGTTCAACTCCGGCGCCAGCACCTACTTCACCCTGAAGGCCGGCGCTGAGATGACCTGCCAGGAAGTGCGGTTTATCCCGGTCCGCTTCAAGGACGCGTACGGCCCGGTCGGCGCCTGGTTCCTGCTGTTCAAGGCAAGAGCAACAAATGCCGCCGGCGAGAACTACATGCAGACCAACGCCGCCGAGCTCGACAAGTGGCAGCCCTACGGCAAGGTCAAGCCGGTCCCGGCGAACCTGCGCAACTGGCTCATGATGCTCGACGTCATGGACGGCAAGGGTCCGATCTACATGCGGACCGAAGAGGCCATCCAGAACATCTACAAGGCCATCCCTGACCCCAAGGAGCAGAAGAAGAAGCTCAAGGAGCTCGAGTCCGAGGCGTGGGAAGACTTCCTCGACATGACCATCTCACAGGCCATCCTGTGGGCGGCCACGGACACCATGCCGGAAACGACCCCGTCCGAGATCGCGGCGTGCGAGCCCTACTTCATCGGCTCGCATTCCGGCGCATCCGGCGCCTGGGTCAGCGGTCCGGAAGACCTCGCGCACAAGGACTACTTCTGGGGCTACACCAACATGACGACCGTAAAGGGCTTGTTCGCCGCCGGCGACGCTTCCGGCGCATCCAGCCACAAGTTCTCCTCCGGCTCTTTCACCGAGGGCCGCATCGCCGGCAAGGCGATGGTCAAGTACGCGAAGGAGAATCCCGACCTGATCGAGGTCGACGCGGCCGTGATCGAGAAGCTTAGGGAGCGCATCCTGAGGCCCCTCGACATCATGGAGAAGCATAAGAACGACACCACCGACCCGGACGTCAACCCGAGCTACATCCGCCCGAAGCAGTACTTGTTCCGGCTGCAGAAGCTGATGGACGAGTACGCCGGAGGCGTCTCCACGAACTTCACCACCAGCGAAAAGCTCCTCACCAAGGGGCTCGAGCTTCTCAAGGTCCTCCACGAGGATTCTGATAATCTCGCCGCCGAGAACCTGCATGAGCTGATGCGGGCGTGGGAGAACATCCATCGCAGCTGGCAGGCTGAGTCCCATATGCGGACCATCCTGTTCCGCGAGGAGACACGGTGGCCGGGCTACTACTTCCGCTCCGACCTTCCGGAGATGAAGGAGGACTGGAAGGTGTTCGCGAACTGCACCTATGAGCCCGCGAAGAATGAGTGGAAGATGGACAAGCGTCCGATCCATTCGATCGTCTGATTAAAGAAGACACCTAGATAGACAACAAAAGTCCTCCAGGCGCATCTCGCGCCTGGAGGACCTGTTGTCAAAGGACAATATGGCAGAAACGATCCCGCAGTGTCCGCACTGCGACAAGCAGCTGGACAAATGGGCGTCTCCCGACGGCGTATCCTGGGGGGAGTACCAATACGTCTGCTTTAACGATGCATGCCCCTACTTTGTGGGGGGCTGGAAATGGATGTGGGAGAAGTTCCGGCATAAAGTATCGTACCGCCACCGGCATGACCCCGAAACCGGCGAACAAGGTCCGCTGCCGGTATGGTCTGCCGCCGCGCTCAAGGACGGCATTGTAAAGCAGGACTAAGGGGGGAAAGGCATGGAAGCTATCCGCAAACTAAAGGAAGAGATACTCAAAGAGTATCCCCGGCTCGACAAGGACAGCAAGTTCACCTTCTCCTGCCACCCCGGCGTCTCCTGCTTCAACGCCTGCTGCGCCGACGTCAACATTTTTCTCACTCCTTACGACATCCTGCGCATGAAGCAGGCGCTCAAGATGACGTCGGGCGAGTTCCTCAAGAAGTACACCATTATGCCGTTCGACGAGAAGATCAAGTACCCCATCGTCCAACTCCAGATGCAGGACAACGAGAAGAAATCCTGCCACTTTGTCGGCGAGCAGGGCTGCGGCATCTACCAAGACCGGCCGTGGGCATGCCGGATGTATCCGCTGGGCCTCGCCTCCCCTAAAGAAGGGAATAAGGAGCTCGACGATGAGTTCTATTTCCTCTTAAACGAAGGGGTCTGCAAAGGACACTGCGAAAAGAAAGAGCAGACCGTCGGCAGCTGGGTCGAAGACCAAGGCATCCGCGAATACAACGACATGGGGGAGGAATTCAAAGATCTCACCCTCCACAAGTTTTTCCTGGAAGGCCAGAACCTCGATCCCCGCAAGGTTGAGATGTTCTTTATGGCCTGCTATCACCTCGACAAGTTCCGCGAGTTCGTCTTCAATAGCAGCTTTCTCGACAAGTTCGAGATCGATGTCGAAACCCAGGAAAAGGTGCGGACCGACGACATGGCGCTCCTGCGCCTCGGCTACCGCTGGCTGCGCTTCGCCCTATTCGGAGAGAAGACTCTCTCGGTCAAAGGCGAGGTCATGGAAAAGAAAAAAGAAGAGCTCGACAAGAAGAACGAAGCGCTGAAGAAAAAGAAGCTTCCTCCCTCCAAAAACTAGCTCTCACCGAGATCGCATTATTGATTTCATAGTGCAGATTATCTATACTATTTAGTATAGGGTACCGAGGGCGGGATGGGAAAGCCGCGCAATACACTCACCGATCCGGTTATATCCATAGGAACGCTGGCCGCGAAAACCGGCCTATCGGTCTCCGCCATCCGCAAATACGAGGCCGAAGGACTACTCATCCCCTATCGCACGCCCACCGGAAACCGCCTGTTCTCGCATGAGGACATGGACCGCATCAAAATCATCCGCCACATGATTCAGGAACTGGGGCTGAACATGGAGGGCATTCGTCGGCTGCAGGCTCTCCTGCCTTGCTGGGAAGTCGCCGAATGCAGCAAGAAGAGACGTGGGGCGTGTGCGGCCTATAAGGGCAGCTCGAAGCCTTGCTGGATGATTAAGGGCGGAAACTGCAGCCCCAAGGGCAATGAATGCCGCAGCTGCGTCGTCTATCGTTTCGGCTCACAGTGCACCGAGGACATCAAGGGCATCGTTTACGGCCGCTCAGGCCTCGACGACATAAGCAAGGAAGTACGGGCGTTCCTGGACAAACTAGACAGCAAGAAAGAGGAGGAAGGGTAGATGCTGCTTATATTCTGCTACATCGCAACAGCCGTCTTCGCGATCGGTTTCGTATATCGCGGTCTAAGCATCAAGATGATGCCGATGCACCTGCGCTGGGAGCTCGCTCCGGTACCGCATGAGGCCGGCAAGGCCCATTACGGCGGATCCTACCTGGAGGAGTTTGAGTGGTGGACCAAGCCGCGCGAAAAATCGCTGCTCAGCGAAGGCCTCTACATGTTCAAGGAAATCGTTTTCCTGAAAGGCGTCTGGGAGCATAACCGCCCGCTGTGGATATTCTCCTTCCCGTTCCATTTCGGGCTCTACCTGCTGACCGCCATGACCGGCGCACTGCTTCTCGCGGCTTTTGCCTTCCCGCCGGCCGAACGCCTGGCGCTGCTGCTGGGAACGGCGGGCTATATCCTGGGCGCGATCGGAACCGTGGGGCTCTTCCTGAAACGCCTGCTCGACCCCAAGCTTAAGCCTTTCGCCACGCCGGCGTCTTTTTTCAACCTGCTGGTGCTGGCGGCGGTATTCGTTTCCGGAGCTTACGCCGTTTTTACGACCAGCTTCACCGCCGAGATGACGGGATTTATCAAGGCCTTCTTCTCCGGGAACACCGGGATGGCGGTCAGCGGCGCGATCGCGGCGCATATCGCGGCGGGGATGTTCTTCCTGCTCTACCTGCCGTTTTCCTACATGATGCACTTCCTGGCCAAATACTTCTTCTACCATGAGATTCGCTGGAACGACGAGCCCATGAATCCGGCGATGGAGGAAGAGGTCAAGCAGCTGCTGGGACAGACCGTGACCTGGTCGGCGCCGCATCTGGGCGCCGACGGCAAGAAGAACTGGGTCGACATCGCGACGTCGGACATGCCGAAGAAGGAGGAGACGAAGAATGCCTAAAGCTCTTAGAGTAGAAGATTTCGGCAAGAACGGCTCCGCGCCGTTGACCAGCGTCAGCATGCAGGACCTGATCCCGCTGCCGCCGCCCTATGACAAGGACGAGCCGGTCTGGAAGGAGATCAAGCCTGAAACAAAAGAGAGTATCGTCTGCAACCTGGACGGCGTGGTTGCCTGCAGCCTGCCGCAGCCCAAAAGCGAGGAAGAGAAGCAGGAGATGGTTGAGAAGTTTCGCAGCGGCCTGGGGAAACTCCTCAGCAAGGAAAACAATTGGACGTTTCAGCAGCCCCTGACGCTCTCGTTGGAGTACTGCGCGAAATGTCAGACCTGCAATGACGCCTGCCCCGTCTACGAGGAGAGCGGCAACAACGACCTCTACCGGCCGACGTTTCGCTCCGAGGTGTGGAGGCGCCTGGTCAACAAGTACGTCAAGGACGGGCCGCAATGGCTGGCCAAGTTCAAGCACGGCGACATCGACCTCAACTGGACGACCATCACCCGCCTCTACGAGCTCGCCTACCGCTGCACCATGTGCCGGCGCTGCGCCCAAGCCTGCCCGATGGGCGTCGACAACGGCCTCATCAACCATGAGCTGCGCAAGCTCTTCAGCCAGGAGCTCGGCTGGGCGCCCAAGGAGCTGCATGAAAAGGGGACGGTACAGCAGCTCGAGGTCGGCTCGTCGACGGGCATGACGCCCATGGTGGTCAAGGATAATATCGAGTTCGTCGATGAGGACTTCTCGGAAGAGAGCGGGCTCGACGCCAAAACCACGTGGGACAAGGAAGGGGCCGAGGTGCTCCTGATCCATAACGCGGGCGAGATTATGGCCTGGCCGGAGAACCCTGCGGCCTTCGCCATCATCCTCAACGCCGCCGGCATCGACTGGACGCTCTCTTCCGCTGAGCCGTCCTACGACGGCGTGAACTACGGGCTGTTCTACGACGACATGCAGCTGGCACGCATCGCCCTCAAGCATATGGGCACGGCCAAGAAGCTGAAGGTCAAGAAGGTCGTCATGGGCGAGTGCGGTCACCAGCACAAGGCCATGATGACTATCGCCGACCGCATCCTCGTCGGCGACATGAACGTCAACCGGGAGAGCTGTCTGCCGCTGCTCGAAAAGATCGTCTTCAGCGGCAAGATCAAGTTCGACCCCAAGAAGAACGATTTCCCGGTGACGCTGCATGATCCCTGCAATATCACCCGCAACCTGGGAATCGTCGAGCCGCAGCGGCGCATCCTGCGCTACCTCTGCCCGCAGTTTCGCGAGATGACGCCGCATGGCGTCGAGAACTACTGCTGCGGCGGCGGCAGCGGCTTCGCGATCATGAGCGGCAACAACTTCGCGAACTGGCGCATTGCCGTCGGCGGCAGGAAGAAGCTCAAACAGGTGCTCGGAGCCTTCAGCGACCAGCCGGGGCCCGAGGTCAAGAAGTATATCTGCGCGCCCTGCTCAAACTGCAAGGGTCAGTTCCGCGACATCCTGGAGTACTATAAGTGTAAGGAGCGCTCCAACATCATCTATGGCGGCCTCGTCGAGCTCATCGTAAACGCCATGGTTGACATCAAGCAGCCGTTTATTAAATGGGAAGAGTAAAGAGGTGCGCATGAAAAAGATCCTAGTTATCGATGACGAGAAGGATGTCCTGACCTATCTGGATACCCTGCTCAAAGACAACGGCTACACGACCATCCTCGCCGACAAGGTGGATGATGCGCTTGATCAGGCCCGCAAGGACCGACCGGACTTGATCACGCTGGACATCACCATGCCGGAGAAGTCGGGAATCAAGGCGTATCGCGCCTTCAGAGAAGATGATTCGCTCAAGGACATTCCCATCGTCGTCGTGACCGCGGTCACCGGCTACGCCAATGATCCCGAGAGCTTCAAGAAGTTCATCTCCAGCCGGAAGAAGGTACCGCCTCCAGACGGCTTCATACCCAAGCCCATTGACCGTGACGCATTGGTTAAAACAATTAAAGACTTGATCGGCTGATACGGACTCTGTTAGGATGCTGAATCCGGCCGCTTTAGCCCGCCCGCGGTCGCGGAGTGTACTGTGAGCCGAAAAGTCCTGCTCGTCGACGACGAAGCCCATATCCTGCTCTATCTGACCACGCTGCTGCAGGACAACGGGTACGAAGCGATATCCACCTCCGACCCATTCGAAGGCTTGGCCTTGGCCAAGAAGGAACACGCCGGCCTAATCTGCCTGGATATCATGATGCCGAAAAGATCGGGGCTTTCGCTGTATAAAGACCTAAAGAGGAATGAAGTCACCAAGGACATCCCCATTGCCATCATCAGCGGCATCGGCGGCATCGCCTACGGCTTCAAGCAGGACTTCAGAAGGCATCTGCCGGACCCGGACATCCCCGAACCGGAAGCCTTTTTTGAAAAGCCCATCGATGTCAAACGGTTTATTGATTTCCTGGATTCAGTATTCGCCCGCGGAGACCGCCGATGACCCCGTCCCGCATTAGCGACTGGATTCAGGAGGGTCTATTCGATCAGGTCCCGATGCAGATCGCCGTAATCGATAAGGGATTCAACATCATCAAGGCAAACGCTCTTTTCGAGGCTACCTACGGCCCTTGGCAGGGGAAGAAATGCTACCAGGTTTACAAAAAAAGAAAACGGCAGTGCTCCAAGTGCCCGGCGCTCGCGACATTCGAGAGCGGAGAAGTTCGAACTTCCGAAGAGCAAGGCACAAGTAAGAACGGGGGAGCGACGTACTACCGCGTCCGTTTCTTCCCGCTCCGAGACGATAAGGGCGGGATCCCGTTCGTGGTCGAGATGTCCAGCGATGTCTCAGAACGCGTGGCCATGGCCCAGGAACACAGTTTTCTACTCGAGAATGTCCCATGCTACATCACCGTCATTGACCGCAATCTCAAGATAATCAAGTCCAATAAATTTTTTGACGACAAGTTCGGCAGGAAGGGCAAGACCCACTGCTACGAGATGTATAAAGCGAGCGCGAACCCCTGCGCGAACTGCCCCTCGATCAAAGCCTTCGAGACCGGAGAAACGCACAGCACGCTGCAGGAAGGCATCGACAGGAAGGGGAAGAAATCGCACTACATGGTAACGACGGCGCCCCTGCGGCGGGACGGCGACGGCATCGCCAGCGTCATCGAGATCGCGCACGACGTCTCCGAAGTCCTGGATCTAAAGACCAAGCTTGAAAAGGCGGAGCACGAGAAGCTGGAAGCAGAGCGGCTTGCTGCCGTGGGGCAAACGGTCGCCGGGCTGTCGCACGGCATCAAGAACATTATTATGGGCCTCGAGGGAGGGATGTACGTCGTCAATTCCGGCCTTAAACGAGATGACCAAACCCTGACGAAGGAAGGATGGAAGATGCTTGAAAGCAATATCACAAAGATATCTTCCTTCGTCGCGGAGTTCCTAAGCTTCGCCAAGGGCACGGAGCCCACCGTCCGGCAGGTAGATCCCGTAAAGATTGCCGAGGAAGTCGTATCGCTGTATGAAGAAACGGCTAAGCGCTCCGGGATCACTTTGACGGGAGATTATCCGCAAGCGCTGAAGAAAGCCTCCTTGGACGCCGAAGGGATTCACACTTCGCTGGCCAACCTCGTATCGAACGCGATCGACGCCTGCCTCGTGAGCGATAAAAAGAAGCTAAAAGTAGTATTGTCATGCCGGGAAAGGAACGATACAATCTATTACCGGGTCGAAGACAACGGCTGCGGAATGGATTACGAAGTGAAGAAGAAGATCTTCACAAATTTTTTTACGACCAAAGGCTCCGGGCAAGGTACGGGGCTCGGACTTCTCGTCACCCGAAAGATCGTATCACAGCATGGCGGTGAAATTACCGTAGAAACAGCTGACGGCGGCGGCTCGGTTTTCACCCTTGAGTTCCCCCGTAAGCGGCTCCCCAAACAAACGGGGAAATAAGTTGGAGGATATCATGAGCGACACGAGCGACAAGACCATTTTAATCGTGGACGATGAGCCGGATGTGCAGCTCTATCTGCGAACGATCCTAGAAGACGCGGGATTCGACGTCATGGTCGCGAGCAACGGCAAGCAGGCGCTCGAGCGCATGACCGAAAAGAAGCCCGACGCGATTTCGCTCGACCTCGTCATGCCGAAAATGTCCGGCTTGAAGTTCTACCGGTATATACAGAAAAACAAGGACCGGAAAGACATCCCCGTCGTCGTCGTTACCGCGCACGGCAAGGATGAGTTCGGCAGCGATAGCCTGCGCGAACTGCAGCAGGAAGCCAAGAATAACCCCATCACCTTCCTGGAAAAGCCGGTCAAACCGCCGGCATACATTAGCGCCATTCGGAAGTCCCTCGGCTTGCCGACGAGCGGCGAAGAGCACGGCCTACGGGAGCAAATCCAGGACCGGCTCAAAACAGCTGATGACAAGAAGCTAAAGAAGGTCCTCAAGCTCCTGTCCGACTAAGTACTCTGCAGTCCCTCGTTCACGCCGCCGCATCCGGCATCTATACTCTGATATCAGGATATCCCATGCCGGCTGCATAATATCTATGTCCTGCTTTGTAGATTTACTCTACTGCTTATGATAGTATTTCACATGGCCGATCCTCACGCCGAACTCTCAGAACCCCTCCTATCGATCGGCACTTTGGCGGAAAAAACAGGCGTTTCCGTATCATCGATTAGAAATTACGAAGTGGAGGGGCTCCTTATCCCGCACCGCATGCCGTCGGGCCACCGCCTTTTCTCCCGCGAGGACATCGCGCGCGTCAAGACGATCCAGCACATGATCAAGGACCAAGGGATGAACATGGAAGGCATCCGTAGGCTGCAAGCCTTGCTGCCGTGCTGGGATCTGGTACGCTGCTCGAAGACCAAGCGCAGCAGCTGCGCCGCGAAAACCGACACCGCGAAGCCCTGCTGGATGATCCGTGGAGGCAACTGCAGCCCCAAAGGAAACGAATGCCGCAGCTGCGTCGTCTATCGGCTCGGCTCCCGCCGTACCAACGATATCAAGCGCCTGATATCGGACCGCTCCCGTGCGGAAGACTTGTACATAACAGCGAAAAGTATTCTAGAGGAAGAGGAGACTCCGCCCCCCGGCGCGATATAACCCATGGAAGACTGGAACTGGAACCGCGAAAAAAACATCATCGCCGATGTCGGCAAGGCCCTGAAGGAACACCCTAAGATCCAGCAGTTTGTCGTTAGCCCCGACGGAGAACATATCGCGGCGACGGTAAAGAATGAGGACGGCGAATTCACCGCCTGGGTCAACGGCGAGTTCTGGCCCGGTTCCTACGAAATGCTCTGGAACCTGAAGTATCTGCCCAACGGCAAGCTGATCGCGCTGGTTAAGGCCGAGGATCAATGGACTCTGGCCGTCGATAAGGAACCGTGGACGGAAAAGTTCGAATACGCCTGGGAGCCAAAACTGAGCGCCAACGGCGAAGGCCTCGCCGTCATCTACAAGCGCGACGACATGTATGGGATCGCGCTCAACGGCAAACCCTGGGATACCGGCTTTCTATCAATTCGCGACTACTGCATTAGCCCCGACGGAAAGCGCACCGCAGCCACCGTGCAGGTCGAAGCGCTTAAAGAAGCCGATGTTCCCGGCTTCTTCAAAGGCGTCTGGTCCGTGGCGATGGACGGAAGCGTCTGGGACAGGAAATACGTCAATACCTGGAAGCCGGTCTTCAGCCCGAACAGCTCGAAAGTCGCAGTCGAGATTCGGACCGGCATCTGCGAATATTCCGCGGCCGCGGACGATCAGCCCTGGTCTGAGAGCTTCGGCGGCGTATGGGAACCCCTCTTCAGGCCCGACGACTCGTCGGCCATCGCGCCGGTAAAGCACCAAGGCAAGTGGACGCTGGCCGAAGACGGCCGGCCGATCTGGGGGGGCTACGGGCAGCTCTGGCAAGCCAGGTTCAGTCCCGACGGCTCACGGCTTGCGGCGGTCGTCGCGCCGCAGTTCGGACGCTGGACGATCGCCGTCGACGATCACCCCTGGGAGAAACTTTTCAGCGACATGGTATTGGCGCCCGTCTTTTCGCCGGACGGCCGGAGCGTCGCCGCCATTGTCAAGCACAACGATGTCTGGTCGATCGCAGTCGACGGAAAGGCCTGGGCGGAGACATTCGACATGATATGGGACCCGGTGTTCAGTCCCTGCGGGAAGCATGTAGCCGCCAAGGCGGAAAAGGACGGCCGGTTTCATCTCGTCGTTGACGGTGAATTGCGGGACAATAGCTATGAAAGACTCTGGGAGCCTGTCTTCAGCCCCCGAGGGGACAGCCTGCTGCTCCGCTACATCGAGAACGGGAAATACGTAAGAGAGGTCGCAAGGAGCCAATAAGAATATGCAAGAATTCGCCCGCGGCCCGCTGCTCTGGATCGCCTTCGTCATTTCCATCGGCGGCAGCATCTATCGCATTGCCGCCATGATCTCCGGAGCCAAAAAGGAAAAAACCGTCCTGCCGTATATGGACCTGCATTTCGGATTACGCTCCATCCTGCACTGGGTCGTTCCGTTCGCGACCAAATCATGGCGCCTGCAGCCCGCCATGACGGTCATGACCTTCACCTTCCACTTTTGCCTGCTGGCGACTCCGGTTTTTCTCCTGGGCCACAACGTCCTCTGGCAGGAGTCTTGGGGGATCAGCTGGCGGTGCTTCCCCGACGGACTTTCCAACGTCCTCGCCATCACAGCCGTTGTCATCGGCCTGCTTCTGCTGCTGCGGCGAATCGTCAACCCGACAGTCCGCTTCGTCACCTCTTTCACGGACTACATCTTCATCGCCATCGTCCTGGCCCCGTTCGTTACGGGGGTCCTCGCGTACTATCAGATTTTTAACTACCAAACCATAATGCTCCTGCATATGTGGTGCGGTGCGATCTGGCTCGTCGCCGTCCCGTTCTCGCGGATCAGCCATATGCTGTTCTTTCCGTTCACGCGCGCCTATATGGGGTGCGAATTCGGACTCGTCCGCAGCGCGAGAGACTGGTAGAGAGATTCCATGCGCGGAGAAAGACCTTGAAGATTTTTGACACTGCTGAAAGCAAAGTCGCAGACCCCGGCATCGACGAAGGCGTCAAAAAGCTGACGCCCGAGAAGATAGAGCGCGTCGTCAACCGGGTCTTAAACAAAGAGACCGGCACCCGCCTGCAAGTCTACCTCGACACCTGCGTCCGCTGCGGCATGTGCGCCGAGGCCTGCCATACCTATATTTCGCGCAACCGTGATCCGCTTTTCTCGCCCGTCGCCAAGGTCAAAAACACCATTTGGGAATTAGTCAAGCGAAAAGGCAAAGTCAGCCCTGAGTTCGTCCGGCAAATGGCCCGGATCGCATTCACTGAATGCGGCACCTGCCGGCGCTGCAGCATGTACTGCCCGTTCGGCATCGACATCTCCTACCTCATCCTGATTGTACGCCGGATCTGCAATCTCCTAGGCGTCGTCCCGCTCTATCTTCAGGACACGACAAACAGCCATGCCGCGACCTTCAACCAAATGTGGGTGCAGCAGGATGAATGGATCGATACCCTGCAATGGCAGGCGGACGAGGCCGAGATGGAGCTGCCGGGAGCTGTAATACCTTTGGAAAAAGAGGGTGCGGATATCATGTATTCGGTAATCGGCCCCGAACCGAAAATCCTGGCGCAGCTCCTCGGCAACATCGCCAAGATCATGAAGGTCGCGGAGCTCGACTGGACCATGCCCGCCACCGACGGCTGGGACAACAGCAATATGGCCATGTACTCCGGGGATTTCGAGATCATGGGGCGGGTCGAACGCCTGCACTGGGAGACCGCCGCCCGGCTAAAGGTCAAGAAGATCGTCATGGGCGAATGCGGACATGCTTTCCGCGGCGCGGTATACGACGGACCCCGCTCGCTCGGCTGGCAGTATCCTCCCATACCCATGGTCCATGCCATAGAGTTCTACCATGACCTCATCACCAGCGGCAGGATTAAAATTAAACAGAAATACGAACCTCTAGTTACCCTGCAGGATCCATGCAACACCGTACGCGGACGCGGGCTGGGCTACAAGCTGCGCGACGTCATGCACGCCCTATGCGAGAATTTCATCGATGTAAATCCGAACCAGGAGCACAACTACTGCTGCGCGGCCGGCGGCGGCATCATCAACTGCGGCCCGATATGGAAGAAGTCGCGCATGCTGAGCAATAAGGTCAAAGCCGAGCAGCTGGCGCGAACCGGCGCGGGCATCGTCGTCACTCCATGCCATAACTGCCACAGCGGCCTTGAGGACATCATCGGCCATTACAAGCTCGGCATGCATACCAAGTTTATCAGCGATCTTCTCGTTGATGCGATGGAGATACCGGAGAGCTGACAAGAGGGACTTTGATGGGGATATCACGCAAAAAATTCTTAGGGGTGCTGGGCGCCGCGGGGGCCAGCCTGACCGTCCCCAAATCCATCCGGGCGATGCAGGAGTTCAAGGGGCACCCCGACGGCTTCGGCGTCCTGCACGATACCACACGCTGCACCGGCTGCCGCTCATGCGAGGCCGCCTGCAACGAGGTTAATAAACTGCCCGCCCCCAAAACGCCGTTCAAGGACACCCAGGTGCTGGCCCAGAAGCGCCGAACGGACTACAAGACGTTCACCGTCGTCAACAAGTATGAGGTGGAGAAAGCCGCGGCCGACGGCAGCAAGAAGCTTATTACCGCCTACCGAAAATCCCAATGCAGCCACTGCATGGAGCCCGCCTGCGCTTCGGCCTGCTTTGTCAGCGCCTTCACCAAGACGCCGAAAGGCCCGGTCGACTACGACCCGGATCTTTGCGTCGGCTGCCGTTACTGCATGCTGGCCTGCCCCTTCTACATCCCGGCCTACGAGTACCACGAATGGAACCCGCGGATGCACAAGTGCACCATGTGCCTCCCCCGGCTCAAGGAGGGAAAGCGTCCCGGCTGCGTTGATACCTGCCCCGTCGACGCCCTCACCTTCGGCAAGCGGACAGACCTTATCGAGATCGCTCATGAACGCATAAAAAAGCACCCGGAACGCTATATCAATCAGGTCTACGGCGAGCACGAAATGGGGGGCACCAGCTGGATATACTTGGCCGAGGTGCCGTTCGATAAACTCGGCCTGCCGAAACTGGGCACGACACCGCATGCGGAATATACCCATGGAGCGCTAAGCGCTGTGCCGGTCGTCGTCCCGCTCTGGCTGGCGTTTTTGACCGGCGTCTACGCGATCAACGACACGAAGGATAAAGAAAGCAGCGCCGAGAAAAAAGAGGCCGTCGCCGGCGCCATCACTGAAACCAAGAATGAGGAAGCGAAAAAAGCCGCCGACGCCGCGGAAAGGTTTAAAAGAGAGAAGGACAAGGCGGTCGAAACAGCGGTGAAGAAAGCTTTGAGCGAGCAGACCAAGCCTGAGGAGAAGTCCTGATGTCCGAAGAGAACGGAGCCGCAGATAAATCCCTACTCACTCCGTTTAATATTATCGCGGGATTAATCCTGCTGCTGGGCACCTATCTGACCTTCCAGCGTTTTACCGGAGGGCTGGCTGCCGTAACCAACCTTTCCGACAATAACCCTTGGGGGGTATGGATTTCCTTCGACTTATACACCGGAGTCGCACTGGCCGCCGGCGGATACGTAACCTCGGCGGCGGTATATATCTTCGGCCAGAAAAAGTATCACTTCGCCGTGCGGCCGGCGGTCCTTACCGGGTTTTTAGGCTACGCGCTGGTCGTCTTCGCCCTCCATTACGACGTGGGGCGCCCGTGGCGCCTGCCCTACCCTTTTATCTTCGGCTGGGGCGTCACCTCCGTAATGTTCGAAGTCGGCGCCTGCGTGGCGATGTACCTGACGGTCCTGTTTTTGGAATTCTCGCCGGCCCCGCTGGAATGGCTGGGATTCAAGAAGATCCGCAATATCGTCGTGAAGCTCACCATAGCCCTCACGATCCTCGGCGTCGTCCTATCGACACTGCATCAGTCCTCGCTGGGCGCCATGCTCCTCATCGCGCCGACGAAACTGCATCCGCTTTGGTATTCGCGCTATATACCGGTGTTTTTCTTCGTCTCCAGTATCGCCGCGGGCCTGTCCATGGTTCTATTTGAAGGAGTACTCTCACATAAGTATTTCGGGAAGCAGATTGATGCGGGACATCACAAAGACTTCGATCGCTTAACTCTGGGTTTCGGCAAGGCTTCCGCCATGGTCCTGGCCGTCTATTTCGCGATCAAGATCATCGGCGTGGCGGAGGGAAACCATTGGGATCTCCTTTTCACTCCATACGGCCTGTGGTTCCTCGTGGAAATACTCGGCTTTATCCTTTTACCGTGCGCTCTTTTTACCATGGGCTATCGCGAGAGAAACCTCAAACTTATCAGGATCTCCGCGGTCATAACAGTGCTGGGAATCGTCGTCAACCGCTTCAATATGACCTGGCTGGCGTTCAACTGGCAGCTGCCCGCGAGCGAAAGATATTTCCCGCACTGGAAGGAAATCGGAATATCCGTATTCATCGTGACGATCGGCATCCTCGTCTACCGCTTCATCGTCAGCAGGATGCCTATTTTGCGCGAACATCCCGACTACGAGGAAGCCCATTAATATGGCAGGCGAAATACATACGCTGCATGAATTCTTTTACCATACGGAAGCGGTAATCTATGCCCTCGCCGTAACGATCGTGGTCGGGTTCTTTTTCTTTTACCGGGCATTAACCAACAGCGAAGGAAACGAAAGCGGCTCTTAACGCAACGGCATCTTTATGGGGAAAAACGAAACACAACGCAAAGCAACCGTCGTTTTCGGCGCGTTCATAGCGAGCGCCATCCTCTTCGGCGCCGCAAGCGGCAGTGAAGAGAAAGCGCAAGCTGCCAGACCCGATATTATATCGATCGACTCTATTGCCCAGTTCCATGAGCTTAAGCGGCCAGCCGTTCCATTCCTGCATGACATGCACACCAAGGCTCTCGATAAGCAGGGAAAAAGCTGCGATGCCTGTCACCAAAAGGACGACCAAGGATTATTTATTCCCCAGTTCGTAGATCTGCCGGGCGCCGATATGCAGGCGCTGCAGAACCTCTACCACGGCAAGTGCATCGCCTGCCATAAAGAGCAGGCCGCGGCCGGAAGGGAAACCGGCCCCGTCGTGACCAGCGACTGCGGCGTCTGCCATCAGCTGCGGCCGCGGACGGTCTCCTCGCGGCGGGAGATAAGGCTCGACAAATCCCTGCATTACCGTCACGTCAAAGCGAGCGCCAAGAAATGCGAGCTGTGTCATCACGAGCTCGACGAGCGGCAGCAAAAGCTCGTCTATATTAAGGGGCGGGAAAGATCCTGCCGCGACTGCCACCGACGAACATCCGAGGGCAACCGAAGATCCATGAAACGCGTCTCGCATCGCAAATGCGTCGGCTGCCATCTTGAAAAGACCGAGAAAAATATGGACTCTGGGCCGAAATCATGCGCGGGCTGTCATGATGCGGACAGCCAGCTTGCCTTTATAAGGCCGGCCAAGGTCCCGCGGCTGAAAAGCGGTCAGCCGGACGCCGCGCTCGTGCGCGCCGCCGACCCGCGGCATGCCCGAATCAACACGGTCCCATTCGACCACAAACAGCATGAAGAAACAACTTCCTCATGCCGCGCATGTCATCACGAAAACATGCAGGCATGCCGGGACTGCCATACCCTCTTCGGAGATAAAAAAGGCGGGGGCGTCACTCTCGCCCGCTCCATGCACGCCCCGACATCGAGCCACAGCTGCGTCGGCTGCCACAACCAAATTAAACAACGGCCCGGATGCTCGGGATGCCACTCTATCATGAAGCAGGAGCCCCTAGGAAAAGGCGAATGCAGCGTATGCCACTCAGGACCGCCGCCCAGCTCACCGCTGATCGCGGCGACGCGCCCAGAGAATATCGGGAAGTTCTTGAAAGAAAAGAGCTACGGAAAGCTCTCCTGGAAAGACGGCGACATCCCAAAGAACATCACCATCGACCACCTCTCCGACAAATACGAGCAGGTAACCTTCCCGCATCGTAAGATCATCGATACCTTGCGCAAAAACGCCCGCGACAGCGCGCTGGCAAAGAGCTTCCACGGCGGAGAGGACACGCTGTGCATGGGCTGTCACCACAGCACGCCCAAAGAAATGAAGCCCCTCGCCTGCCGCAACTGCCACGGCAGGTCCTTCGCGGGAAATATGGGGATGACTGGACTTAAGGGCGCCTACCATCTGCAGTGCATGAGGTGCCATGAGCAGATGGGACTAACCAAACTCAACGGCTGCACCGCCTGCCATAAAGAAAAGAAATAGCGGACCTAAGCGGGAAGCAGCGCCTTCTTTACCGCCTGCAGCACCCGCTCCTCATCCAGCGGCTTCTCAACAAAGGCCGCGGGATCCGGCAGGGGCTTGATCTTCTGCATGAAGATTTTGAAGTCCCCCAGGCCGGAGACAAAAAGCACGGGGATGTCTTTCAGCTCAGGAGCTTCCTTCATCTCCCGGTAGAGCCGCACTCCGGACTTGTTCGGCATCTCGATATCTAAGGTAATCAGATCCGGCTTCTCGCTCTTCAGCACGCCTCTCGCCTCATCGCCGTCGTTAGCCGAACACGTAACATAGCCGTTGTCCTCCAGCAACGTCGTTAAAAAGGACACCGTATCGGGCTCGTCATCCACCACCAATATCTTCTTGCTCATGCGTGCGCTCCATTTCTGGGTATTTTTACCGCAAAACGAGTCCCCTGCCCCGCAGTCGACTCGATGGAAATCATTCCCCTATGCTGAAGGACGATCTTATTGGAAATATACAGGCCAAGCCCCGTTCCTTCCGTGCCCTTGGAGGAGAAGAACATGCTGAAGGCCTTCTCCCGGGTTTCCCGGTCCATCCCGATGCCGTTGTCGGTGATCTCGAAAATAACCTCGCTTCCGTCCTCCCGGACTCCGACTTCGACCGCATGTTCGCTCTTCCTCTTGTCAACCCGGCAGGCGTCCAAGGAATTGTCGACCAGGTTGACCAACGCCGCATGCAAAGCGTTGGAATCGCCGACCAGTTCGCCGACAGCCCCTTCCTTCTGCGTCAACGTTATCCCGAGCTGCCGGGCCCGATCATGCAGCACGCCGCAGACCTCGCCGAGCAGCTTGGCGGCGTCGATGGTCTCGATATTGAGCTCCCGCTCCTTGGCATAGTACAGGATATTGTGGATCATGCCGCGAATGCGGCTCTCGTTGCCTTCCACCATCTCCCAGGCCCGGGCGATCCGTTCATCGTCATGCTTTGTAATACCTGTTTTAAGCATGTAGATGCCGCCGCGCAAGCCGGTCAGCAGCCCCTTAACGCCGTGCGAGATCGAGCCCACAAGCAGCCCCAGCGAAGTCAGTTGATCCTGCAGCTGCCGGATGCGAGTGATATTGGCCGACATCTCCATCACCTGGACGATCTCTCCGTTGTCGTCACGGATCGACGCCGTGCAGACGAGCGTATTGATCCGTTCGCCGGAGTCGGAGGTCACGACCTCTTCACTGTAGTGCGCCTTCCCGTCCTTGAAGGTCTCCGCAACCGGGCACTCCAGGCAGCGCTCGCTGCGGTGCTTGTAGATCTCGTAGCAGTAGCCCTGCTTATGCCCGAAGTCCCGCTTGAAACGACTGTTCGCGTGCACGATGCGGAAGTCGCGATCCTGCACCGATATATAGCAGGGGACTTCCTCGAAGAGCAGCTGATAGAGCTTTTGGCTCTCTTCCAACTGCCGCTGCAGCCGCTTGGCCGCAGTGACGTCGGTCGACATCTCGATGACGCCGACTACCTCGCCATTGTCGTCGCGGATTGGGCAGGTGTTGACTAGAGTGCAGACCGGCTCGCCGGCCAAAGTCCGCACCTGCTCTTCGCTGGTGTGGTTATTGCCGTCCTCGAAGGTCTGCGCCACGGGACAGACGGGACAGCGCTCGTCGCGCCGCTTATATATCTTGTGGCAGTACTCGCCGACGCCGTCGCCGAAATGCTCACGGAAGCGCCGATTGGTCTCGATGATGCGGAAGTCGCGGTCCTGCACGGACACATAGCAGGGCATTTCCTCAAAGCACTGCTGATAGAAAGGCGCGTCCATGTATCCGCTCCCGCCCGGGAAGCCCGCGCTTCCCGGGTCGGACCCGCGGCGGCTTATGCCGCTACGGGCGCTTCGTCGTGCGCGAGCTCCAGAATCTTGCGCACGTTCATCAGCAGCTTCTCCTCGTCCACCGGCTTGTCCAGATAGCCTTCCGGCGGCCGCACGGGGCGGTCGTAGATGAGCTTCCTGAGCTCCGGCTTGCCGGTAATGATGCAGACCTTCACCGATTCGGTCTCCGGGTCATTGCGCAGCTCTTCCAGCACCTTGCCTCCGTCCTTCCCCGGCATGGAGATGTCGAGCGTCACGAGGTCGGGCTTGAGCTCCTTCACCTTCCTGAGCACCTCGCTGCCGTCCGACAGCTCGACGATCTTGGCGCCGTTGTCGGAGAGCACCGTGCTGAAGAACGTCAGGGCGTCCGGCTCGTCGTCGACGACAAGGATGGTGCGTCCGGCGAGGACCAGCTCCTTCGCCGCCGGCGGGGTGACCCGCGACGGGACGACCAGGGCGTTAGCGACCAGGTTCACCAGCTGCGTCACCTTCATGTCGATCTCATAATGCTTGATGCAGTCCGAGAGACCGTCCACGCAGTTGTGGCAGGACGTCACACATATCTTGGCGCCCGTGGCCTTGAGCTGGTCGGCCTTGACCTTCGCCGACTTAAGCCGCCGCGGCGTGTACTCCGACATCGACATCGCGCCGCCGCCGCCCGTGCAGCAGTAGTTCTCGGCGCGGTTGGGGTACATCTCCTGGAAATTCTCGACCACCAGGCTCAACAGCTCGCGCGGTTCCTCGGTCAGCCCGCAGCTTCTGGCGTTGTTGCAGGAGTCATGGAAGGTATAGGTCCCCGGGTTCCTGCTCTTGTCCACCTTGATCTTGCCCGACTTGATGTACTCGAGCATGGTGAGGACCGAGCTTTCCATGACGACCGGCTTCTTGTCCTGCGCCCAGTTCACGCCCTCGCAGCGGGTCGAGCGGTAGCCGTGGCCGCACTCCGAGATAACGACCTTCTTGGCGTTGATCTCCCGCGCCTTGTCGTAGACCCGCTTGGCCACGGTGCCGCCGAGGTCGTCGTCGCCGGAGAATAGGCCGAAGTTGGTCATGTCCCAGCCCTCTTCCGGCATGCACCAGCTCTCGCCGGCCGCCCAGAAGATCCTGGCGGCGTCGGAGATCGAGCGCGGGTCGTACTTCACCTCGCGGGGGTTAATGGTGTACATGACGTCGACGTTCTTCTTCTCGATCGGGATGCGCGCCTTCTCGTCGCCGACCTCGCCCGCGAGCTCATCCGACATCCAGTCGATCGTCTCCAGGTAGTCTTCCTTGAGCACGCCCATCTGGTTGCCGATCTCCCATTGGTCCTTGCTGACCACGGAGACGCCTTCGGGCATGACGCCGACGTGGACCAGGAGGCCGCGCAAGGTGCGGTTGACGGTCGCGAAGTCGACGCCCATCGGACAGTTGAAGGTGCAGCGCCGGCAATTGGTGCACTTGCCGAAGGCGATGTCCTTAAGGGTCTCGAGGTCCTCATCGGTAAACACACTCTTGGCGCTTACCCACCAGGGAAACGCCTTCCCCGTCCAGTCGATGTGGCGCTTGAAGATCTTGCGCAGCTGGTCCGCCTTGTGCGCCGGCGCGAAGGTCGGATCGTCGGGGTTGGCCAGCACATAGTGGCAGGAGTCGGTGCACATGCCGCAGTGCACGCATCCCGCGAGCGAGCCCACGATCTGCCGGTTGAGCTTCATCGGCAGCCGCTCCAGGAACTTCTTGGCCTTATGTGATCTCGTTTTCGTGTCGTTCATGGTCTTATACCTCGGCGTACTTGCTCGCCACTTGGTCGGGACCCTTCACCGGGGGGTAGACGCCGCGCTTGGCGAGCGCGCGTCCGATCCAGAACCGGGTGAACGGGTAGTACAGGTAGTGCGATATCTTGCTGAAGGGGACGTAGATCAGAAAGAACGCGGTCATGAAGAAGTAGGTCAGCATGATCCCTTCGCCGCCGCTGATGTCGTTGGGCGCCGCCAGCGTCGCCACGGCGAACCACACGGTCAAGAGGGCCAGCGAGAAGTAGTCATCCGGAGTGCTGATCAGCCGCATAACCGGTCTGACGATGCGCCGGATCATCCGGCCGATGCCGATGACGCAGGCCGTGGCGCAGAGCCCTTGGATGACCTTGACCACCAGGGCGTTTTTCAGCAGGAAGGGCATGTACGGGATAACGAAGGACATGCTGATCGACGCCACCACTCCCAGATGGAAGAGCACGAATTGGAGGTAGAAGAAGGGGTTCTTCCGGGTGCTCTCCATGGCCCACGGCATGACGATGTTGGCCATCGAGTACCACTTGCCCGTCTCCTTGTCCACCGCGCCCATACCCGTGGCGATGGACCCGTCCTTGCCGTCCTTAAAGCTCAGCAGCCACCGGATCTTGAAGGCGTACACGCAGGCCATCCAGACCAAGGCGGCCTCCTGCAGCCGTGTTTCCGCAAAATGCAGCAATCCACTCATTTCTTGCATAGTTTCTCTCCTCGGAAGCCTTTAGAGGCTCTTGATGGCCTCGCCGAAAGGCCCCTCTTCTCTCGGGTCCGGCACGACGATCCGGACTTCCTCGAGGCAAGTCTTGCCTTCAAGGTGCTTCCGGATCTCCTCGATCATGACCTTGCGGCACATGTCCAGCGGGATGCCGTAGAAGCCTGAGCCCATGGGGGGGAATGCGAGCGTCTTCACGCCCTTCTCATCGGCGCATTTTAGGGAAGACTGCATGGTATCGCGCAGCTTTTTCTCCTCGTCCTCCTCCTGGAACTTGGGTCCGCAGGCGTGGATGATGACCTTCGCCTTCATCTCACCGGCACCAGTCGCCACGGCCTTGCCCGTCGCCACCCTGCCGATCGCGTCCAACTCCTTCTTGATGCCGGGGCCGCCTCTCAGGGTAATCGCCGTGCCGTAGCCGGAACCCAGCTGCAAGTCGTTGCGGGCGTAAAACACAAAAGCGTCCGCGTCCGTGTCGGTCACATCGCCCTTAACAAGGGTTAACTTCGTATTGCTGATCTTGGGCTCTTTTAGCATCATAACTCTCCAATCACGGATCAATTCTGCGCCGGCGGCCTGCGGGTACCCCACAGGCTTCTTCTGAGCCGGTCAAAGCTCTCCTCCATCTGATCTACGCTAAACGGCATGACCATTGAGGCGCATACGCCTTCCAGCAGCGTGTCCCGCTTGCGCCCCTCCGGCACGGCTAAAATGATTTGCGCCCCATGAACCCGCGGGTCCTTTATCAGGTGCCGGCACAGCCCATCCGGGCTGCCGCCGATCAGGGAATCATCGATGATGATGAAGTCCGGCTTGAAATCATGGACCATGGCGGAAGTGTCGTATTCGCAGCTGGCGACCCGGAGAATCATGCGGTCCAAAGTACGCGCCTGCATCCTTTTGATCATGTCCTCGTTGTCGGTGATCAGCAGGACATTAGGCACCGAGTCATTAATGAAGCGGAAGTACTCGCATTCGTAGCAGTTGTCCTTGCAGTGCACGCCCACATGCCCGCCCTTCTCGCCGAGGCCGGCCATCAGATAGCACTTCTGCGCCTGGGATTTAAACACCATGCACTTGCGGCAGTCATGACCGATCTCGCCTTCCTTGGCATGGTATTCCCAACAGAAGGAGACATGCTTATCAGCAGGCTGGAGCGCTGCGACGGGTTTATCGCTGGATAGATATGGGTCTAGACTGATGCGGTTGACCCGGTAATGCCCGCCCGGAGTTTGGATGGCGTCGATCTTGCCGAGCTTGATCCACTTAAGAACAGTATCCCTGGTGACGGAGCAAATTTTCGCTGCTTGGCCCGTGGAGAGAAATCGTTCATTCATCTGACGTTAAACCTGTTTATTGACTTTATTGGTTATTTATTGACTTTATGCATTTTACAAATAAAGCCATGACTTGTCAACATATTAAACAATACATAACAATATATTACTTTCTCCTTATTTTATAAGGAGTTTCTGCTATTTTTTGTGGAGGTCGGCGATGGACTTGATAAGATCCGGAACCGTCAATTTCTTGGTTTCCAGAGTCACGGTCAAGCCGCGCGCCTGCAGGGCGCTGCTCGTCATCGGGCCAATAGAGGCGATGACTGCGCCGGCGGTGAGAGTACGAACTTCGTCTTCTGTCAGGTTGGAGAACAGGCCCTCGACGGATGAGCCGCTGGTAAAAACCAGGACCTGCGGCGGGTGGTCGAACAGTTTGCTCTTGAGCCCATCCGGCCAAACGGGATTATGCGTCTGGTAGACGGTCAGCGGCGTCACCCGGACGCCCGCCGCTTCGAACCGGTCCTCAATAGTCGATGCCGCCAGATTGCCGCGCACCCGCACGACTTCGGCGCCCTTAAGGTCCAGCTCTTCGAGCATCCGCGCGCTCAGCGTATCCACGGTCGCCATGGCGGGAGCGAAATCGGTCTCCAGATGCAGATCACGCAGCGCCTGCACCGTGCTTGCTCCCGCAGCCGCGATCTTAAAGCCCGCCAGCTGCCGGATATCACCGCGGCGCTCCACGAAGCGGCGGATAAAAAACCGCACGGCATTGCTGCTGGTAAACACCAGCCACTTGCCGCCGCTTCCGATCCGGTCAAAAGAACGCCAGCCTTCAGCGTCGTCATGCGTCTCGACCGCCAAGGTCGGATAGGACAGGATCTCCGCGCCCAAATCCCGGAGGGAGTCGCGCATCTCACGCGCCTGACCGGCGATCCGTGTGATCATGACGCGAATGCCGGACAGCGGCCGCTTCTCGTACCACTCCAGCTCGGACTGCAGGCTGACCACGTCGCCGATGACGATGATCGCCGGCGGACGCAGGCCGGCCGCCCGGGTCTTTTTCGGCAGCTCCGCCAGCTCGGCCTGGACCACCCGCTGCGAGGGAAAGGTGCCGCGCTCGATGACGGCGGCGGGAGTCTCCGGCGGCATGCCGCCGGTGAGCAGCTGGTCGACGATGGCTTCCATCTCGCCGATACCCATGTAAATTACGACGGTGCCCCGCCGCGCTTGGGCGATCCAGCCCCAGGGGACGGACGATTCGCGCTTCTCGCCCGCTTTGTGACCGGTGGCGAAGACAACGAAAGATGACTTGCTCCGGTCGGTGCAGGGGATGCCGTTATAGGCCAGCGCCGCGACGCCGGAGGTCACGCCGGAGACCACCTCGAAGCGAACGCCGTGCTGCTTGAGAAAACGCGCCTCCTCGGAGCCGCGGCCGAAAACAAAGGGGTCGCCGCCCTTAAGCCGGGCGACGCGCTTGCCTTCCTTGCCGAGCTTGACCAGGAGCTTGTTGATCTCGTCCTGGGAAAAGCAGTGATGGCCGGCCCGTTTCCCCACATAGTGCTTCTCCGCCGCCTCAGGGAGAGCCAGCACGAACTCGTTGGCTACGAGATTGTCGTAGATGACCGCGTCGCAGGTCTCCAGGAGCCGCTTGCCTTTGACCGTGATAAGCTCGGGGTCGCCGGGACCGGCGCCGATAAGGTAGACGACTCCCTGAGCCGCATCCGCCATGCTATTCGCTCAGCAGGTCGACGAGCACGTCCTCGAGCTCACCGGCATCCTTTTTATCCTTCAGAACCGTCTTCCAATCGGCCTCGACAAAGCGCTTGTAGCACGCCGTCTGCTCCTTGGGGGACTTCGGCCAGCGCTGGCGAACCATGCTCCGGAACTGCGCGGCCGCTCCGGCGATCTTCTTCCAGCGCTCAGGAAAGATGTCCTCGAGGATCAGCCGCAGGTGCCCGGCCAGGAAGGGCGACTTGCCGTCGGTCGATACGGAGACGGTCAGGTTGTCGCGCTGGACGATGGCGGGGAAGATGAAGCCGCAGAGCTCGGGGTCGTCGACGACGTTGATCGGCACGCCCGCCTTCTCGCAGTCGGCGGCGATTTTTTTATTGACCTTGCGGTCGTCGCAGGCCGCGATGACGATGCCGAACTTTTTGGCCTCCGGGGACCTGTAGGCGCGCTTCGCCAGCGTCAGGCGGCCGGCCTCCGCGAAGTAATCGATCTTCTCGACGGTCTCGGGCGCGATGACGGTGATCCTGCAGTCGTAGTCCAGCATCGCCTCGATCTTGCGCAGCGCGATATGGCCGCCGCCCACGATCAGGCAGCGGCGGTTCTTCAGGGATAGTCCGATCGGCAAATAGGTGTTGGGCATAGCGTCCTCCAGGTAAATTGTAGCTAATCCGGAAGCGCGGCTACTTGAGCTGCGTGAACAGCCACTGCGCGCGCTTGCGGACGCGCCGATTCTTCATCGGCTCGACGATAAAGCTGCCGCCCTTTCCGTCGGAAACCGTGATGGCGTAAGGCTGCCGCAAAACTTCGGTTATGTGGTAGAAAACGTGCAGCTCGGCGACGTCTTCGCCCCAGGATTGTGACCCGTATAGCGAGGCGAAAGGAGAGCCCTCCAACTGCCGGTACAGCTTGGGCGCCTGCGCCGCCCGCAGCTGCGGCCCCTCGCCGAGACCGTAGAACACCAGCTTGCCGCGGAGGGGATAATCCGCGCCCTTTTTAGGCCGGTAGTAGGCGTCCCAGACGTCCCACTTCACCTTGATGCCTTTTCCGCCGTGCAGGGCATAGCGGATTTGCGGCTCGGTATAGGGCGTAATTCCCGCGACGTAGTCGTAGGCATGAGTGATCTCGTGCAGCAACGTGTAGACGATCCCGGGGAACTTGCCGCCGGCGTCGATCTTTACCGCGGCGGCATCTTTGAATACCGACAAGTCGCGCTCGGTCAGCGTCTGCGACAGCGTCTTATTAAAGCCGGCGGGATTAAAGACCATGTTCGCGTAGAGGTCCTGGTTCGGCCCCGCGACCCAGTCGGTCAGCCCGTTGCCCAGGAAGTTCTCGATAAAGCAGATGCCGATCAGCTTTTTCTCAAGGGCGGCGCGCATGCCGGCCGGGAGCTCGGCGATGCGGTCGGCCAGAAGCTTTTTTTCCGCCGGCGTCGCGGTGTAAGCCCGGTAATTGTCGCGGCCGTCCATCTTGGCATAGTACTCGACCAGAAAGCCCGCGCAATTGCCTATCCGCTCGCTCATGGGAACCATGGGATCAAAAGCGTACGATTCCAGGCGGTGGATCGGCATCGTGAGGGCTTTCTTTGCGTCTTCCAGCGGATCGTGCTGCGGCGTGCGGGGAGCACAAGCGCTTAGCAAGAGAAGCAGGACGAACCAGCGCACTAGGACGCTCCGATCGCCTTGAGCCACTCGGGCGTCGGGTCGACGAGGTGGCGCGAGTTGAGGTCGAAGAGCCCGAAGGTAAACTTGCCGACGCAGGCCGCTTCGCCCTTCTCGTTGTACATGACCTGCTCGAGCTTCGAGATCTTCCCCAGATAGGAAAGACAGCGCGTCTCGATGCGGATCTTTTCTCGGTTGCACACCTCGCGCCGGAAGCGCAGGTTCATCTCGATAATGACCGGCGATAATCCCGTCCGTTTTACGTTGTCGAGGCCGAAGCCGCCGTCGGTCACCAGCTGCCAGCGCGCCTCCTCAAACAGCGTCGCGTAGGCGGCGTTGTTGACGTGGCCGAGCGAGTCCAGATACTGCTCGCGGATCATGGTCTCGTATATGATCGTCTTGGTCTCGCACATAACGGTAGTAAAGCAAAATCCTAATCACAGGTTAAGGCCTGCTCCGAGTCCACCACGCATAGAATAGAAAAAAGGGGAACAATATCAGCACAATCGATTCCTGCACTTGAGAGCCAGGCAAATCCAAAAGCGACGGTCCCAAAAGACATGAAATAACGGCTAAAACCAGGACCCCGACGAGTAATATGCCCTTCTTCTCGTTCCTATCTTGCACGGTCGCCTCCGCATAGGAGCTCCCTGGCCGAAGAAATTTCCTCTGGAGTCCCAACAAGAAGGACCTCATCGCCCTCGTGCAGCCTGACCGACGGCCCGGGGGAGGGGAAAGCCTCTCCGCAGTGGTTGACCTGGACAATGCTGGCGCCGGTCAATGCGTGGAGGTTCAGCTCTCGAATGGATTTACCCGCCGCCCCCGAGTGCTTGCTGATCACAAATGAGGCGATGCGAACTCGCGACAGGGAGGGATTCTCCACAAGATGCGACAGCACGGTCGCTCCGGCCTCGGGCAGCGCGTGTCCCTTTTCCAGGGTCTCTCGCAGCCTCACCTGAATCTTAGAGTAGAGTCGGTTCATCTCACGCCAAAGGAACATCCCGCCCCCCAGCATCAGGACTACCGGGAACAGCGTGTACGGCCAGGGAGGCAGGATACTGAGGCTCATGCTCAGAAACCACCAGGCGACGACCACCGTGGCCATGCTGAGCATGAATCGCGTCATCAAGGGATGGGTCTCCGCCGGCGGACGCGGATCCGCTCCCCGGGTCGTGAAGGCCTCCAGCAAAATCAAGGTGACGGCCTGGGTTTTGCGCCAGAGAGCCAATAAAAAGGGCAGCATTACAAAGGCCGCGGCCAGCCACACCCCGCCAGGATAACGAACGTCGAAGCCGAACCTCTTATCGAAGGCGTTCGCCATGAGAAACAGGCCGCTCAGCCCGAGGACATTTAGGAATATCTGGATCACGGAAGGGCGGATGAGGTCCATTACCAACCGTGCCCGCCGGGGAACCGACAGCCTCTTGAGGCCGGAGCGGTACTCCACCAAGAAACGCTTGAGCATATCGGGAAGCAGGCGCTCAACGCGCGCCGGCGCCGCGGCCACCGGCGGCAGCAGACTGGCGGAAAAGAGCGTCGTTCCCAGGCACAGCAGCACGGCCAACGGATATAACGGCCACTCCGCAAGACCCTGCCGGTCGCCGAGCTGCGCCAGGATGAACGAGAACTCGCCTATGGGAAGCCTTGCGAGCGTCGCCTGCACCGCGCCCCCCGGCTCCTCACCCGCCAGGGAAAGTGCGCCGAAATTGACCACGAGCCGGGCCAGCACCACAAACGTCGTCAGCCCAAGCGCGAGCTGCCAGTGCAAGAAGATCCAGCTGGGATTGATCATCATCCCCACTGCGACGAAGAACACCGCCCCGAATACCGTCTTGAAGGGCTCGACACTCTCGCGGAGCTTGGTTGCCGTTGCCGTCTCGGACATCATGGCTCCTGCTAAAAACGCACCGAGCGCCGATGAGAACCCCAGCTTCTCGGTCAGAAAAGAGACCCCGAAGCACGTCCCGATGATGACGAGTGTGTAGACCTCTTTGATCCCGGACTTCTCGATATGCGCGAGGACACCGGGAAGAACCAGGAGCCCGGCCACCAGGATCAGCGTAACAAGCATTCCGAAGCGCGCCACCATCGAAAAGACGGTTGCGACCGAGGGGCTGCCGAACTCTCCGACGGAGGCGAAGAACGCGATCATTACCACCGCAATAATGTCCTCCGCAATCAGGACCCCGGAGGCCAGCTCTCCCCAACCCGTAGAGCTTCCACCGTGCTCCAAGAGCATGCGGGCCGTGATCGCCGTGCTGGCCAGCGAGATCACCCCGCCGAAGAGCAGTGCCCCCAACGGCTTCATTCCGATGAGGATTCCGACATAGTAGCCCGCGGCCGAAAGCAGCAGCACCTCAAGCCCCGCGCATACCAGAGCCCGCGCGCCCACCGCGGCCAGGCGTTTGAGGTTGAACTCCACCCCCAGCGCAAACAAAAGGAAGACGACCCCAATCTCGGCCAACGCCTCCAAGCTGTGCGGATCGGCGACCAAATTGACCGGCGGCGTGTGAGGACCGAGGATGAGCCCCACCGCCAGATACCCCAGGACCGGCGGCTGCTTTAAGCGGCGGAAAAGCAGCAGCACGGCCGCTGCGGAGATCAGGACCAAGGTAAGATCTTGCAGGAAGTCAAGGGCAATCATGCAGAGGGGATCCCCGGATCAGTACGCGCTGCGCACATCCTTGACCAAGTAATTTCCCGCAACTTTTTGCGGGGTTTGCGGCGGGCTAATAGGAGCTCCAGATGCTTCCTTTTGAATCTGTATGCGAGCAGTTTACAAAAAGGAAGCCGAAGTTAGCAGCGCCTGCGGTATTGTTATATCCCCAGCCGCCGGTATCATTGGTGCTCTGACTTTGGCTGATAGTACCCGAGTCTGCATGATAGCTCGGCGTTCTCGCCTCGGGGATCATATCTATATAGTCGCCGCCGGTGGTCAACGCTGCAGGAGTGTTCGGGTATAGTCCTTCCTGGTCTCCGTAATAGATACTTAATGCGCTGCGAACGGCGCCCAGGTTGCCCTTTGTCGCTCCTTCGTTGGACTTGCGGACCAGATCTGCGAACTTCGGTATAGCGACCGCCGCTAGAATTCCGATGATTGCGACCACAATCATTAATTCGATCAGCGTAAAGCCGTCCCGCCTAACACGGTGATAATTCTTGCCGGTTTCGACATTCTCCCGGCGGCACGGCTTCGGAAAATTCAGCATGCGCCCTCCCATCAACTGCGTTTATTTCGGCACAGCGGACTTGGCGGTTTTGAGATATTTCTTAAGCTCCGACCAAGTATCAGGATTGATCGTGCGAGTGACTTTCAACCCGTTATCCATCTGAAACTCTTCAATTCGCTTCCTCGTTTTGTCGCCGATGCCCCCGTCGATTATTCCCGGATCAAAACCCGCTTCCCGTAAGGCGAATTGCACATCCCAGACGGAAGTCGGGCAGTCATCCCCTATTGCCCTCTCCAGTTCGCGCAACGTCCGCTTGCTGATAAATCCTGACAACGGCAGGCCTCGGGAAGTCTGAAATTCTTTAACCGCTTCCCGGGTGCCGGCGCCCATCACCCCGTCGACGTATCCGGGGTCGAGACCGGAATACATCAGGAATAATTGGATCATCTTAACTTTCCGCGTATGATCTTTAGTCCGCGCGTATCGGGAACCGATCGATACCTCCTCCTCCGACTGAGCTTCAGACTTTGCGCAGCCCAAGGCACTCACAATCACGACGACAGCGACGACCATCGCCAATATGTAGAATACAAATTCGCATCGATGATGGACCCCGAGAATCACTATTCTTTTGCGGCTTTGACATCAAGAATTTCAACGATAATAAACCCCTCAGTCAATTCCACCGACGGCTTATCTCCCACCCGGCACCCTTCTATGCCTCGGGCCAGCGGACACGCGATTGAAATAATGCCGGCGGCTGGATCGGCTTTCAGGGACGAAGTCAGAACATAGCTCGAAACCTCCTCCGTCCCCACGTTCCTAAAAGTAACCCGTGTTCCGACGCCTACAGTTTTCGGTTGTTTTCGGCTCATGGGAAACTTATCCCTGCTAGACGCTTCGATTGCGAATTTCCGTAACCGCCTTAATCTTCCCCGCCAATGTCCCGTGGATACCAAGCTGTCTACGAAGCTGACGCAGGTACAGATGCTCGCCCTCATGCATCTTCCTATCGCAAAAAGTGATCTCTGCTGCCCACGCATAGGCCGTTTCTTTCATCCGCGGGGAAAGCGCGGCAACGGCAAAATCAAGCGCATCTCCCCAGCCCTCGCGTTTAATCGCTTCCAGCATTGAGCCTATGTAGTCGTCTACGTTCTCTATCTTGTCATACATGGGATTAATATATGCCAGCATCCGCAGACGCACGATTTCGCGTTCCTGCAATTCTCCATCCGAGAGAGTCGCCCCGATTGCGATCGCCATAATCGCATCCGCCTCCGACAATTTATGTTTTGAACCCGTGCCCGCGAGCATCTCACCCATGGATCTCTCCCGAGAGGCGGTGTACTTCCTCCTGATGCGGTATTTTAAGTCTCCGCCGCAGAACGTTCAGGAATTCACCCTCATCTTCCGACTCCGTCTCGCTATCAGAAGTCATTGCGCGCGCCCAGGCATATGCTTTCTTCCTGAGACTGGAAGACAGTGTCGCCACGGAACGCTGCAACGCCGCGGTTTTATTATCCCGAGCGGTCTTCCCCACCATAATGCAGACATAGGTGCTGACATCCTGCAGATGTCTAAATTCCGGGCTGTGCCTGGCCAGCGCCTGCAGCCGCGTCAACTTCCGCATTTCCATGCCGCCCTTCGCCGACGCGGCCATGATCGCGATCGTCATAAGCGCGTCCGCATCCGAACGCAAGCCTTCCGTCGCCGCCGGGTTGCTCCTCGCCCTCGTTTTCTCGTTCATAAATCCCCGCCTCACAATCGCCGCAGATGCCGATTGTCGCTAGTATAGTCGAAGTGTTGTATATTGTAAATTAGATAATAGAGGAGGCTGAGTTCTAAAAATTCTATGCATAGGATCAACTACCATCATTTGTATTTATTCTATTCGATCGCCAAGGCAGGAAGCATCGCCAAAGCGAGCAGGGAGCTCCTTCTTGCCCAGCCCACGCTAAGCACGCAGCTGCGAGTATTCGAGAAGGCGATGGGCCGGAGATTATTCGACCGCGATGCTCGCAAGTTTTCACTAACAGAGGAGGGCCGCGTCGTACTTCGTTACGCCGAGGCGATCTTTCAGATTGGGCAGGAGCTGGCGGACGACCTACGCGACCGCCCGTCGCAAAGCAGTCTCTCTATTCAAGTGGGCATCGTGACGGGCATTCCGAGGACATTCACCCATGCGATGCTGTGCCGCATACTCGAGGCCTATCCGGAGGTCCAAATAACCTGCCATGAGGCATCATTTGAACAGCTGCTGCTCGACTTGCGGGAGTTTCGTTTGGATATTGTGCTGAGCGATGACTGTTTTTCAGTAGGACCTAATTCGCGGTTCAACGTTCTTCGTATTGGGATGATCCCCATTCTTTTAGCGGCCAAGCCGGCTATCGCCAGACAATACTCTCGACTACCGAAAGATCTTGACGGCGCTCCGATGCTGCTGCCTAGAGTGCCCGGTGATGTCTTCCGATTGCTGCAAGCTTATTTTTCGCAGCACAGCATCAAACCGCGCGTCGTGGCCGAAGTTCAGAACGTTGAAGATGCGCGTCGTCTCGCAATTGCAGGATATGGGATCGCGCCGCTAGACTTCAATACATTTTCCGCCAGCAGGCCAAAAAATGCGCTGGCTGTTGTCGGCGATGGATGCTTAGCAGGAATACATGACAGCATCTATCTCGTTACGTTCGCGGATCGCCTAAGGCTCAACCCGATCGCGAATATGCTCCGCAAGAGTTTTCGACTATCGAGGGTCCATAATCGCGTCTGACATTCCCAAGCGGATCCAGGGGCTTGTTCGCGAGTCGATGCCTTGATCCTTACGCCGCGACCTGCCCCCGCATGGTCAGGACCATCTTGTAGAGAGCGCTGAGGATAAACGCCCCGATCCCGTAAATGCCGAGGCTGACCATCAGCTCGGGCATGGTCGGCCAGTACATCGGGATGGTGCCCAGCGGAGACGGAATAAAGCCGGCGATGATCATGCCCAGCCCCTTGTCGATCCACAATGAGGCGAAGACCATGACGCAGGCGGCCGCGAGAACGCCTTCTTTGCGGCGCATCCCCGGCCACAGCAGCAGACCCAAAGACAGCAGCCCCAGCACCGCGGAAGTCCGCATCCAAGGGACCAAGGTGGTGTTGCCGGCCAAGCCGACAAACAGGAACTCGAAGTGCGCCATATGCTCCGGGATACCGCTGTAGAAGGCGGTGAAGAGCTCCATGAGCACGAAGAAGACGTTCGCCACCATAGCGTAGGTTACGATGACGCCCAGTTTCTGGATCGGCTGCTCACCGGCGTCGAACTTCGAGATCTTACGCAGCACCAGGCAGAGCAGGATCAGCAGCGCCGGACCGGCGGCGAAGGCGGAAGCCAGGAAGCGAGGCGCCAGCACCGCGGTCATCCAGAACGGCCGGGCCGCGAGGCCGGAGTAGAGGAACGCCGTCACCGTATGGATGCTGACCGCCCACGGGATCGACAGAATAATCACCGGCTTGATCCAGGACGGAGGGGGGACGTCTTTGCGCTCGCAGCTGAGCGTCACGAAACCGATGAGCAAGTTAAGCCCCAGGTAGCCCGACAGCGCGATAATGTCCCAAAAGATCATCGATCCCGGGGTGGGGTACAGCATCGCGTTCATAAGGCGCAGCGGCTGGCCCATATCGACGAAGATAAACAGCTGGCACATGATGACGGCCGGGACGGCGATAAACTCGCCGAGGATCGTGATCTTGCCGAATGCCTTATAGTCGTGCAGGTAGTACGGCAGCACCACCATGACCGCCGACGCCGCCACGCCGACGAGAAAGGTAAACTGCGCGATATAGAAGCCCCAAGAGACATCGCGGCTCAGACCCGTCACTCCCAGGCCGTAGCAGAACTGCTTGAGGTAGAACAGCATTCCCACGCCGATCACGCCGGCCAAAAATGCCATCCACAGGTAGTACTTCTTGCTTCCGATGAGCGCCTTCTCTAGCAGCATAAGTTCCTCATGACATCACGTAGTAGACCTGCGGGCCGGTCCCGAGCCCGGCCTTGCGCCTGACGGTATACCTCGAGCTGAGCAGCTTGCGTATCTCAGAATCCGGCTCATCGAGGTTGCCGAAGGTGAGGGCCTGGGCCTTGCACGCTTCCACGCACGACGGCCCCTGGCCCTTGGCCAGCCGCTCCTCGCAGAAATTACACTTCTCCACCACGCCTTTGGTGCGGGTGGGAAACTCCTTGCGGAGCTTCTTAATGAACGGCCGCGGGTCGCGGTAATTGAAGCTCCGGGCCCCGTAGGGACAGGCGGCGATGCAGTAGCGGCAGCCGATGCAGCGGTGCCAGTCCATCATCACGACGCCGTCGCTCTTGCGCTTCCAGGTCGCCTGTACCGGGCACACCTTGGTGCAGGCGGGGCTGTCGCAGTGATTGCACAGGATCGGGGCCGGCCCCTGCCGCAGCTCCTCGGGCAGGAACTCGTGGCCCTGCTCGTGAAAAACATTCCCGTACGGCTCGTTCCATATCCACTTGATCTCGTCTTTCTTGTTGCCGAAATCGGGAACGTTATGCTCCGCATGGCAGGCGTCGAAACAGCGGGTGCAGCCCTTCTCCTGGCGGCACTTGCCGAGATCGATAGCCATCGCGTAGCGCTTGCCGTATCCCTGGGGGCGCCCGCCGGAATGTCCGCCGCCCGCGGCTTTCGCGACCAGCGGCAATTTGCCGACCGCCCCGGCGACGGCGGTCAGGCCGGCCAGCTTGAGAAACTGTTTTCTATCCATCACTGTACCCTCTCCGGCTCGACGTGGCAGTCCCAGCAGTACTCCGTGACCCCGGAGTAGTCATGGCATTTGACGCAGAACTCCTGCCGGTTGGTGTGGCACTTCATGCAGCCCCGGGTCAGGCTCATCTCGAACTTCCGCCCGTCCGGCGTGACATGCGTCCGCTGGCCCTCGCGGACGACCAGGTCCCGCCATTCGTTGAGCATGTTCATATGGTTCGCCCGCATATAGTCCTTGGCGGCGACGCATTGCGTCTCGCCGACGGGGAGCACCGGCTGCGGCGGCGCGGCGCTCCGGCCGCTGGCCGCGTTGTACCACAACGGCGAGGTCAGCAACGCGAGGAAGATCACGAGACCGGCCAGTATTTTGCCCGCATCATGCATGGGTCGTCTCCTCCTCCTTCTCTTCCATTCCCGGCAGCGGGTCGCCGCGCAGGTCGGTCGTCCGCTTCTCGCCCGTCATGACCAGGGCGTTGCCGACCAGTTCATGCAGGGCGCCGACCTGAACTCCGGGCACCCAGAAGTCCATGAGCGGGGGCAGCGTCGCCTTGTCGATCGCGCACATGCAGGCCAGCAGGTTCACCCCGTGCTTTTCGTGGACATACTTCACGGCATTGGCGCGCGGCAGGCCGCCGCGCATGCGCGCATCGAAGTTCTCGTCGGTGCCGATGCCCGATCCGCTGCCGCAGCAGAAGGTGTGCTCGCGGATGCAGTTCTCGGGCATCTCATAGAAGTTGTTGCAGACCTTGTTGAGGATGTAGCGCGGCTCCTCCAGGATGCCCATGGCCCGGGCCGGGTTGCAGGAATCGTGCCAAGTGACCTTCCAGTTGTCGTTGCGGCTCGGATCGAGCTTGAGCTTGTCATGCTTGATGAGGTCGGCCGTGAACTCGGCGATATGGATAATTTTCGAAGACTTGGCGTTTTCGAACCGCGTCCCCGTGACCGGCGATACCGGCACCTCCATGAAGTCGGCCGGCCCGTGCATGGTGTCCATGTACTGGTGCAGGACCCGCCACATATGGCCGCATTCGGCGCCGATCATCCACTTGACGCCGAGCCTCTTGGCTTCGGCGTAGAGCTTGCCGTTGAGCCGCTTCATCATATCGGCGGAATGGAACAGCCCGAAGTTGCCGCCTTCAGAGGCGTAGGTGCTGAAGGTATAATCCAGGCCGACCTCGTGAAACAGCGCCAGATAGCCCAGGAAGCCGAAGTAGTGCGGATCGCCGAAGTAGTCGGCCGACGGCACCACCAGCAGCACCTCGGCGCCCTTGCGGTTGATCGAAACATCGATATCGACGCCGTAAATATCCTTCACGTCGTCGACGGCAAATTCGATGCTGTCCTTGAAGCCATGCGGCTGAATGCCCAGATGGTTGCCGGTCCGGAAGCAGTTGGCGGCCGGCGTAGTGATCCAGTCGATGCCCAGCCCCAGCAGGTTCAGGAGCTCGCGGCCCGCCATGGTAATCTCCGCCTGATCGATGCCGTAAGGGCAGTAGACCGAACAGCGGCGGCATTCCGTGCACTGGTAGAAGTAGATGAACCACTCCTTGATAACCTGCGGCGTCAACGCGCGGGCTCCGGCGATGCCGCCGAGAAGCTTGCCGGCGGTCGTGAAGTCATTGCGGTATACCGAGCGCAGCAGCTCCGCCCGCAGGACCGGCATATTCTTGGGATCGCCCGAGCCGATAAAGAAATGACACTTGTCGGCGCAGGCGCCGCAGCGCACGCAGATATCCATAAAGACCTGGAGGGCGCGGTACTTCTTCAGCTGCGCACGCAGCCCCTCGATGACGATCTCCTTCCAGTTCTCCGGCAGCTGCCAATCGTCGTCGGTCGGCATCCACTTTTTAACATGCGGCTGACTCAAGTACTCGGCGCTTTTGGGCTGGGCGCCGTAATTGTACATGCCCTTGCGGATATTGACGCGCGGGTCCAGCCAAGGCTGTTCCGGGGGCGCATAGTCGATACTGGCCAGCTCTTCGGGTTTCGGGTGATTCTCAGCCATTACTTTTCCTTCTCCAGGGGCAGTCCGGCGCCCTTCATGAGATCACGGAACTCGTCCTCGTATTCCTCGTACGTATGCCCCTTGACCGGGTTGTTCCAGGGGTTGATATGCCGCTGCATGCGGTTGGTGTTCGCCATATTGCGGGTGGGGCTCAGGAAGATGCCGCCCAGGTGCATCAGCTTGCTGAACGGGAAATAGGCGATCAGAGCGCAGACGAAAAAGAGATGGATGTAGAACACCATCCCAATCCCGCCGACGGCGGCGGGCTGAAAGCTCATAAGCCCCATGGTCAGCTCTTTGACGGCGATGAGGTCCACCTTGGTGAGGTAGCGCATGCTGACTCCCGAGCCGGCGATCCCCAGAATGAGAAACAGGGGAAAGTAGTCCGCCGGCAGCGAGATATAGCGGATCTGAGGAATCGCGAGCCGCCGCAGCAGCAAATAGCCGGCGCCCGCGATCAGCGCCGCGCCGCTCGCATAGAAGATCGGCACGCCGATCTGCCAGAAGCCGTCGAAGAACTGCAGAATGTGGACGAACCGCGGCACCGGCTCGACGAAGAAACGGAAGTGACGCAGCAGGATGACCAGAAACGACCAGTGAAAAACCATGGCGCCGGCCCACAGCCATTTGCTTTCGGCATAGGTCAGCCGCAGTCCGGGCCGCAGTTCGGAGCGCGAGTTGCTGAACAGCGAACGAAAAAACAGGACCTCGAGCGCCATCCGGCCGATGACTCCCAGGGTATTGTGCGGGTTGTCAAAGTAGCTGCTCTTGATCCAGGGCAGCGACTTCTGCTGGCCGCTGGTCGTGGGAATACGAAACGGAACCGGAACCGACGCCCAGTGGAGGATCTTGTAGACGAAGCCCACCGCAAACAGGGCGAACGCCGCGTAGGGGATCACCACCCCGAACAGGGTCGGGAAAGCTCCCAGCCCCGCGCTCCCCACCACGAGAATAAGCAGCAGGGCGACGATAAGTAATGAGTATATTGCGTTCATGAACAGTTCTCTCCCGCCTGGCCGCATGAGCCGTTCCCTTTCTCCGCCATAGCACACGGTCCGCCGGCGCGTTCGAAAAGCACCTGCGACTGCCGCTTGATCTCACCCGTCTTGATCTCATGAAGGCGCTCACGGCACCGCATGTAGACGTCAAACGCTTCCAGCGCCAGGCCGTCGATCCGGGCATCCAATCCCGCCAGCTCGGACAAGATGCGCTCGCTGCGCAGGGCGCCGGCGAGCGTCTCGCGGACAGCGCTCTTGAGCTGGAAGACAAACGCCACGGCCTGCGCCGGGGTGAAGTCTTGAACCGAGCGGATCTTGATGATCCGTTCGAGCCCCTCGCGCCGCAGCGCGGAGCCCTTCTCGCCGTCCGCGCATAACGCGTCGAAGACCTCCTCCAGCCCCGCGGCGGTATGGCTGCCGACGGGATTGCTGAAGGAGTCCTTCTCGCGCTTGAGGAACCGCGCGGTCTCCGGCCGATAGGACCGGATGGTCTTATCGAACCAGCACCCGACGATGTCCTTTTTGCTGTTGGCTAACAGGTCGTTCAACGCCATAGGTCGCTCATGGCGCGCCGAAGGGGGGAGTTGCGGCCCCCCAGACGACGTCTTATTTTTTACCAGTTACGTACTAGACGCAGCCCGTAGGCTTCGCCAAACCCGCGACTTTGCAGGCGCCCTTGGCCGGCCCGGAAGGATACAGCTCGTAAATCCTCTTCAGCGGGAAACCGGTCTGCTTGCAGAGCTTGCGGATCATCGGGGCGATACCGAACTTCTGGTAGTAGTCCCGAAGGTAGTTGACGAGCTTCCAATGATCCTCGGTCATCTCGTTGACTCCCTCGGTAACCGCCAGCGCCTTTGCGACGGTCTCGTTCCACGTCTCGGGCTCCATCATGAAACCGTCTTCGTCAACCTCGATGTCCACTCCTTCCGCTGTAAACCTAGCCATGCTCACTCCTCCTTGAATTACCGAAAAACGTATTTTGTACGCGCGTCACTGCATATCGATATAGCCGCACGGACACATGTCCGCGCATTTGCTGCAGCCCTTGCAGAACTCCAGCTTGAATTTGTACGGCTCGCTCTTGCTCATGGGCTTAAGCACCGCATTGTCCTGGCAGAAGCTCCAGCAGTTGCCGCAGTGGAAGCACATCCCGCAGCTCATGCAGCGCTTCGCCTCGCCGAGGGCCTCTTCGCCGCTGAGCGTGCTGGCGATCTCGACGCTCAAATCGCCCATGCGGTCGGCGACCGCGAGCTCCTTAACCGCCGCCCGCTTCTTTTCCTCGTAGTGCTCGAGACGGACCTTCTTGACGACCTCCGCCCGAGCGGCCGCGGCCGGGGTCTCGCCGGTGAGGTGCTGGTGGATCGCCTCGGCCGCTAATCTTCCGTGATGGATCGCGTCGACCACCAGACCCAGGTTGATATTGTCGCCTCCGGAGTAGACGCCGTCTTCCTTAGTCTTATACTTTTCGTCGACCTTAACCCAGTCCCGGCCCTCGCGCAGGCTTTCCAGACCGGTGAAGTCCGGCTCCTGGCTGATAGCCGCGATAAGAGTCGTGAACTCCAGGTCGAAAGTATCGCCTTCGATCGGCACCGGACGGCGCCGGCCCGAGGCGTCGGGTTCTCCGAGCTCCATTTTCTGGCATTTCATGCCCGTCGCTTTGCCGTTGCTCTTGACGATCGACAGCGGAGCCGCCAGGAAGTGGATCTTGACGTCTTCCTCGAGCGCGCCTTCGATCTCCTCGTCGATCGCCGGCATCTCATCCTTGGTGCGGCGATAAAGAATGGTCGTCTCCGCGCCCAAACGACGGGCGATGCGGGCGGCGTCGATCGCGGTATCGCCGCCGCCGACGACGACGACCTTGTCGCCGACATCGACCTTCTCGCCAAGATTGACCCGGCGCAGGAAGCTCGTACCGGTATACACGTTCTCCGCATCCTCGCCTTCGCAGCGCAGCTTGAGCCCCTGATGGCCGCCGATGCCGACGAACACGGCCTTATACTCCTTGCGCAAATCGTCCATTGCGACGTCCTTGCCGACCGCGGTACCGCACTTGATCTCGACGCCCATATCCGCGATGCGCTGAACCTCGCCGTCCAAAACGCTCTGCGGCAGCCGGTAGTCAGGAATGCCGTAGCGCAGCATGCCGCCCGTCTTGGGCAGCGCCTCGAAGACCGTCACCGGATAGCCGCGCCGGGCGAGCTGATAGGCGCAGGACATTCCGGCGGGGCCGGAACCAACAACCGCGATCTTCTCCGCGCGCTGCTCCGCGGACAGCTTTACCGGCTTAAGCCCTTTCTCGAGGCCGTAGTCGCCGAGAAACCGTTCGAAGCTGTTGATGCTTACCGCGCCGTCCTTATCCTTGCGGTTGCACTGCGTCTCGCAGGGATGGGGGCATACCCGGCCGCATACGGCGGGAAAAGGCGACCGCTCCATAAAATATTGCCAAGCCTCTTCATACGCTTTATCCTGGGTCTTCCCCTGCTCCTCCGCCCGGGAGACGACCATAAGAGCTTCGCGAATCTTGTTATGATTCGGGCAGCGGTCGGTACAGGGGGGAATCTTCTCGACAAACCTAGGCCGCTTGTCCGAACCGCCATGCGTCCCGGAATCTCCGCCGCGCATGCTGCCCAGCTTCTTCTTTTTCTTGACTACTTTGTTTATCATTATATTTGCTCGCTATTTATGGCTGTCTACCTGCTAGTTTAAGCAACGGTTTCGCCAACCGCAAACGGTACTCATCAGCTCGTGCCAGGAAACCCGGAGCCCAGCTGCTCACCGCGTCGGAGTGAATATGCGTGTAGCACGCTAAAACGTTGTTTTTGACCAGACCTTCGCGCCGCCCTCCAAGTCCGGCACCGATCTCGACCCGCATACAGGTGGCCTCGATCTCCGGCTCCTCTTTCAGCGCGGAATAGTGGAACTCATGCCCCTTGATCTCGACGTCCTGAGCGAAAAAAGGATTTGGGCGGTCCACTTTGAGCAAGGTATAGCCATGTCCCGCGGGCTTGGACTGCATCCGCAGATCGAGCGGAAATAAACCGCACATGGGATAGCGATGGCCTTTCCAGGTGATCGACTTCGCGAGATATATCAGACCGCCGCACTCGGCATAGATCGGCAGGCCCGCCTTGGCCGCCGAACGCACCGACGCCATCATCGCCGTATTGTCGGCCAAGCGCTGGGCATGTGTTTCCGGAAAGCCGCCGCCGATATAGAGGCCGTCGATATCGGGCAGATTGCCGTCGACGATGGAGGAAATGGGAACGAGCTCCGCTCCCTGCGCCGCCAGCGCTTCCAGGTTCTCCGGATAATAGAACGTAAAAACCGGGTCGCTGAAGTATCCGATCCGCGCTCTCAGCTGGCGCGGCGCCGGGAGATCCGCCGCCGCGGGAAGCGCTGCGGTCTTTCTCGCCGCCGCGAGAATGCGCTCAATATCGAGATGCTCGGCGCCGATATCCGCCAGCCGATCCTCCATCTCCGCGTCCTTGCCGGATTCCGCCGGCGTCACCAGACCAAGATGGCGGCTCGGAATAAGTCCCGGATTTCCGCTCAGCTTGGGCAGCACGCCGAGCACCGGGAGGCCGCAGTACCGCTCCACCGCCTCGGTAATCACTTGGGTGTGCCGCTTGCCGGCCGTCCGGTTAAGAACGACGCCGGCGAAAACGATATCCGGCGCGAATGCTTGGCAGCCTTTGATAAGAGCGGCCACCGTCCGCGTGGTCTTTGCCGCATTAACGACCAGCAGAACCGGAGCCTGCAGCAGCTTAGCGAGCTCCGCGGTGCTGTGCGTCCCCGCGGCGTCCCGGCCGTCGAACAGCCCGCGGTTGCCTTCGATGAGCGCGATATCCGCCCCCGCGCCATGGCGCATAAACCGCTCGCGCACGATCTCCGGAGCGACCATATAGGTGTCAAGATTGCGGCAGGGCGCACCGGCCAGCCGTCCGAGCCACGCCGCATCGATATAGTCGGGGCCCTTCTTGAAGGCGATGGCGGACAATCCATTGCGGCGCAGAGCCGCGAGAAGGCTCAGGCTGACGATAGTCTTGCCTGAGTCTCCGGACAGTCCGGCGATAATAAGCCGCGGTAATTCGGTATTCATTGGTTGAGGCGGATGAATACCCTCTCCCTTTCTCCGGCGCCAGCGGCGCCGGAGAAAGGGCGGGCATGTGCCCTGCAGACGTCTATCAAACGACGAAGATCTCTTGCCGAGCTCCGCACGAACTAGTCGTTCGCGGCGGCCTCTCGGTGAGGGATCTCGATGAAGCTTCCGCCGAAGTAGGTGTAGACGCACCGGCCGGAGTTGACCAATATCTTGATCGCCTCCTTGCCGAGCTTCTTGTCGACCTGATCCTCGCCGAACGCCGCGATCGTGGCTTTGATAAGGTCCATCGGCTTCAGCTTCTTTTTACCCATGGCGTCCTTGACCATGTCGAACATGGCATCCGCCACTTCTTCAACTGTTTTCGCCACGTTAAGCCTCCAGCCTCAGAACGTCAGATGCGTCGAGCGCTTGTACGTCAGCCCGGCGTGCTTGAAGTCATCGATATGGACCTTCTCGAACGGAAGGCCGGTCAGCTTGAAGAACTTCGGCCAGCCGATACGATTGATCCACTCGCCCATCCGCTCATACTTGTTGGCGTTGGCGGCCCAGACCTCCACGAGCTTGCGCACCGCCGTGGTCACTTCGGGCCAGCGCGGCGGGTTGTTCGGGATGAACGGAATCGCCAGCTTGGAGAACGCCGGCTCGGTCCGGGCATTGCTCACCTTGCCGCCGACCCAGATCGACACGCCGTCGTTGAGCGGGTTGTTCAGCGGCATGGACGGGCAGACCGTGTAGCAGTTCGCGCAGAACATGCAGCGGTCCTCAAGCACCTCGACGGACTCCTTGCCGTTGACCGTCGCCGGCCGGATGGCCGCGGTCGGGCAGGAGGCGCTGACGTTCGGAATCTCGCACATCTTCTTCACCATATCATGGTCGACCTTCGGCGGACGGCGGTGGATGCCGAGAATCGAGATATCCGAGCAGTGCACGGCGCCGCACATATTCAAGCAGCAGGCCAGGGCGATGCGCAGCTTCCCGGGGATCTTCTGCTCTTCGAAGTGCTCGATCAGGTCGTCCATCACGGCCTTGACGATGCCCGAGGCGTCGGTCGCCGCCGAGTGGCAGTGGACCCATCCCTGCGTGTGCACGATGCTGGAGATGGAGTTGCCGATGCCGCCCACCGGATGGCCGAGCTTCTTGAGATCAGCGATCAAGGGATCGATGTTCTCCTTCTTGTCGGTCAGGAACTCGACATTGTGCCGGCTGGTGAACCGGAGGTAGCCGTCGCAGTACTTGTCGGCCAGGTCGCAGTAGGCCCGGATTTTGCCGACACTGATCAGCCGGCCGGAGGCCGCCCGCACGGTGAAGAGCTTATCGCCGGACTCACCCACGTGGACCATCACGCCGGGCTTCAAGACCTCATGGTACTTCCACTTGCCGTAGTTCTTCTTGATGATCGGCGGCAAAAACTGCTCGTAATGCGGAGGACCGAAGTCGGTACGCCTTTCAGGAGCTTGAGTAGTTGTCATTTATATACCTCGTTTATCCTCTTATCCTTACTTTTCCTCAGACCCGTCGCCTTCTTCGAAGTACTCTTCGTAGAAGACATACGGATTCTCACGAGGATGAGCCACCATCTCCGGCACCGGCTCGACTTCGATCGCCTCGAGGAAGTTACCGAGACCGACGCGCTGGATGAATTCACCGACGCGCTCGCGGTTCTTACCCTCTTCACACCAGACGTCCCAGATCTTCTCGAGAAGGTCCTGGATTTCCTGGTAGGGCGCTTCCATCTTGATGAACGGAATGAGCACCGACGACAGCAGGGCGCCTTCCATGATCGGAGCCTTGGATCCGATCAGGATGGTCGCACCGCGATCCTTGCCCGGGCGCAGGGCCTTGGGCATGGCGTTGATGCAGTGCATGCAGCGGCGGCAGTAGCTGTTGTCGATCTTAAGCTCCTTGGCCGCGGCGTCGTATTTCATGCACTTGGCGGGGCAGTTGGAGACGACGTCGGACTGGATATCCATGCCCTTGTCGGCGTACTCCTTGACGGCGTCCTTGTCCAGCTGGATGTCGTCGCGCCAGGTCCCGATAATGGACAGGTCGGCGCGCGCGATCGACGCGACGCAGTCGTTCGGGCATCCGGAGAACTTGAACTTGAACTTGTACGGGAAGGCCGGGCGATGCAGCTCGTCCTGGTACGCCTGGGTCAGGTCGTTGCACGCCTTCATGGTGTCGTAGCAGGCCCATTCGCAGCGCGCCATGCCGTTGCAGCAGCTGGGCGTGCGAACGTCGGAGCCGGACCCGCCGAGGTCGAAGTCGATCTTCTGCAGTTCGTCGAAGATCGGCTCAAGCTGATCGGTCTTGGTGCCGAGCAGCACCATATCGCCGGTTGAGCCGTGCATATTGGTCAGGCCCGATCCGCGCTTCTCCCAGATATCGCAGACCTTGCGCAGGGCCTCGCTGTTGTAGAACCAGCCGGCAGGCTGATTGACGCGGACCGTGTGGAAGTGCGAGACGCCAGGGAATTCTTCAGGAAGCGCCGAGTACCGGCCGATAACGCCGCCGCCGTAGCCCATGACTCCGACGATGCCGCCATGCTTCCAGTAGCCGACTTTCTCCCGGTAGGACTTTTCCAGCTGGCCGAGAAGGTCCTTCGCCATCGGGCTCTTCTTCGCCGCATCCTTGATCTCTTTGACGAAGCTGGGCCATTTGCCTTTCTCCAGCTCGTCCAACAAGGGAGTTTCTATGGATTTATCAGACATTATTTTTATCCTCCAAAACGCCGTGCCGCCGATTTGCCGAAAACTGTTCAACCACCAACAAAACAATTCTACCCAATATGCAAAATCCCCCAAGTTGATCTAGATCAACTTGGGGGATTGACCCCGGTCATGAAAAAGGGGCTGTTTACATCCCCTTGTATGGGTTGGGCCCCATGGCTTCGATCGCTTCCAGGAACTTGTCGAATATGCCCGGAATCTTATTGTAGTCCGTGATCGCCAGCTCGTGAAACTCAACGCGCTGTTCTTCAAGCGACAGCTGCTTGAGCTTCTCCTTGACGTTGCCCATGCGGTAGCTGGCCAGCTCGCTGCCGCGGACGAAGTGGCACTGGTAGTCGTCGCCCTTGCGGCAGCCGATAAGCATTACGCCGTCGAAGCCGCGCGCCAAGGCATCGCTTACCCATACCGCGTTCATCGAGCCGAGACAGCGCAGCGGGATGATGCGGATCCGGTCATTATATTTCTTGCGCAGGATCCCGGCCATGTCGAGCGAGGGCAGCGCGTCGTTCTCGCAGACGAAAGCGAGCATCCGCGGCTTCTCTTCGAACTCGTCCGGGACCTCGATCGCCTTGATCATCTGCGAGATCATATTGACGCTGTAGTTCTTGAAGGAGACGATGCGCTCCGGGCAGGCGCCCATGCAGACGCCGCAGCGCCGGCAGCGCAGCGGATTGGGCTTGGGCGTGCCCTTCACGTCCTCATCAAGAGCGCCGAAGGGACATTCCTCGGTGCAGCGCTTGCACTGGGTACAGCGCTGGAAGAAGAAATCCGGATAGCTCAGGTCGCCGGCGCGCGGATGCAGCGCCCGGCCCTTGCTGATCGCCTCCACCGCCTGTACCGCCTTGAGCGCCGCGCCGCGCGCGTCGCTGGCCCCGGTGGCGAAGTCCATCGGCGCCCGCACCCCGCCGGCGGCGAAGACCGCCGTGCGCTGGGTCTCGTACGGGAAGCAGATGAAGTGCGAATCCGGGAAGCCGTACTTCAAGGTCGGAAGATCGGGTCCCTGACGGTAGGCCAGGTTGAGCATACTGGATCCCGGCTGAACAGGCTCCGCCTTCTTCTCTTCCTTGGGCGCCTCGCCTTCGGCCTTCTTCTCTTCTTCCTTGGGCGCCGGCGCGTCGACCTGGGTCGACGGCACCATGCCCGCGGCCAGCACTACGAGATCGGCCTTCAGGGTGAGGTCCTCGCCGAGGATGGTCTGCTCGACCCCGACCGAGATTTTATCGCCGTCTTTTTCCACCGCGGCGATCTCGCCCTTGGTCAGGAATACGCCCTCGTCCTCCTGAACGCGGGCATAGAACCGCTCATACTGCGCGGGCGAACGAACATCCTTGTAGATAATGTAGACCTTGGCTTCCGGGTTCTGCTCGCGCACATAGAGCGCCTGCTTGAGGCTGACGCGGCAGCAGACGGCGGAGCAGTAGGACAGGTGATCCTTATCGCGCGAACCCGCGCACTGGATGAAGACGACGCTCTCGACGGGCTTGCCGTCGGAGGGACGCTTGATCTCGCCCCGGGCGACCATCTCCTCCATCTCGACATTGGTGATGATGTCGGGCGACTTGCCGTAGCCGAGATGCCCCAGCTTGCCGGCATCGTAGGGCTTCCAGCCGGCCGCCAGGATGACGGAGCCGACCGTCAGCTCGGTCTCCTTGCCGCCGCTCTTGAGCAGCACCGCGAACTTGCCGGGCTGGCCGACCGTCTTGGCCACCTCGGTCGACAAGTGCACCGTGATGTTGGAGTTCCCTTCGACTTCCTTTATGAGCTTCGCCGCCCCGGTATCTTCCAGGTCGCGATAAGGGGGGCGCTTGGGGAAGACCTTCTTGAATTTCGTCGCCCAGCCGCCGAGCTTCGCCTCCTTCTCAACCAGGACGACCTTGTAGCCGGCATCGGCCGCCGACTTGGCCGCGGTCAGCCCCGTCATGCCGCCGCCGACGACCAGAATCTCCTTGCTGGTCTCCTCGATGAGCGGCTCCGGCGGCTCGGTGTTCTGCAGCCGGACCGCGCTCATACGCACATAGTCCGCGGCCAGCATCTGGGTGTCCTCGTCGTTGGGCTTCATCACCCAGGCCACCTGCTCGCGCAGGTTGCCGCGGTCGACGAGCACCTCCTTGCCGAAATCAAAGAGACCGGGGAAAACCCGCTGCGAGCAAGCCATGACCGAGACCCGGTTGAGGCCCTCCTTTTCCACGTCGGCCTTGATCAGGCCGACGCCCTCGTCGCTGCAGAAGGCGTCGTGCGTCTTGCACACCGCGGCCTTGGCCTCGCCGGTGGCGACGCCGGTGAGCTTTTCAATATCCAGGGAGCTGCCGATGTCGCAGCCTTTGCAGATATAAGTTCCGAGCTTGGTTTCCATGGCCTACCTCCCCGCCGCGGTAATCAAGGCTTTCATGGCCGCGCCGGTAGCGTCCTGCACGGACATCGAGACGTCCAGCGGGCGCGTCGACGTTCCCGCGCCGATAACGCCCTGGCCGCTGTCGGGCGCGATGAAGCCGTAGTCGTCAAGCGGCGTATCCAACGGCGGCGGCGTATCGGCGGTATTGGGCACCATGCCGACCGCCAGCACCGCCATGTCGACCTCGGTCTTGGTGAGCTGGCCGCTGACCGTATTTTCGGCTTCGAGGATCACGTTGCCGTTGTCCATCTCGGTGATGGTGCCGACCTTGCCGCGGTGGAAGAACAGCTTCTTGTCTTCCTGCGCCTTGGTGTAAAAGTCCTCCATACGGCCCGGGGTCCGGACGTCGATGTAGAAGATATGGATCTCGGCCTCCGGATACTGCGCGCGGACATAGGTCGCCTGCTTCATCGAAGCGAGGCAGCAAACCGACGAGCAGTACGGCAGGTGGTTGTCGTCGCGCGAGCCCGCGCACTGCACGAAGCCGATCTTCGCGATCTCCTTCTGGTCCGAAGGACGGACGATCTTGCCGCCGGTCGGTCCGGTCTCGGAGGCCAAGCGCTCCATGATGACATTGGTCACCACGTTCTTGTACTTGCCGAAGCCGAGCCGCTCCATCTTGGCGGCGTCATAAGGCCGCCAGCCGGTGGCCCAGACGACGGCGCCGGCCCGGATGGTGATGGTCTTGGGCTGCATGTCCAGCTCAATAGCGCCGTACTTGCAGGCCTCGGCGCACTTCTTCATCTTCTCATCCTTCACCTGCGCCGGATCGATAACGTAGCGGAAGGGATAGGCGTTGAGGTGCGGCAGGTAGGCCGCCTTGGTCTTGTCGAGCCCGAAGTTCATGTCGTTGTCGCGCTCGACCTCGCAGGCCCGCTCGCAGTCGCCGCAGCCGGTGCACTTCTCGTTGATGAAGCGCGGGTGCAGCTTGACTGTGACCTCGTACTTGCCCGGCCCGCCGGAGATCTTCTCCACCTCGGCGAGGGTCATAACCTGGAGGTTCTCGTTGCCCCGCATCCGCTTCAGGTTGATCTCGATGCCGCAGGTCGGCGGGCACAGCTTGGGGAAATACTGGTTCATCGCCATGACCCGGCCGCCCAAACTGGGCTTGCGCTCCAAGAGAATGGCGCGCTTGCCGGCTTCCGCGGTCTCGATGGCCGTCGTCATGCCCGAGATTCCGCCGCCGACGACAAGCGTATCGACGGTTAATGAGTTTTCTTCAACCATTGGCTTCTCCTTAAGTTAGTCGAATCGTAGGGACGCGCCGCTACTTGCCGCCGTCGTCCAGACGCCCGGTACAGCGGGCATGAACGAGAGCGAGGCCCCGGTAGAACATATGCCCGAACTTCGAGTAGGGGGCGTACCACAACAGGAAAAATACGATGCAAAGGTGGATGTAATAGACCCCGAAGGCCAGCGACGTGCCGCTCATGCGCGTGAACTGCGTCATGAAGCCGGTGACGAAGCAGAGGAATATCACAATGAGGAACAGCCAGTCCTGATAGCCGTTGGCTCCGACCTCCTCGCTGTCGGTAAAGCGGCGAAACAGCAGGGCCGCCGAGCCGACGATGCCCGCCAGGCCCGACAGGTTGCCGAGCCACTTCACCGGATGCCCCAGCGGGATCGGCGGCGGCTCATGCATGATCTTTAGCATCAAGGCGCCGAGGCCCGCGGTCGCGGCGGCGCCGAAAAAGCCGTAGAACACCAGCATATGTCCCCAGGAGCGCGGCTTGTTCTGCCCGCAGTCGAAAAAGCGGCCATGCGTCAGGATATCCTTGACCGTCAGGATCACCCCGGCCACGAAGCCGACTTCGGCTTTGCCGGCCGGCGATTCCAAGGAATTCCAAAAGCGCCACAAGCCCATAAAGGCGCAGATGAAGATCAGAATATTGCCGGCGATAAACAGCGGCTCGACCACGTGGATCGAGAATACGCTGTCCAGCAGCACCGTGCTGCTCGTGATGTGGTCCGTATGCATGTTCAAGCTCGGATCATGCGCGATGGTGGGAAATTTCTTCGAGGCGAAAAAGACCGCGGCCATGATCGCCATCGGCGCGGCGATCAAGAGCGGCAGCGCTTTAGGGCTCGCCAGCGCCTTCCCCATGAAGGAAGGAAATGCGCAATGCTGATAGACATAGTTGCGGACCGCCGCCAGGACATTGCCGGGCTTGGCGCCGCGCGGACAGTAAGTCGAGCAGTCGTTGCACTGGTAGCAGAGCCAGATGTCGGGATCCTTGACCAGCTTGTCGGACTGGCCCCAGCTCGCCAGGAGCATCTCCTTTCTAGGGAAGGGCTTGTCGGCCGGAGAGAGACTGCAGACTGCGGAGCAGGTCGCGCACTGATAGCACTTCTTTACGTCCTCGCCCCCCGATTGTTTTAAGAACTTGATGAAGCTAAGGTCGGCGTCGATAAGTCTTCCCACACCCATTCCCGATCCTCCTAACTCTGGCTGTCCTTGGGGAGGCAAATAGTACCCGCTATTGCCTCGGCGATCAAAATATATTTTTATCTGCTAATGCTTGTCAATTTTGTTTGCCGCGAAGGGACCCTGACGCCCGTCAGTAAAACTTAATGACCGAGATCAAAGTCATGCTGGTCGATGATGAAGAGGAGCTGGTGCGCGTGCTCGGCCGGCGCCTTGAGAAGCGCGGCTTCCAGATGACCACGGCGCTCAACGGCGAGGAAGCGCTGTCCAACCTCGAGGCGGCGGCGCAGGACGTCGTCATCCTCGACGTCTTCATGCCCGGGATAAGCGGCATCGAAACGCTGAAGAAGATCAAGGCGCAGCACCCCCTGACCGAGGTCGTAATGCTTTCCGGTCACGCGACGCTGGAACTGGCCGTCGAAGGAATGCAGTACGGCGCTTTCGATTTTCTCACCAAGCCCGCGGATATGGGCGACCTGGTGGAGAAGATCAACAAAGCCTACAGCCGCCGCGTCGAGCACGAAGAGCGCATCAAGAACGCCAGCTTCGTCAAGGACCAAATCACAGCCGGCTCCCTCGACCGGCGCCACGCCTCCGGCGCGATGGAGAAAGGGGACCTGCCCGAAAGCGGCGGCAAGCTGCTGGTGCTTGGCTATGAGGGCGGCTTCTCGCGCAAGCTGATGGAATACGCCCTGGACCTGTCCAAACGCATGTCGTATTCCATCGTCGCCCTGAACGCCGCCGGCTTCGACAGCACGTCCTTCAATAAATTTCCCAAGGCGCGCGAGCGGGTTTGCACGGATTTTCGCGAAATATCAGAGAAGAACGCCGCCCTGTTCCGGCAGCTGGCGGAGAAGGAGGGCATCCCGTTCGCGCATGTAGTGAAGTGCATCGGCCGGGATGAAGCCATCGACCAAGTGACGGCGGAGATCGGCCCGGTGGACTATATCGTCTCCGAGTCGGCGTCGGGCCCCAACAAGGGACAGATATTCGCCTACTGTCCCATATAGCTAAACCATGGAAACTTTCGGCCCGGAATTCTTCCTCAAGCTGTCGCTGATCCTGATCATCTTCTTCCTTTGCTTCTGGTTCCGCGAAGAGAATATGAGAAAGAAAGGATGACCCCCGAAATCACTCTCACCATGGCCGTTCTGGCCTTCGCCGTCTGGATGTTCATATCCGAATGGATTCGCGTCGATGTGGTGGGCATCATTATGATGGTCATGCTGCCCATGCTCGGCCTGATCAATGCGTCAGAAGCTTTCGTCGGCCTGAGCAGCAATGCGGTCTGCTCCATCATCGCCGTAATCATCATCGGCGCGGGGCTCGACAAGACCGGCGTCATGAACCAGGTGGCGCGGCCCATCATCAAGCTGGCCGGCGCCAGCGAAAAGCGGATTCTCGTATTGATCGCCGGCACGGTGGGCATCATCTCCAGCATGATGCAGAATATCGGCGCCGCCGCGCTGTTTCTCCCCGCGGCCCTGCGTATTTCCAAGCGCGTCGCGGTCCCGTCTTCGCGCATCCTCATGCCGATGGGATTCTGCGCCATCATCGGCGGCACCATCACCCTCGTCGGCGCCAGCCCCACCATCCTGCTCAACGACCTGCTGGTGCTCGACGGCAAGCACTTGGAGCCGTTCGGCCTCTTCACCCAGACGCCGATCGGCGTCTGTCTTCTGGGATCGGCCCTGCTCTACTTCGCCTTTTTCGGCCGCTTCGTCCTGCCCGCCGAGACCGGAGAGGCCGACAAGGGCGCGACGGCGACGCTGCTGGAGCAGTACCGCGCGCTGGAGACGACGTTTGAAGTCCACGTGCCCGATGACTTCCAGGAGCCGCAGAGCCTGGAGCAGCTGGATCTGCAGACTCGGTATCTGATCTGCGTCGTCGCCGTCCATCACAAAGGACAGAAGGACAAGAACTTCGTGCCCAAGAGCACCACCATGATCGCGGCCGGCGACGCCTTGGCTATAGTCGGCCGGGAGAAGAATATCCGCAAGCTGGCCGAGGAGAAGGGCTGGAAGCTCATGGAAGGCCTGGACGTATTCGCCGAGGAGCTGTCGCGCACCAATGCCGGCATGGCCGAGACCATCGTCTCGCCCCGCTCCGCGGTCATCGGCAAGACCATCCGCGAAAGCAACCTCAAAGGACGCTTCCAGCTCAATCCCGTGGCGCTGGTCCGGGCGCGCCGCGTATTCTACAGCGGCCATACCAATATGCAGCTGCAGGTAGGGGACTCGATTCTGATGCAGGGGCAGTGGGCGCGCTTCCACATCCTGAAGAACCTGCCGCAGCCGCGCATCCTGACCTTCGCCACCCCGCTGGAAGGGGAGATCCTGCGCCCGGAAAAGGCGCTGTTCGCGGTATTCTGGCTGCTGCTGGCCCTATGCCAGATCATCTTCTTCAAGGCCCAGCTGTCGGTCGCGCTGATGTCGGGCGCCCTGGGGATGATCATCAGCGGCGTCCTCTCGATCGACGAAGCCTACCGCTCGGTGGACTGGATGACGGTGTTTCTCCTGGCGGGGCTCATCCCGCTGGGCATCGCCTTTGAAAAGACCGGAACCGCGGCCTTCATCGCCCACGGCGTGCTGGCCATGATCGGCCAGCCGTCTCCGATCATGCTGCTCACGGTCGTCGGCATCATGACCTCCTTCTTCACGTTGGTGATCTCCAACGTCGGCGCCACGGTGCTGCTTGTGCCGCTGTGCATGAACATGGCGGTTATGGCGGGGGGAGATCCCCGGATGGCCGCCCTGGTCGTCGGGCTCTCCGCGTCCAACACCTTCATCCTGCCGACGCATCAGGTCAACGCGCTCATCATGCGCCCGGGCGGCTACCGCACGGTGGACTACGCCAAGGCGGGCGCCGTCATGACGGTGCTATTTCTCACGGTTGAGCTAACCGTAATATATTTCTTCTATTAAACCTCTTGCCCACATCAGCATTGATGCGTTAATTGGAAATTCATGGACGGTGATGAGAAGGACTTAAAGAACCGCTACCACAGCATAAAGAGGAGCATGATCAGCATTGTGCTGATCGGGTCCTTAACTCCCCTGCTGCTGGTAATGGCCGTTATCGGCTACGAATTCCATACGACTTATAGGGCGAAAGTTCTTGCCTACATGGTCCAGACCGTTGAGAAGGAAGCGCTCACGATCGACGGCTTCCTCAACGAAAAACTCGCCGACATCAAAGTATTGACCCGTCTGTACTCGAACCGGCAGCTCAAGGATTCAAAATTCCTGGCGAACGTCCTAAAGCACCTGCAGGAGCAGCATGGCGGCGTCTTCGTCGATCTCGGCCTCCTCGACACGCAGGGGAAACAGCTGGCGTACGCCGGCCCCTTCGCTCTCGGCAAGGCCGACTATGGAAACGCCAAATGGTTCAAGGAAACCATGGCGAACCAGGTCTATATCAGCGATGTCTTCCTGGGCATCCGCAGGCTGCCCCACTTTGTCGTCGCCGTCAAATCCGAGAGCGCGGGAGAGAGCCGCATACTGCGCGCCACCATCGACTTCGTCGCCTTCAACCATCTCATCGAGGATATCCGTCTGGGCAAGACCGGGATGGCCTTTATCATCAACCGCGAGGGGGAATTCCAGACCCAGCCCAAAATCGACGTCACTTCCTACATCCCCGTTCTGCAGGATTTTATTTGGGAAAAAAGCTCGCGGGCGTCCCGCAAGGGCTGGGCGGCGGGCAAGACGGACCGCTCCCGCGCCGTCCGCCCGGTGGGCATTTTCACCGATAAGAACCCCGATTACGGCAAGACGGCCATCTACGTGACCACGCTGCTCAAGAATGACGCCTGGGCTCTCGTCTATCAGCAGGACGAGAGCGACGCCTACGCCAGCCTGTACCGAGCCCGCAGAATCTCGCTCACCGTCTGTCTGCTCGGCGTCATCCTCATCATCCTCATCGCGACCTACCTCTCCCGGCGAGTCGTGCAGCGGCTGACTGAAGGCGCTCGCGCCCGGGAGCTGATGAGCGAGAAGATCGTTGAAGCCGGCAAGCTGGCGTCCATCGGCGAACTCGCCGCGGGCATCGCGCACGAGATCAACAACCCGGTCGCCATTATGGTCGAGGAATCCGGCTGGATCGAGGACATCCTGGACGACCTAAAATCCGACGATATCGGCAACTTAACGGAGATTAGGAATTCGGTCAACCAGATCAAGAAGCAGGGCCGGCGCTGCAAGGATATAACCCATAAGCTCCTAAGCTTCGCCCGCAAGACCGATCCCGGGGAAAAAGAAATACAGCTCAACGACCTGGTGCGCGAGATGAAGGAGCTTTCCGAGCAGCGCGCCAAGTATGAGAACATCAAGTTTGAGATGGATTTGGCTGAAGACCTGCCCAACATCAGCGTCTCCGCCTCGGAAATTCCCCAAGTCCTTTTGAACCTCATCAACAACGCTATAGACGCCATCGACCACAAGGAGGGCGGCCAAGTAACCATCCGCACCCGCATGGAAGGCGAAGACGTCCTCCTGGAGGTCGCCGACACCGGACAAGGCATTCCCGAAGCCATCAAGAAGCGGCTCTTCGATCCGTTTTTCACGACCAAAGCCGTAGGAAAAGGAACGGGCCTCGGACTCTCCATCTGTCACGGCATCATCAGCAAGATGGGCGGCAGGATCACGGTCGACAGTACCGTGGGAGTCGGAACCACTTTCCAGATATACATCCCCATAAAGAAGCGCGCCCAAGGATAGGCCGGCATGGACGACAAGAAAGAGCAGGGGAAAGGATCCATCAGAGTGCTGATCGTCGATGACGAGGCGGGCTTTCTGCGCGTCATCGAGAAAAGGATGAGAAAACGAGGGCTCGCCGTGACCTCCGCCAACTCCGGCTCGGAAGCCATCGGCATTCTGCGCAAGCAGGATTTTGACGTCGCCATCGTCGACCTGAAGATGGAGGACATGGACGGGATCGAGGTCCTCAAAATATTCAAGAAGATGGTGCCCGGGCTGCCGGTCATCATGCTGACCGGCCATGGCTCCGGGGAAGCCGCCCGGGAGGGCATTCGGCAGGGCGCCTACGACTACCTGACCAAGCCGTGCGACCTGAGCGAACTCATAGATAAAATCAAAGAGGCGTCGGCGCAAGGGGAAAAACCATGAGCCCCTTCAGCGTCCTGCTTGTCGATGACGAGGTGGTATTTGTGAACGCGCTGTTCAAGCGCATCAATAAGCGCAAAATCACCGCCAGCTGCGCCTATACCGCCGAAGAGGCCCTCGAATATCTGGCGGAAAAACCCGTGGACATCGTCGTCATGGACGTCAAGATGCCGGGCATGGGCGGCTTGGCCGCGCTGCGGGAGATCAAGAAGCGTCACCCGCTTGTCGAAGTCATTATGCTGACCGGACATGCCAACGTCGAGCTCGCGATCGAGGGCATGGAGCTCGGAGCTTTCGACTACCTGACCAAGCCGACAGACATTGAGGAACTCGTGTACAAGCTCCAGGATGCCTACAAGAAGCGCTCCCTCCAACTGGCGAAGGGAAACAGCGGGACCTAATCCGCCTGGCGAAAAAAGCGCGGCAGAAATCGGCTATAATTGGTCATATCAACCGCAATCACAATAATGCCTGGAGGCCTCCAACAACTATGAATTTCTTCAGAGAGTGGGGAAGCTTTATGATGGCGGGTGCTGTTGCCCACGCCCGGTGGGAGCTCGACGTTTCCAACACCATCCTGCGGGACAAGAGACGCCTGGTCCTGCTGATCCTTTTGACCCTGCCCGCCCTTTACCTCGGAGTGGCTTTCGCCGACCAGGCGGCGGCGGCCCTGCCGGCCGTACTCGGGGGCAAGAAGGCCTACAGCCCCGCGACCTATTCGCTGGGGATATTCATAGTCTCCATCCTCATCGGATTCGGCGCGGGCCTGATCACCGGCTGCATCGGCGCCGGCGGCGGCTTCATCATCGCGCCCGCCTTGATGAGCGCCGGAATCAAAGGCATTCTGGCCGTGGGAACCGACCTCTTCCACATCTTCGCCAAAGCCATCATGGGGAGCGTGCTGCACAAGAAACTCGGCAATGTCTCGGTGCCGCTCGCCATGGTCTTTCTCATCGGGGCCATTATCGGCGCCACGGCGGGGGGGCTTATCAACCGCGTCCTCTATGAGATCAATCCGGTCCTCAGCGACGCCTTTATCACGACGATATATTCCCTGATGCTCGGTTTTCTCGGCGTCTACGCCCTGACGGATTTCCTCCGCGCGCGAAAAGCCGCGCAAACCGTGCGCAAGCCCTACGCGGGCGAGGCGAAGCACGGCGCCAAGGCCGAAGGAGCCGATCTCGGAGGTCTCCCCAAAAGGCTCCAGGCCGTCAACGTCCCGCCCATGGTGCACTTCGACCACGATTTTACTCCCGGCGGCAGGAGCATTTCCTGGATATTCCTCGTCATGAGCGGAGCTCTCGTAGGCCTGGCCGCGGGCATCATGGGCGTGGGCGGAGGATTTCTGACCTTCCCCATATTCATCTATGTGCTCGGCGTGTCCTCGATGACCACGGTCGGGACCGATATCTTCCAGATCATTTTCACCGCCGGGTACGCATCGATCAGCCAGTACGCGATCTACGGCTTTATCTTCTACACCTTGGCCATGGGCATGCTGCTGGGCTCGCTGCTCGGCATTCAGATCGGTGCCATGGTGACCAAGGTCGTTCCCGGAATCACCATCCGCGGCTTTTACGCCATGGCGGTGCTCGCGGGCTTCGTCAACCGCATCTTTGCCCTGCCGGCCAAGCTCGGAGAGCTGGGCGTTTTACCCGTACCCAAAGCCCTGGCCTCGCTTCTTGAGAGCGTCGGCACCTACGCCTTCTTCATCGTTATCGGCGGCTTCAGCATATGGGTGGTGGGCACCTTTCTCAAAAACATCCCGGTCCTGATGAGGGGGGAGGCGTAAAATGATCGCGGACAAAAAGACTTTTTTCCTCGGCGCGGGACTAATGGCCGTGTTCGTCGTCGTCATGGTCCTCGCATTCTCACCGCTTATCAACGGCCTGAACGCCCTCGAATACTCCGACGCTCTTTACAACTCGATATCCAAGGGTTCGGCCTACTATATCCCCGAGGCCCGAAGCGAAACAGCCAAGCACACGGGCGTAACGATCCGCGTCGGCTTAAGCCTCGACGATGCGGCGCAGGCGACGCGCGCCGCCCGCCTGCTCACCGCGAGCGGCGCCGAGGCCGAACTCCGCGGCGCCGAGCTCGATGTCGCCGGAGAGCTTAGCGCGATCCTCGACAGCTGCCTCGCCGACGCCGAAGCCATGTACCGAAACAAGGGCGACGAGATCTCCGGAAGATACGGCGGGGACGCGCGGCTGGCGCTCTACGATTGGTGGACCGCGCTCAAGAGCATGGACGCCGCGCTAAAAAAACAGAAGAAGTTTAAAGAAGCCAAGACCGTGACTTTGGTAAAGAAAAAGGCCGTCGAGACGGCGTACAACTTCTACGGCATTGAGCCGCAGAAGATAACCGACCGCCTCGGCGTCGTTATATTTTCCCTCCTGTTCTACGTCCTCTACACCGTCTGGTACGGCTTCGCCATCCTGTTCATGTTCGAGGGCTGGGGCCTGCGGCTGGGGCATTGAGGGCCTGGACCAGATTCCTGGTCAAAGCCCGGGGAGCGGCACGCGGCGCGCTCCGCCTGCTGCGCGCATGCGGACGCGATCCCCGGGCCGCGCTCGACGAGACGGCGGCCGAAGAGCTGCGCAACGACTTCCGCAGCCGCTACCATCAGTTCAAGCAGCTGCTCAGCGCCAACAACAAAGCGCTCGACATCATGTCCGAGATGACCGCCGCGCTGAAGGGTACGCGCCCCTATGGGATGAAATACGTCCGGCAGCGCTGCACCCGGGTATCGACCGATGTCTTCCGCATCGTCAAGCACCTCAACGAACTGGCGCCGAACAAGTATGCGAAGCTTTTCGACCGATACGACGATATCGTCGAGAAGATCAACCCGTTCATCGTCGCCCGCAGGCGCGAGGGAACAGGTCCGCTGGCCATCGCGCTGGAGAAAGTGGACGGCAGCATCGCGGAACAGGTCGGCGGCAAGATCGCGAACCTCGGCGAGGTAAAGAACCGCATCGGCCTGCGCGTCCCCAACGGCTTCGTGATCACGGCGCATGCCTATCAGCGGTTCATGACCTACAGCGACCTCCAGAGCGAGATCAACCGGCGCATACAGTCCGCCGATCTGGACAAGCTGAGCAAACGCTACACCGCCAGCACGGCGATCCAAAAGCTCATCGTCAGCGCCGCCGTCCCGGAGGACATCCGGCAAGCCATCCTTGAGCAGTACTCTCAGCTCGAACAGATTGCCGGCGAGGGAGTCGCCGTCGCCATGCGCAGCAGCGCCCTGGGCGAGGACGTCATGGGAACATCCTTCGCCGGACAATATCTATCGCTGCTCAATGTCCGCGAGGACGCGCTGCTCCAGGGGTACAAGGAGATCATCGCCAGCAAGTACAGCCTGCCCGCCATGCTCTACCGGCTCAACCGCGGCATCCGCGACGACGACGTGGCGATGTGCGTCGGCGTGCTGCGCATGGTGGACGCGACGGCGGGGGGAGTCCTTTACACCCGCAACCCGATCGATATCCGGGACGATTCGGTAGTGATCGACGCGGCGCGCGGGCTCCCCAAGACCGTCGTAGACGGCAGCGTCGCCACCGACACCTTTTATGTCAAGCGGTCGGATCCGCCCGTATTCCAGTCCAGAATCATCCGCCGGCAGGAGTGGCAGTTCACCAACGATCTTGAGCGGGGAATCGGACAGATGCAGCCGCTGGGAGACGAGGGCCGCACCGCCACGCTCACGCGCGAGCAGGCCGTCGAGCTCGCCCGTATGGGCATCGCCCTTGAAACGCATTACGGGTCTCCCCGCGACATCGAGTGGGCCATCGGCCGCGACGGCTGCATCCGTATTCTGCAGTGCCGCCCGCTCAAGCGGGCGGAGCCCATTCTGGACGCGGAGGAGCGCGAGATCGCCGGGTTAGGCGCGGGAACGGCGATCCTGGAGGGCGGGCTGGCCGCCAGTCCGGGAATCGCGGCCGGCCCCGTATGCATCGTCAAGCGGAGCAAGGACGTCCTGCGGTTCCCGGAAGGCGGCGTCCTGGTGGCGGAGCGCGCCTTTCCGCAATGGGCGGCGGTGCTCAATAAAGCCGCCGCCGTGGTCACGGCGCGCGGCAGCATCGCCGGCCACCTGGCGAATGTGGCGCGGGAGTTCCGCGTACCGGCCCTGCTCGGCGTCGATGGCGCGCTCGACGTTCTGCGCAAGGGCATGACCGTCACCGTCGACGCCGATCTCGGCAGAATCTACGCCGGGCGCAATGAGGACCTGCTGCGCTACGCCCGCAAGCCCATCAACCTGATGGAAGGCAGCGCCGTCTATAGCGCGATGCGCGGCGCCGCCGAGCATATCACGCCGCTGAACCTGCTCGACCCAAACGCGATCAGCTTCCGCATGGAGAACTGCCGGACCCTGCACGACATTACCCGCTTCTGCCATGAGAAGGCCGTAACCGAAATGTTCCGCTTCGGACGGGACCACTGCTTTCCCGAGCGCTCCAGCAAGCAGCTTATCGAAAAGGTGCCGATGAAGTGGTGGGTCCTGAACCTGGACGACGGTTTTAAGAATGAGGTGGACGGAGACTACATCCGTCTCGACAATATCGTTTCCATTCCCATGCTGGCGCTGTGGAAAGGCATCACGCGGTTCCCTTGGGAAGGGCCGCCTCCGGTCGACACCGGCGGGCTGATGTCGGTATTTTTCCAGGCCACGGCGAATACGGCCCTGCTGCCGTCGGCGAGCTCCGCGTACACGGATCGCAACTACTTCCTGATCTCCAAGAACTACTGCAGCCTGAGCTCACGCCTGGGCTTTCATTTCTGCATCAGTGAGGCGCTCGTAGGCGACCGTCCGCGCGAGAACTACATCAGCTTCCAGTTCAAAGGCGGAGCGGCCGATTTCGAAAGGAGGCGCAAAAGGATCGGCTTTGTGGCGGATATTCTGGAGGAACACGGCTTCCGGGTGGACATCCGCGAAGACAACCTGCGCGCCCGCGTCGAGGACCTGCCGAAGGACGAGATGGAGATTCACCTGCGGACCATCGGCTACCTGAGCATCCATACCCGGCAGCTCGATATGATCATGAACGACGAGGCCGCCATTGCCTACTACCGCGACAAGATTCAGCGGGACCTTAAAGAGATGCGCGCGCCCCTGGCGACCTAAGGGAAGCGAAATTCGTCTTTTTCCAGCGGGGCGCCCGGCGTTCCCGTCACGCTGACCGCCGCGCCGTCTCCGCTTTTCTCAACCCGGAGCGTCAGCGTGCTGCCCTCCGGCGCTCCGGAGATCATCCTTCTGAGCGCCGCATAGAGGGCCTGCTGGAAGCGAAAGGCGCTGCCCCGAACGGCGACCGGCGCTTCGCTAAGGCGGGCATCGAGCACAATCTTCCGGCGCTCCGCCAAGCGCTGAGAAAGCGCGGCCGCGGTCACGAGGGCGGCGGCCGCATCGAATTCCCGCCCGGGCTCGCCCGCGTCGTGGGCGAGATTCTTCAGCCGCTTGATGATCGCCGCGCCCCGCCGGGTCTGCCGGTTCAGCTTCTCGACGATATTCTCGAGCTGCTCTTTGGACACCGCCGCGCCTTCCGCTTCCGGAAGGAGGAGGTCTTCAAGAAGGCCCGCGGTCTGTTCGATGACCGAGACGACGTTATTGAGGTCGTGCGCCGCCGAGGTGGTGATCTCGCCGAGGAAGCTCAGCTCCGCGTTCTCCGCGCTTTCTCCCGGCATCGGCCCTAGCGCTTCTTCGCCATTTCGCGCGCTTTCTCGATGAGGACATCCAGGTTAACCGGCTTCTCCAGCACGGTACCTCCCGGCAGCGGAGGCGAGCCCGGGCTCTCGGGGTGCGCGCCATGGCCCGTTATCATCAGGATCGGGAGCTCGGGATATTTCCGCGCGATACTATCGCGAAGTTCGGCGCCGCTTTCTCCCGGGAGCTTCAGATCGAGGATGACGATATCGTAGCTATTCGTTTCGAGCTTCTCGCGCGCCGTTCGCCCATCCAGGGCATACTCCGCCTCGATGCCCCGATAACCGAGACGCTCGACCAATGCCGTCACCAAGTCCTCCTCGTCGTCGATCACAAGCATCCGCAAACTGTTGTCCATCACCGCTGTCCCATCACACTTTCCCCTGGATAGGCAAGGTCACGATAAAGCTTGTGCCGCTGCCGACCTCGCTTTGCACCTCTATCGTACCGCCCAACTTGGTGACGATATCGCGGGTAATGGAAAGCCCCAACCCCGTTCCGAACTCTCCCTTGGTCGAATAGAAGGGCTCGAAAATATGCTTCAGATCCTTTTGACCGATACCGCTCCCGTTATCAGTGACCATCACCGACGCATGCGTAGCGTCCAGCTGAGCCACCTCAATCTGAATCCGACCCCCGTCGTCCACCGCGGACAAAGCGTTGCTGATGATATTGAGAAACACCTGCTGCAGCTTCCCGCGGTCGCCGATAACGGGGGGGAGCGAATCCGGCAAGGCGAAATCGATCTTGATGTTCCGGTGCAGGGCCTCGGTCTTCTGGAAGCTGGCGACTTCCTCAAGCAGCTTATCGAGGGCAATCGGCTCGCGCTGGATATCCATGCGCTTGGCAAAACCAAGCAGCCGATGGGTCACATCACTGCAGCGCGCCACCGACTTGTGTATTAGCTCAACAAGCTTGAGCGTCTTTTCCTTTTGCGGATGCCCCGCGGAAAACGTCGCCATATCTTTGAGCAGCCCCGCATTCTCCTCGATGATCGCCAGGGGGTTGTTGATCTCATGGGCGACCGTGGCCGCCATGCGGCCGATGGTCGCCAGCTTATTGGTGTACTCGAGATCATGCAGCTCGCGGGCGCGTTCCGCGTCCGCCTTGCCGAGGCGCTTGACGATCCAGGTCGAGCTAAAGAACCCGACGGCGAGAATGACGATAATACTGGCGCCGAGGAACCAGAACATCGTGGACCGATGGCCCAGCCACACCCACAGAGGATTGCGCTGCCGCTTAACGACAACGAAGATGTAGGGAGCGTCCTCGATATAGGCGAAACCCGAGGTAAGCCATGAGCCGTCCTGGAGACGTTCGTCGACGACGTCGGTGCTGCGCGAACGGGACGGGACGCGGATATCGATCCGGGTGAGCGCGGCGCCGTAGAGCGCCGAGTCGGTCTGCAGCACGCCGTCCTGATTAATAATAAACGCATCCGTATCGCGGTCGAGATTCAGGTCGTAGATGCGCCGGTTAATGAGCTCCATATCCAACGTCGCGCGCAGGATAAAAAAATCATCGGCGCCCTTCTTCTTCTGCAGCGCGATCACGAAGTGGGGGAAGTTTCGAAACCCCTTAAACACGTCGCTGACATAGACGCCCTTGAGCCGCGTCGCATGGAACCAATCCTGGTCTTTATAGTTCTTGCCCTTGAGATCGAACGGTCCGGCGTACGCGATCTGCTTGCCGCCCGAGTCGATCAGGCCGAGATCGACGAAGCCGCCGAAGGTGTCCTGCAGGTGGGCGAGCGTACGGGACAGCGCCGCCTTCTGTGTCAACTCCGAATGCGACCTCTCGATGAGAAGCAGAGAGAGGACCTCGCGGCGCTCCCGAATCGCGTCCTCAAGGCTGCGCTTAGTGGTCCCCAGCAGACGGTTTATCGTCAGCTGGCTTTCAACGCGGCCTGCCGCGCGATTATGGGAGTAGTCGAACGCCGCCATGATAAGCAGCGGCGTAATGGCCACCAACGAGGTCACGATGACGGAGGTCAGCCACAGATGCTGATACCGCAGCACCTTGCCGACGGTCCCGCCGGCCAGCGTGGACCGCGCCTCCTTCTCCTGCGGCGCTTCGGAGGACGTCATTGCGCCTCTCGATCCCGAGCGTCCGGCGGAGACTTCGCCCTGGTCTCGTTCACCTTCTGATAGGCCTCACGCATGGTGCGCGCGAGGATGTCGATATTAACCGGCTTCTGCAGGTACGCGAAGGCCCCAAGCTCAGCGGCCAGGCGCTCCTCCTGCTCCGAACCATGACCGGTCAGGACGATAACCTCGATGTTCGGGTGAGTCTTCTTGATCCGGCGCAGGACCTCGATACCGCCGATGCCGGGCATCATCAAATCGACGACCACCACATCCGGCTGATCACTCTCGACATAGTCCAGCGCCTGCTGTCCATTGTAGACGACGGAGGAGTCGAGATTGCGCGTTTTGAGCCGCTCCGAAACAGTCTGCACAAAGTCCTTTTCGTCATCGACGAGCAGGATCTTCGGCGGCAGCTCCACATTGGACATGGTATTGATGGCGGGCGCCTTGTACCGCGGAGCGAAGCCGAACTTCACGCCGTCGACTCCGGAAACTTTCTCCGCGATCCCCCGCAGTTCCCGCTGGTACTGCGCCATCATCAGGACATGCTGCTTGAGCGCGATGGTGATCTCGCCGTGGCGGGCACGCACATCGACATCATGATTCGCCTGCGCCAGTTCCAGCCCCACCAAGGCCGCCAGCTGGAAATCACGCGCGGCGACGCGGGAGACTTCGGTCACCGCTACGGACGAACTCTTCGCCTGCTCGCAGATGAGCCCGGCGGCCGCGGCAACGGATTGGTCCTGCATCGGAACCACGAGATCGTAGAGCTCTTCCTCGTAGGGGGGTTTTTCGTAAAGGTAGCGCGTCCATTCCAGGAGTTCAGCGTCCTCACCGCGCAGGAGCTCGGAGACCTCGTTCTCGGCCTTCCCCGTCTCCAGCGCGGCTTGCCGAACCCGGTACCCGAAATTGGCGACGACGCATACCCGCAGGACATGCGCCAGGTCGCGGGGAACAAGGTGCGCGGCGAGGCCGACGAGCAGCTTGGAATCATCCGCCACCAAGTCGGCGAGAACGACCCTTAACCGGGCCAAGTTCTTCTCCCGCTCGTGCGTAAATCTGTTCCAGAAGGGGGCGGGGCCGGTCATCGCCCCGAGAAGCTTCTCTTTGGATACCTGGAACCGGCGGGAAGCGTCCGCGAACAGCCGGTCCTCGATGCGCTCACAACCAGTCTGCTTCGCCACGGCATCAGCGACCTCATTCCCGTGGCAACGGGAGGCATGAAAAATCGTTATGACGGCCAAGTGAGCCCTCCGCCGGTAAAAAAGGCTTTCGTCGTCACTATCGAAAAACCGATAGTACGGCTTGATAATACATATTATGTAAAACTTTTGGGAACACCCTGACCGCCGCCTAGCAGCGGCTAAGCACACCGCCCGCCTTACGGCCGGTCCCGCGCGCGGCGTTTCCTATTCGCCAGCCGCGCGAGCCGATGCTCTGGGTCTCGCTTCTCCAGTAAATCCTCCAGCGCCTGCCCGACCAAAAATTCCAGGCGCCCCGAAGGATACTTATGGAAAAGCAGCTCCCGTGCGCGGCGCAGCTTAACCAGCAGGCTCTCATCGGCGGCGAACTTAAGACAAACGCGCTGGGACAATCCCTGCTCATGAGCATTCATCGCAGCAGCTTCACTTTTCCCGCTCTCCGCCGACCCGCTCGCTGCCGATCTGCTATCTGCAGGCTTGCTCTCTGCCGATCTGCTATCTGCCGGCTTGCCCTCTGTTGATCTGCTATCTGCCGGCTTGCTCTCTGCCGATCTGCTATCAGCAGGCTTGCTCTCTGCCGATCTGCTATCTGCCGGCTTGCCCTCTGCCGATCTGCTATCTGCCGGCCTACTCTCCGCCGACCCGCTCTCCGCCGACCCACTCTCTGCCGATCTGCTATCTATTATTTCGATCTCGGCATCACCGGACTTCGACACAAGTTCGCCGCCAGCCTCCAGGAACATCCTCTGTGCGGACGGCTCGGATGAAGCCGGCGTCAATGCCTGACTCGCCGCTCGTCGTGTCCCTAAATATCGCACGCGGTCGCTGGGTTCAGGCTTCGGTGCGAGCGAGGAGATAATGCGCTCGACCTCACGCCGCGTCTTGCCCGCGGCCTGCTTGAGAAGCCGACTGTAATTCTCACGCCCCAGGTGCGGCGCCAACAAGGCAACCACCGTAAGCGAGATTTCCCCGCGCTCGAGCATTGAAAAGATCACCGGGTAATCCCTTCCTTCGCGCGCAACCCGAATTCGGCGATACGCCTGCTCCTCGGAAAAACCGAGCTCCCGCACGCAGTAGCTGAACAGGCTCGGAAACGCTTCCGGTTCATATGCCCGACGCCGATCCGCCTCCGCGAGATGCCGCAGCACGTCGACGGTACGGACGCGCTCCTCGGCGACCAAGCGCTTGAGCGACGCCAGCAAGGCCTTATCCGACAGAGCAGCGAGATCGATGCCCGAACTGACTTCGCCATACCCGTTCACCATACCTGCTACATACGAGTACGTCACATATTAGTTCCCTGAAAATTATCAAAAAAAAGAACAAGTAATTTCAGCAGAAACAACTGGGCCCGGGCCCAGTACAAGCTCAACTTCAAAGTGCGCCCTTAAGACCTCCGCAATCCGAAGTCACGGGAGACAGGTAACGAAAAATAGACGGACTTATTTTCGCAGTCGGTGCGGAGGGACCGCAAGCAGCAAGTCGAGCTGCCTGCGCAGCCGCAGGAGGGGAGCTCCTAGCAGCAGTCCGGCTTATTCTCGCAGCCGCAGGTGGGCTCGGTGCCGGTAACGGCGCCTTTGACGATGGCCTGGGCGCAGCCGACGCCGGACTCAACCAAGAGCGCCTGCGTCGGGCAGTTAAGCGCGCAGGCTCCGCACTCCATGCAGGCGTCGAGATCGGCGATGACGGCCTTCTTGTCCGCCAACTGGAAGACCTCATGCGGGCAGACGTCAAGGCAGAAGCCGCAGCCCGTGCACTTCGCCGCGTCGAGCGCGAGCGTGGAGACGCCGCTTAGGTATCGGTGCCGGGTCATAGGAACAGCAGCACCAGCCCGATTAGAGCGGCGCTCCCCTGCAGCGGAACAGCGAAGCGAAGCTCCTTGCGCACCCCGGACAGAGACGTGTAGGTAGAGCAGCCGGTGAAATACGCCGTCATGAAAGACGACAGCGCCGTGATGATCAATACCCATGCCGCCGCCGGCATCCCCGGCAGCCGCGCTGCGTGCGCGGCGGCGACGGCGCAAGCCAGGCCGGTCCAAGCGCCTTTGGCCGAGAAACTCCGCCCCGGAAGATAGGGCAGCAGCAGCGGTCCCAACACCGCGCCGGCCAGGAGCGCAATTAGCCCCGGCAGCGCGTATATCCATCCGCCGGCGAAATACAGCAGCAAGCAAAGCGGCAGGACATACTTGCCCCAGCCCACGAGCTCCATGGGGACGAGGACGGCACGGTCCCATAAATCGAACTTCACCCGGCGCATCTCCCGCGTCGCCCTCATGCCGGCATCCAGGAATGCCGGCAGGTCCGCCGCGAGCACCGGGCCGAAAATCACCTTAAACCTCGTGCGCTTGGTCACCGCATAGCCGGAGACCCCGGGTGCGCCCAATTGCGGCACGATGACCGTCTTATGAGATACGACTTCCGACAGCTTATGCTGCTCAATTCTGGCGACGAGCTCATCGGTGCCGAAGGTGCCTTTGCCGGCCGCGCACCAGACATTGATCCCCTGGGTGTCGAGCACGAGAATCCAGGCATCGCGCCCCGCCAGCGCCGCGCGCAAGCGGTCAAAGCTCATCTTGTAGTTGGCCGATACCAGGACGGGGGAATCCTTTCCGGGACTGCCCAGCGTGCGCAGCCCGGGGCAGACCTTGTAGCGCATGCGGTTAACGCCCCAGCGCGCCTTCCACGAGCCGAGCATATCCGCCCGGCTCAATTCAGAGGTGACGGTGTTTCCGTCGCAAACCATTTATCCGTCCGCAGGCAGAAGCGCACCAGCATGAGCATGAGCGGAACCTCAATGAGGACTCCGACCACGGTGGCCAGCGCCGCTCCAGAGGAAAGCCCGAAGAGCATGGTCGAGGTGGCGATCGCGACCTCGAAATGGTTCGAGGCGCCGATCATGGCCGAAGGAGCGGCGTCGCGGTAGGAGAGTTTGAAAACTTTCGCCAGCGCGTAGCCGAGAGCGAAGATCAGAACGGTCTGGAGAAACAACGGCACCGCGATCCACACTATCGTGAGGGGATTGGAAAGGATCACCTCTCCTTTGAAGGAAAACAGCAGGACCAGAGTAATCAAGAGCGCCGAGATGGTCACCGGCGTCAGCACCTGCAGGAACTTCTCTTTGAACCAGACCTCGCCCTTGGCGGCGATGATCCACCGGCGCGAGAAGTAGCCCGCGACCAGAGGCAGCGCGACGTAGATCCCGATCGACAGCAGCAGCGCCTGCCAGGGAACCGGCAGGCGGCCGACGCCGAGAAGAAAGCCGCCGAGCGGACCAAAAAGAAAGAGCATGGCCAAGGAGTTGATCGCGACCATGACCAAAGTATGCCCGTCATTGCCTTTCGCCAGATAGCCCCAGACCAGAACCATGGCGGTGCAGGGGGCGATGCCGAGAAGGATGCAGCCGGCCAGGTAGCTGCGCCACAACGGGACCTCCAGCATCTTGACGCCGCCCTCCATGACGACGCGGCCGGCGCCGTAGGCCGCGCCCGCATCAAGGTTGAGCCCGAGCGGCATCTTGACCAGATCGACCGCATCCGGCCCGATGAAGCCGAGAAACAGCGTGCCGAGAAAAAACGTCGAGATCGCGTACATGGTGAACGGCTTGATCGCCCAGTTGATGAGCAAGGTCAAGCCCACGGGCTTAATGCTGCGTCCGGCCTGCAGCACCTCGCCGAAATCGATCTTAACCATAATGGGATACATCATGAAGAACAGGCAGACGGCGATGGGAATTGAAACCACTGGGGCAGCGCCGACATAGACGGCCATGCCGTCGAGCCGGGCGGCGAAGCCCGGCGCGAGCTTGCCCAGGAGGATTCCGCCGGCGATGCACAGCAGCACCCACAGCGTCAGGTAGCGCTCGAAGAAGCCCAGCCCCTTGGCGTCGGATTGCTCTTCGCCCATCATTTGGCTATAATACCAAATAGACAAATGAACGGCAAGACCCGCGCCCAGTTCGAAGCCCGCGCCCGGATCGTGAAAGCGATGGCCCATCCGGCGCGCCTGTGCATGGTGGACGCCTTGGCGGAAAAAGAACGCTGCGTGCGCGACCTGACCGAGATCGTCGGCGCCGATATCTCCACGGTATCCAAGCACCTGACGCTGCTCAAAAACGCCGGCATTGTCGCCGCCGAAAAGCGCGGCAATCAGGTCTTCTATTCCCTCAGAGTCCCCTGCATCCTCAAGTTCTTCGGCTGCTGCGAGACGGTTATTAAAACCGTCGCCACCGAGCAGCTGAAGATGATACGCTAGACCGCTCGACACCCGGCCGGGAAATTGCTTGAATTGACGAATAGCGTATTTGATATATGTCAATATCCAGTCTCATCGTCCGCACCCAGTGCGCCAGCACCGAGAAAGTCCGCCGCGCCATCAACGAACTCCCGCATGCCGAAGTCACCGACGCAAAAGGTGAGAACCTGGTGGTAGTTACCGACTCCTCGCTCCCCGCTGAAGACAAGTCGGTATGGAAGAGCATCGAGCGCATCCCAGGAGTCGTCCAAGTCGACCTGGTCTATCACAACTTCGAAGACGCCGCAGGAGAACAGAACGATGAGAAAATCCCTGACGCGTAGACAGTTCCTGAAGCTTTCCGCGCAAGCGGCGGCCCTGGCCGCCCTGAGCTCGGCGCCGGCCGAAGCTGCGGCCGAGCGCCTCGGCAGCGACGGGCTGTCCTGGCATAAAGCCCCCTGCCGATTCTGCGGCACCGGCTGCGGCTCCCTGGTGGGCGTCAAGGACGGCCGCATCGTCGCCGTACAGGGCGACCGCAAGAACCCCGTCAATAAGGGCCTGCTCTGCATCAAAGGCTACAGCGCCGGCGCCGCCCTCTACGGCCCCGACCGTCTGACGCGCCCCCTGATCCGCAAAAACGACAAGCTGACGCCGGCGAGTTGGGACCAGGCGATCGACCTCATCGCCGACAGGATTATCGCCGACCCCGAACGCTTCGCGGTCTACGGCTCGGGCCAGTGGACGGTCATTGAAGGCTATACCGCGATGAAATTCCTCAAGGGCGGGCTCGGCAGCAATCACATCGATCCCAACGCCCGACTGTGCATGGCGAGCGCGGTCGTCGGCTTCATCAAAACCTTCGGCGTGGATGAGCCCTCCGGCTGCTACGACGATCTCGACACCTGCGACACCGTGATCTGCTGGGGCAACAACTGGGCCGAGATGCATCCCATCCTGTTCTCGCGCTTCATCGACCGCAAGAGCAAGGGTGACGCCGTCACCATGATCGATCTCGCTACGCGCCGCACCCGCACCTCGGAAGCAGCCGATCACTATATGGAGTTTGTTCCGCAAACCGACCTCGCAATCGCCAATGGTATCTGCCACATCCTGCTCAAGCGCGGCGCCTACGACAATGCCTTTGTGGAAAAGCGCGTGCGCTTCAAGTCGAACGAGGAAAAGGACATCAGCTTCGCTGACTACCGGCGCTTCCTGGAGGACTACTCCCCGGAGCAGGTGGCGCAGCGGTCCGGACTGTCGGTCAAGCAGCTGGAAGTGCTGGCCGACCAGTTCGCCGATCCCGAGCGGAAAGTGGTCTCGCTGTGGTGCATGGGGATGAACCAGCATACGCGCGGCACGGCGATCAATAACCTGGTCTACAACGTGCACCTGCTCGCGGGCAAGATCGGCAAGCCGGGCAGCACGCCGCTCTCGCTCACCGGCCAGCCCAGCGCCTGCGGCACCTGCCGCGAGGTGGGGACGCTGGCGCACGCCCTGCCCGGCGGCCGCGTTGTCAACGACCCAGCGCACCGCAAGTTCACCGAGGACGTCTGGCGCACCCAACCGGGTGCGCTCAACCCCAAACCGGGCTTTCACGCCGTCCAGATGTTCCAGGAGCTGGCATCCGGCGGGCTGACCGGGATGTGGGTGCAGGTGACCAATCCCGCCCAGACCATCCCCAACCTCAACGAGAACATGCGGGCCGCGCGCGACCGGTTCCTGGTGGTCTCCGACATCTACCCGACGGTGACCACCGAGCTCGCCGACGTGGTCCTGCCCTCGGCCGGCTGGGTGGAGAAGAACGGTGTGTTCGGCAATACCGAACGGCGCACCCAGCAATGGTTCAAGATGATCGAACCCCCGGGAGACGCCCGCGACGACGTCTGGCAGCTGCTCGCCGTCGCGCGCCGCCTCTACGACAAGGGCTTCGCTGGCATGCGCGACCGCGACGGCGGCTTCCTGCTCACGGTACGCGACGAGAAGGGGCGCGAGATCGAAGCCTGGAAGTGGAGCGAATTCAAGAAGCACAACATCGACAAGATCCTGTTCGAGGAGTACCGGCGCTTTACCACCCTCAAGCACAAGGACCTCGCCCCCTACGACGTCTACGTCGAGAACCGCGGCCTGCGCTGGCCCGTGGTCCAGGACGCCGCCGGCGCGTGGCGCGAGACCAAGCGGCGCTTCGTCGAGGGCGAGGATCCCTACGTGAAAAAGGACGACGGCGTTTCCTTCTATATGGCCAAGGCCGGGGACCAGCGCGCCATTGTCTACGCCCGCCCCTACGAGGACCCGCCGGAAATGCCGGACAAGAACTATCCCTTCTGGCTGTGCACCGGCCGCGTTATCGAGCACTGGCACACGGGCACGATGACGCGGCGGGTCCCCCAGCTTAACAACGCGATGCCGCGGGCGTACGTGGAGCTGCATCCCGCGGACGCCGCGCGTCTCGGCATCCGCGGCGGCGACGAGGTCCGCGTCGCCTCCCGCCGCGGCGAGATCGTCCTGCCGGCTTCCATCGATGAGCGCAGCGTGCCGCAGAAGGGTCTGGTCTTTGTGCCCTTCTTCGACGAGGGCCGCCTCATCAACCAGGTGACGCTCGACGCCTGGGATCCGTTCTCCAAGGAGCCCGACTACAAGAAGTGCGCGGTCAAGGTGGAACGAGCATGATGAGCCGGAACTGCCGCGTCCTGCTGGCCGTTATGGGCTGCGCCGGGCTGGCCGCGCTCGCGGCGACGCCTGGGCTCGGCGCCGACGAGGATGATCCGGTCGACCCGGTGCGGGCCCAGCGGCGTGCTTTCTACACCGCGCCGCCGGTCATCCCGCATGAGATCGCTGACCGGGGCAGCGAGACCTGCCTCGGCTGCCACGAAAACGTCACGGATCTCGGCGACCGTGTGAGCATCCAGACGCCGCACCCAGAGTTCTCCAACTGCCAGCAGTGCCACGTACGCAGCGCTCCTCCGGGCGAGCGGCCGGCCGCGGTCGCGACCAACTGGCGCGGTCTCAAAGAGCCGCGTACGGGACGCCGCGCCCACCCCAAGGCGCCGCCGGCGATTCCGCACCGGCTGTTTCTGCGCGAGAAATGCGGCGTCTGCCACGGCGCGGAACAGCCGAATAAAAACATGCGCAGCCCTCACCCGGAGCGCAGCAGCTGCCGGCAGTGCCACCTGTCCGATCCCAAAACGCAATTTTGATACTTGCCCGAAATTGATAAAGTTAGTTATCCTGTCCGACCGCGATACGATCGGTGCTGAAGGGAGCCCTAAACTATGAAAATTTTCGTCCCCAAAGAAACCACCCAAGGCGAGACCCGGATTCCGCTGACTCCGGACGCCGTCAAGAAACTCACCAAGCTGGGAGTGGAGATCGAGATCGAAGCCGGTCTCGGTACAAGCCTGCTTATCTCCGACGCCGAGTTCGAGCAGGCGGGAGCGGTCATCCTGCCCAACCGCAAAGAGGCGCTGGCCAAGGCCGACATCGTGCTGCGGCTGCGCAAGCCGCCGGACGAAGAGATCGACCAGCTAAAAAAGGGGGCGATCCATATCAGCTACCTCGAGCCCTTTACCTACCCCGAACTGACCAAGCGCCTCGCCGACGCCGGCGCCAGCGCCATCTGCATGGAGCTCATCCCGCGCTCGACCATCGCGCAGAAGATGGACGCCATCAGCTCGCAGGCCAACCTGGCGGGCTACGCCGCCGTCGTTATCGGCGCCGAGAAGCACCACAAGATCCTGCCCATGATGATGACCCCCGCCGGCACCATCCGGCCCGCCCGCGTCTTCATCATCGGCGTCGGCGTCGCCGGCCTGCAGGCCATCGCCACCGCCAAGCGCATGGGCGCGCGGGTCGAGGCCTTCGACACCCGGCCGGTGGTCGAGGAGCAGGTGAAGTCGCTGGGCGCCAAGTTCGTCAAGATCGACCTCGGCGAGACCGGCCAGACGCGCGACGGCTACGCCAAGCAGCTCACCCCCGAGCAGATCAACAAGCAGCGCGAGGGCATGGCCAAGATCTGCGCCCAGTCCGACATCGTAATCACCACCGCCCAGGTCTTCGGCCGCAAGCCGCCGCTCCTGGTCACCGACGAGATGCTCAAGGGCATGCAGCCCAGCAGCGTGGTCATCGACATGGCCGCCGAGACGGGGGGCAACGTCGAAGGCTCCAAGCCGGGAGAAGAGGTGATCATCCACGACGTGCGCGTATTCGGCCCCCGCAACCTCCCGGGCGTGGTGCCGACCTCCGCCAGCGAGATGTACGCCGCCAACCTGGCGAACCTCATCGAGCACTTTTGGGACAAAGAAAAAAAGGAATTCAAGCTGGATCTGAAGGACGAGATCATCGACGGCTGCCTGCTCACGCACGCGGGCGAGGTACGCAACGCCGACATCCGCGGACTCCTGGCCGAGACCGCGGGCGCAAAATAGAGGAGCGATCATGGGACTGCTGATATTCGTTTTCGTCTTGGCGATTTTCTTGGGCTTCGAGCTCATCGCGAAGGTTCCGTCTCAGCTGCATACGCCGCTGATGTCGGGCTCCAACGCCATCTCCGGAATCACCATCGTCGGCGCTTTGCTCGCCGCCGGATCCCTCGCCTCGGGCACCCTGCAGACGGTGCTGGGAACCACGGCGGTCGCCGCGGCCATGATCAACGTGGTCGGCGGCTATCTGGTGACCGACCGCATGCTGGCCATGTTCAAACAGAAGAAAGGGAAGGAAAAGAAATGAGCCCCGCGATCATCGATTTCTCATACATCCTGGCGTCGGCGATGTTCATCTTCGGCCTGAAGATGCTCAGCCGGGCCGAGACGGCCCGCAAGGGCAACTTGGTGTCGGCTGCCGGCATGCTCCTGGCCATGGGCGTGACGCTCTTCGACCACCATATCGTCTCCTTTGAGTGGATTATCATCGGCGTCCTGATCGGCAGCGTCATCGGCGCGGTGTCGGCGCGCCTGGTCAAGATGACGGCCATGCCGGAAATGGTGGCGCTGTTCAACGGCTCAGGCGGCCTCGCCAGCCTGCTGGTCGGCTGGGCCGAGTTCAACGCCAATCCGGGCTTGCCGTTGTTCACCGCGGCGGCGGTATTTTTCGCGGTGCTGATCGGCGGCGTAACCTTCACCGGCAGCGTGCTGGCCTACCTGCGGCTCTCCGAGACCATCGACGGCCGCCCCACCGTATTCAGCGGCCAGCATATCGTCAACGGCCTGCTGGTGCTCGGCACCATCGCCTGCGGCGTGATGTTCTGCCAAAATCCGGCGGCCTCGGCCAATATTCTCTACATATCCGTCGGGCTCTCCTTCGTGCTCGGCATCATGGCCGTCATCCCCATCGGCGGGGCCGATATGCCGGTGGTGGTTTCGCTCCTGAACAGCTACTCGGGCCTGGCGGCCTGCGCGGCCGGCTTCGTCATCCTCAATAATGTGCTGATCGTGGCGGGATCGCTGGTCGGAGCGAGCGGGCTGATCCTGACCAATATCATGTGCAAGGCCATGAACCGCTCCCTGGCCAACGTCCTGTTCAGCGGCTTCGGCTCCGCCGCGACCGCCAAGAAGGGCGCCAAGTATAAAGGAACCCATAAGCCGATGACGGCCGAAGACGCCTATTTGGTCCTCGAAGCGGCGAGCTCGGTGGTTTTCGTCCCCGGCTACGGCATGGCGGTGGCCCAGGCCCAGCATGTGGTCCGCGAGCTCGGAGAGCTTCTCGAGGAGAACGGCGCCGAGGTCAAATACGTCATCCATCCGGTGGCGGGACGCATGCCGGGACACATGAACGTGCTCCTGGCCGAAGCCAACGTCTCCTACGACCAGCTGGTGGTCCCGGAAGACGTCAACCCGACGATCGACAACGTCGACGTGGCGGTGGTGATCGGCGCCAACGACGTCGTCAACCCGGCGGCGCGCACCGACAAGGACAGCCCCTTGTGGGGCATGCCGATCATCAACGTCGACCTGGCCAAGACCTGCATCGTGCTCAAGCGCAGCCTCAACCCGGGCTTCGCGGGCGTCGGCAATCCGCTCTTCGTCTCCGACAATACGAGCATGCTCTTCGGCGACGCCAAGGCGAGCATCTCGGCGCTGGTGGCGCAGTTCAAGCAGAGCTGAGGCGCGGCCGCAGGCTGGAAACGTCAAGCAATCGTCAAACGTCCGCGCTATAATCCTACATATGGCGCGCAAAAAAGTTCTGATCGTCGAAGACGAGAAGGGCCTCGTCAAGCTCATTAAGTACAACTTCGAGAAGGAGGGCTACGCCGTCGCCGCCGCCTACGACGGCGAGGCCGGGCTGGCCCTGGCCCGCAAGGACAAGCCCGACCTCATCCTCCTCGACATCATGCTGCCCAAGATGGACGGCCTGTCGTTGTGCAAGGCCCTGCGGCAGGACTCCCGAATCCCGATCATCTTCCTCACCGCCAAGAAGAGCGAGATCGACCGCATTCTCGGCCTCAAGCTCGGCGGCGACGACTACGTCACCAAGCCCTTCTCCATCGCCGAGCTGCTGGCCCGGGTGGAGGCGGTGCTGCGCCGGAGCGGAGCGGACGCGCCGCGCGGCTCCGGCACGCTCAAGGCCGGCAGGCTCGAGGTCGACCTCGACCGCCACCTAGTCCGGGTCGAAGGCAAGGAAGTGGCGCTGACGCCCAAGGAGTTCGAGTTCCTGCGCCTGCTGCTGGAAGCCGACGGCAAGGTGGTCTCGCGCGATCGCATCCTCGAACAGGTATGGGGCTACGACCGGGCCATAGACATCGACACCCGGACCGTCGACCAGCACATCGCGCGTCTGCGGCGCAAGCTCAAGTCCGAGGGCAAGCGCATCGTAACCGTCACCGGCGCCGGCTACCGCGCGCCGCGGGGCGACGATGCTTGACTGGTTCGGCCGTACCTTCCTGAGAAAGCTCACCCTCTCGGTCTGTCTGCTGGTTCTCTCCACGGCGGCCATGGTCGGCCTCGTCGCCTCACGCGTCGCTCGGACCCATCTGGCCGATGAGCTGGCGTCCGCCCTGACCGGCAAGGCCGAGCTGCTTTTGCCGCAGCTCGATCGCGCCGCCCTCCGGCAGGAAAACGCCGCGGTCCTCGACCGCTGGGCCGACGGCTTCGGCGGCAAGACCGGAGCCCGGGTAACCCTCACCACGCTCGCGGGCAAGGTGGTAGGCGATTCCGAGGTTCCCGCCGCCGACCTCGCACTGATAGAAGATCACAGCGGCCGACCCGAAATCCGCGCCGCCCTGGCCGCCGGCCGCGGCCGGTCGGTGCGGCACAGCAGTACGGTCGGCGCCGACTTCCTATATGTCGCGGTCCCGATCCGCGACCAGGGCAAGCCGGCGGGCACCCTGCGGTTGGCCATGCCGCTCTCCAGCGTCCACGCCAAGGTCTCGCGGCTGCGGCTGGCTATCGCCATCGCCAGCCTGCTGTGCCTGCTCGCCGCCCTGCCGCTGGCCGTCTACGTCTCACGCTCGATCCATAATCCGGTCGGCCGCCTGGCCGACGCCGCCGACCGCATCGCGCACGGCGACTTCACGGCCCGCGCCGAGGTCCGCTCGCATGACGAGTTCGGCCGCCTGGCCGAGGTCCTCAACGCACTGGCCAAGCGCGTAGGCGCCACGGTCGGCCAGCTCTCCGCCGAGAAGGCGCCGCTGGAGGCGACCCTAAACAACATCGCGGAGGCGGTGGCGCTCGTCGATCGCCAAGGACGGATCCAGGAGCTCAATCCGGTCATGCGGCGGCTGTTCGCTCTGGATTCCGACGATCCGCGCGGACGCCCCTTCCGCGATGTCATCGGCCACGATCGGCTGTGGGGGCTGCTCGAAACCGCGCTCCAGTCGCAGCAGCAGCAGCAGGACGAGACCATCCTGCACGTGCCCGACGAGCGCCTGTTCGAAGCCTCGGCCAACCCTATCATCCGCGACGGCGAGTTGACCGGCGCGGTCCTCGCCCTCTACGACATCACGCGCCTGCGCCGCCTGGAGAGCGTGCGCAAGGAGTTCGTGGCCAATGTCTCGCACGAGCTGCGGACCCCGCTCGCCCATATCAAAGGCTCGGCCGAGACCCTGCGCCGGGGCGGCATAGAGGACCGCGAGAACCGCATGGACTTCGTGGAGACGATCGAGAACCATGCCGACCGCATGACGCGAATCGTCGATGACCTTCTCGACCTGGCGGCCATCGAGTCGGACCGGCGCGCGATCTGCCCCGAACGGCTGTCGCTGGCCGAAGCGGTGCAGGACGCGATCGAAAGCCTCGGCCACCCGGCGAAGAAGAAGGGCGTGTCCCTGATCTGCGCCGTGACCTCGTCCATTAAGGTGACAGCCGACCGCGCGGCGCTGCATCAGATCCTGCTGAATTTGCTGGAGAACGCGATCAAGTACAACCACGATGGCGGCCGCGTCGAGATCTCGGCACGGACCGCTGAGAACGAGATCGCGGTCTCCGTCCAGGACACCGGCATCGGCATCCCGGAACAGGAGCTGCCGCGCCTGTTCGAACGCTTCTACCGCGTCGACAAGGCGCGCTCCCGCGCGCTGGGCGGCACCGGCCTAGGCCTCTCCATCGTCAAACATCTCGTCGAGACGCTCGGCGGCCGCATCTGGGCCGAGAGCTCCGATCATGGCTCGACCTTCCGCTTTACCCTCCCGGCCGGCCTGCCGTCATAAAGTCCAAACATAAGGTTTACCCCGTCATCATGGCTATCCGACCGCGGCTCAAGTATTCTGTAAGCATGATAGAACTGATTAAAGGCGCAGCGGCGACCGTCGTAATCTCCCTTGCGGCGATGCTGAGCCTAACCTTACTTCTGGCAAATATTTAGCAGGCCTCTAGCAGCCTGCCGGAGCAGAATATTGGACATGGACACACTCTCGCTTGCCCTCGATCTCCTCGGCGCCCTCGGCGTCTTCCTGTTCGGCTTAAAGTTCATGAGCGAGGCGCTGCAGAAGGCGGCCGGCTCGAAGCTGCGCGGCATCCTGGCGAAAGCCACCAGCAACCGCTTCAGCTCCACCCTGTCGGGATTCCTGGTGACCTGCGTCGTACAGTCTTCGAGCGCCACGACGGTCATGGTCGTCGGCTTCGTCAGTGCCGGCTTGCTGACCCTCGCGCAGAGCCTCGGCGTGATCTTCGGCGCCAACATCGGCACCACCACCACCGCCTGGCTAGTCAGCCTGCTCGGCTTCAAGATCAAGATCACCAAGTTCGCCCTGCCGATGATCGGCCTCGGCTTCTTCTCCCAGTTCATCAAGCGCTGGCGCTGGCCGCACAAGGTCGGCGAGATCATGGTCGGCTTCGGCCTGCTGTTTCTCGGCCTGCACCTGCTGAAGGCCGCCATCCCCGACGTCAAGAGCGCGCCCGAGATCATGAACCTGATCGGACGCCTGAGCGGCGGCGGCATCGGCACCCGGCTGCTGGCGGTCGGCGCGGGCGCCGCCCTGACCATGATCTTCCAGTCCTCGAGCGCCATGATGGCGGTGACGCTGACCGCCGCCGCCAAGGGCCTCATCGACTATCCGACGGCGGCGGCGCTCGTCCTGGGCGAGAACATCGGCACCACCATCACCGCCAACCTCGCCGCCATCGGCGCGACGCTCAACGCCAAGCGCTCGGCCGTCGGCCACTTCCTGTTCAACATCTTCGGCGTCGTGTGGGCGGTTCTGCTCTTTATGCCCTTCCTGCGCCTGGTCGACGGCATCGTCCCCGGCGATCCCTGGGGCACGAGCGAGGCCTCGCTCCTGATCGGCATCCCGACCCACCTCTCGGCCTTCCATACCCTGTTCAACGTCATCAACACCGGAATCATGCTATGCCTCATCGGCCCGCTGGAGCGGCTGATCCTGCGCCTGCTGCCGGACCGGCTGGAGAAGAAGGAGCACGAGCTGCTGTTTCTCTCCACGCCCCTGGCCGGCACGCCCGAGCTCGTCATCCCGGCGGCGCAGAAGGAGGTCGGCCGCATGGCCGACATCACCGTGCGGATGCTCGACAACGTCCGCAAGGCCATGGACGTCGAAGGCCGTGAGAAGCGGGTGCTGCTCGACCTGGTCCGCCGCGACGAGAAGAAGACGGACTTCCTCGAGTACGAAATAAACTCCTACTTGGCGAACCTGACCCACAGCAAGCTCTCGACGGCGGCCAACAAAGAGGCGCTGTCTTTGCTCAGCATGATCAACGACCTCGAGCGCATCGGCGATCACGGCGAGAAGCTGGCGATCCTCCTCGAGCGGCAGGAGGACTCCTCCTACAAGATCAACGGCCAGGCGATGCGGGACCTCAAGAGGATGGCCGAGCATACCCGCCGGATCCTCAACGACACCCGGGCGCTGATCCTCGAGCGTAAAGAGGACCCGGTCCCCGCGGCGCTGGAAAAGGAGCGCGCGCTCGACGCGCTGCGCGACGAGCTGCGGCAGGCCAACGTCGAGCGCATGGTCAAGCAGAAGTGCAAGCCGCTGCCCGGCGTCGTCTTCAGCGACATGCTGACCAGCTTCGAGAAGATGGGAGACCACGCCTTCAACGTTGTCGAGGCCTGCGCCGGCATCAAATAGACGCCTGGGCGCTCCGCTGGATTCGGCCGAGGATAAATATATAGACTAGGCCACCACCATGACGGGGCTTATCCTCACCCTCAACCTCATCGGAGCCCTTGCCGTATTCCTGTACGGCCTCAAGGTCATGAGCGAGGGCCTGCAGAAAATGGCGGGCGCCAGGCTCAGGCGCATCCTGGCCTGGGCCACCGGCAACCGCTTCAGCGCCACCTTCTCCGGCTTCCTCATCACCTGCGCGGTGCAGTCCTCGAGCGCCACCACGGTCATGGTCGTCGGCTTCTGCAGCGCCGGCCTGCTGACGCTGTTTCAAAGCCTCGGCGTAATCTTCGGCGCCAATATCGGCACCACCACCACCGCCTGGATCGTCAGCCTGCTCGGCTTTAAGGTCAAGATCAGCAACTTCGCCCTGCCGCTCATCGGAGCGGGCTTCTTCTCGCAGTTCATCAAACGCTGGGTCTGGCCGCACAAGGTGGGAGAAGCGCTGGTCGGCTTCGGGCTGCTGTTTCTCGGCCTGGCGCTGCTCAAGGACACTATCCCGGATGTCCATACCGCGCCTCAGGTCATCTCCTTCCTGCATCGTCTCGACCCAAGCACCTATTCCGGCCTGCTCTTCGCCATCGGCTTCGGCGCCGCGGTCACCGGCATCGTGCAGTCATCGAGCGCCTCTATGGCGATCACCATCACCGCCGCCGCCAAAGGCTATATCGACTTTCCGACCGCGGCCGCCATCGCCGTCGGGCAGAATATCGGCACCACCGTCACCGCGCTCCTGGCCTCGATCGGCGCGCCGCTGATCGCCCGGCGGGCCGCCTTGGGCCATTTCTTGTTCAACCTGCTCGGATCGATCTGGCCGCTCCTCATACTCACACCGTTCCTGCGTTTCATCGACGTCATCGTTCCGGGCGACCCCTGGGGCAAGAGTGAGAACTCCCTGCTGCTGGCGCTGCCCACGCATATCGCGGCTTTCCACACGGCCTTCAACGTCGTCAATACGATCATATTCCTGCCGCTGATCCATCACCTTGAGCGGATAATCCTTTGGCTCCTGCCGGAATCGATGGAAAAGAAGGAGCATGAGCTCACCTACCTTTCCACCCCGCTGACCAGCACGCCCGAGCTCGTAATACCGGCGGCGCAAAAGGAAGTCGACCGCATGGCCCATATCACGGTGCGGATGATCAACAATATCCGCAAGGCGCTGACCGTCCAGGGACGCGAAAAGAAGGTTCTCGTCGACCTCATCCGCCGCGACGAAAGGAAGACGGACTTTCTCGAATACGAGATCAACGCCTTCCTGGCGAACCTGACCCACGGCCACCTTTCGACCGAAGCGAACAAGGAGGTCTTGTCCCTGCTCAGCATGATCAACGACCTGGAGCGCATCGGCGACCACGGTGAAAAGCTCGCCATCCTGATGGAACGGCAGGAAGACGATTCCTACAAGTTCGACGCCACGGCGCTCAGGGACATCCAGACCATGGCGGACAAGACCCAAGGCATCCTCGAGGCCACGAAAATTCTTATCCTCAATCGCGAAAAGGACCCGCTGCCCAAGGCCCTGGAGCGCGAGCAGGCGCTCGACGCGCTGCGCGACAAGCTGCGGCAGAAGCACCTCGACCGCCTGGTCAAGCAGAAGTGCAAGCCGCTGCCCGGCGTCGTCTTCACCGACATGCTCACCAGCTTCGAGAAGATGGGCGATCACGCCTTCAACGTGGTCGAGGCCTGCGTCGGCATCAAATAATTTTTACCTCCCAAGTACCCTTGATTTTTCCCTCCAGGGTATCTACTCTGTGGGTATGCGATACCGCCTCATCCTGCTGCTCGCCGCCGCCCCTCTTTTCGCCGCGTGGACCTCTTACGCCGCAAACAAGCCGACCGGCGACATGGGCGGCGATTTTAGCATTCTGCCTGTCTGCGATGAGGACAATCCCCTGCCGGGCTGCCAAGGGTCATCCGACGATGGGCAGGGTGAAGACGACGAGGAAGAAAAGCCGCCGCCCAAGCCGCCGGAGCAGGAAAACCCTCAGCATCCCCAGCCTTTCCCGATGCCGACCTACCCTACCGATCCGGGCCAAGGGACGTTCAATCCCATAGAAGACGCCATCAACGGCGGCGACACCGACAGCGCCCTGGAGGCCATCCGCCGCATCCAGGAAACCAATCCCGACAGCCCCACGGCGAACAAGTACAAGGCCATGATCCTCTCCAACCAGGGCGACGCCGAAGGCGCCATGGAGGCGATCAACGCCGGCCTGCGCATCGCGCCGGGCGATCACGGCCTCAAGGCGCTGCAGAAGCTCGTCCTGCCGCGCGTCAAATCACCGTTCAGCGACAAAGAGCTTAAAGAACGCGCCAGACAGCTCGGCGCGCAGCAGGCTCCGCCCGAGAAGGCTGAAGACAAAAAGGAGCAGATTGAACGCGGCGGCTGGATGGAAAGCGCCATCCAAAACAAGAGCGTCCGCACCTTCGGCCAAGTCCAGGGCAAGCACGACCTGACCGCCCCCGGCCTGGCCAAGCTGCAGATGAAGGACTACCGCGGCGCCGAGCAGAGCTTCACCCGCATCATACAGAGCGACCCGGACAACTGGGCGGCTTTCCGCTTCCGCGCCATGACCCGGCATAAAATGAAGAACTACCAGGGGGCGATCGACGACGCGACCTCCGCCCTGCGGCGCAATCCCAAAGACGGCTGGTCATACAAGGTGCGCGCCCAGGCGCTGATCGACGCCCAGCGCTACGCCGAAGCGAAAAAGGACCTCGACGCCGCCCTGGCGCTCAACAGGCGCGACGCCGACGCCTATGCCACCCGGGCGCTCATCTGGGAGCGTCTCGGCCAGGTCGAAGAGAAGCTCGCCGACCTGCAGCGCGCGGCTTACCTCGATCCGGCCTTCAAGGATCTCTTCCGCCAGGGGCTGGCGGACAAGAACGCCGGAGCGAACCCGCCGCAAAAACCGCGCTCCGGCAGCGGCCGCCTATGGATTTACGGCGGCGCCGGCGCCCTATGCCTGCTGTTTCTCGCCTTTGCTTTATTCCGGCGCTCCAACACCATGATCACCCAGGCTCCCGCGGACGCCGAGGAAAGCGTGATCGGCTACGACATCCTCGGCAAGCTGGGCGAAGGGGGCATGGGGGAAGTCTACGCGGCCATGGACCGCGCCCTGCAGCGCAAGGTGGCGATCAAGAAGATGCGCGAAGAGATCGCCGGCAACCCGCGCGAGCGCAAGCGCTTCCTCAAAGAGGCCCGCACCGTCGCCGGCCTCAAGCATGCCAATATCGTCGAGATCTACTCGGTGCTGGAAGAGGGGGGAGGGCTGTACCTCGTCTTCGAGCATATGCCGGGCGAGTCCATGTACGACCTGCTGGCCAAAAAGGGACGGCTGCCGCTGAGCGAAGCGCTGCCCTACCTGCGGCAGATCGCGCCGGCCCTCGACTACGCGCATGCCCAAGGCGTCATCCACCAGGACCTCAAGCCCGGCAATATCATGGTCTCCAACGGGACCGCCAAGGTTATGGACTTCGGCATCGCGCGCCGCGCGCAGGACACCCTCTCGACCGTCAGCCGCATGGAAGTGTCGGGGACGCCGAGCTATATGGCGCCGGAGCAGGAGCAGGGCAAGGTGGTGCCGCAGTCCGACGTCTACGCCCTGGCAGCCTGCCTCTACGAGCTCCTGGCGGGGCAGACGCCGTTTCAAGGCGCGGCCTGCCATCCGATGAAGCTGCAGAAAGCCTATGTGCCGCTGAGCCGCCTCGTCGCCGGCCTGCCGAAGGAGCTCGACATCCTAATGGACCGGGCGCTGGAGCCCGACCCCGCCAAGCGCTTCCAGACGGCGGGGGAGCTGGTCGCGGCGCTGGAGAAAGTTCCCGCCTAAGTCTTGCGGCTGACCCGGCCGTTGGCGTCCACCCGCAGACCGTGCCGCTGCTTGAGCTGCTCGAGAATCTGCTCCGGCGTAAACTCCTTGGCGGCCCGGTTTTTGATGTCGTTGAGCAGCGCGGTAAGCCGGGTCGGCGGGGTTTTAGCCGCCTTCATCCGCGCGGCATAGGCCGCCGCGGCCTGGGCCAAAGTGCGGCCGGCCGGCTTGGTCCTGGTCGCGGGCCTCCTCGCCGGCGGCTTCGCCGGCTTGGCGGGGCGGCGGCTCACCGGCTTTTTGTCGTGCGAGGTCCACAGCGCCGCACGCCGACCCAGCCGCTGCAGCTCCTGCGCCATAACCGAGAGGCTGACGTCGGCGGTGACGAGGGTGAAGGGAACGTGCATCGGCAGCGTCGCGTGCAGGATACCGGAATGCAGCGACATCACGAAATCGGCGGCATTGCCGCCGCCTTGCGGCGAAACGACCGTAACGCACATGGGGATTCCCTCAAGCCGGCGCTCAAGCGCACGGGGGGGCTTGGCTCCGGTGCGCAGAAAGACGCGCACCAAGGTCCGCGGGCCAAGCGTAAAATCAGGGGGGAGATGCGGGTCATTGTCCGCGTCGATCAGGAGAACCGCGTCCACCGTCTGGATATCCAGCAAAGAATCGTGTTGTATGGGCATAACGCAGTATACGCTATTAGGAGCCCCAACGTTCTCCCCGGAGACGGCGGCGGGGTAAATCAGCGGAAGCGCTGCGCACAAGGGGCGGCATTTGGCTCCAAGCCGCATTATCAGCTATATTCACATGCCATGAACACCAAGCACCTAAGCGGCGATCTCTGGGGAGGGATTACGGCAATGCTTGTGGCGCTCCCCTCGGCGATCGCCTTCGGGGTGCTCATCTACTCGGTACTCGGGCCCGAGTACGCGGCCCAAGGCGCTCTTGCGGGCCTTCTGGGCGCGGTGGCCTTGGGCATCATCGCGCCCCTCTTCGGCGCGGCGCGAGGCATCATCTCGGCCCCCTGCGCCCCGGCGGCCGCGGTCATGTCCGCATTGGCAGCGAGTCTGGTCTTGGGGGCGGCGGAGGGCGGACCGGGGATTTCTCCCGAGAAAGCCATCGCCCTCATGACGGTGGCGGCCGTCCTCTCGGCGCTCCTGCAGACGGTCTACGGGAGCATCGGCCTCGGGAGATTGATCAAGTTCATCCCTTTTCCCGTCGTGAGCGGCTACTTAAGCGGCGTAGCGGTGCTTATCTTCATCGCGCAGATTCCGAAGCTCCTTGGACTCCCGCAGGGGATCGGCTTGAGCGCGGCGCTCCACGACCCCGGGTCCTTCCAGTGGCCGGGTATCGTAGTGGGACTGGCGACCATCGCGGTGATGTCTTTGGCCGACCGCGTTACAAAGAAAGTCCCCGCGCCCATAATTGCGCTGGTCTCTGCGGTACTGGTCTACTTCGGGCTGGGCCTGCTACGGCCCGAGCTCATGCATCTTGAGGGCAATCCGCTCGTCATCGGCTCCATCGGTTCGGGAGGGGACTCGGTCCTTTCGCTGGCGCGTGAGCGCCTCGACTCGCTCTTCAAGATCGGTCTTGTGGATCTGCGCCGCATACTGGTCGCCACACTGACTCTCTCGGTGCTCCTTTCCATAGACACCTTGAAGACCGGAGTGGTCCTCGATGCCCTCACCCGCGAGCGCCATGACTCGAACCGTGAGATCATCGGCCAGGGGCTCGGGAACCTCGTTTCGGCCTTTGCGGGCGGCATGCCCGGAGCGGGCACGATGGGTCCGACCCTCATCAACGTCACCAGCGGGGGCAAGACCCGCCTCTCGGGCATGATCGAGGGCGTCATGTCCCTGTTGGCCTTTCTGCTGCTCGGCCGCCTCATCGCCTGGATCCCCATCGCGGCGCTCTCGGGCATCCTGATCGTGGTGGCCTTCCGCATGTTCGACTGGAAGAGCCTGCGTCTGGCACGCCACGGCTCGACCAGGCTCGACTTCTGCGTCATCGCTGCAGTCGTTGTGACCGCCGCGACGGTGGGTCTCATCGCCGCCTCGGGGATCGGCGTGGCGCTGGCCATTTCGCTCTTCATCCGCGACCAGGTGCACGGCTCGGTCATCCGGCGCAAGCTCCGCGGCAACCAGGTCTTCTCCAAAACCAAGCGCCTATCCTGGGAGCGTGAGTTCCTGGAAAAAGCGGGCCAGCAGACCGCGATCTGCGAACTGCAGGGGAACCTCTTCTTCGGGACCACCGACCAGCTCCAGTCCGAGCTCGAGGAGGACTTAAAGGACTGCCGCTTTCTGATAGTAGACTTGCGGCGCGTAGCCTCGGTAGACTACACCGCCGTCCACCTTTTCGACCTGCTCCGAGCCCGGCTCCGGGAGGCCGACGGGCTGCTTCTCCTGAGCGGCTTGACGCCGGAGACCCCCGACCGCAAAGGCATGCAGGGTTATCTCGACGACCTGGAATTCAGCAAAGACGCGAAATCCGTACGCATCATGGACACGCTCGACGAGGCGCTCGAATGGACGGAAGACCGGCTAATCGAGGAGTCCCATAGCCCCAAGATAAAAGAGCAGCGGCCCCGCCCCCTCGAACTCTCCGAGATCGAGCTTTTCCGGGAGATTGAGGGCGCCGCTATCGACACCCTCTCCCGTGCCGCGGAAAAGCGCTCAGTGGCCGCCGGGGAGAAAGTCTTCGACACGAACGAGTCCGAAGACAAGCTCTACCTTATCCGGAGCGGAACCGTGCGCGTGTTCCTCCCGATCAAGGGCCGACCCTCCCGGCATCTCGCCACCTTCCGCCGCGGGGATTTCTTCGGCGACCTGTCTTTCCTCGACTACGAAACGCGCTCGGCGGAAGTCGTGGCCCTGAAGCCCACCGAACTCTACGTGCTCTCGCGCTCCCGGTTCAACGAGGCTTCCCGCGACAACCCCGTAGTTGGGGTCATGGTCTTCGCGCGCCTCGCGCGCGCCATCGCGCGGCGCCTGCGCCGCACCGACGCGGACCTGCGCGCCCTGGAGGAAAATTGAAATGAACGGCCGCGATAAAAGAGGGGGAAAAAATATATAATCTCGACGTTAGGGCCCGTAGCTCAGCTGGGAGAGTGCCTGCATGGCATGCAGGAGGTCAGGGGTTCGATCCCCCTCGGGTCCACCATCTAATCGACAAGGGCTTCCGCGAGGAAGCCCTTTGTCGTTATAATGTCGGCAATGAAAAAGTCCCTCTCCTGCCTGCTCTGTCTGGCGCTTGTCCTGCTGTCCGGCTGCCTCGGGACGCACCAGCGCTATCCCAAGCTGACGGACGCCGAGCTCAAGGAACGCCTCGGCACCATCGGCGTCTACGTGGCGCGCGCGCCCGGAAAGCAGCCGCACGACGACGCGCCGACGCCCGCGACCGGGCCGCTCAGCGGCTTCGGCCGGGGCGCCTCCCTCGGCTTCAACGCCGTCGGCGGTTCGGCCTGGTACAGCGGC
>JBDRPD010000104.1:0-4149 GCA_043827405.1 Elusimicrobiota bacterium | reverse complement strand
AGCTGATCGATGTCGTCGACTTTCTCCACCGAGCGGAAATTATCGCGCAGGAAGTTGATCGTCTCCGTGAACACGAAGCTCTGATCGATCCCCTGGCTCCACATGCTGCTGCGCTGTTTGATGATCTCCATGGACTTGCGCGTGTTCTCGGAGAGGGCGATCGCCAGGCGCAGGTCGCGGAACGGCTTGCCGGCGGCGGAGGTGCGCTCGAGGCCGAACCCGCTGAAGGCGTCCTGCTGCGCGGGCATGGTGGCGCAGCCGGCGGCCAGCAGGAGGAGTCCAAGCAGACAGATCGCGCTTCGTGTCTTCATGCTATGAGTATATCACGCGATGACGGTATTGAGCCGTCTGATGCCGGGACGCCGGACGGACCGAGAAGTGCTTAAATCGCTGATTAGGAACCTGCTTAAGTAATGGGCCTGTATGTGGAAGAAGGATGCCGCGCCTGAAACTGACCGCCAAACCACTTCCGGCCGGAGAATGGCCCGACTCGAGGGCTGAGCAGCGGGCCTATTGGCTAGCTCGCCCCCCGCGGAACGGGTCCGAGCGGGCAGGGAATTCCACCGCCGAATCTGCTCCTGGTTCCACTTGCGGGGTCCGTCGCTGCGGGAAGCCTTCCGCAGGGGCAGACCCATTCAATGAGAGGATCCTCCGTAAGATTACCTTCGGCTCATAAGAAACTGCTTGTGTATCCCGGCCGATTCATCGACGGTAGGCGCGTCCCCGCCCCTGGCGGCCGATCGTTACGACCTCGTCGCCGTAGCAGCTCAGCAGGTCGCGATGCGGGCTTCCCCCGGGACGTCTGAAACGCACAAGCCCTCGCCCAGCCCGCCGACGGCGAGACGCTGTTTGAGAGCCTCGAGATCACAGGTACCGGCCTGGTGCTTAAAGCTGAGCGCCCCGGCAGGCTCATCAAGAACGCCGAAGGACTCAAGATCGACTTCCCCGGCCGGCCGCAGAGCTGGTAAGTAACCAGCAGCCCTTGAGAAATTCCGCTCCGCACCCTATACATGCGCCGGCTCGTGGGAATCCGCATGTAAATAGCGGCAATGCCTTTCCTGAATTCACGCTCTTGACGGATCACCGGCAGCCTGCGATTCTGTAAAGAGGTTGGCTCGCGGGGCGGAATTACGCCAGGGGCGGGGTCAGGCGAGGCGGGAAACGGCTGCGGGAACGGAACCAAGGCACATAGCAGGTATTATCATCTTGGTCTGAATGCGTCTCGGAAGGATCGCGTGGATGCCCACGCCGGACCGAAGCGGGTCGATGGACCCCGGGATGGCTGGGTCTCCGGGCACTTGAGCGCCGTACATATTCCATCATCCTATAGTGATGACCTTCCGCGAACTCCTCAGGTTCGGAAGACGTATGCTCGCCGTCGGTCTGTCGGGGCTCTTGATCCTGCAGTCCGCTCCGCTCGATGCCCTGGCGAGCGGGGTCCTGGCCGGGAACACCGCGGCCGCCGCTTCCATCTCCGCCTCGATCGGAGCAGTCGGAGCCGGGCTGAAAAGCGGGAGCGGCCTCGGACCCGTCAATGCCAGCAGCCTGCTGTTCGGCCCTTCCCCGGGGAGCCTTCCCTCGCTCCTCGCCGCGCCGTCTAGGAAAGCCACCGCGCCCTCCCTTGAGCTAGGTCCAGTCCTAGACCCGATCCCGAAACGGCATCCATCCATCAGCGTTGGTCTGCGGAGCGGAGGCGAGACTGCGGTCCGGATCGACTCGCGGGCGCGGCCCGGGAAAAACGCCGCGAAGAACCCCCCCCTCCGGAACCCGATCCTGGACAGCCTGCTGCAGGCCGCAAGCGGGGGGCGGCTGTTACCCGCCGGAGGCGCCGCGAATCGACCGCACCCCGGCGTTGTCGAGGGCCGGATGCGGTTCGACGGAGGCGGCGAACCCGCTCCCGCGGTCGATCGGGTGAACTCGAGCCGGGTCACGACAGCGGTAGCGATCATGCTGGCCGGCTCGATGATGCTCAGCCGGACGAATCTTCTCGGCCGTCGCGTGATTGCGGAGGACGGACTTTCGACCGCCCAGGTCCAGGCGACCGCAGAGCGGAATTTCCGGACCGCCGCCGAATGGGTGGCCAATAACGCCGCGGACCTGCGTCTGAACCGCGCCACCGTCATCGCCCTCAACCGCATCCTAACCCGAAACCTCCTGGATGACGCCATCGCCGGCGATCCGGACTACCGGGCCGATTCGGCGCCGTTCTTCCGGTGGCTCGAGACCGAGGTCCCGCAGGTCCTGGAGAGCGAGGGGCCCGAGGAGCTCGCATATCGAATCCATTTTAAGCTGACTCGGATGCACGGCTTCCCGGATGCGAACGCGCGCACGGCGCGCCTGTTGGCCGACCTGGTGCTCTTGCAGAACGGCCTGGCACCGGCAATGCATACCAGTCTCAAGGGCTACTTTGAGAAGGGGACCGGGGTCTCGCGCCGGCGAATCAATCATACGACCCGCAGGTCTTATTGGCACGAAGCGATCGCGCTCGGTCAGCGGATGATCGCCCACCCCGAAATGCTGGCCCGGTATTCGACCCCATCGGCGGAGGACATCGCCTATCTCGAGGCGCTGCGCGCTGATCCCAACCACGGACTGAAGGGCCGCTATCGCCAACCGGAGAAGGATGCGGCGGTCGCGGGCGGGGAACCGTCCCAGGGTCGCTCGGCCCGAGGGCCGCCGTCAGAATAGCCAAACGCCGGCCAGGGCTTCGCTCGATCCAGCAAAAATGCCCTTAATCTTGGCATAACAGGGATGACACCAAAAGGGCGGGCGGCTTTACAGAGGGCGTATTATGTCGTCTTTTTCAGGGGAATAAGCTTTTCGTTCGTTGAAGGTTTCCGTCATTTTGACGGCGATCCCGTCGAATCGAATTTTTATGCCTGTGCCGTTCTGTATGATCGGAGTGTTCTGCAGGTGGAAATGGAGATGAGGTTCTGAGGAGTTGCCGGAATTTCCGCAGCGGCCGAGGACCTGCCCGCGCCGGACCCGGTCACCGGTCTTGACGCGGATGCTGCCCTGCTGGAAGTGCGCGAGCACGGAATATTCGTGCTCCGCATGTCGGAGGACGACGGCATTGCCGAGCGCCGAGTACTGGTTCATGGAGCCGGGCATATTGTCGCGGACGCCGAAGATGACGTCGGTGACAACGCCGTCGGCGGGCGCCGTGAGCTCCCGGCCGAACGCGTAGAAATCCTCGTTGCTTTCGTTTTTTCCCGCTCGCGTTTTGCCGTTCGGGCCGACGCCGATGGCGTCGAAGGCGAAGCGCTGATTACGGTGGTCGATATGCGCGTTCTTTTCCCGGGCGTCGCCCCCCCAGACCACGAGCCAAACGTCCTTAAACGGCGGGGTGAGTCGCGTCCTGTGCATTTCCGGGACCGGGATTGCCGGCGTATGCGGCAGAAAAAACATCCCCGCGATCCTGCTGTCGGCGTCAAGAACAACCTTGATGTCGAGCCTCCCGCGGGCGAAGCGCACCGGGAAGATCGCGATATTCGGCGGCGTGATGCGGGGGCCTTCGACCTCGACGACGTCGCCGTACTGTGCTTTCAGGTCTTTAAGAAAGGAGTTCGCCTGCGCCGGAGGAAACGCCTTAATCATGGCGTCCGTGTATCTCGCGCGGACCCCGGCGTCGTCGCCCGTTTTGTAGCCGTCGAGGACGGCGTTAAGGGCCCGTCGAAAAGGAACGGGCTTCATGCCGTATGCGGAGGGGAATTGGACGGCGAGAATGACGGCTAGCAGCAGGAGCCGGCGCATGAACGCATATTAGCAAACAAACTCTATTTCCTATGACTAATGCGCTCTGGCAACAGCACTCATTACCGGCGCGAACCGCGGCATCGGCCTGGAGCTTTGCCGGCAGCTCAAGGCGCGGGGCGATTCCGTTATCGCCGTCTGCAGGAAATCCTCGGCGGAGCTGGACGCTTTAGGCGTGCGTGTCGAAAAGGGCGTCGACGTCGCAAAGCCGGATACTGTCTCGTCGTAAAATTGACAAAAAAATTCCGGCTACCGGTGGCCCGTACGGGATTTGAACCCGTGATCTCCGCCTTGAGAGGGCGGCGTCCTAGGCCGCTAGACGAACGGGCCACCGGTAGTCGGACGGCCTATTTTACCACATTTGATAGAATCGGCCATGACCGAGCGCGAACTTAT
>JBDRPD010000103.1:0-4356 GCA_043827405.1 Elusimicrobiota bacterium | reverse complement strand
CCCCGAATGCTCGAGGATTTCGCTGACTATCAGACCCCAGCCGATAAGCGAGAGATACAGGAAACGCTCATTGATGATAGTGGTCAGCGGGATTAGGTTCGACACCGGCGCCAGCGCCCCGGCAAAGAGCAGGATGCCGACCCCGGCCTTCGGAGCCCGGCGCAGCAGCTTAAATCCCAGCACCAGCAGGCCGCTAAGGAGCAGGGCATAGAGCGCCGTCTCGGCGTCCAAGCCCTGCTTGGCGGGCCACAGGTATTCGAGACTCAGCGGATAGGGCGCCAGCGCCAGCTTCACATACTGGGCGAAGCCCTTGAGCATGGTCAGCGCCTGCGCGTAGAGGCTCCCCGCCCAGTAGCCGGTCTGCGCCGTCTGCCCCAGCACCGCCGAGCGCAGCACCGCAAAGCCGACGCCTCCGGCGAGATAAGGCAGGACCGACAAATAGGTGGCCTTCTGCCCGTCTCTCCTGCGCAGCATGACGATCACAGCCATGAGCATGGGGAGAGTGACCGCCATCTCTTTGCTGAGCAGAGAGAGAACGAAGCAGAAGGCCGAAAGCGGATAGTACGCCTTGGTCTCGGTATCGATGGCCAGCAGGAAAAGCAGCGCCGCCAGCAGATAGGTTGTCAGGAACAGCGGGTTGGCCAGGGCGCTTATCCAGGCCACCGACTCGACCTGGGCAGGATGCAGCAGGAAGACGAGAGCGGTGATAAGACCGGCCGTCCGGGACCGGAACAAGGCCGTGATCAGCCATAGGACCAGCAAAGCGTTGAGGATATGCAGACCAATCCCGGCGGCGTGGAATGGCTGCGGCGCGCCGCTTCCGGCCGCGTACAGCGCCGCATACGCGAAGGCCGTAACCGGCCGCCACAAGCTCTTCTGCATGCGCGGATCACTGGAAATGGCGCTCGGGTCGAGGAACTTGGACGCCGGCGTTAGTGAACGGATGCTCTCGTTCTTGACCACGATCGCCTCGTCGTCATAGACGAAGGCGCCGTCAAGCGCGCCATGCCAAGCGAGTACCCCGAAGAGGATTATGCACAGCGGGGCGAGCAGGCGGCGGCACCGGTTCACCGCGGCCCCCACTGCTTCAGGTTGATGACGGGCAGGCGCTCGACCATCCGCTCTTTGGGTCCCTGCCTTTCCATTTTCTTGACGGTCGCCGGCCTAGATCCGACCCTACCGAATTTCAGGGTGAAGGACAAGCGATGGGCATTGCCCAGCTCGCCGATCGGCAGGATGGCGTAGTCGAGGTTGCCGATCTTCGAGCGGAAGCCGAAGCCCATGAACATGCCGTAGAACTCGGCGAGCCCCGGCGCCGCGGAGCCCAGACCGCGGCCGAGCGCGGCCGAGCGCTGGGCGGTGCTGTAGGTCCGGTAGCCGGCCCGCAGCGAGATGGGACCGAAGCCGAGGTACTCCATCCCGAGACGCAGCGCTGGCGCATTGTCGCGCGGCAAGTCGATCTGCAGGCTCAGGGCATGGGGGAAGCGCTTGGTCAGGCCGTAGGTCATGCCGACGCGCAGCGTCGTGGGCAGCGGGAATCCCTGGTTCACGAACTTCATCTTGGTGCCGACGTTGGTGAGCCCCGCGCCGAAAGAGAGAGGCGTATGGCGCATGCGGTAGAGCGCGCCCATGTCGATCGCGTAGGCGGTGGCGGAATACTCGCCGATCGACTGGCGGATGAGCTTGCCGGTCGCGCCGAAGCCGATGCCGCGGTATTTGCGGCCGATGCTCGCTCCCAGCATCAGATCGCTGGCGCCGAAACTGCCCTCGGGCTGAGCGCTCTCGGCGGTGCGCCGCTCGATGCCGCCGAGCCCCAGGTGCGTCACTGAGAAGCCGTAAGGCCGCTTCATGAAGCCCAGTTGGGTCATCTGGATGTCCTGGATATGCACCGAGTGAGAAACCAGCATCTCATATTTTCGCCCGTCGGAGAGAGTCGCCGGGGAGCCCGGATAGGCCAGCCCGGCCGGATTGTAATGCAGGGCCGAAGCGTCGTCGGCTACGGCGACATACGCTTCACCCACGGAGAGCGGCCGGGCGCCGAAGCCGAGATTGAGGAAGGTGGCGGCGGAGGTCCCGGGACCGGCGGCGAACGCAAAGAGCGGGAAAAGCCCCGGAAGGGCGGTTAGAGCAGCCGCGATTAGGACCTTGCTTCGCTTCACCGACGGTTCCTCGCTCAGCGGCCGGGAAAAACAAAAACCGGCCGGCACTTTCGTGCGGTCTGTCCTAAGCGCTGCGTAGAAACGCAGGTCCGAATGAGGAACGTCGGTACGTAGGTGCGGCTAGCTGTCCGTCAAGTGTAAGAAACTGCTTTGGTCCGGCTTGTGTACATCTCCTTAAAGCTTAGCCCTGAAGCGTAAAATTATCAATAGGAAATCAACTGCGACTATAGTCACCTTGACGGCCGCCGGCATTCAGGAGTTTACTGTGAAAAATGCAGAAAATCACGAAGATATTCCGAAGGAGTCAGCGCTGCGAAATAGCTAAGCCGGAGGCGAATGGAGTATAATCACAATCAAGGAGAGGTGCGTGAGCGGTTGAAACGGGTCGCCTGGAAAGCGGCTAGGGTTAATAGCCCTCGGGGGTTCGAATCCCCCTCTCTCCGCCCAGCTTTCTGTTATTTTGAGGTACTGGACTGGCGGCGTCGTTTTGGGAACTGTCGCATGCCGCCTGCCACTTTGATGATTGACCGCTACCAACGCCTGGGTCCCGTGATGACGGGCTTAGGCGTTTTTTTTCTCTACCTCGCATTCCCGTCTTATCTGCACAACTTCGACGGCGTCGCCTGCGCGATCGCTGTCGAGCTGGGCGATCTTCGCCATCTCGTGCATGGCAACCATATGCTGTTCGGCCTCGCCGGCTGCGTCTTTTTCAAGACGCTGTCGCTTATCGGCATGAAGAGCGCGCTGGCGTCGCTCAAGCTCCTGGACTCGCTGCTCGCCGCCGCCGGCGCGGGGATCATGCACCGGCTGCTGCGCCGGCTCGGTTTCTCCAACCGGATCGCGGCGCTATGCGGCGTCGGCCTCGCGGTTTCCTACGGCTACTGGCTGTGGGGGCTGGAAGTCCAGGTGTACATGCTCGGCGCGGTGCTGCTGCTGCTGACGCTCGAAGAAGCGGTGCGCGACGAGCCGCGACCGGTCCGGCTGGCCCTATGGCATGCCGCCGCCATGCTCTGCCACGGCGCCAACGTTCTTTTCGCGCCGGCCGCGATCTACGCGCTATGGCGTTCGCGCGTGAAATCCAAGCGGCGCGGCGCCCTGCTGCGCTATGCGGCGGCGGCGTCCGGCACCGTACTGCTGGCCTACCTGCTGGTCGCGCTGTTCATTATCCGGCCGCATAGCTTTGCGGACCTCCGGCTATGGCTACTGGGCAGCGCCGCGCTGGGCCCGGACCGCACCGTGCTATGGCACGGACAGGGACTGTCGGCAAGCCTGCGCGACTGGCTGCGGATGAGCGCGGAACTCGTATCGCCGATCTACTGGCTATCGCTGCCCTTATGGGGCGCGGCGCTATGGTCGCTCTCGCGCCTGCGCGAGCACGGACGCTTTCGCCCGCTGATCATCACCGCGTGGCTATGGCTGCCGGCCTACGCCCTGCTGTTTACGCAATGGGAGCCCTATACTCTAGTCTACCGCGTCAGCGATCTCGTCCCCCTCTGGCTTCTGGCCGCGGTTGCGGCGCATCACCTGATCGAGTGGAAAGGCTGGAAGGCCGGATTGCTGGCCGCGGCCTATATCCCCGCGCTCGCGCTGACCAACCTGCAGACCGGCATCCGCCCAAAATCCGAACCGCAATCCAATGCCGCGCTCAGCGAGACGCTCTGGATTCAGAACGCCACCCCGGAAAACGCCTGGATCGCGGCGTACGGCATCGAAGAAGTCTACTTCCCCTACTTCGCCCACCGCCACCCTCTGAATCTGCGCTACTTCCAGGGACGGGAGCAAGCGCTAACGGAGCGGCTGTGGGAAATGCTGGAAGCCGGCCGCCCCGTCTACGTCACCGCCAAGCGGCTGCAGGAAACCCCCGTTTTTCCGCCGGGGCTCGGTCTGCGCGAGGTCGCCCGGCGCGGCGACCTGGTTCTGTACGAGATCACCTCAATCGCCCAATAATCCCTAAAAGCACATAAGGGCCTCCGGCTTAACCGGAGACCCTTATATATTTTACGTCCGGAAGCTCTACGCTTAGTAGGCGCTCCAGATCGTGCCTTTCGAGTCCGTATGCGAACAGTTCACGAAGAGGAAGCCGAAGTTCGCGGCGCCCGCCTCGTTGTTGTAGCCCCATCCGCCCGTGTCGTTGGTGCTCTGACTCAGGGCGACGGTGTCCCCGTCCGCATGGTAGTTCGGCGTCTTGGCTTTCGGG
>JBDRPD010000102.1:0-3765 GCA_043827405.1 Elusimicrobiota bacterium | reverse complement strand
AAATTCCGTATCCTTCTGGGCGACAGCCATCATCTGTTCATGCAGGGGATGGCTGGAGTCATTAATGCCTGCATGGACACACGGGTTGTCGACCGCGCCGGCAGTCTGGCCAAGCTGCTGACGACAGCGAAGACCGCACAGCCGAATTTGATCATCACTTCCGTTTTCCGCAAATCCGGCAAAGGCGTTCAGCCGCTCAATCTGAATATGATGAAGGCCCTCCGGGACCAGGCTCCCGGCATTCCGATCCTGCTTGTCTGCCCGAACGAGGGACTCTGCCATCGCTGCCTGTTCACCAATGGCCACATCGCGGGCTGCATACCGCGCGACTGCACTCCCAGGCATCTCGTCGACCGCATTCAGAAAGTCCGGCAGGGGAAGACCTTCAAGTGTCCGGCGCACCCAAAAAAATTGAGCGGGATGCTCGAAAAGCTGACGCCGCGAGAGATCGAGGTGCTCGATCAAATCGCGTTCGGGCTCACCAACCGTGAAATTTCCGATAAGCTCAACTGCAGCGTACGCACCGCGGAAGCCCACCGCGCGAATATCATGGCCAAGACGGAACTGTACTCAACCGCCGCCCTGACGCGGCTGGCGATAACCTCCGGGCTCAGCGCGGCCTAGCGCCCGCCTCTCCGTATATCTACCAATTGACGCTCGCCGCCGCTAGTTGGATAATTGGCACATGGTCAAACAGTCCGAAATCAAGACGATTCTTGTAGTCGAGGACGATGCCGGCGTGCGCAGCTTTGTTTTTCGCACGCTGACTTGGGCGGGCTATACGACCTTGGCCGCCGCGAACTCCGCCGACGCCATCCGCGCCATCACCAAGCACGATAAAAAAATCCATCTCATTCTCATCGATATCATTATGCCGGGCATAAAAGGCATCAGCATGATAACCCGCCTGGTCAAGAAGTGCCCGCGCAGCAAATTCATGCTGATGACGGACTGGGACGAGAGCGCCCGCGCGAAGCTTCCCCGCATGCCCGCCGGCCTCGCGACCTTTCACAAGCCCTTCACCCCGAACGAACTGGTCGACAAAGTCCGCTCGCTGCTGAACTAGGATTTCCCGAAAGGCCGCTATAGCAGGACTTTCTGCAGGTAGGTCGGTATGTGGAAAGGAAACTTAAGCTCCGCCTGCACCCGTTCGGCCATCGCCTTGAGGCCCTCCGGCTCGCCGTGAACCAGGAAGACCTTCTTGGGCTTCTTTTTCAGGGTGCCGAGCCACCGGATCACGTCATCCGAATCCCCATGGGCGGACAGGCCGTTGATGGCGGCGACCTTGGCGCGGATGGTGACGCGGCGGCCGAACAGCTTAAGCTTCTTGGCGCCCTCCAGCAACGCGCGTCCGCGCGTGCCGAAGGCCTGATAGCCCACCAGCAGGACCAGGTTCTTTTTCTCCGGCAGGCGGTTGCTCAGATGATGCAGGATGCGTCCGCCGGTAACCATGCCGCTGGCCGAGATAATGATCATCGGACCCGCGGCCGCATTGAGGCGCTTGGAATCCTCGACCTTGCGCACCAGATGCGTCTGCTTGGCGAGGATCTGGCACTTGCCGGAATCCTTCAGCAGCGACAGCTTCAGGTTGTGCTCGTCGCCGAACCGGCAGTATAGCTTGGTGGCGCTGGTGGCCATCGGGCTGTCGATATAGACCGGCACGTCCGACAAGAGCCCTTCATCCTGCAGCTTGCGGATATGATAGAGCACCAGAGTCGTGCGGCCGACCGCGAAAGCCGGAATCACCACCACGCCGCCGCGCTCCAGAACCGGCGCGATATGCTCCCGCAGCTGCTCCGCCACCGGACGGCTGTCGCTGCTGCGTCCGCCGTAGGTGGACTCGGCCAGAATGTAGTCGACGTCGGAGGGCATGTCCGCGGGCCCGCGCATCACGACCCGGTCATAGCTGCCCAGGTCGCCGGAGGCCACCAGCCGCTTGCCCTCAAACAATATCTCGGCAAAAGCGGAACCGAGGATATGGCCGCCGACATGAAAGCGCACGCGTATGCCTGCGGCGACCTCGAACTCCTGGCCGTAATCCAGGCACTCTAGGCGCGACAAGGCGTACTCCGCGTCGGCCTTGGTATAGAGAGGCAAGGCGGGAACATGATTGGAGTAGCCCTTCTTGTTGGCGTACTTCGCTTCCTCTTCCTGCAGGTGCCCGGAGTCGGGAAGCAGCAGGCCCAGCAGCTCCTTGGTGGCCGGGGTGCAGTAGATCTTGCCCGGATAGCCCTGCTGGATCAGCCGCGGGATGGCGCCGCAATGGTCGATATGCGCGTGGGTAAGGACCACGGCGTCGACCTCGGAGGCGTTGATCGGGAGCGGCGCCCAGTTGCGGCGGCGAATATCTTTGGGGCCCTGGAACAGGCCGCAGTCGATGAGAACTTGGCTCGTACCCGTGTCGAGCAGGAACTTGGAGCCGGTCACGGTCTCGGCCGCGCCGAGGAACTGGATATAGGTATGAGGTTTCTTTTTGGGCATAATTTCGCTTATCATAGAATATCTACGTCATGCTTCGCGGCGTAATGCGCGCCGGCCGGAAAGGAGGGACAGCCCTACTTGCCCGACAGCGTGACGGTAAGGCGCCGCGAGCCGCCGCGGTCGCGGTGCTCGCAGAGATAGAGCCCCTGCCAGGTTCCCATATTGAGCCGGCCGCCGGTGATCGGGACCGTGACCGAAGATCCCAGGAGCGAAGCCTTGATATGGGCCGGCATGTCGTCGGCGCCCTCGCTGGTATGCCGGTAATACGGCGCGTCTTCCGGAGCGAGCACGCTGAAGTGATCCTCCATGTCGGCGCGCACGGTGGGATCGGCGTTCTCGTTGAGCGTCAAAGACGCCGAGGTATGGCGGATGAAGATATGCGCGACGCCGACCGCAAAATCGGCGAGCTCGGGCAGCGCCGCCTCCACCTCATCGGTCACCAGATGGAATCCCCGGGACCGCGCCTTGAGGCGGATTTCTTTCTGTATCCAGTTCATGCCAGCGGCGGTATTCTACGCTTTTTTTACCCGGCACCCTATCAGCATGAGCAGCGCCGCCGCCAGGCAGGCGAGCAGCACTCCGATGCGAAACGAGGCGGGCTCATAGCTGAACACCACCGTCGAGCGGCCGGCGGGAAGCGGCACGGCGCGGAAATTATAATCGGCCCGCAGCAGCGGCGCCGGCGTCCCGTTCACCTCCGCGCGCCAGCCCGGATAGTACGTATCCAGCAGCAGCAGAAAGCCGGGACGGGGCAGCGCGGCCTCCACCGCGACCGCGTCGGGACCATAGCCGGCGATGCGCACGCTCTCGGTCCGTGACGGCGCGCCGGCGCGCGGCGGCGCGGCCGGCGGCTCTTCTTCCAGCAGCAGGGTCTGCGCCGGATCGAATCCGGGCGCCGTCATCCGGGCAAGCACCGCCTCGCGCGTGAGCACTTCGTGCCGGTAGACAACGAGCGCCCGCTCGTGGTAGGGCGTGACGCGGTAGATATCCGCCTTGCCGCGGTGGACGCGCTTCCAGTCCCATACCGGCGGCGGCACGTCCGAGCGCACAACCGCATAGCGGACATTGAGCGCCGCCAGCGCCGCCGGCGGTACGCGCGCGGCGGAATAGAAATGGAAGTCGCCGGCCCAACCGGTAATCAGCTCCTCGTAGCGCCGCACCGACATAAAGTCCTGGCCGCGGATATCCTGCAGGCCGTACATCATGCCGGTATTGGCCGGCAGGGCGCCGCCCAGGCCCAGCACGCGAAAAATCCCCGCCTCGCGCTCAAGCGTGCGCACCGCT
>JBDRPD010000101.1:0-31430 GCA_043827405.1 Elusimicrobiota bacterium | reverse complement strand
GCTGCTCAAGGGCCTCAGCGACAATCGGGACGCCGACCTGGATGGAGACCAGATGGTGGGCCTGGTCGAACTAGGAGCCTTCTCTAAAAAGACGACCGCTCGCCTCTCTCGGGATATGGGACGCAGTCAAACCCCGGTCATCATCGACTTCGGGACGGATATTCCCTTATACCGGCTGAAGCAGCCCCAGCCGATTTGAATCGCCGTTTTGCGCCGGCGGATTCCTATTAGCTAGACTACGAGGCAGTGACGCAGCCAGTTAAATCCTTGCGCCGCACCCCCCTCCTCCTGCTGACGCTGCTGCTCGCCTGCTGCAGCATCGTCTACGAGCTGCTGCTGGCGCAGAGCCTGGCGGTGACGCTGGGCAATACCTTTCTGCGCTACAACGTGACCATCGGGCTTTACCTGGCCTCGCTCGGCCTCGGCGCCCTGCTGTGCTCGCGCACCAAGCCGGGCGACCGCCTGCTGCGGCTCATCGACGTCGAGCTGGCGCTGGCTCTCCTCGGCGCCCTGAGCCCGGTCCTGGTCCTGTGCTGGAACATGGCCGCCTGCCGCGCCGCCGCCGCCCTGGGGCTGCCGCTGACCGGGCTCTTCTACGGCCTGGCCGTAAACGCCTTCGACCATTCCCTGATCGTGGTGATCGGGCTGCTGTCCGGCTTCGAGCTCCCCCTGCTCATGCAGCTCAGCGGCGACCGGGCCAACCAGGTCCTGGCCGTTGACTACGCGGGCACCTTCGTCGGCGCGCTGCTGTTTCCCTTGGTGCTGCTGCCGTACCTGGGCGTACTGACGGCCGCCGTTCTGATCGGCGCGGTCAACGCGCTGTGCGGCCTCTACCTGCTGTTCACCGAGCAGTGCCGGCCGAGCGCGCTCCGCCTCGGCGCCTATGGCGGCGCGCTGGCCCTGATGGCCGCGCTGTTTTCCTGCCGGGAAGCCCTGCACCAGGTCCTGTCCGCCGGACTCATCAACTGCCGGCCGTAAGCCGGGACTACCCGACGATCCCGTTCTCGAGCGCGAAGCGGATGATCGCGGCGGTACTGTCAAGGCGCAGCTTCTCCATCAGGCGCGCGCGGTAGGTGGAGGCGGCGCTGGGGCTGATGTCGAGATACTCGGCGCTCGCCGTCAGGCTCATCCCCGCGCCGAGCACGCGCAGCATGTCGAACTCCCGCTGCGACAGCGCCTCCAGACCGGCCCGCTCCTTCTTGGGGGTGAGCAGATGCTTGAGCACGCTCTGCGACAGCTTGGCCGAGATGAAGATCTCTCCGCCGTGCACGGCCCGGATCGCGTCCACCAGCTCCTGGACCGCGGAAGACTTGATGATATAGCCCTGGGCTCCCGCCTCGAGAACGTTCACCGCGTAGTGGATATTCTCATGCACGGTCAGGACCAAAATCCTGACGCGGGGGAAGCGCTTGCGCAGCTGCCCGATCACGGTCGGCGCGTCTCCTTTCGGCATGCTGTAGTCGAGAACCACGACGTCGGGCTTGGCCGTCTCCGCCTGGGCGAGAACCTCCTCCCCGCTGCCCGCCTGTCCCGCCACTTCGATGCTGGGATGCTCGCGCAGCAGCTGCGTCAGGCCTTCACGGACCATCACGTGGTCGTCCGCCAGCAGCACCCGGATCTCTTTGGGACGCGTCATCATTCCTTCATTCTATCCGATTTACCTTCGCCGCCGTTGAGCGGGAAAGCCGCCAGGATCTCGGTCCCCTCTCCGGGGCGGGAAGTCAGCTCAAAGCGGCCGCCCAGCAGCTCCGCCCGCTCCCGCATGCCGAGGATACCGAGAGACGTGAGCCCGGCCTCATCCGGGGTGAAGCCCACCCCCTCGTCGCGCACGGTCAGCGCCACCCGGTCCGGCGCGGCGTCGAGGCGGATGGAAACCTTCTTGGCGCGGGCATGCTTAACGACATTATTCAACGACTCCTGCAGAATGCGGTAGATATTTCCGCTCACGTCGGAGGGGACCTCGCCGCTCCCGACGCTCAGCTCAGCCGCGACATCGATGCCGGTGCGGGTCTGAAAATCCGCGAGAAAACTGCGCACCGCGTCGCGCAGGCCGAGATCGTCGAGGATGCGCGGCCGCAGCTCGGAAGACAGCTCACGGATCTTATCGAGCACCTCGCGGTTGCAGGCGAGCGCGCGGCGCAGCAGGTCGTCGCGCTTATCGGCCTCCGCGGCGAGCGCCGCCCGTTCCAGATCGATGCCGATAGCGGTGACGGTCTGGCCCAGGTCGTCGTGCAGGTCCTGCGAAATCTTGCGGCGCTCATCCTCCTGCACCGTAATCAGCCGCGTCGACAGCGCCCGCATTCGCGCCTCCGACTCCCGCAGCTTCTGCTGGTCGCGGCGGCGAATCACCCGGGAATTCGCGAGCAGCAAAGCCAGCGCGGCGAGAATCACCGCGGCGACGGCGCAGATCAAAAGCGGCCGGCGCAGCGCCTGCCACGGCTCCCAGCGCAACACGCTGTGCGGCACGAACGATACCACCTTCAGGCCGCCGCTTCTGTCGCCGGCGGCCTCACGAAAGCGAAAGGGCGGCACGAAATTAATAAAAGTGAACAGACCCTCGGAATTAAGGAACTGCCCGCCGTCGGACGAGCTGATCCGCCGCCAGGCGTCCGGGTAATCGCGCTTGAACGTGGGCTCCTTGTCGAACATGAAGCCCCAATCGTCGTCCGCCTTGGGACCGCGCAGCCAATAGCCGTTATCGTTAACGAGCATAACGAAGCCGGGGAAATGCGCCGAGATGCCGTCCATCCGGTGCAGGAACTTGGCGCCTTGGAAGTTCAGGATCAAAACGCCGCTTTTGCGCTGCCGGCCGTCAAAGACGGGAACCGCGAAGCGGATCATGGGCTTCCACGGCCGTTCGATCTCTCCGCGTTCAATGTTGAGATCGAACGGCGATACGTATACCTCGCCCTGATCGAGCCCTATCGTGGAGCGGAAGTAATACCGCCGCGACTTGTCCTGCAGCAGGCGGTCGGGAACGATTCGCGGGCTCCCCTTCTCGTAGTTGACCCGCACCGTCTCCCGCCCCTTGCCGTCGAGCAGGCGGATCTGGTCATAGAGTCCCCGCTTGGTGGCGCAAAACAGCAGGAACTCCTCGGTCAGCGCGCGCCGGGCTTCCGGGCTTCTCTTGGTCAGGAACTCCCGCAGCCCCTTATGCTCGGCCAGGTACATCAGGTCCGAGGTAATGGAGTCGAACTCCCGGCCAAGAACGTCCTCCTGCATATCGGCGACGCTGATCGCGCCCTGCTTATGCATCCATTCCGTCCGGCTCCGCTCCTGGAAATAGAAGAAGGCGACGAGGCCGCCGAGCAGCAGCAGGGCCGGCAGATATATGGCCGCGAAGCGGACGGCGACCTGGCGCCGAAAATTCGCAACCTGGTCCCGGCTGTCCGGAAAAGCACGTTTATCCACGATGTTATTATGATACTTTATCGGCGAGCCCGACGAATTTGCCGGCGCCGCCGGGAAATAGCACAAAGAGGAGTGGATATGCGACCCGTCATCATCTTATTTGCCGCCGTGGTACTGTTCGCTCCGGCAGCGGCCGGGGCCGAGATGCCTTACAACCTGAAGTTCGGCGGACAGTTCCGCGTTCGCGGCGAAGCTACCAACGTGACGAGCTATGCGACTCAGGCAGGGAGAAACCCCACCGACTTCGTCCTCTACCGCACCCGGCTCAATGCCGAGGCGGAGCCCGGCAAGGGAGTTCGCACCTTCATCCAGCTGCAGGACTCCCGGACCTCCGGTTCCGCGCCCGGCACCAATAACCAAAACGTCGACCTCCATCAAGGGTACCTGGATATCCTCGACCTCTGGGGGCTGCCCCTGAGCCTGCGGGCGGGCCGCTGGGGAATGAGCTACGGCGACCAGCGCCTGATCAGCACGCTGGACTGGTCCAATGTCGGCCGCGCCTGGGACGGCATCCGCATCCGGGCCGGAAACGATATCTGGAACGTCGACTTGTTTTCAACCAACGTGAAGGAAGTCGACAAAAGCGTCCATGACCACCGCTTCTCCGGCCTCTATGCCGCCTGCAAAGCAGTCGAGAAGCATGAGATGGATGTCTACTTCCTGGGCCGCGACCTGGGCGACGGCATCCAGACCAACGAAGACCCGGACGGCGCCGGTCCGCGGACGGCCGGCACCGGCAACCTCACCGAGCGGACTCTAGGCACCCGGATTAAAGGCCGGACCGGCATGGCCGATTATTCGGGAGAGTTTGTCTACCAGTTCGGCTTCGCCGCGGGCGACCGCATCCAAGCGCATGCCCTCGCCCTGACGGCGGGAGTGAACGCGCCGGTCGCCATGCAGCCCCGCCTCGGCTTCGAATGGACCTACGCCTCGGGCGATTCGGACCCCAACGACGGCAAGGAAGAAACGTTCAGCCCGCTCTACCCCTTCAGTCACGCCCTGCAGGGACATGCCGATGTCTTCAACTGGCGCAACGGCCATGACTTCGCGGCGCACCTGAAGCTGGTCCCGGTCGCCGGATTGAACTCCTTCGTCTCATATCATCACTTCCGCCTCGAGCATGCCCGCGACAGCTGGTACGGCGGCGCGGCGATCGCGACCGACGCAACGGGGACTTCCGGCAAGCATGTGGGAGACGAGATCGACATCCACTTCAAGACCAAGTTCCGCGACACGCTGAACCTCTGGTTCGGCGTCGCCCAGTTCTTTCCCGGCGAGTTTGCCAAGAAGACGGTGGCGGCCAGAGACAAGACCTTCGGCTTCATCCAGGCTGTTCTCGACTTCTAGGCCGCACGGGAGCCGACACGCCGGGTTTTATTGTATTTTAACCTGACTCCGCACTCAGGATCCGGCATTGGAAATCTTCGATATCAAAGGCGCGACGGTCGGCCGCGGCTGGTCGGCGGGCTTTTTCCATAAGCTGTTTTACGGCTCATTTCCGACGGCGCTGCTGGAGACCGAGCCGCGTTCCCGCGGAGTATCGCGCGCGGAGCTGCGGGAAAAGCTCAAAGACGACGCGGCCGCCTTCCGCGAACTCCGCTCCCGAATCGAAGCCGTGCCCGCCGCGGACAGCGGCCTCTGCGGCCTGGCCGTCCCGCGGGAGTTCGGCGGCCTCGGCCTGTCGCTGACGCGAACCGTGGAAATTATCCGCCGGCTGTCGGAGAAAGGCCGCAGCCCGGTCATCCTGGATATATACCGTTCTTTCATCCTGCAGCAGCTGCTGCTGATATTCGGCGCCAAGAAGCAGCGCGCGACCTACCTTCCCCGCCTGGCCCAGGGCGAACCCGCCGCCGCCGCCCTCACCGATGCGGAAGGGACGACCGCGGTGCTGCGCGACTATAAATTTAACCTCAGCGGCGAAAAGACGCTGTACTACGGCGAGGAAAAGCCCAAGCTCATCGCCGTCACCGCCGTCGACGCCGCCCGCCGCGGTCATGGCGTATTTCTGCTCGAAGCCGCCTGGCCGGGGATTTCCTTGGCGCCGCTGGAAACTCCGGCCGCTGGTCTGCGCGTCGCGCGCCTGATTCTCGCGGACGTGCCGGTCCCCCCCGAGAGCCTGATCGGTGAGATCGGCCAGGGCGACCATCATGCGCAGGCCGCCCTGGACATCGCGCAGCTGCTGCTCGCGGCCGGCACCGGGCCCGTCAAGGACTGCCTGCGCGCCGCGCGCTTGCGTCTGGAAATGCCGACGCCCGCCGGCGGCCGCGCGGGCGACGACGAAATATCGGCCAATGCCCTCGCCGACATCGCCGCGAACCTCTACGCTATGGAAGCCGTCTCCGCGTTCGCCGCCGGGCTGGCGGACCGCGGCGCTCTCGCCCACCGCCAGGAAGCCGCGGCGGCGCGCTTGTTCGCCGACGATACGGAACAGCGGATTCTCGAACTGACGGCGCATATCACCCAATCGAAGGAGCGCACCGCGGCGGACGCCGCCCGGGACGCGCACCTGCGGCGCGCCGGTCTGCTGGAGGGAGAGCCGCCGCTGGCGGCGCTGGCGCGGGAAGCCGTCGAGCGGCACCTGCGCGCGATCGGCACCTGGGCCTACCAGGACATGGGACGCCGGCAGAGGTACCTGCTGCTTGCCGGAATCACGGCCTTCTACGCGCTGTGGTATCCCCTGGCTTGGCTGGGCTGGAGCTGGTGGCCGCGCTGGCGCCGGTTCGGACGCCTTGCCCGGCATCTGCGCTTCGCGGAAAAGCACGGGAGGAAGCTCGCGCGTGCGGCTTTCCACGGCATGCTGCTGCACGGCCGCGGCTACCGCAGCCGCCGCGTCGTGCATGAACGCCTGGCCCGGATCGGGATACTGCTCTATGCCATAACCGCGGCGGTCGTCCACGCCCACAACTCCCAGGATGAGAGCGCTGACGGCGGCCGCATGATCGATCTAGCCGACATGTTCTGCCGCGGCGCCCGGCGCCGGGTCAAGGCGCTGTTTCGCGAGTTATGGGGCAACGACGACGTGCTTAAGCGCCGGACGGCACGCGAAGTACTGGACAAGCGCTGTCTCTGGCTTGAGCACGATTAAGGCGGCTACCCCGCTTTGTCGTAGGGCGTGAACCCCTTGGGCCGGCCGCTAATATTGGCGCTTTTGGGGTCGTGGAAAGCCGGATTGCTGTAGATCTTGCCGAGCAGCTCGTCCCGGAACTCGGGAGCGGCCAAATGGGCGATTCCCACGGCCTTCTCACCGACGCTCAAACCGAAGGGCTCGAAGGCGCCGTACTCGGACACCAGGATCACCTGATCGGCGGGGATCGCCGTCGTGGTAATCCCTTCCGGGCACATATCAACGATCTTGGACACGCCTTTCCCCGTCGTCGCCTTAAGCGCGATCACGGCGCGGCCGCCCTCGGAATAGGGCGCGGCACGGATAAAATCGGCCTGTCCGCCGATACCGCTGTAGATCTGCCGGCCGGTCATGGAATCGGCCCAAATATTGCCCGCCAGATCGACGCCGATGGCGGAATTTATGGCGACCATATTGGGCTGCTGAGCTATAACCAGGATGCTGTTGGTGTAGTTGCTGGCGCGTCCCTGCACGCTGCTGTTGAAGTGCAGCCAGTCGTAATCCTCTTTGGAATCCGCGAGAAATACCGTGCCGATCGAGAAGTCGTCGCCCTTGCGCCGGTTTTTCTTGTTGGTGACGATCCCCCGGCGGATCAGCTTGATCATCGCGGAAGCGAGCACTTCGGTATGGATGCCGAGGTCCTTGACGCCTTTCTCAATTATAGCGTCGGCGACGGCCTCGGGAACCCCGCCGATCCCGAACTGGAGCGTGGAGCCGTCCTCGATATACAGGCGGGTGATGATGCGCGCGATGCGCTGCGCCGTATCATCTATCGGCGCTGCCGGGCTGGCCGGAAGCGGATAGTCGACGTCAATAAAATAATCGATCATATGCTCCGGCACCGTCGGCCCCAGCACAAAGGGCATCCGCAGGTTGCGCTCGGCGATAACGATGCCTCCGGTCTCCTTGGCGGTATGGATCGCGGCCAGCACGGCCTCCACCGTGGTCCCGAGGCTGTAATTTCCGCCGTAGTCCGGCCCGCTGACCTGCAGCAGGACAACATTGGGTTTGACGTAGCGCCGGATCTGGCGCGGCGTCTGCGAGAGATGCCACAGCTGATACTTCGCCTTGCCCGCGTTGACGGCCTCACGCGTGAAGCCGCTGTTGAAGATAATGCGGTAGTTGATGCGCGAGCAAGCCGCATCCCCGAATACCTTCCGCATGACATCCTGCTCGCCGAGCGGCAGGACGCAGTACAAATCGACATCGCGGATGGACTCGTCGCCGGCCAGCCGGCCCAGCAGCTTCTGCGGCGTCGCCGCGTTGCCGCTGCAGTAGATGCGGCTGCCCGGAGGGATGATCTTGGAGTTAACGGCGGCTTCCAGCGTTGTCGCGGACTTCATGCTCCTCCCTATGCCGGCGCCGGGGCGCCTAACGGCGCGGACCCTGCGCATAAGAATCCATGATCTTCTTGGCGAGCTCTTTGACGAGAGCCTCCCGCTCCGCGCAATGATCGCCGTCCTTCCGGCTTAGCTCCCAGTCCTTCCACATCAGGCGGTCGACCTCTCCGGCGACCTTCTCCAGGCTCTTGCCCCAGGTCTTACGCAGCTTCTCCTTGAGGATCTCGACGCGAAGCTCGCCGCAGGCGCGCTCGTAAGCGACCTGCCATTCGCGCACCAGGTACTCTTCCGTGGTGCGGGGGCCGTCGTAGTGCGGCCGCGGGGTTCCATCCGGACCCGGCCGCCTTTCGGACCGGTGACCGCAGTCGCCCGGCTCGGCCGCCGCACCATGTTCCCTGCGCTCTTCCTGCCTGTCGTTATTCATAAAACCTCCGGACAGCTACTTCGCCAATTCGGCCAGCTTGCCGGCATTCAGCACCCGCACCTGCCGGCAATCCGCCGCGATAATCTTCTTTTCCTTGAACAGCTGGAACAGCCGGGAAATCGTCTCCAGGCGCACGCCGATCAAATCCGCGATCTCATGGCGCGTCAAAGGCAGGCGAAAACCCGCCTCCTTCCCGCCGCGCCGCGGGCCGCCGCTCGCCGCCGCGGCGACGGCCTCTTCCGGCAGCATATCCAGCAGAAAGCCGGCGAAGCGCGCCTTGGCGTCCAGCGTGCCGAAATCAAGAATGCGCTGCTGCGAATCCACGATCGCCGCCGCCAGGATTTGAATGATCTCCATCGCGAGCGCGCCGCTGCGCTTGGCGCGCTCCATCAGCTGACGCACCTCGAGAAAGCATATCTCGGAATTGGTCAGGACCTCCGCCGTAACGGTGCACTGCCGGCCGTGCACGCTCTCAAGGTTCAGAACATCTCCGCCCTTCGCGATCTGAATCACCTGGTGCTTGCCCAGCGGATGCGTCCGGTACGTCTTCACATAGCCGGTCTTGACCGCGTAAATTCGGGTCGCCGGATTTCCCTCCTGGTAGAGGATCTGGCGCGGGATATAATGCCCGTACTCCATCATGCAGGTCAGGGCCGCTTTGGACTCGCTGTTGAGGGCGCCGAAAAATCCGGTCTGCAGCACCGGACAGCCCTTGCAGTAGACCCGCGGATCGGCGAGTCCCAAGCCCTTCCGTTTCATGGTCGATCGATGATATCCCGGATTCATAACGCGGCCCCGCTAACGCACAGAGTTCATTATCCGTTGAGCCAGCACGAGACTTCCGCCGATACCGTAAAATGGCTCCGGATACAGCACATGGTACGACTGCGACGGAAAGCCGATCTCGATATGCGGCGGCAGCGAGCCTCCGCCGGCGGCGACGCAGTTCTTTTCCGCAGAGGATGAAAACAGGACCGACAGCCGGCCCGCATCGCGCAGCGCCTGCACCTTCCTGCACGTGAGGTCCAGGCTCGGGGTCTCCACGACATCCAGGTCGACGGGCGGACGCACTCCGGTCCGGCCGACCGCCTCGGCAAATGCCGCCCGTCCCCCCAGATCCCGGTCCCGCAGCCCGACCAGCAGGGGGTTCATACCCAGCTCGGAGGTCAGCGCCGTCAGACCGGCCGCCAGCGGGGTAGCGGCGAATATCGCGGCCCGCGCGCTCCCGATCCGGTGGCCGATGTAGTTGCGGAACATATCCAGCTGCGGACGCGCATAATCCTTCTGCGTCCGTAAAGCCTTCTCCAGCACGCCCCGGCCGACGCCGCAAGCGCGGCCGACGTCATGCAGCCAGCGAAAGGTCCCGGACACGCCGACGGGGATATCGGTCGCGATCAGAGGACGCCCGCCGACGAGATCTTTGAGTTCGTCGAGCCCCGGCCGCATATATGGGAAAACAACGAACTTCTCGCAGCTGCCCGCCCGCAGCAGCTCGGCCATGGGACGTCCGCTCAAAAACACCGGGCCCGGCTCGAGCCCGATCGATTCCAGGAGATGGCGCAGCTGCTGCAGATTGCCGGCATGGTCCATCTCGTAGCGGTCGAACGGATAGCCGATGATCCCGATCCGCCCGCGCACCGGCTTGGTCTTCTTAAACGGCACGAGCTTGAGCACCTCGCGAATAACGGCGGCGTAGCCCGCGTACAGGTCGCCCTCGAACCCGGGCGTCGGCACATAAGCGACCGGACACGGCACGGTCTTGGCCGCGTCCCGCACGGCGCGGCCGAAGTCCTCGCCGGTCATCTCGAGAAACGTCATCGTCGCCACCGCCATAAACCGCGGCCGGCGCTTGCGGTAGAAGTTGCGCACGTAGATTCCGACCCGGTCGCCCGAGCCCTGGATCAAGGCGCGGTCGTTGACTTCGGTATAGTTTTCCCGGTGATGCGCCACGCGGGCGAGATCGTGCAGGGTAAACTGTCCCGCGCCCTTATATTTGCAGCCCACGCCCACATGCAGCACAAGGAAGGCGTCCGGAATGGCATGCATCGCCAAGCTCGCCCCCGTCAAACGGCAATACGCGTGCGTCTTGAGGGCGAAACCCTCAAGCTCAGCCAGCTCTTGGTCGACGGTCCGCTGCGCGCTCACGGCGCCTTTTTTCCCTCCGGTTCTATCCCCGGCGCGGGCTTCTTCTCGGCGGGCGGCGGCAGGATTTTCTGCAAGCGCGGCCGCAGAGTTTGCAGCTCCTTAGCCAGCTTCTCCTGCCATTCGGGAGTTGTCATCACGATCATCTCCTCGATCCTGGCGACGGTTACCGGCAGCACCGCCTTTTCATCGACGCCGCTCACCTGCGCGCTGCTGAGCAGCGCGTCCGCCGCGAGGTCCCAGCGTCCCGCCGCGACCGCGAACTTGGACGCCGCGTGGTAATCCGCGACCGCCAGCGCCGGCTCGCCGCCGGTCTTCTGCCGCGCGACCGCGCGGCTCACGAAAGCTTCCGGGTCGCCCGGATCATGCCGCAGCGCCTCATCGAACTTGGCGAGCGCGCCGGCGGCATTGCCGTCGATAAACAGCGAAGTCCCCGCTTTCTTCGCGGCCTCGCTCAGAGCGCGGCGCTCCTGCAACTGCGCCAGGTCGGGAGCCAAGGACTTGCAGCACAGACAACTGGCGGACGCCTCCGTCTTCCCCACCGGGGTCTTCAGCGCCTCGCGATAATCGCCGCCCGCTCCCGCCGCATCGCCGGACCGCAGGCGCACGATCGCCCGGTGCAGGTAAGCGACCGTGTTCATCGGAACACGCTTGATCATCGCATCGAGCGGCTTCGCCGCTTCCTCGTTGCGTCCCTTTTTGATGTCCTTGCATACCGCCTTCAGCTCGATCTCCCCCGCGACGGTCCGCTGGTAGAAGTAGTCGAAGTTTTCATCGTCATGCGAGCGGCCGACCTCGTCGCGAATACAGGGATCGTCGACGTAGCGCTCGAAGTAATCCAGCAGCGGCTTGGCCTTGTCCCCCGTCCGCTTCTTGAGCGCCGAGCGGATATCCCGGTACAGCGCGGAATCCTCTTTCTTAAGCGCCGGCAGATCGGCGAGGATGCGCGCAAAACGCTCCGCTTCGAACTTGTCCGCGATGAGGAACTCACCCGCCGTCACGTAGCGCGCCTGCTGCGCGTCCGTCAGGCCGGCCGGCTTCTCCGCCGCCGCCGGCGCCAGCAACCCGCCGCACAAAACGATCATCAACCCGCATCTCATCTTTCTACCTCCTCCCCCTCCGGCTCCGTCCGATCTGCGTCAAAACCTTGTCGAAATAGTCGAAATTGCGCACCGCCCCGCTGTAGAGCGGCTCGAGCGAACGGCTCTGAATAAGCGGGATGCCGATTTTAGTCGTCTCCCAGCGGGCATGATCCGCCAGGTACGCCACGTCCGGCCGGTCGGCCTGCAGCAGCGGCGGCAGATCGTAGGGATCGGGGAATATCTCGAACGGCAGCGCGCAGCCGAGCTGCTTGAGACGGTCGGCGAAATGCCGGCGTGATTTCCGATCCCCCGGCCCCTGAATAAACAGCCGGACCTCGAAGCCCGCCTCGACGAAGGTGGCGATATCGCCCAGCCCGTCGTATGCGAGCTGATCCACCCGGTAGTTGTTGACCATGCGCAGGCCCACGGCGACCTTCAGCCCGCCAAAGCGCTTGCGAAACGCCGCCAGGCGCCGCTGTGCCGTCTCCACCGCCGCCGCGCAGGCGCCGCTCAGACTTTTGGCGACTCCGAACTGCTTGCCGATCACGGCAAAAAAGCGCGAGGTCGATTCGATTCCCACCGGCAGCGGCACCTCAACCGACGTCATCTTCAATGCGCCCAGCGCCGCCAGCAGCTTGGGATACAGCGAGCTGTCGACGACGACATTCGCCGAGGCGCGCCCCACCTTCAGCCAATCCTCAAAGCCCGCCTCGTAAGGATAGACGCCGTTAATCGCGAGCCCGGCTGCGTGCAGAAAACCCGTCAGCTCGCGGCGGACCGGCTCGCTGTTGAGATGGGGCATCCCGATCAGGTTCAAGCGCTTGGACAAGCCCTTTTTCCCTTCGGGAACCGCGCTCGTCCTGCTGGCGGCCAGCCCTGCGAGCGTGCTGTAGAGCCAATCCACCATCGCCGCCTGGGAACCGTGCCGGAGCCCGCTCGTACGCAGCGCGATGACCGGCGTCCCGGTCGTTTTCGCCGTTTCCGCGCAGACCATATCGAACGTATCGTAAACCATCTCAACGAGGCAGCTGCCCAAAACGAAAACCGCGTCGGGCTTGCGGTGGCGGATCACCAGCTCGAGGCAGCGGCGCAGCGGTTCGCCCATCCGCCCCGACGAAAACTGCGGCTGCGTGATGCCGACCGAGTAGAAGTTTCGTCCGGACACCCCGTGGGTATTCAGAAAACAGTTCGCGCAGTCGCGCTCGGAGTGCAGCACGACGGCGAAATTGCCGGGCATCTCGATGAGCAGATGCGTCATGCCGGAGAGCGTGCAGCAGGGCTGCCCGATCTGCCGGGTCATGCGGCCCTCCTGCTGCTGCCAGAACGTCTCGTCGCTTTCCTGCAGCTTTGGATCCAAATTCAGATCGGCGGGGGCCTTACGGCTGTTAGCTGCCTTTACCGGCATAACTCTGATAGTATAGGAGAAGATTTTCCGCGAAACTCTGACATCTATCATATAATTTTCTGCTCTAGATCACATGCCAAGGCCGCAGCGACTCCATGACGACGGTCATATTTCAATATGACATATGTCATGGACTCGACACACCCGGAAGGATAAACTCATGGGGCTGCCCGACGTCGTGCCCGCTCGGGATAACAGCGCCGAAAACAGCCTGATTTTCCGTTTCATCTTCACCGCGCATCAGCAAACACATGAGCATGAAGCTTGTCGTATTCGGCAAAGGCGGCATCGGAAAATCTACCGCTTGTTCAAACCTCGCGGCGGCCTACTCCGCGCAGGGCAAGAAGGTCCTGCTCGTCGGCTGCGATCCCAAGCACGACACGACGATCAACCTGACCGACGGCAAACCCATCAAGACCGCGGTCGAGCTGTCGGGATTCCTGGACCTGTCCGCCAAACGCGAACAGCTGGTCGTTAGAGGGCGGCTGGGAGTCGACTGCATCGAGTCCGGCGGACCCGAGCCCGGCATCGGCTGCGCCGGCCGCGGCATCTCGCGCACCATCGAGATGATGGAGAGCTGCGGCATGATGTCGGACGACGCCTACGACGTGATGATTTTCGACGTGCTCGGCGACGTGGTCTGCGGCGGCTTCGCGGCGCCGCTCAAGCTCGGCTTCGCCGACAAGGTGGTCATCGTCGCGTCCGAAGAGATGATGGCGCTTTACGCCTGCAACAATATCTGCCGGGCGATCGTGAACTATGCCTCCAACGGCATCGGCCTGTGCGGCATCATCGCGAACCTTAAAGATCACAGCGACGAAGAGGAGAGCGCGGGGACGCTGGTGCGCTTCACGCAGCTCATCCACAGCAACATCCTGACCTACCTGCCGCGCGACCTTGAGGTGCGCAAAGCCGAGTACGAGCGGCGAACCGTCGTCGACTACAACCCCCGCGCCGCCTTCTCGCGCAAGATCGGCGAACTCGCGGACATCCTCTGGGAGCTGGACGTCGCGCAGGCCAAGATGCCGGTTCCGCTGTCCGACCGGGAGTTCCTCGACCTCTCGCGCCGCGAGTTCAAGGGCGAGCGCCGCGAGCATGCGCCCGGACGCGCGCCCCAGGCCTACGACGACACGCCCGACATCGCGGTCAACCGCGCCGCGGCCGCTCCGCTGGCGGCATCCGGACGGCAAAAGCTTCCCCCGCCGGCGAAAGAGGATGATCGGCTGGAAAAAATTATGTCGGTGTGGGCCAAAGCCAAGGACAAGAAGCACGCCGAGGGCCCGCACGGCAAGGTTTGGGGCGATCCCGAGCAGTGGCGGCAGTTCTTCGCCGATCGCGAGACCTGGCGCAGCCAGGAGCAGCAGATGTACCTGGATGCGCCCATCGTCGGCGTCTCGCACGAGGACCTCGAGTGCAACTACGCCTCGCCGTACTACGACGACGGCCATATGGTCCCCTTCAATGTCCCCTGGGCGGCGCGCTGGAAGACGCAGAAGCGGCGCAGCGACGACTACCTGTGCATCTCGACCGACATCGTGGACACCGACGTGATGGCGGGCGGGAGCGGCAAGCTGAAGGAAGCTCTCGACATGGCGATGGACAACCTGGAGGGCAAGCAGGCCGTGATCGTGACCTCCACCTGCGTCCCGACCGTGATCGGCGACGATACGCCGGGGCTCGTTGCGCGCTACCGCAAGAAGACGAATATCCCGATCATCTACAACAACCCTTCCGCCGACCATTACGAAGACCCCATGGAGGTCCTTTTCCAGCGCGTCAAAGCGAGCAAGGAGTTCCGCGGCTGCAAGCCGCAGCCGCGGCGCGTCAACCTGATCGGTTTCCCGCCCGGCCGGCCGCGCGACGAGCTGAAGTTTCTGCTCGAGAACGCCGGCATCGACGTCAACGTCTGCCTGCTGCCGCGCTTCAGCGTCGAAGACGCCGTGAAGCTCCGCCGCGCCGGCCTCAACGTCTTCTATCCCGACCCGGCCTTCCAGACGACCTACAGCAAGCTCTTCGCCGACGTCGACCTGCCCGGCATCACGCCGACCGCTCCGTACGGCCTGCGCGGCACCCGCCGCTGGCTTATGGAAGTCGCGCAGAAATGCGGCGGCAAGGAAGCGTCCGCCGCGGAGGCCTGGTCGCTGGCGGCTTCCCTGATCGCGAAAGACTGGACGGCCGGCCGCGAACGGATCGCGCAGCGCCGGCTGGGATTCGTCGTGGATGCCGACAAAGTCCACCGCTTGGCGGGGCCGACAGGCGCGGCGGGCGTACCGCTGGTGGGCATGCTCAAGGAAATGGGATTCGGCATCGACTACCTCGCTTATGTGGAAGGCACGGCGCCCAAACTGCCGCGCGCAAAAATAGACAGCGGCTCCCGGCACCGGATTCGCTGGTTCCGCGAGCGCAAAGAGCTGCACCGCCTGCTGCAGGAGAACGGGCCGGACGCGGTATACTCCGAGTACTTCTTCGACCGGCGGCTGACCCGGGCCGGCGTGCCGCAGTTTTCCCTGCTGGACGTCGAAATGGGCCTGCGCGGGGCGCGGCGATCGCTGCAGCGCCTTGAGCGCATCTGCCGCTGGGAGCTGTACAAAAGGTGCGCCGAGCCGCGCGCCGCGGCGAGGAGAAAGAAATGAGCCGGGCGCTCGCCGACCTATGCGGTCTCGACGGCGCCTGGCGCCTACGCAGCGCCAGCCGGCAGGAAGCCGGCCGGGTGCGTTTGGCCGTGGCCCGCGGCCACAAGAACGCCGTCGTCATCCTCCGGCCGGCGCCGGCGAAGAACTGCTTCGTCCGCGCCGGCGCTTTCGACATCTGCTACGAGGGCAAGACCGCCGGCCGGGAGCTGACGGACCTGCTGCGGCAGATGGCGCGCCGCCTCAAGCGCTGCGATCCGCAGCGGCTCATCGCGGCCCTGCCGCAGGACAAGCAAAATAAGAAAAACGGCGACGGCGGAGAAGGCGAGGCTCCCGACGCCCAATGCGTCTCCGACCGCCTCGGCGGCAACCCCGGTCAATGGCGGCGCTTCTTCTGCGAGCGCGAGTTCAGCCGCATGTTCTTCTGGGCGCATGCCACCGGCTTTGTCGGGCGTGTTCTATACTTCGTTCACGGCGACTTCGACTGCACCTTCATGCCGCCCGACGTGACCTTCCGGGGCATGACCTTTTTGAACTACCCCCCGGTCCATCCTCACTCCCAGGACTCCCCGCTGCCGGACACCGTCTATGAGCAGTGGACGAGCGACCTACAGGAAAAGGACGTGATCCTCGGCACCGCCGGCAAGCTGAACGCGTTTCTGCATAAGCTTAAAGAGCGGACCCGGCCCGACCTGATTATGATCAGCTGGTCCTGCACTCCGACCGTCATCGGGGACGATGAGCAGGCGATGGCCGCGAAGTGCCGCGACGCGGGCGGCTGCCCCGTAGTCATGAACTCGATCAATTTCCGCATGCAGAAGAGCTTCAGCTTGTTTGAAGAGATTTTCCGCGAAGTGCGCGGCACGGCCGCCTTCCGGCGCGTCAAGCCCGACCCCGCGGCCGTCAACCTGCTGGACTGTCCGCCGCGCTTTTTCCGCGAAGAGCTGGCCCCGCTGCTGGCGGCGGCCGGCATCCGCGTTAATGCGCGCATTTTCCCGGAAGTGCATCTGCCGACGCTGCACCGCTATCCCGCCGCCGCTTGCCAAGTCCTGCCGGAATATCTGCGGGCCATCCCGACCGTACAACGGACCCTCACCCGCCTGCCGCTGGAAACGATCTACGCGCCGGCGCCGTTCGGCGTCGAGGGCACGCGCCGCTACCTGCGCGCGGTCACCGCGCCCTACGGCAAGGCGCCGGCCGCCGCGGCTTGGTCGCGGCGGGAGTGGCGCCGGCGCAAAGCGCGCTGGGACGAGCTGACGCGGCGCGCGCGCGGACACCGCCTCGCCTTCGTCGCTGATGAGGCGAGCCTGGGATTCCTGCTGGCGCCGGGCTTTCAGACGGGTGTGCCGGTCCTGCGCATGATCGCGGAAATGGGTTTCGGCGCGGAGTTTCTCGTCTTCGCGCCGCAGGGGCGCGAGCCGAAGAATGCGCGGCGCCTCAAGGCGCTGCCGGGCTTCCAGCGGCCGCCGCGGCTGCGCTTCTTCAGCGCACCGCAGGGGCTCGAACAAGCGCTGGCGAATGGAGATTTCAGCGCCGCATATTCGGACATTTTCTTTGATCACCGGCTCACCCGCGCCGGGAAGCCGCAGTTCTCCATGCGGACGTTCGAAGCGGGCATGGACGGAGCGCTCCGTTCGCTCGAACGGCTGCTCGACATCTGCCGCCTGCCCTTCTATGCCCGCTACCGCAAGCATCTGCGCCGCGCCGGGAGGACCGATGCTTAAAAAACAGACGGACTTCAGCCCCCGGCTGACTTTCCCGCACAATGTAGGAGTGGTACTGGCGGTCAACGCGCTGCCGGATGTCTATCTTGTCCTGGACGGACCGGGCTGTTCGTTCTATCGCGCCATGCAGGTGCACGGCCGTCACGACTGGACTTCGACGCTCCTCTCCTGCACCGGCTATCACCGCTTCCAGTACGCCGGGATCAGCGCCAACACCATCGCCACCGATTCCGCCGAGATGATCGGCGACGTGATCCGCCGGACCGCCGCGCTCGACGCCTGCGGTGCGCTGCTGGTAACCGCATTGCCGATGTGCACGATCGCCGGCACCGACTACGACCGGCTGCTGCGGGCGGCCCGCAGCAAAAAACCCGGCTTCGTCATTAAGGGGACCTCGCTGTCGGGCAACTGGCTCGACGGCTACGAAGCCGTCCTGCAGACACTGGCCTCCGGCATGGACCTCTCCGGCGGACGCCGGCGCAAGAATGACGTCGCCATCATCGGCCACTTCATGGACCGGGGCGAAGGCGATCAGCGCGGGAATCTCGCCGAGCTCAAGCGCATGTGCGCGGCGCTGGACCTCAATCCGGTCGCGATCTGGCCCTCCGGCGTCTCTTATGAGCGCCTGCGGGAAGTACGGCGCGCGAGCACCATTATTTCCCTGCCGCATGGACGCCGGGCGGCGGCGACGCTGGCCAAGCGCCTGCGGGCCAAGCTCGTGGACACGGAGCTCCCGTTCGGGCTCCGCGGCACGCAAAGCTGGCTGCGCAAGGTCGCGGCCGCGACAGGCCGCAAAGCCGCGGCCGAAGCCTTCATTGAAAACGAGCTCGACCGCATCACGCCGCGCCTGGAATGGGCGGTCCCTTTCGCTTTCCTGCATAAGAAAATCGTCTTCCAGGGCGACCCGCATCTCCTGGACGGGCTGCGCGGCGCCTGCGAGGATCTGGGAATGCGCTTGGCCGCGGCCTATCTCTCCGGCCGGCGTCCCGCGGGCGGGCAGGCCGCAGCCGGCGTCCACTACGAGCCTCATGTCTCAGAGCTTCGGGCGGACTGGGCGAACCGGGCCGCCGACACCGACCTATTCATCGGCAACACGGACGCGCTGTCCATGCTTAAACCGGATGGCGCCTGGATGGAGTTCGGCTTCCCCTCCGTCTGGACGCACTTTCTGAAGGACGAGCCCTATCTCGGCTGCAACGGCTTTATCGCCTTCGCCGACCGCATGAACCAGGCGCTCAACGGCCGCAAGGCCGTCTCCCATTGGACTACCGGCGCCCTCGAGGAGGCGCGCTGAAATGGAAAGCCTGGTATTCTTCGGCAAAGGCGGCATCGGCAAATCGACCATCTGCGCCAACCTCAGCGCCCTGTACGGTCTCTCGGGCAGAAAGGTGCTCCATGTCGGCTGCGACCCCAAGCACGATTCGACTTTGGCGATCGCCGCACGCAGCACGGAATACGTGCGGACGTTCATGGAGAAGATCGCCGCCAACGAATCCATAACCGACAGCGGCAAGCTGGTCCTGCGCGGCCGCTTCGGAATCGATCTGGTAGAGGCCGGCGGCCCCGAGCCGGGGGTGGGCTGCGCCGGCCGCGGCATCTCGCTGATGCTGGAGACCTTCAAGGAAACCCGGCTGCTGGAAAACGGCGGCTACGACATCTGCGTCTACGACATCCTGGGAGATGTGGTCTGCGGCGGCTTCGCGACCCCGCTGCGCGCCGGCTTCGGCAAAAAAGTCTTCATCGTCTGCTCCGAGGAGCTGATGTCGATCTACGCCGCCAACAATATCGCCAAGGCCGTCCGGCACTACAGCCCCAACGGCATCCGCCTGGCCGGCCTCATCGCCAATTTGCGCGACGCCGAGGTCGACCGCCGGCCGCTGGAGCGCTTCGCCAAGCTGATCAACACCAGGATTCTGCAGTACGTCCCGCGCGACCCGGCGGTGCGGGAAGCCGAGTTCAAGCGGGAAACCGTGGTCGAACATGCGCCCAAGGCGCCGGTCACCCGCGCGCTCGCCCGCCTGGCGACGACGGCCCTGCGGCTCAAGCATAAAGCGCTGCCGCTGCCGACGCCCCTTGAGGACCGTGAATTTTACGCGCTCTCGTACACGCAGTTCAAAAAGAGCGCCCGGCGCAGGAAGAAATGACGAAGAAAAAGAAACCCGGCCGCGGGAAAAAACGCGTGCAGAGGATCGTCATCTTCGGCAAGGGCGGCATCGGAAAATCCACCATCACCTCCAACCTGGCCGCGGCCTACGCCCTGCAGGGCAAGAAGGTGCTGCTGGTCGGCTGCGATCCCAAACATGACTCGACGATCTCCCTGACGCGCGGCGAGCCCATCAAGACGGCGGTCGAGCTTCCGGGCTTCATGGATATGCAGACCCGGCGCGAGCAGCTCATCGTGCCGGGCGACTTCGGCGTCGACTGCGTCGAATCCGGCGGCCCCGAACCCGGCATCGGCTGCGCCGGCCGCGGCATTTCGCGCACCATCGAGATGCTCGCGCAGTGCGGAGTCATGGATGAGGGCCGCTATGACGTCATGCTCTTCGATGTCCTCGGCGACGTGGTATGCGGCGGCTTCGCGGCCCCCCTGCGCCTGGGCTTCGCCGAGAAGGTGTGCATCGTGGCGTCGGAAGAGCTCATGGCGCTTTACGCCGCCAACAATATTACGCGCGCCATCGAGAACTACGCCTCCAACGGCATCGGGCTATGCGGCATCATCGCCAACACCAAGGATAAGGGAGAGAAGGATTCGACCGTCCGCCGCTTCTGCGAGCTCATCGACAGCCGGGTGCTGGCCTTCCTGCCGCGCGATCCCGCCGTGCGCAAAGCGGAATTTCAACGCGTCAGTGTGCTCAAGCACGACCAAGACGCCCCCTTCTCCAAGGCCCTGCGCAAGCTGGCCGACACGCTCTATGATTTGGACATCGCCGAGGCCCCGTGTCCGACGCCGCTGAGCGACGACGAGTTCCTCGAACTGTCCCGGCTCGACTTTCAGGGCGCGCGGCGCCCCCCCGCGCCGCGAGCGCCGAGGATCGCCGATGAATCCACTCCCGCGGCGGTCAATAAAGCGCGCGGCGGCGGCTTGCCGGACGGAGCCGCGGCGGGGATGAAGAACGCCCGGCCCGACGACCGGCTCGAGCGCATCCTGTCCATCTGGTCCACGGCCAAGGAGAACCTGTGGAACGAGGGGCCGCATGCCCGGCAGTGGGGCGATCCGGAACAGTGGCGCAACTTCTTCGCCGACCGCGAAACCAACCGCAACTACGACCAGCAAACGAACCTCGAGGCCCCGATCATCGGGGTTTCGCACGAAGATATCGAATGCCATTACGCCACGCCGCACTTTGACGACGGCTATATGACCTGGTTCAACTTCAAGTGGCTGCAGCGCCGCGAACGGGTCAAGGACTCCGGCGAAGGCTGCGTGGGCCTGACCACCGATCTGCGCGACACCGACGTGGTCTCGGGCGGCCAAGGCAAGCTTGAAGAGGCGCTCGATCTGGCGGTCAAAAGCGCCAAGGGGAAAGTGGCCGTCGTCGTCTCCAGCACCTGCATCCCGACCGTCATCGGCGACGACGCCGCCAGCATCTTGAAGAAGTATGAAAAGAAGTTCGACATTCCGATAATCTACACCAACCCCGCGGGCGGCCAGGAGACCGACCTGCTCAGGATATTCTTCGACCGCATCAAGGCGTCCGCTGAGTTCAAGGCGCACCAGCCGCGGCCGGAGCTCGTCAACATCATCGGTTATCCGGCCGGCAAAGGCCGCGACGAAACCCGCGCCCTGCTCGCCGACTGCGGCCTCGACATAAACCTCTTCATCCTGCCGCGATTCAACGTCGCTGAAATGGATTCCTTCAACCGCGCCGGAACGCATGTATTCAACCCGGACACCCACTACCTCGGCACCTACAAGCGGCTGTTCTCCGACCTCAAGCTCAACTCCGTCATGCCGGTCGCCCCGTACGGACTGGCGAACACGCGCTCCTGGCTCAAGGCCGTGGCCGAAGCCGCCGGCGGCAGCGCCCGCGCCGCCGACAGCGCCTGGTCGAGCGCGGTCGAGAAGATCGCGCCGAAGTGGAAGCAGCGGGCGGCCCGCCTCAAGGGCCGGCGCCTCGCTTTTATCGTCGATCCCGAGAAGGTCGCCCGTTTGGCCGACCCCAAGGGCCACTGCGGCGTCCCCCTGGCCATGATGATCAAGGAGATGGGGATCGCCGTCGACTATATCATCTACCACCCGGGCAAGGCCCCGCAGCTCGACGGCGGCGCCGGCCGCCACGGCGTAAAATGGTTCACGACGCACGAGGAGCTGGACGCCATCCTTGAAACCGAAGGCTACGACATCGCCTATTCCGAATTTTTCTTCGACAAGCGGCTGACCCGCCGGGGCATCGCCCAGTTCTCGCTCCTGGAGCTTGAGATGGGCGTGCCGGGAGCGATGCGTTCGATTGAACGCATTGAGAACCTGTGCCGGTGGCCGTTCTATAAACGCCTTAAGGAGACCGCCTCATGAGCAGGGTACGCGGACACCGGCTGAATTATCCCTCAATGATGGGAGCCTATCTCGCCATCAACGGCATACCGGACGCCTATATCCTTATCGACGGCCCGGACTGCGCGCTCTACAAATCGCACTTCATCCACGGGCGCCACGACCTCAACAGCACGCTGCTCGACATCAACGGCAACCACCGGGTCTGCTTCACCAATATCTGCGCCCAAAGCGTCACCAAGGATCACAACGACGTGATCCTGCGCAAAGTGCACGCGATCGAAATGCTGGAGAATTCCCGCGCCGTCTTCCTGACCGCCCTGCCCGGCTGCTCGCTGACGGGGATCGACTACGACCACCTAATGCGCGGCGCCGGCACCTTCATGCAGAAGGAGGCCATCTCGATCCCCCCGACCTCTCTGGTCGGTGATTGGCTCGACGGCTTCGCCATCGCCATGCGGACTTTGGTGCGCCATATGCCGCTGCCGGGCATTGATCCCAAGCCGGAGAACGTCGCCATCGTCGGCTATATGATGGACCGCAACGAAGGGGACCACCGGGGCAACCTCAAAGAGCTGCGCCGCATGATCGAGGCGCTGGGGCTGAAGCTCGTCTCGACCTGGTTCAGCTGCCAACCGTACGATGAGCTCGCGCGGGGGGTGCAGACGGCCGGCACCATACTCTCCTTTCCCCATGGCCGCGAGGCCGCCGCAGAACTGGCGAAGAAGACGGGAGCCCAGCTGGTGGTCTGCGACCTGCCGTTCGGCCTGCAGGCCACCGAGCGCTGGATCCGGCAGCTCGCCGCAGCCACCGGCCGCGAAAAAGCCGCCAAGAAGCTGATCACTGAAGAGCGGCGGCGCATCCTGAGCCGCCTGGAGTGGATCGCGCCCTACATCTTCCTGCACAAGGAAGCGACGTTTATCGGCGACCCCTACCACATGGAAGGCTTCATGGAAACCTGTGAGGACCTGGGGATGACGGTACGCGACTGCTTTCTGACCTCACGCGACCGCCCGGTCAGCGAAAGGGCGACCGGCATGGCCGACACCATCCTCTTCGAGCCCGACATCTACCACCCGGACGTCAACCGCTTCCTGGGCGATCCGACGGAACTCGTCGTCACCACGACCAACGACGTTTCGCGCATCTTCCGCTGGCATACGATAGAGAAGTTCTGCATCGTGGAGCTCGGCTTCCCGTCCTACTTCCACCACGCCCTGGTCGATGAGCCCTATCTGGGCTTTGAAGGATTTCTCAATTTCGCGGGCCGCATGGCCAACGCCCTGCACCATAAGCGGCGGCTGCAGCTGGTCAAAGGCGACAGCGACGAGGAGGAGGAGGACGAGACCGAGATGCGCCAGGAATTCGCGCGCCTTAACCGCGAGGCGCGTCCCGAATTCACCGCCGCCGAGGATAAGTGAGAGTATCCTTCGTCTACCTCGAAACATTCTGGACCGAGCTCCTGGGACCGGAGAAAGACCGCTACGTCGATATCCGCACGGGAGCGGACCTGCCCCTGGGGCTGGCCACCGTGCGCGCCTACGCCCAGCAGGACCCCGGCATCCGCCGCGGCACGGAGATGATCAACCTCAAGTTCCACGACGCGGTGACCGATCAGGAAGCGCTGGCCGCGCTGCGCGAAAGCCGGCCGGACGTCGCGGCGTTCAGCATCTTTCTGTGGAACGCCCCGCGCACCCTCGGGCTCATCGAGCTGCTCAAGAAGGATATGCCCGAGGTCCGGATCGTGGTGGGCGGCCCCGAGATTCCCCGCAAGGACGTTTTGCTCAAGGAGTTTTTCCGCAGCAACCCCGCGGTGGACATCTGCGTCTGCGGCGAGGGGGAAGAGCCTTTTCGCCGGCTGCTGCTGGCCTTCGCGGCCCAACGGGAGCTGACGGGAATAGAGGGTCTGGCCTATCGCGAGAACGGACGCGTGGTGGTTGCGCCGCCGTCGCGCGGCCCGGACAACCTGGAGGACATCCCCTCGCCCTATCTGACCGGCGCGCTCAAAGTCCACGGCAACAGCGACCGCGGCATGATCTGCGTCGAGTCCTCACGCGGCTGCCCGCTGTCCTGCTCCTACTGCGACTACCATGCGGGCCGGCGCAGCATGCGGAAATTCTCCCTGCAGCGGCTGCGGGCCGAGCTGGAGACGCTGCGCCGCGAGAAGTTCGCCGGCGTCATCTACATCACCGACCCCTTTCTCAACATCAAGAAGAAACGCTGCCAAGAGGTGTTCCGGATACTGCAGCAATACGAGAACCGTTTTTTGATGGAGCTCAAAGCCGAGCACTTCGACGATGAGCTGATCGCGGAGCTGGGCAAAGTCCCGTGCGCCACGGTGGCGGTCGGCATCCAGACGACCGGTGAAGAAGCCCTCAAAAACATCAACCGGCCTTTCGATATCGCGCGCTGCGAAGAGAATATCGCCAAGATCGCCCGGTTCAAGAACATTCGGCTGGACCTCGAGTTCATCCTCGGCCTGCCCGGCGACAGCTATGAGTCCTTCAAGCGCTCGCTCGACTGGGCGCTGCGGTTCGTCCCGGACGTAAACTTTACCCTGTTCGATCTCGTCATGCTGCCCAACGCGCCGCTGGCCGACCGCGTCGCGGAGTTCAAAATCAAGACCGATGCCGAAGGGCTGGTCGCCAGCTCCTACTCGTTCAGCGCCGAGGACATGATGCGTTCCAGCTGGCTGTTCGTAGCCTACTGCTATATCCGGGAGACCCCGAAGCTATGGGCGGACTTCGATAAATTTTTGCGCCGGCGGCAGGGCCGTCCCTCGGACATGCTGGAAAAAGTCGCGCAGCAGCTTCTGCGATCGGGCTTCATCCCGCGCGAGCGCATCGTCGGCCAAGGCGGACGCCGCGGCAAAGAAGGCACCGGCAAGCGCTCGCGGCGCTGGGTCGAAATCAGCCCGTTTACGAATATCGGCGTCGAAGCGGAGGCCTGGTGGTAACGGCGGCGCGCGGAGCCGTAAGCGGAGCGTCGGCGAGCACGCCGCCCCGTCGTAAAGGGGCGGCGCGCGCGATATCCGCGGAGGAGCTGCGCAAGTACAGCTTCCTGACCGCGGTCTGCCACGAGGAGCACGAGGCGTACTACCCCACCGACGGGGGCGCCTACCTGGACCGCAGCTACTTCCATCCCGCCGGCCTGGAGGACGTGCGCGGCTACTGGCGAAAAACGGTCCGCCTGATCCGGCAGGGGAAAGCCCCGCGGGAGATCGGCCTCTACATCCACTGGCCGTTTTGTCTCAGCCGCTGCGCCTTCTGCTTCTGCGCCATGTGCCTGACCAGCAGCCGCGGCGAGTTCCGCCGCTACAACCTGATGCTCAAGCGCGAAATGGAAGCCCTGCGCGATGTCTTCGCCGAGGTCGATTTCCACTCCATCTATCTGGGCGGGGGGACGCCGTCGTTAATGCCGTCGGACCTGCTGCGGGAGCTGTTTCAGCTGATCCGCGACAGCTTCCGTTTGGAGCGGGACGCCGAAATCTACATGGAGGCCTCCCCCGCCACGTTGACGCCCGAGAAGCTGGAGTGCATGCGCTCGCTCGGCGTCAACCATGTCACTTTGGGCGTGCAGAGCCTCGACAACCTCATTCTGCACAAAGCCAATCGCGTCGGCCAGAACCAGGACAATGTGCGGCAAAGCGCCGCCCTGCTGACCCGCCATGCCGACATGATCAGCGCCGCCGACCTGATGTACGGGCTCGACGGGCAGTCCGATGACTCTTTTCTCCGTGATTTTATCGGCATGCTGAAGGCCCATCCGCGCAACCTCCGCGTCTACGCCTTCGATCCGCGCGTCCAGACGGCCTTTTCCGAGCTCGGACGCCGGCCGGCGGACGGCCTGCGGGAGCGGCAGTGGCGCATGAGCGAAGAACTCGACCGGCTCGCGCAGCGCTGCGGCTACCGGCCCGCGCCGCTCGACCCCGAGGAGCCGGAATACCTCACCGCGATCACCCGGCAGTGCCGCATGGCGCGCAAATGGGGCGCGTCGGTTCTCGGCATCGGCATGAGCGCGTTGTCCCATGCCTTCGGCGCGGCCTGGTACGGTCATCCCGCTTTCGTGCAGCCGTCGTCTAACCGCCAGCAGGGCGCGCCGCGCGACTGGAACGGCCTGCCGCCTTTCTACTCCCTGGAGTCGAGCCTCAACGAAGAGATGCGCGGCTTCGTTATCCGCCACCTGCATACGCAGAGCAGAGTATCGCGCCCCGGCTTTAAGAACGTTTTCGGACAGGACCCCCTGGCCGTTGCGGCCCTGCAGCGGGCGCTGGCCGACCTTGCCGCCGCCGGCAAGGTGCGCATCGACAGCGGCTATATTCGTTTCCTGAGCAAGGACCGGACGGAACGGCTGGTCTACTGCAAGCACCTGTTCAGCCCCAAATTGACCTCGGCGCTGTTGCGCGGCAACCGCGCCAAGTACCGCGACTTCAACCGCCGCTTCACCGACGCGCAGGTGCGCAGCCTGGAAGCGGTCGCCGACAAGCGCGTCGCCTCGATGATGCGCATGTACTATCGTCCCGCCGCGGCGAAGCCCAAATGGTTCAGCCGGGCCATGGAATCCGAGAACGTATGCCGACTGCAAAGGAACGGACAGCCCGCATAGCCGACCTGCGCTGGCGCACGTACCTCACGGCCAAGTGCAACGACGAGCACGAGCCGTACTTCCCGGCTGACGGCACCTACTACTCCAGCTGCGGCTACTTCCGGCGCAGCGGCCTGGCGGAGATCAGGGACTTTTGGCGCCGGACCACAGCGCTCATGCGCGCGGGAAAAGCGCCGCGCGAGATCGGCCTGTACGTCCACTGGCCTTTCTGCGTCAGCCGCTGCCGCTTCTGCTTCTGCAGCATGGGAGCCGCGCGCGGCAGCGCCGAGATGCGGGACTACGCCGCCGGCATCCGCCGGGAAATCGACGCCCTGCGCGGCCTTTTCCACGAGGTGGAGTTCTCGTCGGTATACTTCGGCGGCGGCACGCCGACTTTGGCCCCGGACGGGGTGCTCGACGACCTTCTGGGCCATATATCCCGCAGCTTCCGGCTGCGTCCGGACGCGGAGCTCTACGTCGAAGCCTCCCCGGGAACGCTGACCGCGTCCAAGCTGAAGCTGCTGCTGCGCCGCGGCGTCAACCGCATCACTTTGGGCGTACAGAGCCTCGATCCTGCGGTCTTGCGGCGCAGCGACCGCCGCGGCCAGACGCGCGCCGCCGTGAACGCTGCGCTCCGCCGCCTCACCGCCGCGCGGGGCGTCTACTCGGGAGTCGAGCTGATGTTCGGCCTGGAGGGCCAGACGCTGCGGTCTTTTCTGCGCGACCTCGACGACATTATGCGCCGGGGTCTCGACGCCGTCTACCTCTTCGGCTTCGACCCGCGCCCGCAGACGCCGTTCGCGCAGGCGGGCCAAACGCTGTCTCCGCGCATCCGCGAAGGCAAAGTCCGCCTGCTGCCCGCGCTGGAACGCCTGGCGCGCCTCTACGGCTACCGCACGCCGTCGGGACAAGCGGAGTCCCCGGGCTATCTCAGAACGATATCATCCCAGTGCCGCGTCGCGCGGAGAAACGGCGCCTCGATCCTCGGACTGGGCGCCGGCGCCCTGTCGCATGCCTTCGGCGCCGCCTGGTACCGTCATCCTCCGATCGAAGAAACGCGGCGGCGTTGGGACCGCGCCCTCCCGTTTTTCTGCATGGAGTCGCCGCCGGCCGAGGAGATGCGCGGTTTCGCGGTGCGCCACCTATACGCCCAAGGCTCGATCCCGCGCGGTGAATTCCGCCGGCTGTTCGGTTGCGATGTGCTCGACACGCCGCTGGCGCGCCCGCTGCATGCCGCCCAGCGAGAAGGCCTGATCCGCACCAACGGGGAGGCGGTATCCTTTACGGGAACGGACCGGGCGCAAAGACTGGTCTTTTCAAAACGCCTCTACAGCCCCCGGCTGCACCGCCGGCTCAAGGCGGCGCACCATAAGGATTTCCAGGCATTCAACCGCCGCCACAGCGACCGGGACATCCGCGCCTTTTTGCCGGTTGCGGACAAACAGATAGCGGCCATGATGACAACATTCGAGCGCTGCCGCAAGGATTGATATTTATCAAGTCTCGCCTTTAGATTTGACCTGTTTTCATCTATAGGACGACTGCTAAAATGACGCCTTCGGAACCGTCTTAGCTTATGCCCAAAAGAGCATCCAGAAACGGAACACAGACCGGTCCGCCGCATGTCCACGTCATGGACGTCTACGTCACCAACCAGTGCAATAGCGGCTGCCGCAGCTGCTTTGTCGATACCGTCAAGGGAGCAAAGGGCGCGGTACATCTGCAGTGGAAGGATTTCAAGGCGGCGATCGACGTTTTTATGGATCCCGCGCAAGCCCCGGCCGCCGCACGCAAGGAAATAGCGATCGCCGGCGGCGAGCCGTTTCTCGTCTACCCTCTGCTGCTCAAGGCCGCAAAGTACGTCAGGCATTTCCCGCGACGTCCCCACCTGTACATCCACACCAATGGGACCTTGGTCCGCCCTGAGCAGATTCGCGAACTGCGCGCCCACAACGCCGGGATCGTCTTCAGCATCGACGGCGGCCGCCAAGCGCATGACCGGTGCCGTCCCTATGCCAAAGGCGGCAGGATGTCCTCCTGGAAGACCGTAATGGACAAGCTGCGGGATACGCCGAAAGACGGGCTCGGGACAAACTCCGTACTGCGGCCGGCCAACCTGGACACCATGCTGCCGGTACTTGAAGGCTTTCGCAAGCTCGGCTTCCGCTTCTGCGACCTATGGATCGACTATCTTCATGTCTGGACGCCCGCCGAGCTCAAGCAGCTGCGGCGCTTCTGCCGGGACTTCGCCGATTACTACGTCGAGCGCACGCAAGCCGACGGCCGCATCCCTTTCTATACCGGCGGGCTCGCGCATGCCCTCTTCGTCGGCGCCAACCGGCGCGGCAGCCGGGCCTGGTGGAAGGACTGCTTCCGGCTGACTTTGGGAGCGGACGGGAATTTCTACGACTGCGAAGCCATGGGCTGCGCTCCCTACGCCAAGGTGCTGGAGCCGCATGGGATCAACCATGCCCGTTCGGGCCGCGGCATCGATTGGGCCAAGCGGCAAAGCTATATGGACGCCGCCTACCGCCGGCTGCGGCAGCTGGGCGCCGAAGACGCCTGGCAGCATGTATGCCCTCGGCTGTACTATACGGTCGCGCAGTGCCTGGGCGCCGAGCTTGCGCCGCTGATCGACAACCTGCACCGCGTCTCGGAGCTGTTCTTTACCGAGCTGGTCAAGCTGTCGACGCGCCTGCGGCGGCACCCCGATTTCATCCGCAACTATACGTCGAGCCGTTATCCGCATGTCTGCGACGCGCAGGAACTTTCAATCACCCAGAGGTAACGCTATGCAGCATCCCAGCAAGGCACGTCCCAAACCCGTTAAGATAGTAACCGGCAAGGCCCCCGCGGCGCGAGCCGCCGCCGACGGCCCTATTAAGATTCAGACCGGACCGGACCACGTCGCGGTCATGGCGGTATTTGTGACCAACCAGTGCAACCTTGCCTGCACCAACTGCTGCGCCGATACCGTCAAGATGGACGCGGCGCCCGAGCATTTGAAATGGGAGGACTTCAAAAACGCGATCGACATCTTCATGGACCCCGCGCAGCTGCCGCATCAGGGGCAGAAAGTGATCTGCGTCGAGGGCGGCGAGACTTTCCTCGTCTATCCCCTGCTGCAGCAGGCCGTGGAGTACGTGCAGAAGTTCCCCACCCCCCCGCATGTCTATATCCACACCAACGGCACCATGGTGAAGCCCGAGCAAATCCAGGCGCTGCGCAAGTACGGCGTCGAGATCCTGTTCAGCCTGGACGGGAACAAAGAGGGCAATGATCATTTCCGGCGCTTCCCCGGCTCCGCCGACACCTCGGTATGGGACGCGGTCATGAAGCGCATCGAGCCGCTCCCCAAAGACGGCCTCGGCATCAATATGGTGGTGCGCCCCAACAGCATCGAGGGCCTGGTGGGCGCGCTGAAAACCCTCACCGAGATGGGCTTCGGCTTCATCAACCTCGCCATCGACTACTATCATATGTGGTCGGAGACCGATCTCAAAAAGCTGGAGAAGTTCATGGACGAGCTCTTTGACTTCTATGCCGGCTACACCGAAAAGCACGGCAAAGTCCCCTTTCGCTGCGGCGCGATTCATGACGGGCTGCAGCGCGTCGCGGCCCGCAAGTCGGGCAAGGGCTGGTGGACCGAATGCGTGCACCTCATCCTGGGCTCCGACGGCAACTTCTACAGCTGCGAGGCCATCGGCCTTTACCCCTGGTCCGAGGTCGCCGGCAAGCACAGCATCAACCACTGCAGCGCCGGCCGCGGCATCGACTGGGCCAAGCGCCAGGCCTACATGGAAGAGGCCAATACCGTTCTCGGCGAACACGGCAAGCCGGACAGCGAATGGCAGCATATGTGTCCCCGCCTCTACTACACGGTAGCCCATATCGAGGGCAAGGATCCCAAGGACCTCGTCGACAATATGCACCGGACCTCCCGCATCCTTCATGGCGGGCTGATGAAGCTCGCCGCCCGCTTGCAGGATAATCCCAGCTTTAACAAGGAACATATCCTCGCCGATGTCGTTCCCGGTTCCTGAGGAGGAAACACCCATGACCCAAGCAAAAACTGAAGAAGCCGCCGACAACCAGCTGCAGACCGGCCCCGACTATATCCGCGTCATGTGCGTCTTCGCCACCAACCAGTGCAACCTGGCCTGCACGCATTGCTGCGCGCCCACGGTCAAGGTCGCCAAGAAGGCCGTCCATCTCAAATGGGAGGACTTCAAGAACGCCATCGATATCTTCATGGACCCCAAGCAGACGCCTTACCCGGGACAGAAGGTCATCTCGATCCAGGGCGGCGAGACCTTTCTCGTCTACCCCCTGCTGGAGAAGGCGGTGCAGTACGCCGAGCGCTTCACCAATAAGCCGATCTTCTCGATCCACACCAACGGCACCTTGATCAAGCCCGAGCAGATTCGCAAGTTCCAGGAGCACGGCGCCGAGGTCCTCATCAGCCTCGACGGACATAAAGGGGACAACGACCGGTTTCGCTGCTTCCCCGCGGGCAGCAGCCACTCGGTCTGGGAAACAGTCATGGGCAAGATCAAAGATCTCCCCAAAGACGGGCTGGGCGTCAATATGACGCTGCGCCCGCCGACCCTTGCCGGCACCATCGACGCGCTCGAGGCCTTCTCCGAGATCGGCATCAAGCTCGTCAACCTCGAGCCCGACTGCTACCACCACTGGACCAAGGAAGAGCTCGGAAAGCTCGCCGCCTTTTTCCAGCAGCTGGCCGATTACTACGTGCGCCGCACGGAAGCGGAAGGCCAGTGCCCGTTCCATATCGGGACCCTGCATGACGGGCTCGAGCGCTCGGAATACCTCAAGCAGGGCAAGCGCTGGTGGCTGGACTGCACCCAGCTGATCCTGGGCGCGGACGGCAACTTCTACAACTGCGAAGCCTCCAACTTCTACGACTACGACACCCCGGCGGACTTCAACTGGGAGGCGGCCGCGAAGCATCACAGCATCAGCCATGCCAGCGCCGGCCGCGGCGTCAACTGGGCCAAGCGCCAGGAGTACATGGACGAGGCGGACCAGGCCCTGGGAAGCCTGAGCCCCGA
>JBDRPD010000100.1:0-2865 GCA_043827405.1 Elusimicrobiota bacterium | reverse complement strand
ACAAGGAAGGTCGGGTGCGGGACGCCATCATTCAAAAGGCCTCCGGGACCAACGCCGGTTTTGAGGAGGCTGCCCTGACAGCCGCCATGAAAAACCGTTATAAACCGGCAATCCAAAACGGTCGCCCGATTCCCGTCTGGGTTTCCTATCGCGTCGTTTTTGAACTGAAGTAAAGCTTACCAAAGCGAACAGATATAACCCGTCCCAATCGCTGGGGCGGGTTTTTTTATGGTGCGCCCAGCATGGGCACTGTCTTGGAGGTGCAAGTCCTCCCGTAATCAGGCCATCGAGAGCGAAGCGAGCGGCAACTGCGCAAGGGCGACCGAGCGTGGGAAGGAAGCCGGGAGCAGAAGCCGCGGGCCGATGGACAAGAACCGGATACGAGGCGACGCCGAGAGGGGCGAGCGGGCTATAGACCGCGAAGCCTCGATGGCCAAGGCTCAGGCGGCGTAAATCCGGCGGTCGTGCGGCGAAGGACAGCGTTCTTACCTGGGGATATCTCGCTTTACGCCTGAAAGGCCGATCCGACCGATGGAGGCCGGAGAGCGAGAAGTCAGCAGAGGTCATAGTAGCTTGGGATTATTCCGGGCGAAGGACCGAACGGAAGAGAGAACGAATCGACCATGGACCTCAAAGGCAAAAAGCCTCAGATGTTCAGGCAACTGGAGCTACCGTTTGAGGAGAAGGGTGAAGCCCCGAAGGTAGGACGGAGCGAGGAAGAGCCGCCGGTGGTGTGTGGAGACGAGCGTTCAGGAGCGAGCGACCTGATGGCGAAGGTGGTCAGCCGCCCCAACCTTCAGGCCGCGCTGAAGCGAGTGAGAAAGAACAAGGGCAGTCCCGGCATCGACGGGATGACGGTGGGAGAGCTTCCAGACCATTTACGGGAGAACTGGCCGCGACTGCGCGAGCAGTTGCTTGCGGGCAGGTATCAACCGGCGATGGTTAGACAGCATCTGATTCCCAAGAGCGGCGGCGGGGTGCGCAAGCTTGGCATCCCGACGGTGCTCGACCGTTTCATCCAGCAGGCCCTGTTACAGGTTCTGCAGCCGATGTTCGATCCAACCTTTTCACAGCACAGCCACGGTTTTCGACCGGGCCGGCGCGCGCACGACGCGGTCGTCGAGGCACAGCGCTATATCCAGCAAGGCCGGAGGATCGTGGTGGATGTGGACTTGGAACAGTTCTTCGACCGCGTCAACCACGACGTGCTGATGGGAAGGCTTGCAAAGCGCATTGGCGACCGTAGAGTGCTGGGGCTGATCCGTCGCTATCTTGAGGCCGGGATACTGGCCAACGGACTGGCGATGGAGCGGCACGAGGGAACGCCGCAGGGCGGACCTTTATCGCCGCTTTTGGCCAACGAGCTGCTCGATGAAGTGGACAAGGAGCTCGAAAAGCGCGGGCATGCGTTCGTGCGCTACGCCGATGACTGCAACGTGTACGTGCGGTCACGTCGAGCGGGCGAGCGGGTGATGGGGCTGCTCACGCGGCTCTATGCCAAGCTTCGGCTACGCGTTAACGCAGCGAAAAGTGCGGTGGACCTGGCCACCCGACGCAAGCTTCTGGGGTACTCGTTCTGGGTAGCTCCGGGGCGCGCGGTCAAACGCCGGGTCAGCGCCAAGGCCCTTGCAGCATTGAAAAGCAGAATCCGCGCCATCACGAGACGGACAGGCGGGCGCAGCATCGAACAGGTGGTTAGCGAACTGCGGAGATATCTGGTTGGTTGGAAGCAGTACTACCGGCTGGCCGAGACGCCGCGGATATTCGCCCAACTGGACGAATGGCTGCGACACCGCCTGCGGGCGATCCACCTCAAGCACTGGAAACGCGGCCCGACCATCTATCGGGAGCTGCGGCGGCGAAGACTACCTGAAGTCGCAGCAGCCAGGGTGGCGGCCAACGGGCGGCGCTGGTGGCGTAACTCGGCTATGCTTATTAACGCTGCTTTTCCAATCCGCTACTTCGACGAGCTGGGACTTCCCCGGCTTGCCGCGTGACCTCAAACTTCCGAACCGCCCGGTGCGGACCCGCATGCCGGGTGGTGTGGCAGGGGCGCCGTGAAATCCTCACGGCCCCCTATGCCGATTTTGTCAGCCAAAATTACCATTTCGCATTGATGTTATGCGGCATTGTCGATTTCGCGAATCGGGATGAGATACGCCGCGGCCAAACCCATGATAAACAACAAATGAAATGGCGGGCGGTCGCCGCCGAATTGGGCGTTGAAAAATGTCGCCACCAATGCGGCGAACAACCCGACCAGGAGTGCTCGTTGAGCGGAAGATCGCGGCAGCACTTTTATTTCGCCGCTCAGGCGCCGGAACAACCCGATGAAAATGAACAGCACCGCGGCAAAACCGATCAAACCGAAATCGGCCAGCCCGGCCCAGACGAAACCGTGTGCGCTATGCAACAACCCCGCCCCGGTATAGGCCGCGCCCCACAACGCAAAATTCCCCGCGCCCAGTCCCAAAATGGGGTGCTGCGTGAAACTCTCCCACAACACCAGGAAAAATTGTGCCCGGGGATCGTTAAGGATAAAATACCAATTATATCGCCCGGTGATGACATCCCACAGCGAACCGATGGATGAATTAAAATAACCAGTCTTTGCCAAAACAATGGCGACTATCGACAATCCGGCGAACGCCAGCGGTAGATGAATAAATAACAATCGCCGCGACTGGCGGAAGGCAATAATCATCACCGCAATCACCAAAAATATCCAGGCGGAACGTGACATCGTGAAAAATATTGCCGTCAAACCCAGCAACGCCGCTGTCGGTGAGGCCAGGAAACCGAAACGGCTGCGGACCTCCTTAGAACCGGCGGCGCTCAGCGCCAGCATTACCGGCACCGCGGTGA
>JBDRPD010000099.1:0-53667 GCA_043827405.1 Elusimicrobiota bacterium | reverse complement strand
GGCTGCGGCTACGGCTACATGGTGCGGCTGGCGGAAACGGAGTTCGGCTGCCGCGACGCGCGCGGCATTACGCTGTCGCAGCACCAGATCGACGAAGGGTACTCCAAAAATATGGACCTGCGGCATTACTTCGACCTGCCGGCTGACGGGAGCTGCGACAAGATCTACACCTGCGGCATGGTGTCGCATCTCGACCGCTCCGAAATCCGGCGCTACTACCGGCACGTCTACGGCCTGCTCAAGAGCGGCGGCAGGTTCTGGATGCACGGGATCGTGCCGCCCGCCAACCAGGACGGCATAGACAACTACAACTCGCTGTCGGGGACCTTCAGCCAGAAGTACGTATTCCCCGATCATTTCCAGTTTCCGGTACATGTGCACCTGCAGGTCATGGAGGAGGCAGGCTTCAAGGTGCGGCAGGTGCATTACCGCTACGGGCACTATGGCAAGACTTTGCGCCACTGGTACCGGCGCTACGTCGAGAACCTGCCGCGAACGCGGCATCTGATCAACCCGACGATCGAGCGGGCCTGGCACCTGTTTTTGACCTACGCTTCCGTCCTCGACGGAAAAGTCAGCGTCGTCAAGCAGATACTGGCGACTAAGGACTAGCTGCCTTTAGCGTCTAAAAAGACCTTCAAGGAGCTTCTTGCCCTGATCGAGGGCCTGCTCCACCGCCGGCTGCTTCAGAATGGCCGCGGTGTCGAGCTTGACCTCGGGTTGCGCCAGCGTGCCGCGGACCTTAAAGCCGATTGGTCCGGCGATCTGCTTGACGGGGAGCCGGGTGGAAACGCGCAGGTCGAGACGGTCTTTCCCCAGGTCGGCGCTGCCCGTCATACCGGCATAGGCGATCCTGGAGTCGAGATGGGATTCCTTGACCTGCATGATGCCCTTGGCGAAGCTGTAGTCCCCGGTGATCTCCTTGAAGTCCACCTGGTCGAACTTGGGAAACAGCGGGACCTTGACCAGGTGCGCGACCTTCTGCAGGATGATGACCGGCATCAGCACGATTTTAACCAGCGGCTTGTCGCTGAGACTTTTCAGGTCTTTGAACTGTCCCTGCCCGACGTCGAACTTCAGCGTGCCGCCGAGGCGCTTTAGATCGGGCGTCAGCTCTTTGAGGTCCCAGCGGACGGTGGTCTTTCCCGCCTGGAACTTCGGGTGCATGATTTTCCCGATTTCGAAGCTCCCTCCGGTGGCGATGGGCTGGGCGTCCGCGGCGGCGGCCGGCGCGCTCTTGCCGTCCGCTGCCGGCGCGGATGCCGGGGCGGAAGGCAGCTTGCCGAGATCGAGCTCCGAGAGCGAGCCGTCGAGCTGGTAGCTCGGGCGCCGGCCGCTGTAATCGCGCGCGTCGAGGCGCAGCTGCAGAGCGCCGTTGTTCATCATCCCCTTGAGCTCGCCTTTCACCGTCTGCGGCGAGAAATCGACCTTGCCTTCCAATCCGCTCAGCTGCTGACCGGAAGCGGCGAAGCCCACTCCGGTGAACTGCGCGCTGCCCGCGACCGCCGGCGCCGAGGCATTTCCGCTTACGCGAACGTGAAACTCGGCGTTGCCGGTCAGGCCTTCCGGTACGGCCTTCGGCGCGGCGGCGGCCAGCTCGGCCAGCGCGATGCGGTTGGAATCGAGCTTGAGATCCAGCCGCATCTCGCCGTTCTTTTTCGGCGGCGGATTTACCTCACCGCGGAACTGCAGGTCAAAGCTCTGCCACTGCAGGCGGGACGGCGCGATGGACCAGCTCTTTGTCGACTGCCGCGCGGCGAGCTTCAGCGCGGCTCCCTTGCCCTTGAGCTCCAGCTCCTTGAGGTCAACCAGCCCATCGGCGTAGCGCACCCGCAGCCTGCCTTTAAGCGCGGGGAGGTCCAGCCCCGCGGGGACTCCGCCGGCGAGCTTCTTGAGCTTCGCGTAGGGCAGAGCCGGTATGGAAAGCTCGCAGTCCAACGCGGGCTTATCGGCGCCGACGAGCTCGCCGGCCAGCTCCAGCCGCAGCCCGGCGTAGTCCGCTTTGAGGGGTTGTGCCCGCAGCTTGATCTTGGCGGGATCTCCGCCGCCCGCATCGACGGTACCGGCGAAGTCGATAGTGCCCGTGGCGGCTTCTTCCCCTTGGCCCAGCGCATAGGAAAAAGCGAGCCGCGCGGCAAAGGCTTGGTCGAGGCGGATATCGTCCGCTTCTCCCGCTATATCGGTAAGGCGCACCGAGGTGCCGGCCTTCTTGTCTTGGTATTCAACCTCGCCGCCCTTAATGCGCAGCTGGGCGATCGCCAGGGCGGGAGCGCCGGCGGACGCCGCCGCGGCGCCGCTCTGCGGCGGAGAGCCTGCGGCTTGACCGGCCGCGATGCTTACTTTCCAGTCCACCAGTGAAATCCGTACGATCTGAACTTCCCGGCGCAGCAGCAGCGGCAGCAGGCGGAGCCGGATATCGAGAGTTTGTGCTGTAAGCAAAGTCCCGGCGGCGAAATCCGGGCGCTGTGAAACCTCGAGGCCCTCCAGCCGGGCACCGCCGATCCCGATGGAGGCGTCGGCGATGCGCACCTCGCGCTCGAGGGCCGACTGCAGCTTCTCCAGCGCGATGCGTTGTATTTTCGCGGCCGGGAACATGAGCTTGAGAGTTATGGCGGCACCGGCCAGCAGCAGGACGAGGCCGCCCGCGCCGATGAGAATCCATTTGCCCAGCGACGATGAGTGCGCATGTTTATTCATGCTGTCATCCTATAAAAATCTAGCGGCGGATGAGGCGGTTCTTGTTCCCGCTGTCGGTAAGAGCGTTGTCGGGCTGGCTGAAGAGCTGGCGGTTCGAGCTGTTGAAAATGGCGAAGCCTTGCCCCGCGACCAAGGAAAAAACCCAGCGGTCCGGACCCGGCCCGCGGTTGAGGGCGTAGGCCACATCGCCGCGCAGGACGGTGCCGGTGGCCGCTCGCGAACCGCTCAGCCGGAAGCCGAAGCCGACATCCGACTTGAATTGGTCGTGACGCGATGGGTAGCCCTCGCGCGCCACCGCGCCGATATCGAAAAAGACCACGGCGCCCGCATGCATGAGATGCATAATTTCACGATCGTAGAAGAACCGGTTTTCGATATTAAGCAGGATGCTGCGCGAGCCGGTGAAGCTGTTTTGCTTGTAGCCGCGCAGGCCGGTCTTGCCGCCGAGCAGAATCTGTTTCTCGCCGTCCAGGTTCTTGGCGTTATTGAACTCCAGATGCCCGACAAAGGTCTGGGGAAAAGGCCAGCGGTGCTTCCAGAACAGATTGAGGTTGCAGAAGATCATCGCGTTTTCAAGACGGTCGCCGTCCGCGAGCCGGCCTTGGGTTCCGACCTGGCCGAGGATGAAGCGTCCGTCCGTGAGGGCGTAGCCCTGCTGGGTGAGCGCCGAGAACATGAGGCGGTCGGCGTCGGCGCCCCAGGAGTTCAGGATCGGAGCGACTCCGGCGGAGAACTCGTTGCCGAGATTGAAGTCTTCCACCCGGTGCATTTTGTCGATATTCGTTTCGCGGAGGTACTGCGGCTGAATCCAGGAATAGCCGAACATCGGCCCCGACAGCGTGCGGTCGCCGGGCAGGGTTCCGCCCGCCGTTTCCGCCTTGTTGAAAAATCGCTCACGCTCGTAGATCGTGCCCACATGCACGCGCTGAACCCAGGTCTTGGATCGTCCGACCCGGGCCGCGAACTCCGAGCGTACGGCGTGGAAGTTGTGGTTAAACTCCGAGATTTCCTCGCCGTTGCGGTAGAGCTGGTTGACCTCGTTGGTCCGGGCCCATGAGATGTCGGTAGCGAACGGCGCCTCGAAAGAAAAGAACGGGCGGTCGACGCGCACGCCGAGTTCATCGCCTTCCTCCTGGCGGGCGTACAGCGCCGTGAGTTTCTGGCGCGTCCCCCATACGCGGGGATCTCCGTAGGTCGCCTCGCTGCGCCGCTCTCCCTTCTTATGCGAGCGATAAAAGCTGACCGTCTTGCCCAGCCCGAGCAGGTTGTTTTCCTCTACCCCATAGACGAAATAGCTGTCCCCTCCCTCGGTGCCGACGCCGAGGGTCGGCTGCAGCGTCCAGGAGTCCTGCGAGCGGATCTCGAGGTCGATACGCCCCGGCTCCGCCGGCAGCGAGCGGACCGCGGCCCCGCGGATGAATCCGAGCGAGCGCAGGTTGCGTTCAATTTCGATGGCCTTTACGGGATCCCAGGGGCTTCCTGGAGGCAGCAGGTTCTCCTGCAGGATGACGCGCCGGCGCGTCGGAATATGGATCCGGTTGGCGATGCGGAACAGCAGCCAGTCCTCACCGGGGACCTTGGGATCGAATACATTGACGCGTTCGATGCGGACATCGCGTATTCGCGGCGCCTCCGGCGTGCCGGCCGCCGCGGGCGCGGCGAAGCAGGCCGCCAGCAGCAGGCCCAGCGGCAGGCGGCCGCTCATGCCTTTCTGAGACGTGAAAGAATGTCGGCCGTCGAGCGTGATTTGTTGATGGTGTAGAAGTGCACTCCGGGCGCGCCCTTTTCGAGCAGCTCGCGGCATTGCCGGGTCGCGTACTCGACGCCGTAGCGCACAATGGCTTCTTTGTCTTCGGCGATGCGGCTGAGCGCTTCGGTCATCTCGTCGGGCAGGGTGGCGCCGCACATTTCGCTGAAGCGCTTGGTCTGGGCGAAGCTCGTTACCGGCATGATGCCCGGGACGATCGGGCAGGTGATGCCGGCGGCCCGGGCGCGCTCGACAAAGCTGAAATAATCCGCGTTGCGAAAGAACAGCTGGGTGATGATCCAGTCGGCGCCCGCGTCCACCTTGGCCTTCAGGTGCGCGAGGTCGGTCGCGGCATCGGCGGCTTCCGGGTGCGTCTCCGGGTAGCCCGCGACCGCGACGGCGAATCCCCTGCGGGCACGGATGATCTCGACCAGGTCGCGGGCGTAGGGCAGCTCCCGCCCCGCGGCGGAGACCGCCGCCGCGTCCTTGGGCTGGTCGCCGCGCAGGGCGACGATGTTCTCAATGCCGTAGTCGCCGATGCGCCGCAGGATGTCCTCGATCTCGGAGCGGGTGTGGCCGATGCAGGTGAGGTGGGCGGCCGTCTCGATGCCGAGCTCGCGCTGGATCATTCCCGCCGTTTCGATCGTGCGGCCGCGCTCCGAGCCGCCGGCGCCGTAGGTTATGGTAACAAAGGAGGGCTCGAGCGCCTGCAGACGGCCGACCATGCGCTTGAAGCGCGCCATGTCGTCCGTGGTTTTGGGCAGGAAAAATTCAAAAGAGAAGACCGGCGCGGTCCCGGCAAAGAGCTCGGTCAGCCTCATTGACCGGGGCTCTTGGTTGTCTTCTTGGCGGAAGCGCCGGGTCCGTCCTTGATCATGCGTTCGCTGTTCGCGATCAGATTCTGGTATTCGTCGACTTTTTCGGGGTCCCGGTTGACGCGGAGCGCCAGGCGGTAGTCGGCGGCCGCGTTGGCGAAGTCGCGGAGGTTGACGAAGGTGGAGGCGCGGTTGCGCAGGAAGCGGTCGCGCTGGGGTTCGAGAGCGATGGCCCGGCTGAAGTTCTCCAGCGCCTCCTTGTGCTCGCGGCGGGCAAAATGGCAGAGGCCCAGGCCGTTATAGGCGGCGGCGTGCTGCGGGTCGAATTTCAGCGCCAGCTTGAAGTTGACCATCGCCCGCCGGATGTCCTTCAGGAAGTAGCGGAGGTTGCCGGCCTGGACGAAGGTCTGCGGGTTCGGGTTGTCCGACTGCTTCTTGAGCGCGGCGATGACGGTCTTGAGGGCCTGCGCGTACTTGCTGCGCGAGGTCAGCAGCGTCACCAGCCCGATGTGGGTATCCGGATCATGCGGGCTCAGTTCGACTGCGCGGCGGAAGTCGAACTCGGCGGCGTCGAGCGATTCCTGGGCGGCGAGCGCCGCGCCGCGGTCGAGGTAGGCCGCGGTCAGGCGTCCGTTGATCTCCATCGCGCGCGTATATTCCAGAATAGCGCGGTCGAAGTAGCCGGCGTTATGTAGAGCGTTGCCGCGGACAAGATTGGTGTAGGGGTTGTCTCCGTCGCGTTCCAGCTGGCGGGCGAACGAGTCGATGCTCCGCTCGTAGTCCCACTTGGCCGTCGGCTGGAGCCCGAGGGTCAGGTCCGCGAACTTGACGCTGTAATCGAGCGCCACGGCTTCGCGGTAAGCCTCGTCCGCTTCCCGGTACTGCTTAAGCGGGACATGGGCGATGGAGCGCGCCAGGTAGACTTCGGCGCTGGCGGGCGTAAGCCGTGAGCCGTCGTCCAGGTCGCGGATGGATTTCGGGTAGTCCCCCAACTCGAGAAACGCCAGCCCGCGCTGGACGTAGGCGGGGCCGAATTCCGGGTTGTAGCGCAGGGCTTTCTCGCATTCGTTCACCGCCCGCCGCGCGCGGCCCCGCAGGCGTTCGGACTGACAGAGGTAGGTCAGCGCCTTGGACGGCTTTTCGGCCCACTTGGCGGCTTCCCGGAAGCTGCGCGAGGCCCGGCTGTATTCGCCCTGGCCGCCGTAGGCCAGGCCCTCAAAGACGAGCGCCGTGTCGTTCTTTTTGTCCAGCCGGATGGATTTCTTGAGGGTTTTGAGCGCCTGATTGTATTCGCGCGAACGGAGCAGGAAATCCCCCTTGCTCGCATACAGGTCGGAATCATTCGGCTTAAGCTTGATCGCTTCGTCGATATCCGCGTGGGCGCCGATGATATCGCCCAGGGCGAAGCGTGCGCGCGCCCGGTACAGCAGGACGCGCCCGCGGGGCGCCCGCTTCTGCTCCGCCGTTTCGAGGATTTCGATGGCCTTCCAGTAGTCCCGGCGCATGAAGCGGACGATGCCGAGGTTTAGGTGATAGCCCGCGTTTGTCCCCTCCAGGGCGACCGCCCGATCCAGATCGTCCACCGCCCGGTCGTATTCGTCGAAGGCGTTGGCATAGAGCACGCCGCGGTTGTTGTAGGCATCGGCATACGCGTCATTGGCGGTAATCGCCGCGCTATAGTCTTTCAGCGCTTCGACGTATTTGCGGGCTTTGGCATGCACGTTCCCCCGTGCGAAGAGGGCTGCCGCGAAATTGGGATCGAGCTTCAGGGCTTCGTTGAAGTCATTGAGCGCGAGACCGTCTTTGCCCAGCCGGTGGTAGAGGCGGCCGCGCGCGGTCCAGGCCTGAGCGGAGGTGCTGCTGATCGCTACCGCCTGGTTTAGATCGGTGAGCGCGCGCTGGTATTTACGCATGCCCTCGAGGGCGACGGCCCGGCTCAGCAGCGCCTTGGTGCGCCATGCCTGCATGGCGGCGTCCGGATGGGTCTCGGCGGCCAGCAAAGCCTTGGTGAACATCTCGGCCGCCTCGTTAACCTTGCCCGCTTCCAGGAAGCGTTTGCCGATCATCTGCGCCGCGGGCGGATGCGGCACCGGCAGGCTGAGAGTCCTCTTGTAGTCGACGAAGGCCTCTTCGACGCGGCCGAGGCGGAAGTAGACCTCGCCGCGGTTGTAGAGCGGAGCGTAGTCTCCAGGGGCCGTGCTGATCGCCTGCTTGAGGTCGTTGAGGCCGAGCCGCGTCTTGCCGGTCTTAAGGTAGGCCAAGCCGCGGCCCATATAAGCGTAGCTGAACTGCGGCTGGAGGTGGACGGCCTTGGAATAGGATTTGAAGGCGCGCTCATAGTCGCCGCGTTCCGCGAAGATGAGTCCGAGTATGTTGAACGGCAGAAAGAAGGACGGGTTGCCGCGCAGCGCCCGCGTGGCCTCACGGATCGCCCGGTCGTGCTCGCCGGTCTCATAGTAGGCGCGGGCGAGGTCGTAGCGGACAATGTAGAGGTTGGGGTCGAGCTTGAGTGCTTTCTGCCACTCCTGGAGGGCTTCCTTCTGCCGGCCCTGCAGGCGGTACAGCCGCCCCAAGCCCAGGTGCGCATCCGGGTACTCGCTGTCGAGCTCAGTGGCCGCCTGGAAATCCGCCAGGGCTCCCGAGATATCGCCGCTCATAAGGCGGACGTCGCCGCGCAGCGTCAGCATTTCCGGTTTGCGAGGCGAGGATATGCGCAGCGCCTGATGTATATCACGCTCCATCCCTTCGCGGTCGTTAAGGACGTGCCGAATTTGGGCGCGCAGCGCGTAGGCGGGCAGAAAGCCCGAATGCTGCGAAAGAGATTTGGACAGGGAGCTCAGCGCGGAGTTGAAATCCCCCTCACGGTATTGGTCGTGCGCTTTGTCGAGGAACTCCTGAGCCTTGCCGACGCTGCGGGCATGCGCGGGGCATGCCGCCGCTGTCGTTAAGATGACCGCAATAACCAGGCTTTTCATTATCCCGCGCGCGGCGCTTCCGTTTATTCCGCCCGCTTGTCGAAAGGATAAGGAATGCATGTTAAATATTCAAGAACACCGCCGTCGCGAATCAGCGGTAAAAATCCCTGACCCAGGCATGCCGCGCAAGCTCTTCGAGCAGGGCCGGATCGAAATAGCGGTTGTTCGCCGCGCGGATGTTCTCTTCCACGTGGCTGGCGAGGCGCATCCCCGGGATGACGCTGGAGACTTCGGGGAAGCTTAGACAGAATTTGAGCGCCGCCTGCGCCATGGTCTCCGCATGCTTGCCGACGAGAAGCTTCTTGAGGACCTCCGCCCGCTGGCAGGTCTCCGCCAGGCGGCCCTGCCCGAAGTAGTAGCTGCGGAAGTCCTCCGGCTCAAAGCGCGTGTCGGGCGTCAGCGTTCCGGTCAGCCCGCCTTCGTCGAACGGGCAGCGTACGACGATGCCGACGTTGTGCTTGCGGCACAAGGGGAACAGCCGTTTTACCGCGCGCTGATCAAACAAGTTGAGGATGACCTGTACCATGTCGATGTTTCCCGTTTCGACGACCTGCAGGGCTGAGTCGGGATCATCGGAGTTGATGGATATGCCGATAGCGCGGATTTTGCCCTGCTCCTTAAGGCGCACAAAGGCGGCCAGCGTGTCCTCCCACAGAGCGTCTTTGAGCCACTTGTCGGTCCATACGTGGAACATCAGCAGGTCGACGCAGTCGGCGCGTAGATTGTGCAGCGAACGCTCCGTGCGCGTCAGCACCCAGTCCGCGGGGAAGGCGTGGCCCAGCCGCGTCGAAGAATGCGCCGGCCATTCCATATTCTTCGGCGGCACCTTGGTGCCGATGACCGCATCGGCGCGCGCCTCGCGTATCACCTGCGCGATGAGGCGCTCGCTGTGCCCATGGCCGTAGACGGCGGCGGTATCGAAATAGTTGATGCCGGATTTGAGCGCGCTCCGGAGGGCCGCAAGCGAGTCCGTGTCGTCGGTGCGCCCCCACATCGATTTGCCTATTCCCCAGCCGCCGAAGCCGATCTCGGAGACCAGGATTCCGGTGCGTCCCAGCGGGCGCCGGGTGAGCTTGGCCGCTGCTTTCATTGCGCTACCTTTACCTTAAGACGAATGTCTTCGAGTACGCCCGCAACCGCCTCGCAGCGTTCGCGCGGTCCCTTGTAGACAACGGCGGAACCCTTGTTATGTACTTCATTGGACCAGTTTCTCGCCTGCGCCAAGGAGCAGCGCACCGCTTTGAGCAGTTGGCGTTCAACCTCGTCGAAGGAATGGCAGTCGCAGTTGAATAATACTACCCGCCAGCCGGTTCCGGTTCCCGTGCCGTCCGAGGTCTCATTTTTCTCTATCGTCTGTTCTTGGCCCAATACCGACATGTTCTTATTTTACCTTAATATTACGGTCTTTTTGCAATATGATATCGGCTAATTTCCCATTGACAATGCAAGCTATCGGCTACATACTTAAATGGGAGTAAACGCCATGAAAATAATTCCCCGCTTGTTGATATTTATTTTATCTCTTTCGCTCGCGGGGGCGGCCCTCGCCCCGGAATTTTCCAATGCCGGAATGAACAGCTGGAAAAAGCGCGGTTCAAGCAGCGGCAACAGCGGCGCCAATTCCGGCGGCAGCAAGAGCAATCCTTTTCAGCAGCCGGTCCAGAAGGCGCAGCAGGTGCAGCAGAAGGCACAGCAGGTGCAGGTGCAGCTCCGCAATCAAAACGCCCCAGCGGCCCGCAAGCTTGGCAAAGAAATCCGGGACACGAATCAGGATTTCCGCCAGGACTTGCAGAAAGGGCGGCAGCAGTTCCAGCGGGAAAAGGAGAAACTCGTCCAGGAGGCAAAGCGGGGCGAAGCTGAGCGCGGGGATTGGATGAAGCTGTTGTCCAAGTGGGGCAACAAGGTCAAGAAGCGAGTCAAGGAATACACCGAGGACATCAAGGAGGCGGTCAGCGGCGCCCGGCAAGGGAAACCGGGGAAGGGCAAGAAGCCGGGCGGCGGCGATGTTTTCGACCAGCGGGGCGGCGCCAACACGCCGCCCGCAACCGCGCCGGCTCCGAGCGGCGGCAGCAGCGACCGCGATGGCCAGGATTCGACGAATCTCGCTTCCGCAGCTAATCCGGGCGACCCCGGGGCCGCGGTCGAAGAGGGAGAGTCCGGCGGCGCCGTATTGGGCGAGGAACTGCCCGGAGTCGTGGTCGTGGAGACGGGCAACGACGGCTACGGCTTGAGCGATGAGGACAAAAAACGCGTCGAGGAGGCCGGCTTCAACCTGGGCAACGCGGAGATTGAGAACGCGGCTCCCGTTTCCGGCGGCGCCGATGATGCGGCGGAGGGCCAGCTCGCCAGCTCCCGCATGCTCCCCGAGGCCGCGCTAAAGGCGGCGCAGCAGGCGGCGCATCCGCCGACGAAACCGTCCCTTGTGCCCGGTGTCCAGTCCTATACCGACGCCGAGGCCAAGAAGACGGCCGAGTCCGACGCTTTGACCGCCCAGGCCGAGAGCAAAATCCGGATGAGCGATTACAAGGCGGCGATCGCGGCGGCCGACAAGGCCATCGCCGCCGATCCGAATAACGCCAACGCTTATGTCGCCAAGGCGGAGGCCCTGGGACATCTGGGGCGGCACGCCGAGGCCGAGCTCGCCGCTTATCGAGCGACCCAGCTCGATCCGACCAATGCCCGCGCCTTCAAGAATTTGGGCTGGGCCCAGCTCAACCAGGACAAGCTGCGCGACGCGCTGTCCAGCCTCAACCAGGCGGTGCGGCTCGATCCCCGGGACGCCAAGGCCTATATCGCGCGCGCCATAGTGCACGAGAGAATGGGCAATGCCGACGGCGTTCTCGCCGACGTGCGCCAGGCGGCCGAGCTCGACGCGGCGTATCAGGCGCATCTGGACCGGGTGCTTAACGGCGGCAAGCTTTTCGACCCCAATGTTAAGGATTCGTACAAGCTGCTGGATCCGTTCGCCCAGGGCGCCGGCGCGCCGGCCGCGCCGCTGCGCGACAGGATGCTGCTCGTGCTGGGGGCGGCGGCCTTCGTCATCGCCGTCTTGCTGCTGCGGCGCAAGCTCTCCCGCGGCAAGCAGAACGCGCGCGCGGAGCTCGCCGGCAAGCTGAAAACCGGCGTGCGGCCGGATGCCAGCGGGCTCATCGGAGGCAAGTATCAGCTGACGCGTATTATCGGCAAGGGCGGCATGGGGCAGATATGGGAAGCGCGCGACCATTCCCTCGACCGCTTGGTGGCAATTAAGAAGATGGCTCTCCAGGGTCCGATGGCTACCGAGGAGGGGCGGCAGATGTACTTAAAGGAGGCGCGTACTTTGGCCCAGGTGCACCATCCCAATATCGTCGATATTTTCGAGATCATCGACCAGGGATCGGGCCTGCACTTGGTTTTCGAGCTCCTCAAGGGCAAGACGCTCGAACAGCTGGTGCTCGAGAAAAAGCGCATCCCGATTCGCGAGGCCAAGAAGGTCCTGCGTTCGGTCTGCGCCGCGCTTGAGCTGGCGCATAAGCATGGCATCATCCATCGCGATCTGAAGCCGTCCAATATCATGGTGACCGAGCAGGGCTACGTGAAGGTCATGGATTTCGGCATTGCACGCCAGGCTGGCGAAGACGCCGCCGCGCCGCCGGCGGGGAACGGCTACCCGACGCTCGGCGGGCCGCGGACTCTGCCCCTGTCGCAGCCGTCGACCCATCATACACAGACGGTCGCCGGGACGCCGATGTATATGGCTCCGGAGGCGTACAAAGGAGTATATTCTCCGCATGTCGACATCTATGCGCTGGGAATTATCTTCTACGAGATGGTGACGGGGGCGCTGCCTTTTAGGGCGAATACGGGAACGGACCGGATATTCATGCCGGCGTCGCGACGGATGCCCGGTATCCCCGGCGAGTTCGATGCCCTGATCCAGTCCTGTGTCGCGCCGGATCCGCAGGCCCGGCCGGGAGCCGTAACGGAGTTCCTTAGGCGCATGGAGGCTGTTCCGGAACCAGTCAACCATATCTGATTAACTCCATGCTCGACACCTCCCCCCCCCTCCGCCTGCGACAGGCGTGCGCCGCGATATCGACGGCGCTTTTTCTTTGTTCCGCGCTGCCGGCGCGAAGCCAGACCTTTGAATCTCCATCCCTGCAGCGGACCGTCGGCGAGCAGCGTGAGCAAAACGCTATCCCTCCCGTCGGAGATCCCTTCGCCGCCAAGCAGGTATCGCTGGAGGATGTCCGGCACGCGGAGGAATACTTCAAGATCGCCGAGCAGCATCTCGTCGCGGCGGCGACGCATCAGGCGTTGATCAACTATAATCGCGCGCTCGAGATTCTCCCTGATCAGTACGGCCTCTACAACAGGAAGGCGAACGCGCAGATTCTGCTGCGCGACTTCACCGGCGCCGAGGCGTCGGCGCGCAAGGCGGTCGCTCTCAACCGCAAGAGCCTGGAGGCGTATCAGAACCTCGCCTTCGCTTTGCTCGAGCAGGAGGACTACCCCGGCGCCATCCAAAGCGCGGTGCAGGGGATGCGGGAAAAAACGAGCGACCAGATTACGCCTAAGGAGCGCCGGGCGCTGGCCATGCTGTACGCCGTCACGGCCTTCGCGCACGAGGGGCTGGAGCTGCGGGTGCAGGCCCGGGAGGACCGGGCGATGCATGCTCGTGAGAAGAGCGCCGCCATCGAGACCGCGAGCCGCATCGATGAGGAGCAGTTCGACAGCTACCTGAAGCGGCTGCAGGCCGGTAAACGTTTATTCTACCCGCAGAACGAACGCCGCCCGCCGCCGCCGAGCCGTCGAGGATTTCCCAAAGGCGCGCTGCTGACTGTGGTGCTGTTCCTGCTGCTGTGCGCCGCGGTGGTAGGCTATCTGCAGTTCGGCGTAGCGCGCGAGGAGCCCGCCGCCGCGCCGCCGGTGCCGGTCGCCGCAGCGGAAGACGAGAAGCGGCTCGGCGGGAAGTATGATCTGTCGCGGGTGATCGGCAAGGGCGGGATGGGCCACGTTTGGGAGGCGGTTGACGTCACGCTTAACCGCAAGGTCGCGATCAAGAAGATGACGCAGGAGCTCGGCGAGCTGGGTTCCACCGCGAGAACGTACTATTTGAAAGAGGCGCGAACGGTCGCCTCGCTGGATCATCCCCATATTATAGGCATCTATGAGATTCTGGATTTGCCGTCGGGTATTTATCTGGTGTTCGAGCTCGCCATGGGCAAGACCGTGCAGCATATCCTGGCGGAAGAGAAGCGTATCTCCCTGCGGCGCGTATGGAAAATCCTGCGCCCGGTATGCGACGCGCTGGATTTCGCGCACGGACGGGGCTTCGTCCATCGCGATCTCAAGCCGGCCAATATCATGGTCACCGAGCAGGGTTTCGTTAAAGTTATGGATTTCGGCATCGCCCGCCGCATCGACGAGCGCATTCAGACCGCGGACGCCGCACAGCTGAACGCCCCGGGTCCTGAAGGCATCTTGATGGCGAAGACGCGGACCATCGTCGGCACCCCACAGTATATGCCGCCCGAGGCCCAGAAGGGCGTGGTCTCGACGCTGACCGACATCTATACGCTGGGTGTTTGCTGCTACGAGATGCTCACCGGGCGCCTGCCCTTCGATTCCGGGGACGAGCAGGACAAGCTGCAGCGGAGATACCCGCGGGTGCGCCAGTATCTCCCCGACCTGCCCGAGACGGTGGACGCTCTGATATTCGAGACCCTCGATCCCAACCAGAAAACCCGCGTGCAGTCGGCCCGGGAGTTCGCGCAGCGGCTGGAGACTTTGGGCAGCAAGAGCGCATGAAGCATTTCCCGCGGCGTCCGGGTTCGGCGTGCCTGCCGCTGATCATGCTGCTGCTCGCGACGGCGGCGGCAGCCGCCGTCGATCCCACGTATCAGCAATTCGACCGCTCGGTCGAGCGCTATATCGATATCGAGATGCGGCTGGCGGACGCCGAGGATGAGCTGGCGGCGACAAAGGGTGAAGCGCGTGCCGAGCGGCAAGTCGAGATCGGCCGGCTGCGGGCCGAGCTGCTCCAGGCGGAGCGGCGGGCGATCAAAACGGCCGTCATTTATCTCGGCGATCGGGCCAAAGGCGAAAGCCAGCCGCGCCGCTTTCGCGATTTGGCCGCCGAGCTGATCAAGGATTCGCGGCAGCTGCTGGCGCGCGGCCGGCTCAATGATGCTCTTTACTCGGCGGAGAAGGCGCTGGCGATTAATCCGGATATCGCGGGAGGCTTTCTTACCAAGGCGCAAATCCTCTTGGAGCTCGGAAACTACCGCACCGCCGTGGAGGCCGCCCATGAGGCGCTTAGGAGGGATTCCGGCGACCGGCGGGCGTACAAGGTAATCGCCGGAGCGCAGCTGCGCATGGGGCGGCTAAAACAGGCCGCGGACTCTGCGGCTCTGCTGCTGACGGGCAGGAGCCTGTTCGACGCCAGCGGTTCGGTGGCCTGGTCTTTGCCCAGCGCGCGGTCCGGGGAGGAGGCGGGCGGCTCTCCGCTGCCGTTCGTGCTCGGCGGCTTGGTGGTGGGAATCGGAGGGTTCCTGCTGACGTCTTTCCTGTGGCGCCGCAGGGCTGCCGCGGCGCGCCCGGCGCCGCAGCCGGAGGCCGGTGCGAAGAAAGGCGCCATGGGCGTGGATATCGGCGGTGAGGAATACATCGCCGGCAAGTATGAGTGCGGCGATATTATCGAATACGGCAGCGGCAGTCAGTTGTGGCATGCGACGGATCACTCGCTTGAACGCGCGGTCATTATTCAGAAAGTGCTGAAGGAATCGATGGCGGCGCCCGTCAAAGTCAGCCAGGCCTATGTGGAGACCGCGCAGCGGATCGCGGCGCTGAGCCATCCGAATATCGTGGATATCTACGAGGTCCTTGATCTGCCGCAGGGCCTGTTTCTTGTGCGGGAATCGCTCCGGGGCCGGACGGCGCAGGAGCTGGTTAAGGAGCTCGGCTTAATTCCTCCCGCACAGGCCTTTGCGATTATGGACGCGGTATGCGCGGCTCTCGGCGCTGCTCACCAGGCCGGCTTGTACCACGGTACGCTGTCGCCGGATAATATTCATATCTCCTCTTCCGGCCATGTGAAGCTGCTGGACTTCGGCATATCGCGTATCCTCAACGAGTTTAAAGCCAATGAGTATCTTCCGCCTGAAGCCGATGTGCGCAAGGCCGGCGCCGTACATGACGTATACTCGGCGAGCGCCTGTACTCATTTCCTCTTCACCGGCGCCCCGCCGGATGATGACCTGAAATCGGAGAATCTTCCTCCCGGCATGGGGCCGCTTCTGGCCGAGGCTATGGAAGCGGATCCGGCCGCACGAATGAAGTCGCTAGACGTTTTTGCGGCCCGCCTTGAGGCGCTCCGGCCTGCCGCCTAGACCGCCGAACGGCTGGTCTTTGTCCCCCGAAGTGACAGACTTAAGACTCTTAGTCGTTGAGGGGCCGTATACTGGGAAGGTGCGGCTATCTTAAAATCTTAAGTCTGACCGGCCCATTTTCGTATAGGTCCTTGGGCCTAATTAAAAATAGGCCTTCTGACTCTACTAATTACGGGCCCTGTAGGTATACTTTCAATAGATCTAATGGCCCGCAGCTCTAGGACCTAGGGTCTAGAAAGGATGCTAAAACGCCTGCAGAAAAATAGCTTGCGCCAGCCCCTCGCCCTAGCTCTTTCCTTCGCCCTTTCCGCTCAAGCACCGGCTTTCGCCGCGGTCCGCGCTTTCGGCGCCGCCGCGGCGCCCGCCTATCCGGGCGCGGCGGCGACGGCCGCGGTGCCGGGCACGGCGGGCAAGCTGGCCCGCGGCGTCTCGCGCCTCCAGGCCGCTCCCGGAGTATTCGACGGCGGCCTTCCCGCGGCCGCGGTGAACGTCTCCCAGCCGTCATTCCAGGCGCCCCGGATCAGCGCCGGACGGGCGGTAGGCCCCAATACGGTGGCGGCGGAGCTGATGCCGTACCTGGAGGCCTCCCGTACCGCCGCAGAGCAGGGCGGCGTCATGGAGTCCGAGCTTTGGAAGCAGGCCGCCGGGGTCCGTACCAGCTGGATGCGGCTGGCCAAGGATCCCGCCGCGGCTGCCGAGCGGGAGACTTTGACCCGCACGGGCCGCGAGCTGCACCAGGTCCTTCGGGGCTACTCCTATGCCGCGCTGGCCGCCGGTCTGGCCGCCGGCTCCCCGCAGCCCTCCTGGCTGCGCTTTCAGGCCAGCAAGCTGCGGACGCTGGGCGTGCCGCAGGGCTCGGACCGCGAGCTCGCGGGCTGGATCAGCCGCCACCTGCAGTTTGCGCAAGGCTCCCGGGATGCGGAGGCCGCGGCGCGGGCGGAGCTGCCGCAGCTCCGGGAGCATCTGGGCCTGACGGCGGAACCCACGGCGGAGACTTTGGAGTCGCAAGCGCGCGCTGTGCGGACCCGCGCGGAGCAGGTTCTCCAGCCGCGCGCGGACCGCGCGCAGACGAGCGGCGCGCAGTCCCCCTTTAAAGCGTCCGCCGCGGCGGTCCTTCCTCAGGCCGCCCCGGCGGGCGGGGCGGGCTTGTTTCAACGGGAGCTCGCCGCCACCCACAGCCGCGAAAACGAGCTCAGCCGTGAGCTCGCGATCCACCGCGGCGAGCAGGCGCTGGCCGGCCTGCGCGGCAGCGACGACAGCAGCCGCGAGCGGCTCGAGCAGCAGCTTTCCAGCGACCTCGCCGCGCTGCAGCGCAATCGCGACCGGCTCTACCTGCTGCGCAAGCTCTCGCAGCGCGCGGATCTGCTTAATAAGGGCGACGAAAAGGAGCTCGGGGCGCTCAAGGACCTTCTGGACATGTACGACGGGATCGCGGGCGGGCCCGCCAACTCCTCTTTGGGCTATACCGAGACCAACGAGATCGAACGCGCCCGGCTCGAGCGTCTGCAGCGCGGCCTGCAGGATCTGCTGACGGGCCGCGACGGCGGCTCGGCGGGCCCTGAGCGCAAGCCGCCGCTGGCGGGAACCCCGCGGGAGCGCGCGCTGGCCGAGCACACGGAGCGTATCGAGCGCCTCAAAGCCAAGGCCCAGGCCGAGCTGGCGGAGCGCGAAGCCGCCGGCCAGCTGCTGGCCATGGCCGACCGCATGCGCGACGCGTCTCTGCGCCGCCGCCGCGACGAGCGGGACATGACGGAGTTCCGCAAGAACTTCTCCCGCCTGGCCATGGTCATGGACCTGTCCTACAGCCTCAATGTCATTCAGGCGGCGCAAAACGCGATCGAGGGGATGAAGGCCCTCGTCGACGGCAAGCTTAAGGATATCGACGCCCAGCGGGAGCGCAGCCGCCGGGCGCTCGAAGACGCGAAGAAGAACAGCGCGCGCGGCGACGAGTGGGAGCAGGACGTGCGCAAGAAGATCGCCGACAACAAGGAGAACGAGGGCCTGTTCACCAAGCTCGGCGAGCAGGCCGGCAAGTTCGTCGAGGCCTTGCGGGCCTACCGCACGGATGTGCCGGGGCTCCTCGAGCTGATCAACGCGCGCGATCGGGGACAGAGCGGCGACGCCCTGACCGAATACGCGCGGCGCCTGGCGCTGCTGCCGAAGCTCCAGGAATACCGGGAGCACGGCTATCCCGAGGACGACGGCTCGGTCTCCAAGCTCTCGCTGACCCGCCTGCGCACCGAGGTGGACCGGGTCGAGGAGTATCTGCAGAAGGTTCTCGACGGCGAAAAGCAGTTCGATACGGTGCCGACCGAGTTCGCCGGCGTGCTCGTCATCGCGGTTCCCGGCATCCCGGCGGTTAGCGTTTCCAACCCCGATGAGGCGACCGCGCTCAGAATTCTCGACGAGCGCCGCACCTTCTGGCGGGAAGAGCGGGCCGAGTACCAGAAGCAGCTCGACAGCATCGTGGCGGGGCTGGGCGGCGGCTCCAGGCGCGTGCTTGACGATTTCGGCGATTCGGTGCCGGAGTCATATACCGTGTACCGGCGGGAAGAGCAGGACAAGGCGGCGGCCGCGCAGAAGGACGCCCAGCGCTTCGCCGCCGATATCGACGCCCGGGCGCGCGTCATCGCGCAGAGCGGCGGCGGCAGCCTCCCCCCCCTGGGCGGGCGCGGCAGCGCGGAGCTGCGGACCCTGCTCCCCGATTATCCCGACCGGCTGATGACCCTCAACTTCCCGGACACCGATGAGGGGACGCTGGCGAAGATCGAGATGCTGGCCATCGCCCGGCTGCTGCCCTTCATGGGCGACGCGGTCGTCCGCTGGGTCCAGGCCGAAAAGACGGCCGAGATTATCGACGAGGCGGTCAAGGGCATCCTGCCCGAGGCGCGCAGCCGCTTCGAGGACGTGACGGCGGCCGTCGACGCGGTGATCCGCGACATCGAGGAAGACGTCGCCTACGTCAAGGCCGGCTTCCCGGCCGCGCAGGCGCAGAGCCTTATCGACCGCAAGCGCCGCCTGGTCAGCGGCGAGATGAAGCCCATGCTGGAGCGCATGAAGAGCTTCCTGCAGGATCGTCTCATCCCTTTCCAGCAGGAGCAGATCGACTCCGTCGCGCCGAACGCCGCGGGCGACAGCATGGCCACGCTCTACGAGGAAAAGGCCAATGTCTACCGCAAGGTCCTCGAGTCTTATGAGGAAACCATCCCGTGGAGCCTGGCCTCGCAGGGCGCGGCCAAAGGCGACGCCGCCGGCGCCCGCGCCAAGATCGAGGAGCAGCGCACCAAGTACAACGAATACCGCCAACTCATCGTGGACTTCAAGGACGATATCCGCCGCCGCCGCGACCCCAGCGGCGCCGACGTGGAGGAAGTCTACGGCGAAATGATGCCCTTCTCGCTGGTCAAGCGCATCAAGGAATACCGCGCCGAGACCGCGCGGCGGGCGGAGCAGATCAACCGCCTGGGCGCCGAGATCAATACCATCCTCACGGATATCGACGGCAAGACCGGCGGCAGCCATAAGCTGGTGGAGCGCTTCCGCATTCCGACCGACGTCGCGACGGACCAGGCGAGCGCCGACCGCCTGACGGCGATCGTCGACGCCAATCGCATCCCCAACCTGGCGGACGCGCTCAAGCGCATCGCCGACGCGGCGCTCGCCGCGGGCAGCGAAGGCGGCATGGACATCGGCGGCGGCGAGGGCATCCCCACCGGCGAGCAGCCCGACGTGACGCTGTCGGACCAGCAGCAGCTGGCGGTGACCGCGCTCGAGGCCATCAAGCGGCTGGTGCCGAGCAGCGCGGCCTCCAATACCGACTCCTTGACCGAGGTGGTGGCGCGCTACCTGTTCACCGACGGGGTGGCCGACGCGTCGCAGGAGTCTCTTGAGGAGCAGATTCCGATCTTCGAGAAGTTCCTCGACAAGGGTGAAGCGGCCATCGACCGCATCTTCGCCGACCTCGACGCCGACGCGGCCTACGTCGCTTCGCGCGGCGAGACGCCCGCGGCGCTGTTTGCGCGCAAGATCACCGCCTTCACGATCGTGCGCGACACCGCGGGCGAAGGCGCCACGCTGTTCAACCAGAAGATCGGCTGGGATACCGGGTCCTTCGATACCGTCGAGAGCATCCGGGGCTACTACAGCTCGCTCGAGGATATTTACGGCAAGAGCGCCGACGCGCTGGACGCCGAGGTGCAGGCCGCGAACAAGTACAAGGAAGAGCTGCAGAAGACGCTCGATCCCCTGCTCGATCAGAAAAAGACGGTGCTGGGCTGGCTCAAGCAGCTCAACGATCCGCACGAGAGCGCGCTGCGGCGGGTGGCGGACAACCTGTCGGCGATCCAGGACAAAACGCGGGGCGTCCTGGAGTCCAACATCAACTACCAGAAGAACAAGAAGAGCTTTGACTCCGCCGCGACCCGCCTGCAGGAGACGCTGCAGGCTCTCGAGCGCGAGCAGAGCGCGCTCGGCGAGAGCATCGAAGGCATCGACCTCGCCGACCTGTCGCCGGTCCTGGCCGACCGCATCGAGCAGATCGGCCTCGGCGGGCCGGCCTGGCTGGCCAATTCGTCGCGCGGGCCGCAGTCCTTGATCATCAAGAAGTCGGAGTTCTCGAACTTTCTGGGCATGCTCTTCGGCTCCTTCGAGGGCGAGTCTTCGGCGCGGGACATGTACCGCCTGCGCGAGGAGCTGCTCAAGAACCCGATGGCGCTGGCGCAGCTGCTGCCCAACTCGCGCATGCTCGAGCTGGGCGATGACCCGGACGGCTTCTACCTGGTTTACAGCAGCCGCTTCTCCACCCCGGGCGGCCTGGAGACCGAGAGCTCGGTCACCTTGGGCAATGCCCTGCGGCTGGGCGACAACAACGTCAGCGTGGTCGGCCACCGCTTCGCCAGCCCGCCCAGCGACGGCAATGCGCCGTTCGGCGACCAGGGCGTCACGGTGCGCGTCGAGTCCCTGCAGGGCAAAAACTGGGTCAACTACCTCGACATCACCTTCCATAAGTTCATTCAGGACATCCCCGAGGAGCTCAACGCCGGTTCGCAGGTGGCCGAGTCGCGCATGATGGTGTTCGAGGACTTCGCCGTGATGCTGGCCGGCGACAAGCTCTACTTCGGGGCCACGGGCTTCGGCGACTTCGCGCTCAACGATCCGCTCAACAAGCCCCACTACTACGGCGGAAACTTCAAGACCTCGATCAAGTTCAGCGAGATCATGAAGCTCACCGCCGAGGAGTCCATCCTCTTCGCCAAGGATCCCCGGCGCTTCCTGCAGAAGGTCAACCTCGACTTCACCGGCTACGATCCGACGTTCGACCGGGACTACGTGATCGACGCCCGCGGCGACCAGAAGCGCTTCCGCCGCGAAAAGGTCGGCACCCAGCTCGATCTGCAGAAGGCGCTCAAGACCGCCGAGAGCTTTGAGGTGGACTTCTTCGGCACCAACGTCAGCGGGACCGACGACATCAGCCAGCAGACCATCGGCGCCTCGATCCTGAAGGGCTTCGCCTTCAAGGTCGGCGGCATCCCGGTGCGCACCGAGGTCGGGGGCTCCGCCGAGCTGGGGACCAAGTACAACAGCGGCTCGCTGCGCACCAGCTTCGAGCTGCCCAACCAGGGCTTGGTGCTTTCGGGCCAGGGCAAGTTCCTGGGCGACGCCAAGAGCTATCTGGTCGAGATGCGCAAGAAGCTCGGCCCCAACACCGAGGCCTTCGCCTCATGGGGCAGCCGCTACGTCGGCATCAACAACCGGCTCACCCTCGGCGTCAACACCGTCTTCACGCTCGGCGAGCTGTGGCGCTCGGTGGCGGGACAGACGGCCGAGGACCTGCTCGGCGGCCGCACCCTCGAGGAGTTCAACGAGGACCTCAGCAAGTTCTTCCAGGCGGAAGAGTACGACACGCCGCTGATCAAGGAGCTGCAGCGTGTGTTCGAAGGGGATGTGGGCCGCCGGGTGCTCAGCCTCGAGATCGGCCGCCTGACGCGCGATATCGCCGAGCTGCGCCGCGCCGGCGCCGTCCTCGATAATACCCGGACGCGGGCGATGGTGGGCTTTGTGACCAACCCCGTCGGCACGGACACGGCGGACCGGGTGGCGGGCGGCGGCTTCCAGGTCGGTACCAGCACCGAGCTGACCCTGACCAAGACGCAGAAGGCGCTGGTGGCCAAGAAGATTTCCTCGCTCTACGCCGGCGGCCTGCGCCTGCAGGTGCGGCTGCTCGAGCTGACCAAGAACTGGCAGGAGGCGGTCGCCGAGATCCTGCAGTCGCGCTGGGAGCGCGAGCTGGCGCTGTTTATGACCGCCAACGCGCAGGACGAGGTGACGGCGAAGAAGGGCCGGGCGCTCATGATCGAAGCCGAGGCGCGCTACCGCCAGGCGCAGCTGCAGTACAACCTGCTGACCGGCCGCTCGCCCGACGCCATGCCGCCCTTCAACGACGTCAACCCGCAGGATATGGACGCCCTGCTGGGAATTCTCGGAAAGCTCCTCGACCGGCCGCTGCGTCTGAGCCTGCTGCTCAAGAAGCTCGACCGCTCGGAGCTCCCGCAGCCGGAGCAGTCCTTCAACCTTATGGACTGGATCCCGTGGATCGAGCAGATGACCTTGTCCTTCGGCGCCCAGCTCCACGATCTGCTGGGCAACCAGGTCCTGGGCGCGGGAATTTCCATCCGCCTCCCGATCTACGACCCCAACAGCAAGCTGCACGAGAAGGCGATGACCCTGGAGTCCGAGGCGATCATCAGCGACATGAAGGACGTCTACGGCGGCTTCCAGCTGCGGGCCGCCAAGGAGCTGCAGGAAGCCGCGTCCTACAAGTCCCAGGTCGAGATGCTGCGCGAGGCCGCGCCCGAGGCCGCGCGGGCGCTGGGCAAAGAGATTCAGAAGTACCGCAACGGGCTTTCCGGCCAGGACGCGCTGTGGACCGCCTTCGAGCGCTGGCACTGGAACATCACGCGGCTCTTCGACGCCCGCGCCCGCGAGGCGCTCAGCCGGGCCTGGGCGGCGCTGGACTACCGCCAGGGCGGCGAGATCGACCTGCGCCGCGGGCATCCCGGCTCCGCCCCCGCCGCCCCCGTCACCGATCTCGACGGCGCGATGCGCTCCGCGCTCGCCAACAGCCATTCCTTGGAGTCGCTGGCCAAGCGCTCCGAGGCGGTGGCGGAGCTGCTGCGCGCGGCGGGACAGCGCATGGAGAAGGTTTCCGTCGACGTCAGCGTCGGCGCCAATGTGACCGCGGACGGCGTGAGCCTGCTGCCGGCGCTCGGCCTGACCGGGCTCGGCATCTTCCCCATCGTCGGGATGCGCATGAAGCCCGAAGAGCTTAAGGAGCTGCAGAGCGGCCGGCGCGGCGGCGAGTCGGCCATGCTCGAGCATCTCAAGCAGAACCTCGATGCGGACCTCGCTTTCCAGTTCTTCGCCGCCTATACCAGCTACCGCGGCGTCCAGAACACGCTCGCCATGCTGCGCAATGAAGTTCTGCCCGCCCGCGAGCGCGCGGCGGCCAACGGCTCGGCCGCGGACCAGCATGCCTTGACCCGCATCCGCAGCCAGATCAACACCTTGATCGGTCAGGAGAATCAGCTCCTGGTCACCGTCAACTACCTGCTCGGCCGGCCGGCGGGAGCGCAGCTGGATATGCAAAAGGACCCCGCGGAGGTCCTCGCCGAGATGCTCGAGCGCTTCGGCGCCGCCTCGCCCCTCGCCGCGCGGCTCGGCGTCCTGCGCGAGCGGGTCGCAGTCGCCCGCAGCGTGGAGACGATCGTCGACAAGAACCTGCGGGTGCAGGACATCCGGGTGGAGCCCATTTCCCTGATCGGGCGGGCGCTGGGACGGCTGGTCGCGGCGCTTTCGGGATCGGGCGACGCCTCGCCGGAGCTGGTAGCGCTGGCGCGGCACCAGACCCTGGAGGCGGAACGCGACCTGCGCGCCTTCGAGCGCGAGCTTCCCGCCCTGCGCGCGCGGCTCAACTTCGAGCTGGAGCAGTCGGCGCGGCGGCTCGACGAGCTCGAGTACCGCTCCGACGTAAACTCCCGCATCGAGGCCAACAACCTTAGAACCCGCGTGTTCGGCCTGCGGGCGCAGATGGCGATGTTCGGCTTCGACGCCGCCGGCGCCGCGCCCGCCGCCGGCCTGCCCGCCACCTTCGCCGAGCTGCAGAACCGGCTGATCGCGGCGTTCCAGGCCGAGACGCCTTCCTCGGGTATCGGCGGGGCGTCGGGTATGATCGGCGCTCCGGCCAGCGGCCAGCGGGTGACGGCCGACGGCTTTATCCGCTTCTTCGATTCGCGCATGTCGATCGGCAAGAACCCGATCGGCAAGCAGTTCATTGAGGGCTGGGTCGAAGTGCGGCTCAAGAGCCGGACCACGCCGCCCGAAGCTCTGCTGGCGCTGGCGGGGCTGCAGAAGGAGAAGGCGGATCACATCCACCGCGCGGCGATCGCCCAGGCGAGCGGCCGGGCGCGCGTGCTGCTCGCGCGGCTGCGCCTCAACGCCGGCCTGCTGAGCTGGGCGCGCGGCGAGGGCCGCGGCGCGGTCAACCGCCTGTGGCTCGAGGAGCTCGAGCGCGGCGTGAGCCGCGACCTTTCCGAGGTGGCGGCGCATCTCGGACTGCGCCGCGACATCCAGGTCGACGCGATTTTGCCGCTCATCCCGCGCGACGAAGCGGTCAGCCCGGCGGAGACCGCCCGCGTTTTCCTGCGCGAGATCGAGGAGACCAATATCGAGGCGCTGCGCGCTTCCCTGTTCACCAGCGGGCTGCCCGAGGAGCTCTCGGGCGCCGGCGACCTGCTGGTCCAGCTCAAGTCCAACCTGATCGCCGAGAAGATGAGCTTCAAGGGCTTCACGCCGGTCGGCGCCATCGGCATGTTCCGGGGACGCTGGGTCTCCGGCGCCTTCCTCGAGGCCCCGGACCCGAGCAAGATCGAGAGCAGCCTGCGCGGGATACTGGAAGACGCCCTGCGCCAGGAGCTCCAGTCGCAGGATCGCCTGAAGGGGCTGGCGCTCAAGCTGCACGCGCTCATGGCCTCGGTCATCGATAAGACCCGGCTGCTCGAAGCGCAGCAGGCGCGCTTGCGCGCCGCGCAGGACAATCTCAGCGGCATGCTCGCCCTCTTCGAGCGCGGACAGTCCACCAGCGAAGAGCTCGCCTCGGCCCAGCGCGGCGTCATCGCCGCCTGGGAGGATTTCATCGACACCCTCTCGGGCCTGCGCATCGACTTCATCCATCTCGTTACCGAGCTCAAAGCCCTCGGCCAGCCGTCCCGGTCCGCCGCCGGCCCGTTCCGGCCGCGCCGCAGCCGCGCCGCGGATGAGGCTCCCGGCTCCAGGACGCTCGACGATGTGGCCCGCTACATCTCGCAGCGGCTGGCCGACGGCGACTTCGCCTCGGCGCTCGACGGCATGTTCGACGGCAAAGGCGTCGTTTCCGCGCATGACCGCGCGGCGATCGCCGAGCAGGCCGCCGTCTACCGCACGGTGCTCGAAGCCGCGCAGGCGACGCGCTACCATTCGGAGATCGACGCCGCCAAGAAGCTGGACCTGCTCACCCGGCTGGACGTCGAAGGCAAGCGTCTGAAGCTGGAGGGCATGGTCTACCGGGCGCTCGACCAGGCGCGGCGCTCGGGCAGCGCCCCGTGGGGCCAGCTCAACGGCTTCCTGCTCGAAGACGTGCGCGGCCGCACCACCCTCTCCGCGGAGCAGATCGCCCAGCAGCAGCAGCTGCTCGCCGGCATGCGCCAGGCGCGCTGGGGCAGCGTCGAGCTGACCCCCGCCGTCGAAGAGATCTTCGCCGGTCTCGAGACGCTGCGCGGCCGCATGGACGACTTGCGCCAGGGTCTGCTCGAGAGCTACCTGGACGCGCAGGCCCGTCCCGAGGATTTCGTCCTTAAGGACAAGGCGCTCGACAGCTACCTGCGGTCCGTTATTGAGTTCGACCAGGCCGTGGTTCGCGCCTACACGCTGCAGGCGGTGCGCCAGGACCCGAGCGCCGCGGGGGTCCTCAACGAGCTGTTCCCGCTGCGCCGCAGCATCGAGCGCCGCAGCACGCTCCTTAAGCAGGGCCGCGCGATGCTCGCGGTCGACGCCCTGATCGCCGTTGAGCAGGCGCATCTGCGGGCCCTGCAGTACCAGCAGGCCGGCCGCTCGGCGGAGCTGCCGGTGGCCCAGCGGCTGGCCTATCTGGAAAACCTGAAGAAGCGCTGGCTCGAGAATCCGCGCAAAATCCGCTCGCTCTACGCCGTCGTCAAGGCGGACGAGAGCGTGGAGAACTGGCTTACGCGCGATGACGTCAAGGGTTTTGAGCGGGCGCAGCGGATCGTCCGCGTCGACGGCCGGCGCTGGCTCCTGCCGGCGGAGCATGCCGGCAAGCAGCCGCAGACCGTCAAGGAGCTCGAGCAGCTGGGCGCCAGCGAGCTGCGCGCCGGGCAGGACGCGCTCGACGAGGAGCTGAGCGAGGCGCGCGAAAAGCTGCAGCGGGCCCGCGCCGGACAGGAAGTCGAGAGCGTGCTCAAGCAGGCCGAGTTCGTCATGGTCGGCGCCGACGGACGGCCCGGCAAGAAGCTCGACCTCGAAGAGCTGCGCCGCCTGGAAGCCGAGGGACGCGTGCTCTACTTCTCCCGCGAGGCCGATCCGGCGACCGGCCTGCGCCGCGCCATCCACCCGATCGCGGCGCAGAAGAAAGCCCCCTCCGAGCTGATCGTGGTCGCCGCGCCCGAGGGCGGCGCCGCCTTCGGCCTCTATGCCAGCCTGGAAGCTCTGGAGCGCTCCCCCGAGGCCGCGAACTTCAGCCGGATCCGGACCGGCGCCAAGGGCATCAAGAGCCTGATCCGCGAGGCCGACGACAAGGCGCAGCGCGCGCGGCAGCTGGGCTGGATCAATCTCAAGCTGGAAGCCTACGCCTTCGCGATCGACGAGGACGGCGGCATCGCGGCGGTCTACATGAGCAAGGCCGAGTACCAGGCGATGCGCAAAGAGCTCGCCGCCGCAGCCGCCAAGCTCAAGAAAGGACAGGTTAAGGAAGAGCAGGACGAAGAGACCGCGGCGGACCCGCGGCTCAAGTGGAGCTTCCACCTCACCACGGATCTCGAATGGGGCCTGGCGTCCGACGGCACGCTCGCCGAGATCCGCGACCGCAAGTCCGATTTCTCCCGCGGCCTCGGCGCCGCCGCGGCGCGCTGGGTCAGCGGTGAAGTCCACGCCATCGAGCTCGACTCCAAGGGCGCGCTGGTGCGCATCTTCCAGGACCTCCAGGAGCTCAAGAAGCTCTCGGAGAAGTGGTGGATCGAGGACATGTCCGGCCGGGTGTGGAAGCAGGAAGACTACAAGATGTCCCCCACCTACCGGCTCAAGCGCTACATCGACCCGGAGACCAAGCTGCCCGTCCTGCTGGGCCGCAAGATCCTGCAGCAGCGCCTGGACGAAGCGGCCGACGAGCTCGGCGCTGTCGGCCGCTGGGCCTACATGCCCTGGAACTGGGCGAATATCGTCTTTGAGACGCCGCGCGGCATCATCAAGACGCCGATCGAGCTGATCACCGGGCGCGACCCGAACCAGCACGGCTATATCGGCCGCGTCTACATGCGCCGCACCGACGGCGGCGCCACCGTGCGCCGCGGCGCCATGGGGCAGATCGTGCACTTCCTCGATATCTTCGAGCTGCTGCCCGACAAGGTGGACCGCTACATGGATCCGAGCCAGTTCCCGGATGCCGTGGAGAACGATTCGGCCACCCGGGTCGGTGAGTGGCAGCATGAGAAGGGCCCGCAGACCGAGCGCCGGAAGATCCACTTCGGCACGGGCAGCCTGCTGCGCTACGTGCGCTACGCCGGCGAGGACATCGAGGACGCCCGGGGCCGCATCCTCGGCGCCTTCAACGGCGGCGTCAAGCAGACCTTCGTCGAGACGGTCCGCGGCCGCGCCGGCACCTATCCCAACGCCAAGGTCGACCACCTCACCGGCTCGCAGGCCGTCGACCGGGTTCTCAACGAGATGGGCGGCCTGGTGGGCGCCGGCGGCACCGGCACCTGGGAAGCCGATCCGGGCCATATCGAAGTCGACAGCGTGCGCGCCGAGACCCAGGTCCGGCTCGGCTCGCGGCAGTACTCGGACCGCGCCGACCACCTGCGCCGGGAGCTCGCCAAGCCGGCGGCCGGCGGGACCTCGCTGCAGCAGCTCGCCGATGAAGTCGCGCGGCTCGAGGGCCAGACCGTCGCCGAGAAGGCCCGGCGCGAGACGGTCAAGGCGCTGACCGCCGTCGGCCCGCCGCTGCGCCAGATAATGTCCCGCACGGCTTTCCCCTACCTCACCCTGCCCGTCGCCCACTAAAATAAGTAACGGTACCGGCCTTCAACTTATTGGAATTATTGGACGGAACTAATGGCCGGGCTTGTTCGTATTTTAGGGTATCGTTTGCTTGTTGAAGTTTACGTTCAGGGCTATACTAGTAGGGATGGCTAGGATGACACTGGAATATTGGAAAGATGAAGGCCGGTACGTCGGGCGGCTCGTTGAGGTCCCGGGCGTGATCAGTCAGGGGAAAACGCTGAAGTCGCTGCGTAAGAATATTCTGCACGCCTACCGGCTGATGCTCGACGACCGGCCGGTAATCAACCACCCCACTAAGTCCATATCCATCCCTGTTCCTGCTTGAAGCGGAAGGAGCTCGCGAATACTCTATGCGAAGCGATACGCAAGCAGTTAGGCGTGCTTCATTAAGGAATTGCGGCGCTTGCGCTTCTTTTTCTTGCGCAGCTTCTCTACATCCTTGAGCCGCTGCGATGTCGCGGGTGAGACCTGCATTTCTATTTGGTCGACGAGCTCGCGCAGGGCGAGGAAGCGGTTGACGGTGCGGCGCCGCTCCTTGGCGCAGCGCACGGTGAGCTCCAGCGGCGGGTAGCGCAGGACGACGCAGTTGGAGGTCTTGTTGACCTTCTGGCCGCCTTTCCCCCCGCCTTTGGTGAAGCCTTCGGCTATCGCGTTGAGGTCTATTCGCAGCCGGACGATGCGCTCTTTAAGCGCGCGAACCTTCTCGGGGCGTACGTCGAACTTCTCGTTGAGGTTCATGGCAGGAAAAAGATCGGTGAGGGAGGGATTCGAACCCTCGGTACGGGTTTACCCCGTACAACGGTTTAGCAAACCGTCCGTTTAAGCCGCTCACGCACCTCACCTATCGACGACAATCCGGCGGTTTCTAGGCCGCCGAATAACGACTGACAACACTTTTTACAACACTTTGGTCCAACTTGCCAATAGCCTCCTCGGCCCCGGGCATGTTATGCGAGAGGTATCTCTCGGTCACGCGCAGGGAACTGTGCCCCAAAAGCCTGGATACGGTGTAGATATCTACTCCGCGGTCTAGGAGATCCCGGGCGAAGGTGTGCCGTAAATCGTGGAACGTGAAATCTTGGGGCAGCCGGGCCTTGCGGGCGGCGCGGACGAACCACTTGCCGAGCGTTGCCACGATCCAGGGCTTGCCGCTATCCTGAGTGAAGACGCGGTCGCTCCGCTTGGGCAGGCGCTTTAGCGTCTCCCGGGTGGCCGGGGAGATCGGGATCACGCGGGTCTTGTGGGCCTTGGTTCCGACCGCGTAGACGCGGTTCTTATCGAGGTTGACGTTCTTCCACTCGAGCTCGATTATCTCCGACATCCGCATGCCGGTCTTCATGGCGAAGCCGACCAGGGGTTTTAGGCTGTCGCGGCAGGAAGCCAGGAGCTTGTCCTTTTGGGCCGGGGCCAGAAAGCGCTCGGGCTTGCGCTCTTCCTTGAGCTTCTTGATCAGGGTAAGGGGATTGGTCGCGGCGAATCCCCAGCGCACGGCCTTGGTGAAGAGCCCCTGCAGGAAGGTCAGTTCGCGGTTGATCGTGCCGGGCTTGACGCGGCCGGAGCGCTTGGCGATGTAGCGCTCGATATGGTGCGGGGTGAGGCTTCTCAGCTTGATATTGGGGCTGAAGCCGCGCAGAATCCGGTTCTTGAGGCTGCGGTCGGTCTCGTGCGTCCGGGCCTTCAAACGGGCGCTGTGGTCGCGCATATAGAGCTCTATCATCTCGCCCAAAGTGATCCGGGAAGGAGCGCCGTGGAGCTCGCGGTCGCGGAAGCGGCGCAGGCTGTCGATCCATACCAGCTTGGCCCGCTTGCGGTCGGTTTCGCGGGTGGACTTGAACACCCGCTTGCCGTTTATCTGCAGCGAGTAGTACCAGTACTGTGAGCTCGGTCTCTTGAATAGCGCCATGTCTTCCCCCTGATTATATGTTATCCCCTCGCCTTCCTCAAAGGCTTACGCTCAAGCGCCTCGAGCCACTTGTCGATGGCCGAAGTCTTGAAGCGGATCGTCCGCCGGCAGCCCTCTCCTAATGGTAATACGATGTAGGGTATGGATTGGTTCCGCACAAGTCTGCGGATGCTGGCCGGTGAAATCCGGACGTAGGTTCCGAGCTCTTTTTCGTTGAGGTAGCGTCCCTGATTAGGCCGGTTCAGGTCATGTTTTGCCGCTTCCATGGACCTCCTTCCTGTGCAGTTAAGTTGTTGGTTTTTCTGCTGTGTGGTTGCCGTTTCCTCCGTTGTTCCTTCCGTTGTTTTCTGATCTCTTTACCTCCCTTTTTCTGTCCTTTACTCCTGCCCTTGCCCGCCCTCCTCCCGACCCCGTTCCCACTTACCACTTGTGGTTGGGGGAGCGGGGTCGGGAGGCGAAACCGGCGCAGCCGGTGGCGAGGCGGGCGCATATCGGCAGGAGTAATCGACGCAATTCCGTACCCGCAGTTATTCACACCCCCCTCTAACACGTTAGAGGGGGCAAGAAGGTTATTCATCGGTGGGTTCCCCGCATAATCATCCGCTCGATGCGCCCAAATTGCTGGCAGGTTTTTCGCAAAGTCACCCCTCATTTAATATTCCCACGACCCCGCAAAAAGGGGACATCCGCCGCCGCGTCCGTCTCCGTTTCGCTGTTGTTCCCAATTCCTTAAGCTCTCACTTAATCATTCAATCGAGCACGCCGATTCCGCACACATTTCCTCCCAGAGTTCCTACTTAATCATTCGATCGAAGACCCCGAATCGTTGACGCTTCTCCGCAGATTCCCGCCAGCATACCCCCCTACACTATTCCGGCGAGCACCCCAAATCGTTGACACTTTATCCCGATTTTCAGGCGCCGGCACATGCGGTTTCTGCCGGGACCTAAAGGCATTTTCCCATGTTGAGAAAAAATTTCCCCGGCCAAAGTAACGAGTAATTTTAGAGCGCACTCCCCTCACCCCCATATGCGTTTGAGCCGTCCATTTTGTCCCCACTTTTTCCATACAAATGCTCAAGCTCCCTCACTCTATAATGCAATCGAGCCGTCCATTTTCCTACCAACTCCCACGATCTCCTGAAAATATGACATCCGATGCTTGAAGCGAAACCTGAGCCACTTCTGGTCGAGCTTTCGTTCCGGCCAGCGCAGTTGGGCAGGGCGGAAGCCGCTCGCCGCAGATAACATGATGAAAGCGAAGGGCCTCCCGTGTTAGACTTCCAGGGCTATGGACATCAACCATACCCTAAACACAGGAGACCCATTAACATGGTACACATTGGCATCGACCATCACAAAAAGTTCTCTCACGTCGTCGTAATTAACGACACGGGAGAAATTCTGTGGGACGGAAAGATGGGCAGCGAGCCGGAAGCCTTCCGGGAGCTGAAGGAATCTCTTCCTGTGGGGGAATCGGTTCAATCTGTCTTGGAGGCAGGACGAAACTGGGGGGTGCTCTACGATGCGTTGGAAGAGTTGTCGCTCAACCCCAAGCTGGCCAACCCATTGAGAATGCGCCTAATCGCTGAGACCTTCACAAAAACCGACAAGATCGATGCGACGACGCATGCCGCGATTCTGAAAGCCGGACTAACCCCGTTGGTGCATGTTCCGCCCAAGAAGATCCGGGATCAAAAGAATCTTCTGCGTCAGAGGATATGGATGGTCAAGCTGCGGACAATGCCCGCAGGTCGCCCGCAGGAAGATAAATAGCTGAGAATCGTTGGATTGTTTTGTTTCTGAGTTGGTTGGGGGGTAATAGAGTCGGGAAATGGAAACAGAAACTAGTGTCGCCGGGAAGGATATTAGCGGCCGCTATTGCGTTTCTTGGGGAGGCGCTTCCTTAGACCGAGAGATATCCCCTTCAGAATCAAGGAAGTACAAAAACCCCGGCTCTCGATTGAGTCCTAACTTGACGACCTTCTCCATCGCATCTCGGCCGCCGATCTTATCAGTCATAACCACGCGACTGACGTCACCTTCTTCATCAATGAAGTACATGAACCCAGGAGCCCTTTCGACTTCTAGCTTCTTCACCTTCTGAGATATTTCTGGATTATTCTTTGGTTCCTGGCTCATCTTCACTCACAACTAGCTCAAGGGCAGCGGGGCAATGGACAAACGCCCACCCTCGGAATACTTCAATATCAATTCTCGCATTTCGGGGGGTTGGGTTGGGATTGTAAAAAGGTTTGTTAGGTTGACGTCCACGTAATCCTCCGGCGGCAGCCGCACTTCTCATCCAAGTAGCAGCTTGAACGATGGCCTGATCTCTTTCTCTAAGTTCGCGGGCCGTGAGCAATAACTGGAGATCCATAAGCCGTTGTTCTCCTGCTTCTAGGCATAAGGGACCTGGCAGATCTGCTTTAGTAGACTTGCCGCCATCAGGCATATCATCGCCTTGTGCTTGGAAAACAACTGTTGTCCAGCCCGCTTCCTCTAAGGCCTTCTCGGCTTTTGCACTATAGGTATCAAGTTTTTCCCCCCAAGCCGCGATTCTGGCATCGAGTTTCTCGCCGGAGTCCTTGATATTATCGCGGCGTTGCCTCCAATCTGAGAGGTTAGAATTGTAAACGCCGACTCTTGCGTTGAATGCTGCTATACGCGCGTTCAGTCGGAGCCTCTCATCCTCGCAGTCCGAAGGAGGATTCTCCACCCAGCACCTATTTTGATATCTTGCCCGCCACGCATCGATCTCTGCAGACTCAGAGTCCAGCCACTCCTTCTCTTTAATCAGCAAGACGCCATCGTCATAAAGCTTCTGATCTTGGGGTTCGAGCTGCTTCGCGGTCTCAATCGCTCCATTCCCCTCCGCAATTCTTTCCCTCCACTCTGCCTGAAGGGGTCCGCTAACGTCCGGTGGGAGCTGATTAACTTTCGGAGGATACTGTCGAGCTTTTAAATAAGACGGGTGCTGGTAAATTTTCGGCTGCCATGGCCCAAAGACCCATCCTGCCATCATGGCTTTCTTCAAGGCTTGAAGCTCTGGGGGCAAAGGGGCTGGCTGCAACATCGGGATAAGACCGGCAACCTGCCCAGGGCCGATAAGCTTCTCCAATCCCTTGGCATTTGCGGCATTGCCCTTGACGTTCTCGAGCACCGGGCGTAACTCAAAACCTTGCTCAAAATCTATAGCGGGAGCCTCGGCTTGACTAATGAGACTGAAACTTAGGGCCCCCATGGCGACAAGCAACCCGATAACTATTCTAGAAAGGAAGTTTCTATTCATGTCTATGTCTCCGATGGCTAAGAGAATACAGCTTCAAAGAAATCCGTCAGCAGCAAAACAGTGCGACCACTTTAGTTTGTCCTGTAGTAATTTTCGGCCACTTCAAGGACTTTCTGGCGGGCAGACTCAATATCAGATGGAGAAAGGTCGCCAAGTTTCTCCGCCATATTTTCAATCATCATCGCTACGTCGGAGCGGATGTTCGACAAAATCTTCTTGGCTATTTCTTTCGGTGCGGTTTTAATGACCTTTGCCAAAACCGAAGGGGTTAGGTCGTTGTTGATCTGGAACAACTCCTGGTCAGGGATGTTCGCGATGTCTTCAAATTTCAACATAGGCTGACCTGAACTTTAATCCATCTCCGCTAGAGAATTCTCCTCTTGGCCGTTCCGCTAGATATTCCGAACATCAGGGCGGCTGTCCGTTGAAATCAAAACGGAGCGGGGCATATTACCGGCGGCCGTTTTGACAAGTCCGGGCAGGCAGCAGTAATCTCGCCCACTGTAGGCTCGTGATCAAAGGCTCTTGCGATCCCGCATGTCCCCGTGTAAGACCCACATCGATAGCGGCAATGCAGCGCCCAAATCCCGTTGTTGTTAGCAAGAGATGGGGGCGGAATTGCGGCGCAATCATAATCCCCTTGCAAAGCCCTCTGAGCCTTTTTTATCCAGGGCTGAATAAGTTCCTCGGCCCATTTCTTTATCTTTTCCAGTAGTGTAGCGCCTTTAGTTTCAAGACACTCCTTGTTTCTTCTCCAAAGTGCAACCAAGTCGCTATGAGCCTGCGCGGACTGGTTGTGAGCCGTCCCACAGGAGTACAAGGCATCTTGGAATGCTTTACACTGCGCATACTCGTCGGGTGGCAATCCTCGCCCCAGGCATAGTCGTTTAAAGGTGGCGTATTGGCTCTCGTACTCTTCTTTGCGGGTAATCAATCTGTTGTACCAAGTGTTCAGTCTAACTGCGAATCGACGCTGATCGATTTCCCCAGCGTCAAGCGCCCGTGCATCCGGAAGCAATTCCCCTTTACTTGACTCGATCCCCTGCCACTGCACCAGCAAAGCGTTGCGTACGGGAGCAGGAACGCCCGTATTGTGGATATTTGTAAAATGTATGCCCTCTCCGACAGACCCAAGCTGTTCTTTGAGCTCGAGCCCCTTCTTGTAATCTTCGTTTTCCGTAATAAGCTGTTCGTAGCGACCGACAGTTTTCACGGCGCGTTTGCCCTTTGAAGGCATGAGGTTCTGGCTCGTCTTTCGGGCATTACCACAGAGCGAGGGCGTTTCGCCTCCCGAGTCATCCTCATGAACGGGATAAATTTCGCAGGGGAGTCTACTAGGGAGTGGCAACTCTTGTAACAGTGAAAGCGAATCCTGGCTGGAATCCGAAACAGCAGGCGCCGGCGAAGGCCAGGGAGCCTCAATCAGTTTAAGTTCTTCCGGCTGTAGCCCTGGTTTAAGGTCTAGGAAACGAGGAAGGAGGTGCCGCAATCCTCCCTTTTCACGAGCCGTTTCGATAGTCCCTGTTGAATCGCTGCCATTATCAAAATCGATGACAGGCGATTTCGCTCGCAAAGAACTACTGGCGCCGAGAACGACAGCGGTGAGAATCGTGATCGCAGCGATTTTTGAAAAGATCTGCTTAGTCATACAAACACCCCGCGAATTGAAGTAGCAAAAACGCCGACCTCCTTACTTGCACGCTCCCAGAAAGCAGTAGCACCAAGGTGTTTCCAAATAGCTCTCATGACCTGGAGGAGTAAAATCTAGATGATAATGCGTTGATTGCGTGTAAGGCACCTGCTCGACAAGCACTCTTGCGCCGGCTTCTTCCATGATCTGCTCCAGTCTGGCTCTGTGGTCCTCAGGGATTTCATCACGGGGAATATCGGCTTCATATCCCCACCAATGGGTAGTATGGGGATGTTTAAAAGAGTAATAGACATCAAGCACCCCCCCCAAGGGCAGACTTATGTCGTGAATTTGAAGCGGCTTCGCATCGGGGAAGCTCGCCGCATAGCTCGACGCAATCCCCCGCAGATTAGTTTCAACTTCCGGCATCAAATAATGAGTCTCAGGGTGGGCTTGAGTGGCTCCGATTAATTCATAGCCCTCACCCGGGACGAGCTTCTTTAGTCCGGGGATCTTAACATCGCCGTTCCACATCAAGGTGTTCCCGCATCCCCCTGAGGCGACCACAACCAGTCTAATTTGTGATGCGAAGCTGGGAGCAACGAACTCCCAATACACAGGGTTATTCCCGGGGACCCTTAGATGGCACTGCGGTGACAGATATTCGATAGACGGGGCCGGTCCATGGTTAAGATGGCCTTGCACGCTGAGGATATCCACGCCAAGACAGAAGTTGGTGGGCTTACTCGTATTAGGACAACTAACCCCATATCGCACGACGTAGCCCGGCCTGGTTTCAAATTCGTCATCAGCGATCGAGGCTTCTGTCAGCTTCTCTGTTTTGGGATGCCGGTGCATGAGTGGGCCGAATCTTCCGACTTCGGCCTCAGCCTTCTGTCGGCCTTGTGATGGAATTGCCACTTTAGTTGATTCGGGGTTATTGGCACGTTCAGATAGCATCTTCTGGAGAAGAGCTTGAGTCTCCTGAAGCTCTTCGGAGCTGGACCCTTTAATTTCTTCGACGGTGGCAGCAGCGGAAATCGCTGGAGTTAGCAACAAGCAAGCTAGAAAAACCACAAATAAAAGACTGAAATACTTTGATCTCATATTCTCCTCCACGACGCATCTCGAATAACTTGCGCACGACTTGTGAGGCGTATAAATCATTATTCCGAATCCCAGTACCTATATGGGGGCTGCTCTAAACCAAGTCCAAATTTCTGATCAATCAAATCCTTTACAGGGCTTAAACTTGCACCGATAGGTCGATTCCAGAAATCTGACACCGAACCAGAAAAGGACTTGTGGAGATTCCTGTATCCAGTGAACTTGGCTTCGATATATCGTCTTTGCCCCTCATGAGCATCGACGTCATCTCTGATCTTCCGAATTGTCGCTTGTAGGCCCTGTTCGGCAACATATTCAGCAATGATAATAGTCGAAGGATCAAAGAAGAACTTATGCTCCTGAAACTCATCCTTGCGCACTATCCCACCGATCCACCATCCCTGGTATTGATCATACTCAGCCATCATCTTGGCGACGGATTCCTGATTGGCAGAAACCCACATGCTTTCACCATGATTCTCGACAAGGACGGCAGCTTCCATCCCGGGAGAAGGACGATTCAAAACCATCAGTGGGATTTGTGCGCTATTGGTAGAATTGAAATTAGATACTTGCGCTGCCATCCAGCCAGACTTCCAAGCGATCACATGATGTGAACCTGAAGGGAAATCGGGAATCAGATAACTGCCAAGGTCGTCAGTTTCCGCCTTGACAGGCGTTCCCCACACCTCTATGACTATGCCGGCATGGGAACTCTCGCCCGCAAGTTGCACTTTTCCAGAAACTTCTCCCCCAAAGACAAGACCTGGAAGAAGCGATACTGATAGTAATGATGAGAAGATTTTCAGCATTCCACCCCGGCGCGCTGCATTCTCTCTAGACCCAAAGACCTAAAGTCTTAGGGGTCTATTATCCCACGAACCGCCCCGCTATAATAGGGACTAATGGCTCATTCGCCCATGTGACCTTTGGCCTACGTAGCCTCGATTAGAAAGCCTTAACCGAAACAACGCGGATTCTGCTGTCCTGGGCCAAATCTGCCCCCTTAAGAGCGGAGTTTCGACTCGTGTTCCGAGAGGATGTGGCCGTGGCTGAGCGCCTTGCGGTCGTAGGTTTCGCCCTTCTGCGCGAACGAATCGATTGCTGCCAGGATGCGCGACACGTCGTCCTTGGTGGCCATGCTCTTCATGTCGTGCTTGATCGTTCGGATTTCGTCCTGCGTCTTGACTATCTCGATCCCGAAACGGTCGATCTTCTTGTCGAGCCTTTGGACATCGGCTTGTGTGGCGGGCTTGCTGCCGTTCTTCTTGGCGGGCATAAAGGGATGATATCACTTCGGAGGGCGCGGCGCCAGAGCCCAAGGACCCATTCGGACTTACAACACTTTTTACAACACTTCAACGCGCAAACGTGATACCAAGGGATCGCTGCTGATCGGAACTGTCGTCGGAGAGAACGTCAAGGGCGGGTCCTTCGAGGGCGCCGAAACGGATTAGCAAACCGTCCGTTTAAGCCGCTCACGCACCTCACCTATCTAGTGTTTTCCAACACTTTTCGGCATCGCCGAACCGGCCCAAACACGCAATGGCACCAAAATGGCACCGAACTTTTCCGCGTGTATCCTCGCCAACCTAAGACGACGGACCGGTGCGCGACGAACCCATCATATCATTTTTCAGGGGGGCCTTCTGTGTCGGCGGATGCGCCGGCGCAAAGCCCGCCGGTCTTAAGGGGACGTCATCTCGTTCCAGACTAACATTTAGCTGGTAGAGATTTCGGGGGAAAGGTCAGTTGATACGTCGCTCACGGGGAAAAGAGTCGTTTTGGAGCTCGAGATGATCGTGAAGGCCCGCGGGCTCCCCAGAGGCATTCGGATCGACAATGGCCCCGAGTTCATCGGACGCGCCCTCGATGCGTGGGCATACGGGGTTAAGATCAAACTCGACTTCATTCGTCCAGGAAAGCCGAACGACAACGCCTATGTCGAAAGCTTCAACGGCAAATTTCGGGATGAATGCTTAAACGACGGATGGTTCGTGACGGTTAAAGACGCGCGGCAAATAATTGAGGACTGGAGAATCGACTATAATAAGTATCGGCCGCATAGTTCGCTCGACTACCTTGCGCCAGAAACATTTGCGAGGCAGTTTGACGACAACAAAACGGCTCAAACTACGCTTGAGAGTTTCCTAACAACGGCCCAGTGAAGGGGGGCAGGTCGCTCTGAATAGCGTGTGGATCATTCGGCGATACGCGGCTGAAAGCGGCGGAAAAAGACTTTCGCGCCGCGCGCGCGCGGGGTATACTTTCCAGAAGGTCGATGATATAAAGGGAGGAAGCGGGGAAGCGGCTTAATATTCCCTACTTAGTCGGCGTGAAGGCAAAGGCGGAACCTCGACCCGAGCTCTCACCATCGATGGGCCGTCTCTTACAAGCCATGCGCACCAAGACCCTTAAGAAGAACAAGGTCCACGTCGTCACCTTGGGCTGCTCCAAGAACCTCTATGATTCAGAGGTCCTGATGGGGCAGCTCAAGGCGAACCGTTTCGAGGTGGAGCACGAGACCGACCCCGACGACGCCGCCATCGTCATCATCAATACCTGCGGCTTCATCGACAAAGCCAAGCAGGAATCCATCGATACCATCCTGCGCTACGCCGACGCGAAGAAGAAGGGGTTGGTCGAGAAGCTGTTCGTCACCGGCTGCCTTTCCGAGCGCTACAAAGCGGACCTCTCCGCTCAGATCCCGGAGGTGAACGCCTACTTCGGGACGACGGACCTCCCGCGCCTTCTCAAGGCATTGAACGCGGATTACATGAAGGAGCTTGTCGGCGAGAGGCTCCTCACCACCCCGCGCCATTACGCCTACTTCAAGATCTCCGAAGGCTGCGACCGCCCCTGCTCCTTCTGCGCGATCCCGTTGATGCGCGGCAGGCATGTCTCCACGCCCATTAAGGACCTGGTGGCCGAGGCGAAGCGCCTGTCCGCCGCCGGTACGCGCGAGATCCTGCTCATCGCGCAGGACTCCACCTCCTACGGCCTGGATATCTACGGCAAGCGGCGCCTGTCCGACCTCCTGCGGGCCTTGTCCGACGTGAAGGGCATCGGCTGGATCCGTCTGCACTACGCCTTTCCGGCGGGCTTCCCGCTGGACGTGCTGGACGCGATGCGCGAGCGTCCCAACATCTGCAAGTACCTCGACATTCCGCTCCAGCATATCAGCGACCGGATGCTGGCTTCCATGCGCCGCGGCACCACGAAGGCCAAGACCGAGGCGCTGGTCGCGACGATCCGTGAGAAGGTCCCCGGCATCGCGCTGCGCACGACCCTCATCGCGGGCTACCCCGGCGAGACCCGGAAGGATCACGCCGAGATGCTGGACTGGGTGGAAAAGACGCGCTTCGACCGCCTCGGCATGTTCGCCTACTCCCACGAGGAGAACACGCACGCCTTCACGCTGAAAGACGACGTCCCGGCCAAGGAGAAGAAGCGGCGGACCGAGGCGGTGATGGCCCTCCAGCAGGAGATCTCCCTCGAGATCAACGCGGCCAAGGTCGGAAAGACAATCACCATCCTCGTGGACCGCAAGGAGGGCGGGCACTTCGTCGGGCGCACCGAACATGACTCTCCCGAGGTGGACAACGAAGTCCTCGTTCCCGCCGCCAGGCCGGCCCTGCGCATCGGCGAGTTCGCCCGCGTCAATGTCACGGCCGCCTCCGAATATGACCTGACCGCCGTGCCCGTCTAGACGCAGCCGTTCCCCGACCCTGGCACGTTCCCGCCGCACGAGTTATGCTTAGCTTACTGGATGCGGGCCGGACCCGTGCCGGGTCCGGAGGCGCGCATCGGGCGAGTTTATCGAGCATCTTCATGCGCAAAGTTTCACAACATGGGCGCAGGATCAGGGATCTCCTGGCGCTCTTTTTCAAAATCAGCCGCCGGACAAGGGCGTTTCAAAAAAAGACCGGCTTGAGCTGCCGCGTGCGTTGCGGGGCCTGCTGTGAAAGCCCGCACATTGAGGCGACCGTCCTGGAGATGCTCCCCTTGGCGGAGGTGCTTATCCGCAACGGGGAAGCGGAAGCCTTGTGTTCTCGTGTCGAAGCGCTGGGGGATGACGGCCGGTGCGTGTTCTTCCTTCCTTCGCCGTCGGACCAGGAGCCCGGCTGCTGCCGTGCTTACCCGCTGCGTCCGTTGATCTGCCGGCTTTTTGCTTTTGCCGGCAACAGGGACAAGCGCGGCCATGTCCGGCTGGTGACATGCCGGGTCATCAGGAAGGCGCAGCCGGTCCTGGCCGAGAAGGCGCTCTCGGATGTCGCTTCCGGCAGGATCATGCCGCCGATCCTGGCGGATTGGGTCATGCGGGCATCGTCGATCGACCCGGAGCTGTCGCGTGAGAGTCTGCCGATCAATATCGCGTTAAGGAATGCCATCGAGAGATCGTGGCTTTATGCAGCTAATAGTTTATTTTCTCAAAACCGCTCTGCTTCGCTCAGCTCCTGTCCTTTGACGAACGATCGCGAACCTCCCATCCTGTAGATGACCTTTTTCAGCTCGCGTCCCCGGAATAGGAGGAATTGAAGTGCTATATTGGCCCTTCAAGTTGGGGCGGCGACCGGAGAGCGCCATGAAGCGTAAGAGCCAAGAATTGACGTCGAGTTGACTGGTTTAGGGATGACAAGGGGTCGCATCAAAGAACCAGCCCAGGGTCTACGCGGAAAATTTCCACACGACTCGGGACGCCGCCTGGGATTACGCCGCGCTATAGTCGTTGGTTAGAGAAGCTATTTTCCGTCTCCTAATCCTTTGTCGCCCCAATCAACTGCGGCGTCTGTTCATTGTTGTATTGCTTCCGGGCGATACGTTCCACCTGCGGCCTGAGGTAACCGAACAGATCGTTCATTTTGATGGAACCGTCCGGATTGAGGACATTCTCGTTCTTGATCCCCTTGAGCATGAAGTAGGTAAAAAGCCCGTGCCCTTCATCTTTATAAGTCGAACTGATTTGATCGCCGGCAGCGGCGGTCATGACCTGGATATTCTTTGTAAGAACGAAAGAAGTCTGAAGCTCCATCACCAGCGGTCGCGCGCCCTCCGCCACAACCGATCTTCCACCCGCTCCTGAAAAACAAGCATCCAGGGCAACGACAATTTCTTTTGCCGGAAGTTTGCCCAGAGCTTGATACATTCTCTTCAATGAATATCCCGTCTGCTCAATAAAAGACGGGTCGCCGTCATAGGGGACAAGATAGGCATCACCCGTCTTGAGATTCGGGGCGCCATGGCCGGAATAATAGACAAAAACCGCACTGTCCCGTTCGACATTGTTCGGCAGCCACTTTTCGAAATATTTGGCAAGATCGACATTGGATGCACGATCGTTCAGGAGTGTGATGACATTCTCTTCGGGATATCCCAGCACCTTTGTCAAATAATCGGTTACCGTCCGAGCATCTTTGACTGCAAAGTCTGCTGTGGGGAGTTTCTGGCGATAGTTCTCTATTCCTATTACTATGGCGTAGGCGTTGCGGGCGTGCTTGACGAACATCGGGGGAAGTGCATCCACATCAGATATGATCAGCGGCGCAGCAGGCTCTTTTGGCCGCTTTTCGGCCGACACGATAGGGCTGCCATATTTTTCAAGCAGGGCCAGACCGTCAGAATGTCCATCTTTTCTCAGAATGCCGGTCGCACCATCTTTTCTCAGAACGCTGGTCGCATCATCAACATCCGCACCCCGTGCAATCAGGTATTTCAATATCTTTATGTTGCCGCGGCGAGCCGCACTAGCCAGGGCCGAGTCATTTGTTTTGGTCTTCGCATTAATATCTGCGCCGGCGTCCAGAAGAATCTGCGCCACTTCAACGCAGTCCTTCTCGACGGCAGCATGCAGGGGCCGCCCAACGAAGAAACCGCCCCTGAAGTAGCCAGCGACCTCGACATCGGCCCCTTTGTTCACCAGATACCGGGCCGCGTCAGCGCGGCAGTTATACGCGGCGTAAAATAAGGGCGTCCCTGCCGCCATGGTCCCGGACCCCATGGCGCTTTTATTAATATCCGCGCCCTGGTCCAGCAGTTTCTGCAGGGTGGTTACATCTCCATGTTTTGCCGCCCGCGTCAACCCTGTCCCGCATCCCGCCAGCGCGACAAGCATGCCAATAATTGGAACACATAAGAACGTATTTTTCATTCATTTCTCCTGTTTCGGCTCCGCCGGGGCAGCTTGCAGCCGTTCAAAATAGATGTAGGTCTCTGGATCTGCGCCATAGAATCGGAGCGTCTCTCCAGTGGTGATCGGCGGCGGAGGGGCGCAATAGCTCTTCGTCAGGCGCTTGATCTTCTCTTTGCCTTTTTCAAAGCGGATCACTTTCACCGTGATGATGGATCGATCTTCCATGGCGCACGTGGAGCGATCTTCGACATAGCAGTTGGCATAAGGTTCGATGATCTCTTTGCGCTTTGTCACTTTCGCGATAGCGACCCACTTGGCCATTCTAGACCATTCGGCCGAAGACCGGTTCCTGTTTGAAAACCACGAACTAGGCGCGCATGGCTTCGTCGCATGAACGCATTCAAGCAGCGTCAGGGAAAGACCAAGCGCAAAAAAACCCGCGAACACCCTCATGCTCACCTCTCGCCCATCTGCCATATCACAAACAGCAAAAACATGATATCACGCTTTCAGTAAGCACGCCACCTTCCCAAATCCCGCCGAGAAACGTAAAATCTGACCAAGCCGGCAACTCCCGGAGGTTCCCATGATCGACGTCAAAGGCTACGCCGCTATGGCGGCGAAATCGCCTCTTGAGCCTTTCAATTTCCAGCGCCGCGATGTCGGCGCCGACGACGTGCGCTTCAAGATCGAATACTGCGGCATCTGCCACTCGGACATCCACCAGGCCCGCGACGAATGGGGCGGGTCGGCCTTCCCGATGGTTCCGGGCCACGAGCTTGTCGGCACCGTTATCGCCGTCGGCGGCGGCGTCAAGAAGTTTAAGGCCGGCGACAAGGTGGGAGTCGGCTGCCTCGTCGATTCCTGCCGCGAGTGCGACCCCTGCAAGGAAGGCTTGGAGCAGTTCTGCTCCAAGATGGTTGTGACCTACAACGGCGTCGACAAAGAGGGCCAGACCACCCAGGGCGGGTACTCGACCGAGATGGTCTGCCACCAGGATTTCGTGCTCCGCATCCCGGCCAACATCGAGCTGGCCAAGGCGGCCCCTCTGCTGTGCGCGGGGATCACCCTTTATTCCCCCCTCCGCCACTGGAAAGTCGGCAAGGGCAGCAAGGTCGGCATCATGGGCTTGGGCGGGCTGGGACATATGGGCGTGCAGCTGGCGGCCGCGATGGGCGCCGAGGTGACCGTGTTCAGCCGCTCGGAGGTCAAGAAAGCGGACGCCCTGAAGATGGGCGCGAAAGAATATGCCGCCGGTCCGGACGCCGTCAAGCGGCTCGCCGGGACTCTGGACCTCATCGTCAATACGGTTTCGGCGCCGCTTGACCTCGCTCCCTACCTCGGGCTGCTCAAGCGCGACGGCTCAATGGTCGTCGTCGGGGTTCCGGACAAGCCGGTGGGCCTTCCTATCTTCCCGCTGCTGGTCGGGCGCCGCCGCGTCGCCGGCTCGCTGATCGGCGGGATCGCCGAGACCCAGGAGATGCTCGACTTCTGCGGGAAGCACGGCATCGGCTCCTGGATCGAGGTCATCCCGATGCGGCGGGTCAACGAGGCTTACGACAATACCGTGGCCGGCAAGGTGCGCTACCGCTACGTTATCGACCTGGCCTCGCTGAAGTGACGTCGGGCTGCGCCTAGCGGCACTTCGCGCACAAGCTCTTTTCTCCGCCGCCGGTGAAGCCTTTTGCTGGCTTAGGTTAAAGAAGATGCGCGAGCGGGGCTCAGAGGCGTAGGCCTAAAGTCCTATGCGCATAGGCCTAAGGGCCAAAAAACTTTGTAGGCATATAAGCCCTTTAAAATAGGCGCTTTTGGGTCTACAATTACGGTATGAGCCGGACCGAAGGGCCTATTTGGAAAAGGGCGCTCGCGGTCGTTCTAACCGCGTGCCTCCTCCCGTGGCAGCCGGTGGCGGTATTCGCCGCCGGATATACCCTCCCCGAAGCATTCAAAAAGGTTCCCGACCTGCTGAAGAAGTTCGACGAAGAGCCTCCGCATGCGCGCAAGGTGTTTGTCGCGCGCAGCATCGCCGAGCTGGGCGCTCCGGAGTACTATCTGGGGCGCGTCACCTTTATGATGGATTCGCTCAAGCAGGATAAGCTCGAAGCGAAGGCGGTCATAGCGCAGGCCAAGGAAGCGCAGACGCTGACCGGCATCCTGCCCCTTCTTCTGGAGCATCTGCAAAGCGGGACCGCGACCGAGCACCAGAAGATCCTCGGCCTGCGTCACGCCGAGGCGCAGCTGAAGACCTTCCTGCCCATGCTCAATGCCCAGGAGCGGATTACCGCTCTCGACGCCAAGGTCGATAAAATCGAGAAGCTGACCCAGGTGAATCTCGGCCAGCTGACGGAGCCCGACTGGCAGTACGCCAAGAAAGAATGGGAGTCGACCAAGGCCTACTACAACGAGGTCGACGCGGCGCTCTCTTCCTTCAAGGCCGATGAGCTCACGCGCAAGGTCGACCCCCTGCCGCCGGAAGAGTATCTGAAGCGCTACGACGAGGTCGCCGCGGCGCTCAAGTCGCGCCTGGCCGTCGTCAAGAAACGTTTCCCCCCCATTGATGCGTTCTTCACCAAGCCGCCGGAGCGGCAGATCCAGGACCGGATCGATGAGGCCTACATCGAAGAGCTGAAGAAGGCGGGCGTCGACCAGAAAATCATCGCGGGGCTGGCGCTTAAGCTCAAGGTAAGTTCCCCCGGCGCCATGGAACGCAATCTGGCGCTGATTTACGAGAACCAGCACATCGCGCCGGAAGTCAAGATGAAGATGATCTCCGCGGGCAAGCAGGCCGCCAGCGGGCAGGTCCCGGATCCCAAAGCTCCCGCGGTGCAGATTCCCGAGTGGCTCAAGAACCGCGAGCATCTGCCGGTCCCCGAAGTCGACCAGCGGCAGCTGGCCGCCCAGCAGCGGGAAAAAGTGCGGCGGGAAGAAGAGCAGCTGAATTGGTGGGAGCTCAAGAAAAAGCGCGCCCGCGAGTACCTGGAGGAGAAGAAGCGGCAGGTCGAGAAGACCTATGTCGGGGCGCGCGACAAGGCGCTCAAGGTCGCCGCGGACTGCGCGCCCAGGGAGAATATCGGCTGGTCCAATATCGTCGCCGTGGGCGCCAAGCTGATCGACTGCGGCTCGGCGGCGGTCATCGCCCGCACCGCCGGCGAGAACCTCGGCGCTTTCGTCGCGTCGGCGGACACGAAAATAGGCGAGCTGGATGTCCGCATCTCCGGCAGCTTCCAGGAGCGCAAGGACGCCCTCGACAAGGAGCTTGAGCTGTACACGAAGCAGTCCGGGCTCCCGGCGACCATAACCGCCAAGACGAAGATCGAGGCCCTGATCCACCAATACCGCAAGCTGAGCGAGGACTACGCGAAGATCAAGGCGCGGGCGCCGCCCGCCGACTACGCGGCCAAGCTCGAGGACGCCGCGTACCTGCTGCTGTTTCGCGAGTATTTCGACGAGCTCGCCGCCAAGCGCCGCGAGGCCGCCAGCCTCAAGGAGGTGCTTAAAGAGCTCGACGCCGTCGACCCGGCGGCGCGCAGCGCCGGCCTGCAGGAGCTCCCCGACGAGACAGCGCTGCGCGAGCTGATGGATTTTTTCGACAACATAACGCCCAATAAGCTGATCGCCGATGAGCGCTTCATCACTATCCCCGAGAAGCACGCCATCCGCCGGGATCTCGACGCCCTGCTGGCGCATGTGCGCAGCGCCAACGAGGCGCGCGACGGCGCCCGGCGGCGCCTGCAGGGGGTGGTCGAGCTTATCCAGAGCGGGATGCCGCCCAAGCTGCTGCTCCTGGTGCCGAATGTGGACGGCGCTGTCGATCCCGCCGTATTCACCGCGGCGGCGGAGGCGAAAGCGCTGCTCGACCAACTGGCCAAAGCTCAGCCCCCGCTGCCGGAGCAGCTGGCGGAACTGCGCGTCCAGCTCGATAAGTCGCGCACCAGCATGCAGGAGAAGGCGTATCAGGAAAGCCTGCAGGTTCTTGAACGCATCGATGAGCTGCTGCTGCGGCTCAAAGCGGTCGAGTTTTTGTCGGTCCTCAAGACGGAGGAGCGGGCGGCGCGCTTCGCGGACGCGCAGAAGATCATCCGCCAGCTGGAGGCCCGGGGCGTGGATGTGCGCCGGATCTCGCCCGCTTACCGCAAGGCGCTCCTCACCAAGAGCGCCGAGGGAGATATCCAGTCCGTCGGCGAGTACTACCTCATGCTGGAGGACCGGTCGCAGAAGGGCCGGGAAAAGCTCAAGCAGCTGGAAGGCTTCCTCGCCAAGCTCGACGAGGTCTTCGTCAAGCACGGCGGCGACGAAAAGAAGCTGCAGTCCATGCTCGACGGACTCTTCGACCAGGGCGCCGGCAACGAGTACGCGGAGCTGCTGGGCGAAAACAGGCAGCTGGCCGGTCTGTTCAAGCAGCTGGCCGAGGAGCGAAAAACCGACGCCAAGAAGGCGCGCGCCACGCTGCAGACTCTGCGCCAAACCGCGGCCTACATGCACAACTTCAGCGTCGGCGCGCTGGCGCGCAACGCCGAGCATACGGCGCTCGAAAACCGGCTGGCCGTCGGCTTCCAGTTCTACAGCGCCTCGGTCTACGACTACCTGAAGCAGAATCCCAAAGCCCTGGCTGATCCGGCGTTCAAGCAGAAGGCGGAGAAGTTCATGGCCGCCTACGAGGCGCTGGTACAGGGCCGGGACGCGCCGTCCTTGAGCGATACCGGCACCGGTGCGGACCGCCAGGCGGGGCTGTTCTCCCTGGCGGCGCAGGGGCTGGAGCTGGCCGACGGCATCGAGCCGCTCAAGCGCAAGATCGAGCTGGAGCGCGCGCAGGGCAAGTACCAGCAGGCGCTGGACGCCTTCGTCAAGCTCAACCGGGACGGCACGCTGCTGTCCCAGTTCAAGGTTGAAAGCGACGTGGCCGCCTTCGCCGGGATGGATTTCAAGAAGCTCGTCGAGATGGACGGCCAGTCGGCGCTGGTCGAAGCGGTCTACGAAGCGCACCTCAATAATGTGCGCCAGCGCGCGGCGGCCGGAAGCCCGGCGGAAAAAGAGAAGCTCGACCGCTGGATGCGCGATAACCTGACCATGGTGCTCCGGGACGTATTCAAGACCGACGACCTGGGGGTCTCGCCCGCGGTCGGCAAGCTGAAGGAGAAGGCGAAGTCCGGGTTCAAGGCGGGCTGCGGCGGCGCGGACGCGCTGCAGAAGCCGGACTGCGTCGCCGAGCGCCAGCAGGTGCGCGACCTGCTCGCAAAGGTCCGGGATTCGAAGAACATTACCGCCGGCCTGCTGGTCGAGATCCAGCGGGTCATGGCGCTGCCGGAAGACCAGCGGACGACCAAGCAGCGCCGGCTGCTCGAGGATTGGGAAGAGTACGCCGGCCTGCTCAACGCCGAGGCGCGGCGCAGCCGCAATCGCGCCATCCGCGACGGCAAAGCCTGGGAGCCGGCGGAAGTCCTGCGCCAGCTGAAGACGGACGCCGGCTTCACGACGGCGCAGGACCAGATTCTATTCGTCGCCATGGACTGGGAGATTCCCGAGGAGCTGCGCGCCGAGGCGGAAAAGTTTCTCGATCTGCTCCAGTTCGCCGAGACGCGCGGAGAGATACGCGAGGCCGTCGCGGCCCATGCGGGGGCGCTCGGCCAGCTGCTGGCGAAGTATCGGGACGTCGTCGTTAAGGAGAGCTTCAGTGACGCCGATATCGAGCAGCGCCGGAGCGCCGCCAAGAAGTACGCCGCTGCCGCGCTGCTCAAAGGACCGGACGGCGCGCAGAATGCGCTGGAATCCCTGCGCGCCATCCATGATGAGCTCGCCGCGGCGAAATCCCCCGGCGCCGACACCTTCGCGGTCCTCGATGAGAAGTGGATCCATGACGTGGTGGCTAAAGGCGACTACGGCCGGCTGGGCGCGGTCGCCGAGTCCTTTGAGCTGACGCAGCTCAAGAGCCTGCGGGATTCCTTCGCCGATATCTCCCGCGGCTACCAGCAGCGCATCATCGGGGTGGAGGGCGAGAAGTACCTCAAGACGCACGGCGCTTCGCTGGAGACCGGGGTGCGCGCCTCGCTGGCCAATATGGTGGCGGCCTTCAAGCGCAAGCATGCGGCGGAGGAAGCCTGGAACGGTACCGGGCAGCGCGAGCAGGCCGCGGTGATCGGCATGTTCGACGCGCGGCGCATCCTGTCGCGGCGCATCACCGAGTCCTCGCAGCAGCACAGCTTCCTGCCCGAAGTTCGGGCGGTGATGCCGAGCAGCCTGTTTCCCAAGCTGAAGTTCGAGGGCGGTCCCGATTTCGCGCCGTTCCTGATCGAAGAGGACATCGCCCACCTGGTGCGCAAAGACCATAAGGTCAAGCGCAATCAGGGAGCCGGAGGGCTGCGTAAAACCGCCGACGGCGAGCCGGAGCGGACGTCGGATGACGGTACGGGCTATGTCGACGTGCGCACGGGACGGCGCATTGAAGAATACGGCGGCAGGGGGCTGGGCGCCGGCGTATACACGGTGCGCACGAACGACACCAGCGTCTTCGCCACCATCGACGGCCGCCATACCCTGACGGTGTCGCTGGCGCGCGTGCCCATGGAATACAAGGGCAGGAAGATGCTTATGGTGCCGCTCGAGCTGCCGGACGGCATAACCAAGTCTCTGCCCGCCGGCGCGGCCAAGGTCGAAATTTTTGTCGATAGCGAAACGGGGCAGCACTACTCTCTGGTCGGCGGCAAGCTGGTCGGCATGCAGGATGATCTCGAAGATTTCTCGGCTTTCCGCAAACGCTTCGTCTATGAGCACAAGGAACTCGTCCCCGGCCTCGGCCAAGTGCTGCGCGGTACGGGCCATATGTACTCCCTGGATACCAGCGAGCTCAGCGAGCTTGAGATCAACTTCGACGGCCGGCTGCGCCGCACCAAGGCGACCCTCGCCGTTGCCGGCGGTACGGTAACGATCGACAATAAGCGGCACATGCAAACTTTCGAGCAGGGCAGGAAATCCTACGAGTATGCGCTCAATCTGGTTAATAGCGGCCGCTCGGATACCCTAAAGCGCGTCGACCGCGAGGGCGACCGCATCACCCAGATATTTGAAGTCGAGAAGGTGGAGGGTAAGGAGGAGTACAACGGCGTACGCTGGATCGCCCAGGACGGGGAGCTGGACGGGTTGCTGGCCAAGCACCTGGTCGCGGAGAATCCGCGGAGCCTCAAGGATTGGCGTGAGGCGCCGCCGGATTCACGCGGCTACCGGGACCAGCATATCGGCGTCGGCGCGAATAAAGATCAGTGGCTCGGCGTGCAGGGCACGATCAAGCTCGAAGACCTCTCCGACACCGAGCGCTATGCCAAGCTCCAGCGCGTTTTCAGAACGGTACGGCGCCGCATGCCCAAGGCGGCCGCCGACTATCAGCAGAAGCCGGACAGCCTGGCGGCCGCGGCGATGAACTTCGTGCACAACCCGGGAAACCAGAGCGTGCAGACCGCCACGGGCGACGTCTGGCTTACCATGGACGAGAAGTGGAACGGCGCCTTCTCGCAGCTCTACGACGGCGGCAAGACCATCGCTTTCGGCTACAGCACGATCAAGGACGAACGCGGCAAGGCCTGGACCGGGATGAGCATGTACGACATCGACGCCAAAAAGAACATGGGCTTCCTGCGCATGGAAGGCTACAGCACCAAGGCGGCGCCGCACCTGTACAAGCACCGGCCCAAGCAGGCCTGGGAGGAGCGCAAGCACTTCTGGAGCGACAAGCACACGTACAACCAGGACGAGTACGTCCTCTACGACGGGACCGGCCGCAAGATCACCATGCCGGAAGTGCAGGGCGAGCGGGTCAGCTACGGCGCCCTCTCCTGGGCCACGCTGGAGCCGGTCGCCGCGCCGCTGGGAGAATGGGTAGAGGACCAGGCGTTCAAGGGCCTGCGATGGGCCGGCGTCGGCGAGGAGAAGTCCCGGCTCTGGGCCGCCGGCATCGGCGCCGGCGCCAAGCTGACGTTCCAGGCCGGCGTAATGATGGTCGCCATGGGCGGCGTCGGACATATACTCCAGGGCTTTAAGACCGCGGCCATGATCTTCAACTACGTGCAGATGGGCGCCGGCATCTACTTCGGCACCCAGGGCGCCATCCAGTTTTTCGAGGCGAAGAAGCTGTACAGCCAGGCGACGACGCTCGAGGACAAGGCCGAGGCGGTGCGCGCCATGGTGGCCTCCGGCGGCACGGTGCTCATGATCGCGCTGCCGATGGCGTATAAGGGCTATAAGGGAATCCGCAGCCGCTGGAAGGGCCGCGGCCGCGGTGCGCAAGGCAAGGCGGCCGATACCGGAAGCAAGGCGAAGGGCCAGCAGGACGCGGGCCGGCAGCCGGATGCCGCCAAGGTGAAGCCGCAGCCGGACGCCGCCAAGGTGAAGCCGCAGCCGGATGCCGCCAAGGTAAAGCCGCAGCCGGATGCCGCCAAGGTGAAGCCGCAGCCGGATGCCGCCAAGGTGAAGCCGCAGCCGGATGCCGCCAAGGTAAGGCCGAATCAGATAAAGCCGCAGCCGGAGGCGGTGAAGCCGGCGACGGAATACACGTTTGATGCCAAGGGGCGCGCGCATTACCCCAAAGGACATCCCAAAGGCGGCCAGTTCGTGCCCAAGGCCGAGCTGTCCGCCAAATCGATGGAGCTCAGCAACAGCACTCTCGACACGCCGGGCGCGGCAAGCATGTCCAGCGGCCGGCCGGGCGGCAGCAGCGGCGGCACCAAGTTCTTCACCGACAGCGCCGGGAAAGTGCGCTACGCCAAAGGACAGCCCAACGGCGGGAAGTACGCTCCCAAAACGGCATACCAGAACGCCCAGCCCTCGCAGTTCGTCAATAAGCCGCCGGCGAGCTATAAGCCGCCGCCGGCAGCACAGACTGTTCAGCAGGTGCGCAGCAGCAATCCCCAGTCTCAACCGCAGGTTCCCAAGGGCCCGTCGAAGGGCGGACAGTTCACGGCGGAGCCGAATACGACGCAGAATGCCGGCAGCCCGGCATCGAACCGGGGAAGCGGGGCGCAGAATACCGGCCGCAGCGGCCAGGGCGAGGTGCAGGTAGCCTCGGCGAGGATGCCCAACAATCCGGCGCGCGTGCCGGCGAATACGAACCCGCCGAAGGTCCCGCCCAAGCCGGTGACGACGCAGTCGAAGGTCGTTAAAACCGAGCCCAAGGTGCAGACGCCGGCCAAGGGCAAGCCCGAGGTTCCGGCCGCAAAGAAGACGGCGGCGCTCGAGCAGCAGGCCAAGCAGGCTAAGGTCGATCAGGGCGCCGCCAAGAAGAACCTGCAAAGCAATCAGAAGAAGCTCGTCGAGCATGAGACGGCGGCCAAGCGGGCCAAGGCCGATATGGCCAAGGCGCAGCAGGTTAAGGACGCCGCCGCCGTCAAGAAGGCGGAACTGGCGATCAAGAAGGCGGAGGCCGGCGCCGAGCGCTCCCGGGGCTTGGTCGATAAGCATGCCCAGAAGCTGAAGGACGCCGAGGTGCGGCTCGAGAAGGCCGACAAGGGGATGCGCGCCGAAGCCAAAGCTGAAGCCGCACGGGTGGGCAGGAATTTGCAGCATAACCAGCAGAAGCTGGCCGAGTACGAGGCGAGTACCCAGCGGGCGCGGCTCGACTTGGACGCGGTCAAGAAGAACGGCAGCAAAACCGATATCGCGAAAGCGCAGCAGCGCTTCGAGAGCGCGCAGCAGCAGGCCGCGGGCGCCCGGGGCCGGGTCCAGCAATATCAGGGCCGGCTCACCGACGCCTTGGCGCGCATGACCCCCGCATCCCAGCTCCCCGGCAAAGCGCCTTTTATCGCCGAGACCGCGGGAGCGGCGGCGGCGAAGCCCGGCCGGCTCGCCCCGGGAGTCAAAGGTGCGAAAGCCACGCCGCAGGACATCCTCAATATGGGCCAGCAGCCGACCACCAAGCTCCAGCGGGGCTTGATGCGGATGAAGGCCAAAATACTCAAGGGAAAGAGCGGCGACTCGGCGCGCAAGTTTATCGAGCGCTACGACGCCAAGCAGCCTCTGCGCGATGCCGCACAGGTCAAGTTTCAGACCGAACGGGCCCGGATGGAGCTGGATCGCGCCGCGACCGACCGGCTGACCTTGCAGGAGCGGCTCAACGCCGTCAAGCAGAGCGGCGGTAAAGGGCTGGTCAACAAGTTCAAGAAGCTGGTTATGGAGCGGCAGATCAAACAGCTGGACGCCGAGATAACGTCGCAGCAGAGCAAAGTCACCGAGCTGCGGCAGACCGCGGGCGACGTGATAACACATGCGGAGCAGACGGGCTTCCTGCGCAAGGTGATCGACCGCGCGGCGCGCAAGCATCATGTGGAAGCGTTCGAGAAGCCGGGCTTCATGGAGCGCAGCGCGCTGGTGCGGATGTTCGACAAGTACGTCGGAGAAAAGCTCGGACTGCGCCGCTCCATGAACCGCACGACGAACCAGGCCCTGCGCAATACCGTCGACGCCCAGCTGAAGTTTCAGCGCGCGTTCTCGGACCGGCGGATGCTCGAGGGCGAGATCAACGGGTTGAAGAGCAAGGTGGATGGGGGCCAGCTCAAGGGACGCCAGCTGAGCAAGGCCAAGTCGCTGCTGCGCAAGCTGCAGGTCGAGCTGGACGCCGTGAACGCGCGGCTGCCGAAGTATCAGAAGGCCGCCGGCAACGCCAAGAAATCCGCTGTCGCCCGCGGCCGTACGCCGGCGGAAAAGACCTGGATCAAGCAGCAGATCAAGCGCTTCGCCACGGCGGGCAAGAATAAAATGTCGATCCTGCGCCGCAAGGGCGAGTACGAGCGCGAGCCCTACAGCCTGCGCGGGCGCTTCAAGGCCTGGCTGGGCAAGATCGGCCTGCAGCCGGTGATACCGATCTGGATTCTGGAGAACCAGGAGCGAATCGACCGCCTGCGCGAGAAGCTGAAGGAAATGGAAGAAGTTCCGCCGATCCGCGGCGATAACGGGGCGCCCGTTATTACCTTCCTTGACCCCAAGGGCGCCAGCGGAGCGGGGCACAGCAAATTCCTGATGATCGATATCCCCCCGGGTGTCCAGTCCGCGAGCGCGGACTTCGCGGTGCTGGTGGCCGATGACGGCAAGATCGTAGAGCTGACCGAAGAGGAACGGGCGCAGAATGAAGAGCTGCCGGAAAAGGACCGCATCCAGGAGACGATCAAGCCCGATCAGTCTGTTGAGGTGCAGCTGAGCGTCGCGGATCCGGCGGTGCGGATTACCAGCGAGAGCGAATACCAAATGATGGACGTCGATATCACCCCCAGCCGGGTCGATGGGAGCCTGGTGGTCAGCAAGGCGGGCGAATTTATTCTCACCGTGCTCGCGACCGATGGGAATAAGCTGTCTTCCATCGATATCCGCATCATCGCTACGCAGAAGTCGGATAAAGCGAATCCCGACAAGGACCCCGTTGTCCCCCCGACGGTCCCGGACAACAAGAAAACCACCGGAAGTTTCTCCGGTGACGATGATATGACCAGCGGCGGCGACGCCGCCGGCGTTGATGACGGCCAGGGCAAAGGCGACGTCGGCGGCGGCGACAGCGGTGGAGGCGGTGGTGGAGGCGGTGGAGGCGGCGGAGGCGGCGGCGGAGGAGCAGGCGGCGGGACCGGCGCTGCGGGCGGCGGCGGACCGGACGGCGGCGAGCATCCGCAGGGCTCCCCGTTCTTCGGCGGCCGGATGAACTACGTCCC
>JBDRPD010000098.1:0-15245 GCA_043827405.1 Elusimicrobiota bacterium | reverse complement strand
GTGGCCCGTACGGGATTTGAACCCGTGATCTCCGCCTTGAGAGGGCGGCGTCCTAGGCCGCTAGACGAACGGGCCACCGGTAGTCGGACGGCCTATTTTACCACATTTGATAGAATCGGCCATGACCGAGCGCGAACTTATTCCCCGTGAAGTACTCTTCGGCAACCCCGAGAAAACCTCCCCCAAGCTCTCCCCCGACGGCAAGCGCCTGGCCTACCTGGCGCCCGACGAAGGCGTGCTGAACCTGTGGCTCGCCGGCTCCGCGGCGCCCGGCGCCGCGGCCGCCGCCGTTACCCGCGACCGCGGCCGCGGCATACGCGCCTATTTCTGGGCGGAGGACAGCCGCACTCTGGTCTACCTGCAGGATAAGGACGGCGACGAGAACTGGCACCTCCATCAGGTCGACAGCGAGAGCGGAGAAGTCCGCGATCTCACCCCGTTCCCCGAAGCGCAGGCCCAAGTCGTCATGACCGATCCCAAATTCCCGCATGAGTTTCTCGCCGCCATCAATGTCCGCGACAAGAAGCTCCATGACATGTACCGCATCGACCTGCGGACCGGCGAGGCCCGGCTGGTCACCGAGAACCCGGGCGACGTGATCCAATGGCTCCCGGATTCGAATTTCAAGATCCGCGCCTGCAGGGCCCAGCTGGCGAACGGCAGCTCGCAGCTGCGCGTGCGCGATACGGAAAGCGAGCCCTGGCGCGAGCTTCTGACTTTCCCCCCGGACGAGCAGGGCGGCCTGCAGGCCTTCGCCCCGGGCGACGAGCACCTCTACATCGAATCGAGCCTCGGCTCGGATACCACGCGCCTGCTGCAGCTCAGCATGGACGGCGACGAAGAGACCCTCCTCTACGCGCATCCGGAGGTCGATATCGGCCCCGTCCTGTTCCATCCGCGCACCTACGCCGCGCAGGCCGTCGGCTTTGACGTGACCCGCCTGGAATGGGCGGTGCTGGATCCGGCGCTGCGCGATGACTTTGCGCGGCTCAAAGAAATCGCCGCCGGCGATTTTCAAATCGTCAGCCGCGACGACGCCGACACGCGCTGGATCGTGCTCTACGACTGCGACGATAAGCCGCCGCGCTACTATCTATACGACCGCGGCGCGCAGCAGGCCGAGCTCTTGTTCACGACCCGGCCGGCGCTGGAAGACCGCGCCCTGGGCTCAATGCGGCCCATTGAGTTCGCGGCCCGCGACGGCCTGATCATCCGCGGCTATCTGACCTTGCCGCCGGACGGCCCGCGCCGAAACCTGCCGCTGGTGCTCGACGTTCACGGCGGCCCCTGGCACCGCGACCGCTGGGGCTTCCGCCCCGAAATTCTGTGGCTGGCGGACCGCGGCTATGCCGTGCTCCAGGTCAACTACCGCGCCTCCACCGGCTACGGCAAGAAGTTCCTGCATGCCGGCGACCGGGAGTGGGGCGCCAAGATGCAGGATGATCTCACCGACGCGGTGCGCTGGGCGATCGAGCAGGGCGTCGCCGATCCGCGGCGCGTCGCCATCTATGGCGGCTCTTACGGCGGCTACGCCGCGCTCGCCGGCGCGGCCTTCACCCCCGATCTCTATGCCTGCGCGGTCGACATCGTCGGCCCCTCGAACCTGGTCACTTTGATCCGCTCCATACCGCCGTACTGGGAGCTGCTGCGCAACGTATTCGACCTGCGCGTGGGCGACGTGGAAAAGGAGCCGGAGTTCCTGAAATCGCGCTCACCCCTCTTCGCGGCGGACAAGATCAAGGTGCCGATGCTCATCGCCCAAGGAGCCAATGACCCCCGCGTCAAGCAGGCGGAAAGCGAGCAGATCGTCGAAACCCTCAAAGCCAAGAAAAAGGACGTAGAATACTTGCTTTTTCCAGATGAGGGCCATGGCTTCGCCCGGCCGGAAAACCGGCTGAAATTCTATGCCAAGGCCGAGGCTTTTCTAGCGCGCCACCTGAAAGGGAAATACTTGAATTAACAGCGCTTTTCCCCCATTAGTTACCTAAAATTTACCTAACCGTAACATGCCCTCCATGACTATGGGCCACCCTTGTGGTGGGAGTGGTTATGGCGCGAGGTCTAAGTTTCCTCATGTTCGCCGGCGGGTTGCTGTCTTGTTTGGCGGCCGCTGTGCCCGCGGCGTCAGCGCAGGTTATCTGTCCGCCGGGGACTTACGCCTCACGCAACCGCTGCGTCAAGGGAAATCCGCCGGCCCCGGAACGAACGAAACGCGCGCCGGCCGCGGCGCCGGTCGTCGAGACCACGCTCTCCTGCGCCCAGTTCAACGCCAAGTTCACGTCCTTTCACCAATCCTACGCCCAAAAGTTCGGCAAGCAGGCCTTCCGGCAGGACCAGAGCGCCGCGCAGCTGCGCCAACTCATCGACTCGCAGCAGCGCCTCGTCAAGGAGCTGCGCACCCAGGCGATGTACGCGCGCGACATCCGCGTACGGCGTCACCTCATGTCGCAGTCGAAGGAAGCGCAGGCCGTTATGCTCCAGAAACAGAAAGACCTCGCGCAGCTGCAGGAAAGCAACAAGCGCCAGCAGCAGCAGTGGAAGTCCAACTACCATGCGCTCGCCCGCCGGCTTCTCGGCCAGCGGCCCAAGAGCTGCCAAGTCGCGGCCGCCAAATAGCCGCGCCTACCGGGCGCGGCCCTCGTTGTCCACTTTCAGCACCGGGCCGTAGGCGTCGAGCGCGCCGCTCAGCGCCGCTCCGTCGCCCACCACCGAGATGACGAGGCGGTCCGGACGCAGGTATTTTTTCGCCGCACGCTGCACGCCGCCGACCGAAACGGCCTGCACCTCATCGACGTAGGTGTCGAGATAGTTCTCCGGGAGTCCGCGCAGCAGCCCATAGAGCACCGCGTCGGCCATCCCCGCCTGGGTCTCGAGATCGCGCGCGAAATCTCCGATCAGCATATTCTTGGCCTGCTGCAGCTCCGCCCGCTTGACCGGCTCCGCGCGCAGGCGCCGCATATGATCCAGCACCCCCGTGATCGTCGCGCCCGTAACCGACGGACGCACCTGGGTGCCGACCGAGAATATCCCGGCATGCCGCGACGTCTCGAGGTAGGAGTAGATGCCGTAGGTATAGCCCCGCTTCTCCCTGAGATCGGTCGACAGCCGGGCGGCGAAAGAGCCGCCGAGTATCTGGTTGGCCAGCAGCAGCGCGTCGTAGCCGGCGTAGTCCTCGCGCGGCACGATGCCGCCGATAATGACGGCCGACTGCTCCGAGCCCGGCCGGTCGAAGAAGGTAACGCTCGTCGGCGGCGTATCCTCCGGCTCAAGGTCTCCGGCTGACGGCAGCGGGGGCGCGCCGGCAGCCGGCCGCCAGCGGCCCAGGCTCCGCTCCAGCATGTCCCGCAGCTCCCGGCGCGGGATATCGCCGACCACGACGAGATGCGCGCGTCCCGGGTCGAAGATGCGGCGATGCAGCGCCCGCAAGCGCCGGCGGTTGATCCGGGTGATGGACGCCTCGGTCGGCGCCACCACCGAGTAGGAATGCCCGCCGAACAGGCGGCGGTTGAAAGCGATCGAAGCTAGAAACTGCGGCTGGCTGCGCTGCAGCTTAAGCTCCTCCAGCATGTTCTTGCGGCGCAGCGCGACCTCGGCCTGGGGGAAAGTCGGCCGCAGAGCGACCGCGGAAAACAAGCGCAGCATGTCGTCCGTCTTGTCGGAAAGCGACGATGCGCGCACCACGACGTAGTCCCGCCCGGCGCGCGCCCCGATGGTGCCGCCGAAGGCGTCGGCCGCTTCGGCGACAGCGCGCGCGCTCTTCGCCTGCGTACCCTCCGTCATCAGCTCCGCCATCGCCCGCACCAGGCCCGGGGACTCAAGAGAGGTCAAGGCGATGCCGCCGGGGACCGCCAGGCGCACCGACACCAGCGGATACCGCTGATCCCGCACATAAACCACGCGCAAGCCGTTAGCCAGCCGGAAGCGCTCCCGGCGCGGCGCGCGATACGGCTTCATGGACCGCACCGCCGGCCGGTGCGACATATCGGGCCGCCGGGGGGCGGCCGGCGCGCGCTTGACGCCGGCATGGCCGGCCGCGTCTTTCTTGGACGCGCGCGGCTTCGAGCTTTCCGGCGGCGGGCTCTGCTTCGACGGCTTTAGGTCAAAGACGTTGGCCGCCGAGGCAATGAGATATTTCGCCGCCGCCGCCCGCAGGTCCTCGCCGGTGACGGCGAGAAAACGCTCCAGCTCGCCGTTGGCCGCGCCGGCATCTCCGTCGAGCACGGAAGCGACGAGGAGCGCCTCGGCGCGGCCGTGCGTCGTCTGCCGGCTGCGGATCCAATCCGAGCGCAGCTTGGTCTTGGCCCGCGCGAGCTCTTCTTTGCCCACGCCTTTTTTCGCGATCCGTTCGACCGCGCCATAGACGTGCCGGCGGATAGCGGCGGTCGAGACGCCGTCCTTGCGCAGGATGAAGCCGCCGAACAGGCCCGGCTGCCGGTAGGTGGACCAGCCGGCGACCGGAAAGCCCAGCCCGCCGGTATAGGGCTCGTCCACCGCCGACGCCGCCTTGGCGTCCTTGACCAGCAGCTGATAAAGCCGCGCGCTCTTGCCGAGAAACATCAGCCGTCCGAGCAGGCTCATGGCGTAGTAGTCCGGGCTGCGCCGCGCCGGCATATTATTCCAGACGATAGCCGTCCCCGCGACGGCGGCGTGCGCATCCTCCGCCAGGAAGCGCCGCTCCTTGGTCTGCCGCGGCTCCGTCGCGTCCACCGCCGCCGGCTCTCCCCGGTTGGGAATCCACGCGAAATAGCGGCGGGCCTGCCGCCGCGCCTCCGCCGGGTCGAAGTCCCCCACGATCGCGATCTTCGTATTGCGCGGAGCGTACTGATCGGCGAAAAAGCGCCGCACATCCGACAGGCTCGCGGACTCCAGATCGGCGAAGCCGCCGTAGGTATCATGTGCGTTCTGCCAGTTGGCAAAAGCCCGCGCCGCGATATCGACCCACAGCAGCCGGCCGTACGCCTCGTTGTAGACGTTCTGCCGCTTCTCTTCCTTGACCACGTCGATCTGGTTGCGCAGCGCCGACGCGGTAATCTGCAGCGCGCTCAGACGGTCGGCGTCAAGCCACAGGCCGACCGGCAGGGCGTTGGCGGGGAGCGTCTCATAGTACAGCGTATAGTCGAGATCGGTCCAGGCGTTGTTTTCCGCGCCGCAGCTCTCCAGTATCTTGTCGAACCGCCCCTTGGGGACGTTGGCCGAACCCTGAAACATCAGGTGCTCGAACAGATGCGCGAAGCCCGAACGCCCCCGCTGCTCCTGGCGCGCGCCGACCGGAACGGTCAGCGCCAGCGTCACGACGGGCACCGTGGAATCGGGGGCGAGCAGCAGCGTCAGCCCGTTGTCGAGCACGACTTTTTCATATTCGATCAACGCGGTCGTCCCTTGATGCGCAGCGCCCGCTCAAGGCCGTCGCGCAGGCGGCCTTTCGGCGGCGCGGCGACTTTAACCTTCTCGGCGATGACGATCATGCGCAGGCTGTCGACGCCGTAAGAGCGGCCGTCGTAGTCGCCGTAAACGCGGCGGAACGTCAAACCCGCGGCCTGGGTCAGGTGCAGGACCTCCGTCAGCGTGTAAAGCCGCAGCGACCGGCCCAATGCGTCCACCCGCTTGCCGCGGGTGCGGAAGCCGGAGCAGTCCAGCCGCCCCGAACGCAGGTCGAAAGCCTGGCCGCTCTTGTCGCCGTGCGCAACGCGGCTCAGCCGCCGCATGACCCATTCACGATTGAGCAGGTCGAGAAACAGCCGGCCGCCGTGCTTGAGCGCTTTGGCGGCGGCGGCGAGGCAGGCCGCGTCGTCCTTTTCCTGCGGGTAGCAGCCGATGGGGTTGCGGATATTGACCACCACGTTAAACTCGTCGTCGTAGCTCAGGCTGCGCATATCATGCGACAAAAAATGCACCGTCAGCTGCTCCGCACGCGCCTGATCGCGGGCGCTGGCCCGCGCCTTGGTGGACTCGTCGACGCCGATGACGCGGTATTGGCGCCGCGCCAGCTCCAGCGTCTGGCAGCCGGAGCCGCAGCCGAGATCGAGAACGCGCGCCCGGTGCTCCATATTCAGCAGCATCTCAACCCCGTCGATCTGCCGCCGAATACGGTCCCCCGGCTGCAGCAGCGAGGTCTGCTCCGCGATTTTACGCTTCCAGGAATGGGTCGCTATCGCCATGGTCTCAAGGCGTCCGGACTTCCGGCGGCGCCTCCTCCCCCGATTCTTGCTGCGCGCTCTCGATGCGCGCCACGGCCTGATCGAGCATCTTATAGCTCGGCCCGGTAATTTCCTCGTAGGCGCCGCGCGTCTTGTCGATCTGCTCGCCGAGCTTCACGAAACGGACCTTGAACTTCTCGTACGCCTGACGGAAGGAGCCGACGAACTTGACCATCTCCCGCGTCGCCTTGCTGAAGTGGAAATTCTCAAACGACTGGCGCACGACGGCCAGCACCGCGTAGAGGCTGAACGGAGAGCACAAGACCACTTTCTGCGCCAGCGCCTCGTCCACGTAGCCCGGCAGGTTCTCGAGCACAAAGCCGTAGACCTGCTCATTGGGAATAAACAGGATCACGTAGTCGAGCGTCTGCTCCTCCGGGTTGATATAGGAGCGGTTCTGAATCTCCTTGACGCGCGCCTTAACGTCCTTGAGGAAATCCGCCTTGTAGCGCGCCTTATCCTCGTCGCTCTCGGCGTTGTCCATCCGCAGATAGTTGTCGAGCGGAAACTTCACGTCCATGTTGATCTTGTGATCATCGGGCAGATTGAAGGTGAAATCGGGCCGCGTCGAAACCGTCGCCTGGGCCCGGTTCTTCACGTACTGGACATCCTCGATTAGGCCGGCCGCCCGCAGGATGTCCTCGGCCATACGCTCGCCCCACTGGCCGCGCGACCGGGAGTTGGAAAGGACCGCGCCGAGCTTGTCGGTCGAAAGCTGCAGGTCCTGCGTCGTCCGCGCGGCGCTTTTCAGCTGCTCCTCGAGCGAGCCGTACTTCTCGGAGCGCTCCGCCTCGAAGTCCCGCATCATCTTTTCGTAGCGCTGCAGCCGCTCCTGCAGCTGGCCGACCACGGTCTCGACGGCCTTTTGCTTCTCCTCCAGGCCGGCCTCCGCCTTGACCCGCTCGGTCGCCAGCCGGCTCTCCGCCAGCTTCAGGAACTGGTCGGTCGCGTTGGTGAAGATGTCCGCGGACACGGATGCGAACTGCCCCTTAAGCTCTTCGCGCTGCTGGCGGGACTCGGCCTCCGCGTTCTTGCGCACCGAGAACAGAATCGCGTACACGCCCAGAGCCCCCAGGACCGCTCCCGCGAGCACCGCCAGGATCACCGCCGCCGTGGTCACGCCCGCCGCCCCGACTTCTTGCGCGGTCCGGCATCGGCCAAGGTCAGCCGGTCGCCCTTGCAGACGCGGCCGGACTCCAGGTAAAGCTTAAGCTTCACGAGCACGTCCTCCCACATTTCGCGATAGGCCTTGATCAGGCCGGCACGTGACGGCGCGACGGAAAAACCCGCGTGTACGAGCGTAACCTGACAGCGGGAGCCCTTTTCTTCAATGAAGACGGTCACCAGCGCCGGCAAGCCGCTTGGCCGCGTCTGCTCATCCCATATCCAGGCCACCTTTTTGCCTGGTTCCAGGTCCACAAACACCCCGGTCGCCTCCACCCTCTTCTTCTTGTCGCGGACGGGCCAGACCATGCGCATGCGTCCCATGCTGCGTGAATCCGTCTCGGCCCGGTCCAGGAGCCAGACGCAGAGCTCGCGCGCCGAAACCAAAGCGCGGTAGACCTTCTCCGGCTTGGCTTTGATCTCGGTGAAAATGCGGATGTCTTGAGTCCTGCGGGGGGGGCGCGGCATGGTCCATCATTTTAGCAAACGTGCGGGGTCAGGCCTTGCGATTGTTGACATTCTCACACCGGCCGGGAAGTCAACAATCGCAAGGCCTGACCCCATAATTGCATAGGTCTCCGGGGTTAGGTCCTCTGTCCCTCCTCTATACGTCCTTTGGCTCAGGCGCCCCCCCGCCAAGCGAACCATACTTTGTTGAAGGTCAAGAAATGAAGGCAAAAACCGCAAAACGCATCATCGCCGTCGGCTTGGCCGGCGCCATGCTTGTCTTAGCGCCGGGCATGGAACCGTACCGGCTGCTGGCCGCGGTGACCGGCAGGATTCCCGCGAGCGTGGCCCAGCCGGGTCTCGGCTCCGGCGCCGCCGGCGTCGCGGGCGCCGCCGCCTCCGATCTAACCCTTAAGCCCGGGACCCAGCTGAATCTCAATTTAACTACCGCGCTGCCCACCGTTGAGCATACCGCCTCCGTACAGGTCGGCGGACCGGCGGTAATCCAGACCAAGACGCTCAAGACCGAGGTGCTCCCCAACGCCGCCCCGGGAGCGCAGGCAGTCGGCATCGCCGCCCATTCGTCGCGGGCGCCGCCGGTCAAAGAGCAGAAAAAAGCGCATAAACCCGCAATCAGAAAGTCCCTGCAGACCGGGGTCGACCGCATTCAAAAATCCGCTTCCCCTGCCGCCCGCTTCGGCGCCCTCAAGTCGCTGTTTACCCGTTCCGGCAAGGCCGACGCCGGCGCGGTCAGCGCTCATGAGGACGTCACGCTCGAAGATCTCGAAGCGCAGGCCGCCGAGCAGTACGCGGACATATCCGAAGAAGGACGCTTTGCGGATGCCGCGGCCTTGGGACGCCTGCGTAAAACCGTTGCGGCGATCAGCGAAAAGGGCGGCGAGAAGGCCGTCGAATCCCTGCGCCGCATTGAAAATAAAGTCTCCCGCGGCCCGGCGGCCGGCGGTCTGCGCGACGGTCTCAAGCGCACCATCAGCGAAGCCGAGGAAAGCGTCCAGGCCGCGGCGGACGAGACAGCCGCCGCCCCGGTCATAGACAAGAAGGACAAGGGCCGCTTCTGGACCAAGGCCGTTATCGCTTTCATCGGCGGGCTGGGACTGGCGCAAATCGCCCAGGAGTTCTTCGGCCAGAGCATGCCGCAGTTGATCAAGCAGACCTACGGCAATTTCAGCGTCTACGCCTCGGTGATGTTCTTCTCGCTGGGCGGCCGCATCCTCGGCAACGCCGTCGGCGGAGTTCTGCCCGACCATTTCGGCCTCAAGAAGACCTTCCTCGGCGCCGAGATCGGCCGCGCCCTGAGCCTCGGCGTTCTCGTCGGCATGCTCCTGACCGGGAGCATGACCATCCCCCTCTACTTCGCCATCTCGGCGGTCAATGGATTTTTCACCGGTATCGCTCTGACCTCGGAGCATTCGATTCCGCGGGTCATGTTCGGCAAGAACCAGGTGCTGCTCGAAAAGTTCTGGGGCTACTACCAGTTCATCCTGGAGTTCGCCGGCATCGGCGCGCCCATCGTCGCCGGCTACATAATCTCCACGACCGGGACCTTCGCCTTCACCCTCGGCGCCTATCCGATCATTTTGCTGTCGGCCATCGCCTTTTTCGCCATCTTCCTCAAGGTACCGGATGCGAGGAAAAAGAAAGCGGCGGAGGCGGCACCTTCGGCGGATAACGCCGAAGGTGCGGCGCGAGAGGAGAACGGCAAGCGCGCCGTTTTTAAACAGATTTGGCATGTCCTGCGCGACGAGGTATGGAAGAAGTCCTACGAAGGAGCCAAGGTCACCCTGACGCGGCCGGCGCTGCGCACCACCGCCATGGCCGACGCCGGCTTTCTCATGATCAACGTCTTCCTCTACGCGATCATCGCGCCGGCCTTCGGGCTCTTCGTCGCCGGCTCGGCGACCGCGGCCGCTCCCATCCAGGCCTGGACGGTCGGCATCTACAGCTTGGGCAGCATGCTCGGCTCGCTCTTGATGCTGCGCGCCAACAAGAAGCTGGAACAGAAGAAAGACGCCTGGGAAATGTCGGACGAGGATTTGCAGAAGAAGATGGAGCAGTCCACCCTGAAGTGGATGCTCTGGGGCTCGCTGTCCTTGGTCTTCTTCCTGCCGATGATCAGCGGCCTGGCGCTGCCGGCCTATGCCGGGGTCTTCCTCTTCGGCATCGCTTCGGTCGTGCCGATGCTCAAGCTCAAGAGCCTCGCCGGCCGCCTGACCCCGGAGAAGGACGTCACCAAGGTCATGGGATTTATCCAGATGGCCACCTCGGTGCTGTCGGTGGCCAGCGTCTACGGACTCTCCAAAGTCTTCGACATCTTCGTCAACGCCAACGACATCCCGACGGCGACCGCCTTCATCGTCATGAATATCGCTCTGGGCGCCATGGCGGTAACCTTGATCGCTCTGCGCGCCTATCTTAAGCGCAACCTCGACCAGCCGTACCGGCGGACATTCCGCTCAGACAAGAAGCAGACTAAAAAGGAGTGGGCCAAGCTCTCCGCCAACCTCAAGCGCCTCGGCATCGATTCCTACCGGACGGTCAAGGTAAAAGAGGCCCCCGACCAGGAGCGGCCGACGGTGGCGATCCTGGCTCCGCCCTCGGCGCATAAGCTGCCGATCATCCAAGAGGGCGGGCGGCAGTCGCCCGGCGACGTGCACCTCGTCTTCGACGCCTCATGGCTGATCCAGGAAGAGCTGCCCGGCGGCAAGACGCGGCTGCTCCTCAAAAAGGGGCTCTACTTCGACGCCGACGGCCGGGCTGTGGTCGCCGAATACCAGCATCCCAAACAGGTCCGCTACTTCGCCAACTTCTTCACCGCGGGCGCCAACGAACGCACCGACGGCAACGCTTTCGAGCGCGAGCTCGATGTCCCGCAGTCCAGCTCGCTGCAGCTGGAAAAGACCACCAACGACAAGCTCCTGACCCGCATGTGGATGGCGGCCAAGGGCGTGGCGGTCCCGGCGACCTTGGCCTTCCTGATGGCGGCGCATCCGCTGCAAGCCGACGCCTCGGCGCAGCAGGCCGCCGCCAACGGCGTCATGATCTCGGCGTTCTCGGATCGCCGCGCCGATATTCAGGGCCGGGTCGAGGCCTTCCTGATGGCCAACGCCGACCGGCTCGGCGGCGAAGTCGTAGTCAAGCCCTCCGGCCCGCAGTGGCACTCATCGAAAGGCGTGGGCTTCTTCAACACCAAGGACGTCGACGCCATCGTCGACCACGTTCTGGCGCTGTCCAAGGACGCCGAGATGACCGCGGACGGCTCGATCCTCATCGATCAGCGGCTGACCCCGCCGGCGCTCTATCACCGCACCACGCACCTCAACGACGGCGGCGAGAAGGCGGAGCACGACTCCTGGGGCATCCGCATCGACGGCGCCGTGGGCACCGATTTCCTGACCAAGGAAGAGATCGCCAAAGGAGAACCACACAGCAAGAAGGATTTCAACCTCGGCGTCTACGCCATGCGCACGCCCTGGGGCAAAGCCAAGGCCACCGAAATCATGGTCCGGGCCGGCGCCTGGGGCAAGCCGACGGTCAGCGAGCCGGGCGGCCCCAACGGCGACTGGAAAAAGAGCCTCGACGACGCCGCCCTGATCATCCCCTACGAGGACGTAATCGCCATGATGCGCCGGCAGCACGGGCTGCTGACGACCGCAGCGGAAGCGGCGGCCTTCACGGCCCGGCTCAAGGACACCGCCGAAAAAGCCCTGGAGGCGATCTGGGAAAAGGAAGAGCTGCTCGCGCGCGAAGACGGCGCGCCGCATCAAGCCAAGACCGATTTCGTACGCCTCGACATCATGACGCACCTGCAGGACGGCGAACTCGTTCCGATGGTCATCGAGGTCAACGACCACGACTCGGGCGGGCAGATCCAAATCGACGAATTCTACCCCGAACGCGCGGGCAGCCATTCACGGGAGTGGGTCGCGACCATGCTCAGCCGCGCGCGCGAGGACGCGCTCAAGGGCAAGCGCATCGTAGTGGTCGGCGCCGGCTATAAAGGGAAGCGCTTCATTTTCGAAAAGGCCAGGAAGCTGGGCGTAAAGATCATCCTGATAGACAAGCCCGGCTCCTTCGCCGGGACTTTGGTCGACGATTTCATCGCCGTGGACACCCTGAAGCTCGCGGACAAAGAAGCCGCCGCGCAGGCGCTCAAGGCGCTTGCGGCCCGCGGCCTGACCGGAGAGATCGACGGCATCACCTCCTTCTGGGAGGACGACGTGCCGCTGACAGCCGAGCTCGCCGCGGCGCTCAAGCTGCCGTATCTGTCGCCGGACGCGGCCCATACCGCCCGCGACAAGTCCGCGACCCGGACGCGAATGGAGAAGGCCGGCCTGCCCACTCCCCGCTTCGCCCATATCCGCTCGCATAAAGACCTGGACGCCGCGATCGAAAAAGTCGGCTTCCCGGCCATCCTGAAGCCCGCCTCGGGAGCCGAGGCCAAAATGGTCTTCGAGGTAAACAGCGAAGTCGAGACCCGGCTGGCCTACGCCAAGGCGCTCAAGGACATCGAGCGGACGGCCGCCGTCGACGGCGCCTTCTCTACCGATGTCGGCCTGGTGCTCGAACAGTACCTGGACGGCGACGAGGTGGATGTCGACGTCGTGATGCGCGGCGGCAAAGCGGTCTACGCCTCCGTCACCGACAACTGGCCGACCCAGCGGCCCAATTTCATAGCGACCGGTTCGAACCTGCCGAGCCGCCTGACGGAGAACGACCAGGCGGCGCTTAAAGATTTGGCGGTAAATACCGCCGCCGCCATCGGCCTCGACAACGGCGTATTCCATATTGAGGCCAAGCAGACCTCCGAAGGCCCCCGCATCATCGAAGCCAATGCCCGCATGGGCGGCGTCTACGTTCATGACTGGGTCGAGGCGGTATGGGGCGTGGACCTCGTCAAAGAGGCCTTCATGGCGGCGGTCGGGGTGCCCGGCCCGGTTTTCAAGGCGCGCGCGCCGCGCACCCATCTGGCCGGCAAATTCCTATTCCCCGACGTCACCGGCATCCTTAAGGAAGTGAAGCTCAACGGCCCCGCCGGCGACGCCCTGCACTCCCTGCGCTACTTTAAGGAGGCGGGAGACCACGTCGCCCTGCCCAATGAGGGCGGCAGCCGCGTCGGCCTGATCGTCGCCAACGGCGCGAGCGACCAGCAGGCGTATGCCAACATCGACGAAATCTACGGCCGTCACCAAATGCGGATCGCCCCCGAGCAGGGCGCCGAAGACATCGACCTCGCCGCCAAGATCAGCGTTAGCCCGCGCGGCATGAAGTTCGCCAAGTTCCAAAAGGGCGAGTACAAGCCGGAGTACGACGCCAAGCTCAAAGAGCTGGGCGTCGATGTCGTCAATATCCGCAACCCTTCGCGCGCCGAACTGGAAACCTACCGCGACGAGGACGGCTACTACGTCCAGCCGCGCTGGGTGCGCTGGGTGCGGCCGGCGCAGACGATCGCCGATTTTCTCGCCTCGCTCAACGGCAAGCACCGCAGCAAGTTCAAGAAGGTCCTCAAGAAGAGCGAGCAGGTCACCCATGAGCTCAAGCGGCTGACGGTTGAAGACTTCGAGGAGTGGCATCCGATCTATATGGACGAGGTCGTGGGCAAGCCCGGCGGCCGCATGCACCTCGACAAGGACTGGGCGCGGCGCCAGCAGGAAGCCGGCAAGCTCGACGACTGGTACGGCGTCTTTTTCCGCGACCCCGACACCAACGAGATGATCAGCGGCATGCTGTTTATCGGGCTGCCGGACCGCGGCTACCTGTCGATGGGCTACGCCGCCCACCGCCCCGTCGCCAAGACCATGGACCTCTCGAAGCGCGCCTTCCTGATCGCGATGGAAAAAGCCGTCGAGATCGGCTTCTCGGTGGTCAGCGCCGGCGCCGACACCAACTTCTACGGCTACGACTACGACCTCGGCCTCCTCGCCTGGAAGGCCTCGATCATGATGATCCCGCACGCCGAGGAACCGCTCGGCCTGACCAAGGTCTTAAACCCCGCCAAGTTCGCCGCGGTCCGGGACGGCGAGGGCAAACGCCGCGGCTACTTCTTCTTCTCGCTCAAACGCGAAGGGAAGCTCTGGGAGCGCTACCTCGAGTCGGCGGACGGCGCGCCCAAGGAAACCCGCGAGCTGATGGGCGCGCCCTTCCTGAGCGAGGACGCGCCGTCCCCCGAGTCGATGATCGTCGGCAATCACTTCTCCTACGACGATGAGAGCATCCAAACCCCGCACGGGGCAGGGCCAGGCCATTTTCTTTCATCTCGTCAACGGACTCGACCTCCTGATTGAGGACATCCACCTTTGTGGTCAGGGACGACACCAGATAGGCCTCGGCGCTTTCGGCGCCTTTGCTCTTACAGGTTTTTATAAGGGCGGCAAGGTAGGCTTTGTTCATTTTACTGGCTCTGGAGCGCGGTTATGGCGACGACGTTCACTATGTCGTCCACACTGCATCCGCGCGAAAGATCGTTGATGGGCCTGGCGCATCCCTGAAGAATGGGGCCCAGCGCGATGGCGCCTCCCAGCCGCTCGACCAGCTTGTAGCCAATGTTGCCGGCGTCCAGGTCGGGGAAGATCAAAATGTTGGCCTGGCCGGCCACCGGTGAGGCCGGCGCCTTGCGCTTGCCTATCTGTTCTACCAGCGCCGCGTCAACCTGCAGTTCGCCATCGAGCAAAAGATCGGGCTTTGCTTGTTGGGCGATCTTTGTGGCCTCAACGACCTTGTCAACATCTTTGTGAACGGCCGAGGTCTTCGTGGAAAAAGAAAGCATGGCCACCCGCGGTTCTTTCCCCGTAAGGCGGATAAACGAAGACGCGGTGGTAATGGCGATCTCGGCAAGCTGTTTGGCGTTAGGGTTGGGCATGACCCCGCAATCGGCAAAAAAGAGCGTGCCGTCTTCACCGTATTGTTTCATTTGCGTGAGCATGGCAAAAAAGCTTGAGATAATAGTGTTGCCGCTGGCCAGTCCCACGGTTTGCACCGCCACCCTTATGGTGTCAGAAGTGTAGTGCGTAGCGCCGGCCACCATGCCGTCCGCTTTTCCGTGCTCGACCAGCAGACCGGCGAAAAGCATGGGGTCTTCGGCGATTTGCTGTTTGGCTTTTTCAAGGGTCATGCCTTTCTTTTCGCGCTTTTGGGCGAACTTTTCGGCATATTCCGGAGCCAGCGGAGAGGAAAGGTTGTCGGCGATCTCTATGTTAGATATGTCTATCTGGTGGCGCCCGGCAATGCTCTTTATTGCCTCGGTCTTGCCGGCCAGCAGTATTTTGGCGACTTTGCCCTTTGTCAAAAGCTCCGCGGCTTTAAGTACGCGGGTGTCTTCGGCCTCGGGCAGGACGATGGTCTTGTTCAGTTTTTTTGCGCGGATGCAGACGTCTTCGATAAATTTCATTATGATTATTCTAGCGTTTTTTTTAGAGGGGC
>JBDRPD010000097.1:0-9883 GCA_043827405.1 Elusimicrobiota bacterium | reverse complement strand
TCTCTCTGCGCGCCGCGGTGATGCCGTCCAAGGCGCGCGCCCAGAAACCGCTTTGCGTTCCGGTATTGAGCGCGTCCCGCAGCATCGGGTCCAGCGCCGGGCGCCTCCGCGCCTGCTGCTTAAGGCCGCGTCGACGACGTCCCTTCTCTGTGCCGTCCGGCTTTACCGCATAGAGCCTGCCGCGCAGCAGCGCGAGCGATGAGAATCGCGCGCTTCCGGCCGCCGGCCGGCCGGCGCTCCAGAACCACCAAGGCCGAGGCACGGCCCTCCTGAACGCCGGGAGGCAGGCCGCGATTAGCCCCGCGTAGAGCGCCGCGACAATCACATGGCGGTAGCGCCGCATGCCTAATTATGCGGCGGCCGCGCCGCAGGAAGCAGGGCCGATCGCGCCGCCGGGCCAAGAAAAAGGACCCGGGCCTTATTGGGGCCCGGGTCCTTTGTTGATTCTGTATCCTTGCCTTACATGCAGCTGGTGCAGCTCGGCGACGACGGCGAAGTCGTCGTGGTCTCCACGTTCTGCGACGGGTTCTCTACCGGAGCGTCATCGGTCGTCGCCGGCTCCTCGACAAACGTCTCATCGCCCGCGGGCTCGTCGGCGGCCGGCTCGTCGGCGGCTTTCTTCGGCGCCTCAGCCTTCTTCGGTTCCGGCGCCTTGACCGCCGGCTTCGGATCCATCTTGACCGTCGGCGGAATGGGCTCGGACTTGGCCAAACCCTTGGCCTTGTCGGCTTTCATCCGGCGCCCGGGCTGCAGCTGGGCGCTGTTGCCGAAGTTGTCGGTGATCTCCAGAGCGCCCTGAAAGAGGTCCCATACCGTCTGGCCGAGCGAGTCGACCATGGTCGTGAAATCGGTGCCGCGGACCGCCGCGACCGAGGTGGGCGTGCGGACCGTATAGCGGCGGCCGGAGGCCTTCTTGACCCAGGCCTTGATAAAGCCCACCGACAGCCGGACCTTCACCTTGCGGGCGCTCTGCCCTTCGAGCACGAAGGTGGAGTTCGGACCGATCTCGATCACCGTGCCGTCGGTGAAGGCGATGACGGACTTGCCGTCGCCGCCGGTCTTGATCTGGTCGCCGCTGGCGACGACCTGCTGCGCCTGCGCGGAAGCCCAGGACGCCGCACCCTGCGCCTGCACCTGGACATTGCCGGAAACCTGGCCGATAGCGGCGCCGACGGCCTCGCTGGCGGACGATTTTGCACCGCCCCAGCCGAAAAGGGCGTATGAAGACGGCGTCGAAACGCTGATTAGAAACGCGGCGACGAAAGCGATCGCGGCGAACTTGCGGCATGTCGGTTTGTTCATCGATTTCTCCTGAGTAAAAAGCTCGCTTAATAGTCTATTTTCGTGGTAAATAAATTGCAAGCGCAAAATCCATCAGAACAAGGTGTAGATAAATGGCGCCACCGCCGAGGTCTCGGTAAAGACCAGCAGCAGGCCGAACAGCATGAGGATCAGGATGATCGGTCCCATCCAATAGGCTTTCCGGACCTTCATGAACTCCCAAATTTCCTTGACGAACTCCGTTTTCGACATCAGAACTGCCTCTCGTATGTCTTTGCATCGCCGGCGGCCGTCTTGTCCTGCCAGTAGGTCCCGGCGCGCAAGTCGAATTTCAGCTCCAGCGGGTCGCGACCCATGAGGCGCAGCAGCACCGCATAGGGCGCAAGAAGAATATAGTAAACGACCCCCAGCAGGACAAACGTATTTATCACCGCGAGCACGCCCGCGATCTTCATCCAGACCTTAAACAGCGGCTTGAGCGCCGCCGGGAGGAGCGCGCCGAAGACGGCGAATAACCCCGCGGCGCCGAGCAGGTAAGGCAGCGCGGCTCCGCCTTTGCGCCAGGCGAAGAACGCGAATACGCAAAGGATCACCGCCGCGCCGAGCCCGAAGCCGCGGAGGTTCCTGGTCGTGGCTTCCGGGGCTTTAGTCAAGAGCGAACTCCGCCATCCAGGACTTGTCTTCCTTCAGCTTCGGCTGCGCCTTCTTGTCCAGCAGCAGGTCGCCGAGAACCAGATAGTCCATATCGGTGCGCATAAAGCAGGTATAGGCCTCTTCGGGGCGGCAGACAATCGGTTCGCCGCGCACATTGAAGGAAGTGTTGACCAGGACGCCGCAGCCCGTCTTTTTTTGAAAAGCCTTGGCCAGATCGTAGATGCGCCCATTGCCCTCCCGGCTGACGGTCTGGATGCGCGCCGAATAGTCGATATGCGTGATCGCCGGGATATCGGAGCGCGGGACGTTGAGCAGCTCGATGCCCCAAAGCTTCTTATGCTCGTCCTTGCGCGCATGGCGGTGCTTCTCATTAACCGGCGCGACCAGCAGCATGTACGGGCTGTCATGGTCCATTGCAAAATACTCGGACAGCGCTTCGCGCAGCACGATCGGGGCGAAGGGCCGGAAGGATTCGCGGAATTTGATCTTCAGATTCATCTTCGACTGCATCTCGGTATTGCGCGGGTCGCCGAGAATGCTGCGGCAGCCCAAAGCGCGCGGCCCGTATTCCATGCGTCCCTGAAACCAGCCGATAACATTGCCGTCCGCGATGAGGTCCGCGACCTCGGCGGGCAGCGCATCCGGCGGCAGCCGGCGATAGGGTATCTCCTCGCGCTTCAGCCAGGCTTCGATCTTCTCGCCGGCGAACTCCGGCCCCAGCAGCGAGGAGCGCTGCGTATCGCGCCGGCCGTCCGCCTGCCGCGGCCCATCATGCAGCTGATGCCACAGAAACAGCGCCGCGCCCAACGCCCCGCCGGCATCGCCGGCCGCGGGCTGAATCCAGATATCGTCGAATATCTTCTCGCGCAGCAACCGGCCGTTGCCGACGCAGTTGAGCGCCACGCCGCCGGCCAGGCAGAGATGGCGCGAGCCGGTAGTCTTCCGGGCATGGCGCGCCATGCGCAGCATCACTTCCTCGCAGACGACCTGCACCGAGCGCGCCAGGTCCATCTCGCGCTGGGTCAGCTCGCTCTCCGGGCGGCGCGGGGGCGCGCCGAAAAGCCGGTCAAAGCGCGCATTGGTCATGGTCAGGCCGACGCAGTAGTTGAAGTAATCCATGTTGAGCTTAAAGGACCCGTCTTCCTTCAGATCCATCAGCTCTTTGTAGATGAGATCGACGTAGCGCGGCTCGCCGTAGGGCGCCAGGCCCATGACCTTATACTCGCCGGAGTTGACCTTGAAGCCGGTGTAGTAGGTGAAGGCGGAATACAGCATGCCCAGCGAATGCGGGAAGCGCAGCTCCTGCAGCATCCGGATCCGGTTTCCCTCGCCCTGAGCCACGCTGCTGGTGGCCCACTCGCCGACCCCGTCCAAAGTCAGCACCGCCGCTTCGGGGAAAGGCGACGGGAAAAAAGCCGAAGCCGCATGCGCCTCATGATGCTCGGTGAAATAGATCTTCCCCGCATAGCCCGCCAGATCGTCCCGGATCATATCACGCATCCACAGCTTCTCTTTAATCCAGACCGGCATCGCGGCGCGAAAGGAGGTGAAGCCGCGCGGCGCGAAAGCGAGATAGGTCGTCAGCAGGCGCTCGAAGGTCAGCAGCGGCTTGTCGTAGAAGCCGACCTGGTCCAGATCGGCCGGCGTCAGGCCGGCCTCCTTCAGGCAATAGGCGACCGCAGCGGCCGGGAAGCGCGCGTCATGCTTCTTGCGGCTGAAGCGCTCCTCCTGCGCGGCGGCGACGATGCGGCCGTCCTGGACCAAACAGGCGGCGCTGTCATGATAGAAAGCCGAGATGCCGAGGATGTTCATGCGGCGTCATTATACCTAATGATGCAAGCGGCCTTCTCGCCAGCTCTTTCCCGCCGCGCGCGCCACCGCGCGCAGCGAACTGTAATTTTGACGACGCCATAGTCAATTACACAGCAGAAACGACGGCGGTCAAGATAAATTACAGATAATTACGATTAACCTGAAAAGCTCAGTTGGATTCGTCCCATCGTCTCGCCCTCTTGAAGCTCCTGGGCGGGGCCTTTTTGCGATGTTGTTGTTCTAGCCGCGATACAACGACTTTTTCTGCGCGCTTCGGGCGCGCGACTTGACGCGCTTACGCGCGTCAAGTTCCGATCCAACTGAAGATTTCAGGTTAATCCTTGATGAACTTATCCGGATCGAGGCCCACTTCCTCCAGATCGGCCTGCACCATAATGCGGACCAGCTCTTTGAATGCGACCTTCGGCTTCCACTTGAGCTTGCGCCGCGCCTTGGAGGCGTCGCCGATAAGCAGCTCGACCTCGGTCGGCCGCAGGTAGCGCTTGTCGAAGCGCACATAGTCCTTGGGGTCGCGGCCGACCAGCTTGAAGGCGGCATTGAGGAACTCGCGCACCGAATGCGTCTCGCCGGTGGCGACGACATAGTCGTCGGGCTTCTTCGCCTGCAGCATCAGCCACATGGCCTCGACATAGTCCTTGGCATAGCCCCAGTCGCGCTTGGCGTCGAGGTTGCCCAGAAACAGCTGCTGCTGTTTGCCGGCGATGATGCGCGCCAGGGCGCGGGTGATCTTGCGGGTCACGAAGGTCTCGCCGCGGCGCGGGGACTCGTGGTTGAAGAGGATGCCGTTGGCGGCGAAGACATTATGCGCCTCGCGGTAGTTGACCGTGGTCCAGAAGGCGAAGACCTTGGCGCAGCCGTAGGGGCTGCGCGGGTAAAAGGGAGTCGTCTCCTTCTGCGGAATCTCCTGCGCCATGCCGAACATCTCGGAGCTCGAGGCCTGATAGAACTTGGTGTCGATGCCGGTCTCGACGATGGCGTCGAGCAGCCGCACCGTCCCCAGCCCCGTCACATCGGCGGTATATTCCGGGATATCGAAGCTCACCCGGACATGGCTCTGGGCGCCGAGATTGTAGATCTCGTCCGGCTTGATATTGCGCAGGATATGGTTGATATTGGTCGAGTCCGTCATGTCGCCGTAATGCAGCTTCAGCTTGACGCCCTTCTTATGCGGGTCCTCGAAGATATGGTCGATGCGCCCGGTATTGAAGGAGCTGGAACGCCGGATGATGCCGTGCACGTCATAGCCCTTGTCGAGCAGAAACTCCGCGAGATAGGACCCGTCCTGCCCGGTTATGCCGGTTATCAAAGCTGTTTTTGCCATGCGGCATTTTAACATAATCAATATTCCAATGACTCGGCGGCGTCCTTTACGCCCTTGAGCCGGCGGAGCGATTTGCTAATATAACTCCCCTATGAAATATTTAATCACCGGCGGCGCGGGCTTTATCGGGTCGCATCTGGCGGAGCGCCTGCTCAATAACGAGCATAGCGTAACCGTACTGGACGATCTATCGACCGGTTCCATCGACAATATCAACCGCCTCAGGGATCATAAGAATTTCTCCTACCGCATCGACACGGCGGCCAATAAGCCGTTATTGGCGGAGCTCGTCGACGCCGCCGACAGCATATTCCACCTGGCCGCCGCCGTCGGCGTCAAGCTCATCATTGAAAGCCCGGTGCGCACCATCGAGACCAATGTCAAACTCACCGAGCTGGTGCTCGATGCCGCGAACAAAAAGAAGAAAAAAGTGCTGGTCGCCTCCACTTCCGAAGTCTACGGCAAGAGCGCGGACACGCCTTTTCGCGAGGACGGCGACCTCGTCATGGGCCCGACCCATAAGGGCCGCTGGAGCTATGCCTGCTCGAAAGCGCTCGACGAGTTCCTGGCTCTCGCCTACTGGAAGGAAAAGCGCTGCCCGGTCGTCGTCGTAAGGCTCTTCAATACGGTGGGCCCGCGGCAAACGGGCCAGTACGGCATGGTGGTCCCGACCTTCGTCCGCCAGGCGCTCTCCGGCCGCCCCATCACCGTCTACGGCGACGGCGCCCAGCGTCGCTGCTTCACCCATGTCAGCAACTGCGTCTGGGCGCTGGCGAAGCTCATCGAAGAGCCGCAGGCGGTGGGGAAAGTGATCAATGTCGGATCCCAGCAGGAGATCTCCATCAATGATCTGGCGCTGCGCATCAAGGAGCTGGCGCAGAGCTCATCGGAGATCAAGCTCATCCCCTACGACGAAGCCTACGAGGAAGGCTTCGAGGACATGCCGCGGCGCGTCCCGGACCTGAGCCGCGTGAGCGAAATGATCGGCTATAAGCCCACCCATACGCTCGACGAGATTATCCACGACGTCATCAGCCACGAGCAGGTCGGCAACGGCGTCAAGACCGGCTAGTGATCGAACGCGCGCTCTGGACCTCGATCTCGGTAGGGTTCGTATTCGGGCTCTGCCTCACCCCGGTCGCCGGCGGCATCGCGCGGGCCTGGGGCGTTGTCGCCAAGCCCCGTCCTGATCGCTGGAGCGGCCGCCCCGTACCGATGCTGGGCGGTCTCGCCATTTATGCCGCCTTGCTGTTGGGATGCCTGGCTTCCTCCGCTGTCAGCCATAATGTCGCGGGCATCCTCATGGGCGGCGGCCTGCTTCTCGTTATCGGCGCGCTCGATGATCGTTACGGGTTCAAGCCGCAAACCAAGCTCATCGGCCAAATCCTGGGAGCCTGCCTGCTGGCCGCCATGGGAATCGGCTTTAAGCTGAGGCCAGCCGAGTTCATCAGCATCGCGGCATCGATTTTCTGGATAGTCGCCATCATCAACGCCATCAATCTCATGGACAATATGGACGGCTTGGCGCCGGGAGTTTCCCTCATCGCGGCGGCTTTTCTAAGCATACAGTTGGCGCTCGGCGGGAATCTGCCGGAAGCCTGCCTGGCCCTGGCGCTGACGGGCGCTCTGACGGCGTTCATGTTTTTCAATTTCCCCCCGGCGAGGATATTCATGGGTGATGCCGGCAGCATGTCGGTCGGCATCATTCTGGCGGGACTGAGTCTGTCGACGGGCCTCTTCTCCGGGCAAAAATTGGGCGCCATCTCCGTTCTGGTGGGACCGGCATTGGTGCTGGCCGTGCCGCTTTTCGATGTTTTTCTCGTTACCATCACGCGCACAATGCGCGGGAAGTCCATCAGCGAAGGCGGCAAAGACCATTCCTCGCATCGCCTCGTTTTATTGGGCCTATCCGAGCGAAAGACTTTGCTGATTCTATATCTCCTGGCGGGAATGGCCGGTCTTGCGGGCCTCCAAGTCGGCACGTCGACTTCCTTCGGAGTCAGCCTCATTTTGGTCCCGCTGCTGTGGATTGTCTTGGGGCTCTTCTTCGCGTACCTCGCCCGCATCCAGATCAAGGAAGGCAAGAAGCAGGTCAAGGGGAAGGTCTCGGTCATCGTCGGATGGGTGTTTAAGCGGCGCATGATCGAGGTGCTAATGGACCTCGGACTTTCTTTCATCTGCTTCTGCCTCGCATATTTCATCCGCTTCGATTTCGCGCCTTGGCCGATCTATCGCACCCAGGTTATACACATGCTGCCCTGGGTCATGGCGCTAACCATCGGCGCGCTGCATCTGGCGGGCATCTACCGCGGCGTATGGGAGCACTACGGCATCCGCGACATCTATCGCTTTGCGGGCGCGATGGCTCTTGCCGTCATGGCCTGTGTCTGGGTCGCCGTGCTCGTTTATCGGTTTGACATGTACCCGCGTTCGGTTTTCCCGCTTTACGGCATCCTGATGTTTCTGGCGATACTGGCGGTGCGCACCTCATTTCACTTCTTTGACATGATGCTGGCCGCGGCGCCCCAGGGACAAGGCGTCGTGATCGTCGGGACGGACGCGGCCGCTAGGATGGTTTACTCGGACATCGGCAGCAGCGATAAGAAGTGGAAGGTGGTGGCATTTCTCGACGACAACCCCGACCGGCATGGAACCGCAGTATTTGGCGTGCCGGTGGTCGACGTCAAAGGCCTTCCCGGTCTGGATCGCAGGAATCCCTTCGCGCGCATCGTCGTGACGGAAACCGAGATTTCTCCCGAGACATCGCGCGTATTGAGCGATTACGCCCGCGACAGCGCCAAGCACCTGCAGCGCTTTCGCATCTCATATGAAGATTGGGTGAGCCGGGAATCGTAGCAGGAAATTGACACGCTCCTAATTCTCCACTATGCCGAAAGTCCTGAGGCTATTAAACCGTTTCAATCTCGGCGGCCCCACCCATAACGCCGCCTATCTGTCGAAACATATGGCCCCAGAATTTGAGACTTTGCTCGTGGCCGGGGCCAAGGACGATTCAGAGGGAAGCTCGGAGTATATCGTCAGGGCGATGGGCCTCAAGCCGCTGCTCATCCCGGAGATGAAGCGCGAACTAAACCTGTTTAGTGACATACAGGCCTACCGCAGGATCAAGCAATTAATCCGTGAATTCAAGCCGGATATCGTGCATACGCATGCGGCCAAGGCGGGAGCGCTCGGCAGACTGGCGGCCCGGGAATGCGGGGTACCCATAATCGTGCACACGTTTCACGGCCACGTATTTCATTCCTATTTCTCGCCGCTAAAATCCCGGCTATTCATCGAGATTGAGCGATACCTGGCGCGCCTGAGCTCGGCTATTATCGTCTTAAGCGAGCTGCAGAAGCATGACATCTGCTCGACTTTCGAGATATGCGCTTCGGATAAAATAGCTGAAATCCATGTGGCCATCGAGCTGAATAAATTTCAAGAAGATCGCGCTAGAAGAAGAGCTGTTTTCAGGTCTGAATACGGGCTCGATGAAGACGAGATAGCGATAGGCATCATCGGCCGTCTTGTCCCAGTCAAGAATCACGCTCTCTTTTTGCGCGCTTTTAAATCAGCACTTTGCAGAACAGATAAGAGGCTCCGCGCTTTTATCATCGGCGACGGCGAATGCCGGGACGATCTCACGAATCTCGCTGCAGAACTGGGGATTGATTTTGGTGACGCCGGCGACGACGACAGGAAGGCACAGCTAACATTCACTTCATGGATCAAAGATGTCAGCCACGTCTACGCGGGCCTTGATATCGTGGCATTGACATCGCTTAATGAAGGAACTCCGGTCAGCTTAATTGAAGCCCAGGCGGCGAGCCTGCCCATCGTTACCACCCGCGTCGGTGGGGTCGAAGACGTAGTCGTTCAGGACGAGACGGCCCTCCTATCTGAAAGCGGTGATGCCGACACCTTCGCCCGCAACCTCGTACAGCTAGCCGAAGACACCGAACTCCGGCGCCGGTTGGGACGAAACGGATGGGATCATGTGCGTGAGAAGTTCAGCTGTGAGCGCCTGGTGAATAATGTAACCGACTTATACCGGCGCCTGCTCAGCGAAGCAACCGGAAACGGCGCCGCTTCTCGAACGCCATAACTCGATATCTGGGCAGCAGCCATCGGCCCGACTTTTCCGCGAGCAGATCCCGGGGATCTCTGCGGGCCTCAAATAGCGGTCTCCAGGAAGCGTCCAGGAATTCGCCGGGAAGCGCTACGGGTGACGTGCTTCGATTCACCAGTATGGCAAACGACGTACCCCGATAGCTCCAGGCTTTCCCCTCAAGCCCCATTTCATTAAGGGGTGCTGGAAATGGAATTCCCTCACCTTTCTCGAGCACCGGCTGCAGCGTCTTGATCTCTCTCACGACCCTCGCCAACGCCTGCCACTGCTCCGGGAAATCTTCGAGGAGATTCCTGCCGCCGGGCTTCTTTAAGGTAAAGTAAAAAAGGCCCTTAGCGCCGTGCACGATTGAGAGATAGCTCATAAAGCGTATCTCATCATAAGAGGGGAAGCGGCCTATTCGCTTTTTAGAGCGCTGCGGCTCATCGCGCCAATCATAAGCTTGAATAACCATCCAAAGGGGTTTGCCCGCCGGCAGATGACGGTAGGCGAGATCGATATGATCGGCCACTGAATCCAGAGGCAGATGGGGAACGGGATACCAGTCAAGCATGAGCGAGTCGCCGATGTGACCATAAGTGAGAGCGGCGGAGCCTTGGCCCACGACGAATGTCTGGGCTCCTTTTGGATCCCAACGACGGACCTTCCGAGAAACAGACTCC
>JBDRPD010000096.1:0-66266 GCA_043827405.1 Elusimicrobiota bacterium | reverse complement strand
CTGCCCGAGACTTTATTCAGCGTGGCGCCCTCGGCGCAGACGAAATGCGCGGGCAGAAGAAGCGGGACAAAAAGCAGGCAGTAAAAAACCAGCCCGCACATCAGCGGCTGGGTCCTAGGTTTATCGGCGGTAAACCAGGGGGGAGACATTAATGCTTCACTCGGAACCTCAGACAGAATAGCAGGGGAAAAAAGGGCTGTCAAGCCGAAATCACATGGATTTTAGGGGGATGACCAAAGTCACGTCGCCGGGCGGGTTTTTCGACGAGGGTTAGCCCTGGAACAGCGACTCCAAATACGCCGCGCGCTGCCCATACGACTCTGCGGCAACAGCATCCCCGCGCAGTCGCGCGGCCCTTTCTCTAGCGCGCGCAAGCGGAGCGAACAGCGGATCGAGCCGCAAGCCCTCATCCAATGCCGTTTCCGCGTCGGCGAGCTTATCCAACCGTCCCGCCTGCGCCTGCATAAGGGCCGCGACGCCATAGATATAGTGCGAATGCATATCCAACGGGCGGCAGCCTCGCGCCGTGCGAGCCTGCGCGAACGCTTTATCAAGCATATCCGTCGCACTGCGCCGCTCTGCGGGATCATACGCCCGTGTTATCAGATGGTTCACGGTTGTACGGCGGTATTCCAGCTCGCAGCGGTTAAGCCGTACCGCTGCTTGGAAGTTCTCCAGAGCCGGCGCATGGTTCCCGGCCTTCTCATGGGCCAATGCCAGCTTAAAGTAATAGTCCGCCAGTGTCAGCCGCCCGGCGAGCCAGCCGGAACCCATCGCGCACAGAAGCAGGATGCACGCAATTGCGGTGCTCCGTATCCCGCCCGCGCCCTCGCAACGCTCCCTTTTCCCCGGCGCGGAGCATAAGCCGACGCAAAGGGCACCCAGAGCCAGCGCTGAAATATGCGGAGGATTAAACTTAACGACTATAAACAGCGCTGAAACCGCCGCCAGAGACGCCAGCTCCACTCCGCCTCGCCGCTCTTCGCGACCGACGATTCGCCATCCCAGCAGGAGCAGCGCCGCCAGCGCTGCCAGGTACGCCGCGAACCCGACGATTCCCATAGTCGCAAGAATCTGCATAACGTCATTATGGGCATGGATTTGAAACTCGTTCACTGAGCGCAAGCGAACCATCTCAGCTGAACGATTCCGCCGAAAATCGATCTCGAAAGTATCCGGTCCGGAACCGGTCAAGGGATGAGAGAGAAAGGAACGCCAGGCCATACTCCACAGCTCGACACGCGGGCTCCCGTGGGCTTTGCTCGCCGCCGAGCGTTTCATTACCAAACTCCCCGCCGCCAATACCAGAAGACCAAGCAGCAGTACCGCAGCCGCCCGCTGCGCGCGGCTCAGGCGGAGCGGCCGCTTTTCGCGCCCCAGCCAAATATACATTGCGCAAGCGAGCCCCCCCGCCAGCATCGCGCCGCGTGACACCGTCGCGATCAAACCCGCGCATACAAAGAGCAGGGCCGGCAGCGTCCAGAGCCGGCGGCATTTCCCTTTAACAGCAATATGCAGCGCCAGCGGTGCCGCCGTTGCCAGATAAGCGCCAAGAAATACCGGACTGCCTATGAAGGAAACGGCCCGCCCTTCGGGCAGCCGCCCCACGCGCGGAAAGGGCTCAAAGCCCAGGGCCTGCAGGACCGCGTATGCTCCAACCAGGGCGGCGGCGGCGACGGAGACCGCGAGCAAGCGCCGACGGCCGGTCTCCTCAAGCCCCCAGACGGCAAGAAAGTATACCGAAACGAAGAGGGCCAGCCCCCAAAGACCATGCGTATATTCATTGTAATGCCCGATGGCGCTGAGGATCGGGTCAACCGACCGGGCGCAGGCGAGCGCGAGCGCCGCCCCGAAGCCGAGAATAGGGATATCCATCACTGTCCGGCGCACTCGGAATTCCCCCGCAGCGGCCCCCAGCGCAAATCCCAGCGCCGCGATCAGGACGCCGAGGTTCAGTATGACGAACTTCGGCAGGACATACTCGGCGTAAAACCGGTCGCTCCACGCCAGCGGAACCCCAAGGGCGGCGATCCACAAGCCCGCTTCCAGGATTCGGCGCGGAAGCACAGACATGCCCTATTCGCTGTCGGGGGTAATGCGCGGGCTCGGACGATCCGGCAGGGACGGCGGCGCGGCCGGACCTTTCTTTTCAATGCGCAGCAGCTTCATCGGGGGGATGACGGCCGGCGGGGCATGCGCATCGTCACCGCCCGCGGCGGCTCCCGCCGCTGACGAGGGCACGGTGCGGCCCTGGCGAAACAGACCGGCGAGGTTCTTCGAGCCGATATAGAAGAGGATAAAGCCCGCGAGCAGGATCGCGAGCCCGAGCACGATTTTTAAGAGCTTGTCGTCTTCTTTGCCCGGGGGCATGCGTCCCTCCGCGGATATTATTCCATATAGTCCCGCAGCTGGCGGGAGCGCGACGGATGGCGCAGCTTGCGGATCGCCTTGGACTCAATCTGCCGCACCCGCTCGCGCGTAACCTTGAATATCCGGCCGACCTCCTCGAGCGTCCGGGGATAGCCGGTGCCGATGCCGAAGCGGAGCTTGAGGATCTTCGACTCGCGATCGGTCAGCGTATCGAGGACCTTTTCCACCTCGGCCCGGCGCAGGAACTCATGCGCGGAGTTGGACGGCACGGGGCCGGCCTTATCCTCAATAAAATCCTCCAAATAGGAATCCTCGTCCTCGCCGATCGGCGTGGACAGCGAGATCGGCTCCTGCATGATCTTGAGCACGTTCTTGACCTTCTCGATCGATATGTGGAGCCGCTTGGAGTACTCATCGAGGGTCGGCTCACGACCATGTTCCTGACGGAAGCGGCGCGCGACCTTCATGAGCTTGGAGATCAGCTCCTTCATGTGCACGGGGATGCGAATGGTGCGGGCCTGGTCGGCGATGGCGCGGTTGATCGACTGCCGGATCCACCACGTAGCGTAGGTCGAGAACTTGAAGCCCCGCTTGTACTCGAACTTCTCCACCGCCTTCATCAGCCCGAGCCCGCCCTCCTGAATGAGGTCGGAAAGTTCCAGGTTGGAGTTGACGTGCTTCTTGGCGATCGAAACGACGAGGCGCAGGTTGGCCTTGATCAGCTTCAGCTTGTCCTTGAGGATCTGCTCCTCCAAGGTGACGATCTTGCGTTCGAGATCGAGGAAGTCGTCGACTTTGACCGGCAGGGTATGAGTATGCCGATCGAGACGTTCCTGGACCTCCTTCATGTTTTCGAGCGCCGCCTCCACAGCGGACGGCGCATAACCGGTCTTGGCCCGGAAGGCCTGCGGCTGCATCTTCTTCTTGGCCACCTGATTCATATAAAAGCGCAGCTGCCGGTAGTCGCAGCCGTAGCGCCGGTTGTACAACGCGATCTCGGTCGCGCACTCGCGGACCTTGCCGGCGATGTTCTTGATCTTGTTGGTCAACCGCTTGATCTTGTCCTGGTTGAGGTTAAGGCTGAGAATTTTTCCGACGATATCCTTATTGGTGGCCTCGATCTGCTTCTGGATATTCAGCCGGGCCTTCGGGGTCTTGGCCGTCTTCAGCTTCTCCCGCAGCTTCTCGGTCTTCTTCTCGGACCTGGAGATAAAGCTCGATACGGCCCGCATCTTGCGCCGCATCCCGGAAAGCTCGGCGCTGGTTTTACGGCCGCGGGGCATCAGCTCTTTCGGCGTCATCTCCTGCAGCTCGATGAGCGCCTCCCAGCTGCGAATCTCGCGCATGGTGATCGGCGACTCCAGGACCAGCAGGCGCAGGTCCTTCTCACGCTCGCGGACGTTGCGCGCCAAGGTGACTTCCTCTTCCCGGTTGAGCAGCGGCACCTTGCCCATCTCGGACAGGTACATGCGAATTGAGTTGGAGACATCCGGGGTGGACTCCCACTCTTCGCTGTAGGACTCCTTGTCGGCCCGCTTCTCGATGCGGTACTTCTTGCGGTTGACGACCTCGATACCGAGGTCCTCGAGAGTCGACATAAGCCCGTCGATCTCGGAAGAGGACATATGCGCCCGCGTGAGCGCACGGTTGATTTCTTCCAGCGTTAGAAAGCCGTGTTCCTTGCCGAGTTCGATCAGATCACCTAAAGCCTGCTTGGAAATACCGGACATCGCTTATTCTCCTTTCTGCGTTCCTTTCAGTTCAGACAAAAGCTGAGTATACTCCTTTAGCACCTGCGGATCGACCGGATGCCCGTTTTCCCCGGCGAGCACGCTCGGCTCAATCTCCGCCAGCCGGCGGGCCTTGCGCCGTTTACGCACGATCCGGGCGAGCACGCCGGCGGGGTCGCCGACCTCCCGCTCATCGCACAGGATCTCCCGCGCCAGCGCCGCCTCTCCCTCCGCCAACGCCTCCCACAAGCGGCTCGTCCATTCCCCGCCTTCCGGCTGACCGCCTTCCCCCTGCAGCGCCTTGCGCATCCCCGCGAAAATCCTGCGTGCGCGCTCATCGTTGAGGTCCGACTCCGCGACCAGCTCGTCGTCGACCGCCAGTCCCGGCGAACGGAATAAATAGAACAGGATGTCGCGCTCAATCACCGGCAGCGGGCGCACAGGCTCTCCTAGAGACGCCCGGTCCGCGCGACGGGCCGGCGGCTTGTCCGCGCCCTTCTTCAGCTCAAGGTAGAGCGACTGCTCATCCACCTCGAGCCGTTCGGCCAGCCCGCGGATCCACTCGCTCTTCAAAATCTCGTCCGGCGACCTCCGTATCGTCTCCAGGACCTCCGCGGCGATCCGCGACTTCTCCGCCGCCGGCAGCGGCCGGGGCTTCCCCTTCAGCAGCTGCAGGGTCTTAAACGTCGGCAGATCATACGCCTCCGCCAGCGCATCCTTGAACGCCGCGAGACCGCGCTCATGCAGCAGCTCATCGGGGTCCATGCCGTCCGGCAGCGCGGCGATAGCGACGCCCAGCCCCTTTTCCACCAGCATCTCGGCGCCGCGCACGGCCGCCTTGATGCCGGCCGAGTCCGGGTCGAAGACGATCATCACCCGCTCAACGTAACGCTTCAGCAGGACCGCATGCTCTTCGGTCAGCGCCGTGCCGAGCGGCGCGCAGGCGCTGGTCGCGCCGAACTGATGCGCCGTCAGCACGTCCATGTACCCTTCCAGCAGCAGCGCTTCCCGCGTCTTGCGCATCGCCGGCAGCGCGGCCCGCAGGCCGTAGAGGACGCGCCCCTTCGAAAAAACAACGGTCTCCGGCGAGTTGAGGTACTTCGGCTCGCCGTCGCCGAGCGTCCGCGCGCCGAAGCCGACGGTCTCCCCCTTGGCGTTCTCGATCGGAAACAGGATGCGGTCCCAAAAGTAGTCCCGATAGCCGCGTCCCTCCTGCCGGCGGACCAGCCCCGCCATCTCCAGCAGCTCCGGCGCGTAGCCCTTCTTTTCCGCCGCCGCCCGCAGCGGCCCCGAGCGCGGCGCATACCCCAGCCGGAATGCCTGCATAATCTCCGGCGCCAGCCGGCGCTTGGCGAGATACTTGCGCGCCGGGGCGTCTTCCGGCAGCTTTTCGAGATGCGCCCGATAGAAATCACCGGCCAGGTCAAGCACCTTGCGCACGCGGGCACGCTCCTTGGCCTGCGGGCTCTGCGCTCGCTCGGGCTTGGCCAGGCGCACGCCGGCGCGTTCGGCCAGCTTCTCCAGAGCTTCCGGGAAACTCATGTTTTCGAACTTCATCACAAACGCGAAGACATCCCCCCCCTCACGGCACCCGAAGCAATGGAAAATCTGCTTCTCGGGATTTACCGTGAACGACGGAGTCTTCTCCTGATGAAACGGACAGCAAGCCTTATGACTGCGTCCCGCCCGCTTCAGGTTTGGGATATACTCCCGGACGACCTCGACAATGTCGCTCCGGTCACGAACCTCTTCCCGGGAGGCCTCGGCATCCATCAGCCCTCCTGATACGGGTTAGACACGGCGGCGGCGTTTGAGTCGGCGGAGCTTGCGCAGCAACTCTTGCTGCCTCAGCTTACGGCGGATGCTCGGCGCTATGAAGTGCTCACGGCGCTTGATCTCCTTGAGGATACCATTGCGCTCGCACTCGCGCTTAAAGCGGCGGAGAGCTTCTTCGATGCTTTCTCCGTCGCGAATTTTAACAAATACCATAAATAATAATCACCGCCTAAGCCCACACAGCTTATCGAGTATCAAATCCTTTCAGCCGGGCGGCCAGATCATACGGCGCCCGGAGAGCAGATGGTAATGCAGATGGTCAACGGACTGGCCCGCGCCGCGGCCGTTATTGGTCACGACGCGAAAATCCTTCAGCTCATTATCCGCGGCCACCTTACGCAAGGTTATTTGCAGATGGCCGAGAAGGCCCTGATCCTCATCGGTCGATGCCGACAAGCTGGAGATGTGCTTCTTGGGAATCACCAGCAGATGCGTCGGCGCGACCGGATTGAGGTCATGGAAGACCAGCGTATCGCCGTCCTCGTAGACCTTCCTGGAAGAAATGGAACCTTCAGCTATTTTGCAAAAAATGCATGCAGCCACAGAATCACCAATTTAGATTATAAAATAAAGAGTTTCGCTGTGTCCAGCATAACGACCGGTACCAATCCGCTGGCTTACCAGCCTTTCTTGGTGCCGAAGCCGCCGGTAGTGCGGCCGAAGCCGCCGGTATCCTCGGTTTTGGGCGCGGCCGAGGGCCGAGTGCCGAGGATCTTATGCAGCATATTGACGAATACGGAAAGCTGGGTGGACTTGCTGATAAAATCGTGGACATTGGGCTCGCGCTTGATTTGGGCCAGCAGGTGGTCGTCGACGCTCCTTGACGCCCAGACCAGGATCGTTGTGGACTTCCCCTCCACGACCTGCAGTTCCTTCAGCACTTCAAAGCCGCTCTTGCCCGGCAGGTAGAACTCGAGCAGGATGAGGTCCAGCTTCCTGGTCTTGGCCTTCTCCAGCGTCGCTTCGGCGCTGTCGGCGGCCTCGACTTGAAAGCCCTGCTCCCGCAGCATCTTTTGGTAAAGCTCGCGCTGAACCTTATCGACCTCAACGACCAGAATAGTCTTATCCTGCGGGTCCGCCGTCTGCGCGAAGACGCCTTCGTCCATATTCATTTTGCCGCCGCAGTTCTTGTAGCAAATTCACCGGGAACGGACAATTCGATTTTCGCCCGCGCGCCGCCGCCGATTCGCGCCCAATAGAGGCCGGGGCCGGGATTACGGTCGAGCCCGACGCGCAGGAAATGGTCGGTGAGTCCCTGCGCACGCGCGCCTTTTTCCTCCACAATGATCCTCCGGCGGCTGCCCGCCGCCGCCGCCGCGAACGCCGCGCGCAGCTTCTTGTCGAGAGCCCGCATTCCAGCGGCGCGCGCGAGCAGCTCCCGGTCGTCCACCTGATCCGCGAACTCGGCCGCAGGGGTGCCGCCCCGGCGCGAATAGCGGAAGACATGCAGGCCGGAGAAGCCCGTCCGCTCGACGAAGCGCAGCGACGCCTGAAAATCCTTCCGCGTCTCACCCGGGAAACCGACCATCACGTCGGTAAATATCCCGGCATCCGGGATGCGCGCGCGCAAGGCCGCGATCCTGCGCGCGAACGGTTCGGTCGCATACCAGCGCTTCATCCTTTTAAGGATACGATCCGAACCGGACTGCAGGGGCAGGTGAAACGAGGGGCAGATGCGCCCCGCTGAGCCGGCGATGACGCGCAGCAGCCGCGCGGTGATGTCGGTGATCTCCAAAGACGACAGCCGGATGCGGAAATCCCCGGGCAGCGCCGCGAGACGCTCCAGCAGCCCCACGAAATCGGTCTTATCCTCCGCTTTGTAGCGGCCAAGCCGCACCCCGCAGAGCACGAGCTCCCGGTAGCCGTTGCCGATCAGGGTGCGGAATTCCTCCGCGACCTGCGCCGGCGGCCGGCTCGTCAGCTGCGGACGCACCGTCGGGACGATGCAGTAAGCGCACCGCATATTGCAGCCGTCCTGCACCTTCACAAAAGCGCGCGAATGTTTGGAGAAGATTTTCAGCCCGGCCTCATGCGGCACGCTACGGCAGCCCAGCAGCGCCGGGATATCCTTCTTCTCTTTATTGCCGACGATCAGGGCGGCGGGCGAAATCTTCCGGATCTCTTCCCGGTCGCGGCTGGCGAGGCAGCCCGTCACGACCAGGCGGGCGGCGGGGTTGCGGCGCGCGATGCGGCGGATGATCTGCAGCGCGTCCTTGTCGGCCGCGCGCGTCACGGTGCAGGTGTTGATCACGCACAGGTCGGCGTCTTCGTAGTCGGCCACCGCGCGGGACGCTCCGTCGGCCAGCAGCCGTGCGCTTACCGCCTCGGTCTCGTATTGGTTGACCCGGCAGCCGAAGGTTTTACAGTAAATCCTCAAAGGACGCCCAGTTCATAGAACACGATGGCCGCCGCGGCCACGGCGGCCGTTTCGGCACGCAGGATATTGGGGCCGAGAGAAAAAAGCGCCGCCCCGTCGGTCTCGGCGAGCTCGATCTCTTCCTCGCTAAACCCCCCTTCGGGGCCGATAAAAAGGTTGACGGTGAGCCGCTTGTGATCGCGCCGCGCCTGCATCAGCGTCGCGCGCAGTCCGGCGTACGTGGTGCCGCCGTGCTTCTCCCAGCCCACCAAGGTCAGCCCGGACTTCGTCGCCTGGACGATCGCGTCCCGATACTGCAGCGGCTCGTTAAGCTTGGGGATATCGGCGCGGCGGCACTGCTTGGCCGCCGAGGTCATGATCTTTTTCCACCGCTCTTCCTTCTTCTGGCCCATCTCCCGCAGCTGCACCACGGTGCGCGGCGTCAGGATCGGGGTGAAGGTGTCGACGCCGATTTCGGTCCCCTTCTCGAGCGCCCACTCCCAATGGCTCGATTTGAGCAGGCCGAGATAGAGCTTGATTCGGACCGGGACGGAGTGGCGCGCCGCTGCCAGCTTCTCCACGATCTCTCCCGCGACCGCGCCGTCCTTGTCGATCGCGCGGATGACGCCCTTGTAGCGCGTCCCTTCGCCGTCGAAGAGCTCGATGACGTCCCCCTCCTTGTGCCGCAGGACCCGGACGATATGAAAGGCTTCCGGACCGCGCAGCACGAAGCTTTGGTCGCGGACGTCGCTTACCGACAGCAAAAACTGGGGCATAGACGCCTCACTGGCCGAATAATTTATTAAAGATTCCGCCCTCGCCCGGCGCGCCGCCGCCGGGCTTGTCCGCGTCTTTATTCGTCGGCTGCTCCGGCTCCTCAAGAGACTTGCCGAACTCTTCCAGCAGCTGCGTCTGCCGCGCGGAGAGCCGCTTGGGCACGTCGATTTTGACGCGCACGAGCATGTCGCCGTACCCGCGTCCCTGCAGGCGCGGCATGCCTTTTTCCGGGATGCGGAACATCTGCCCGTCATGCGTACCGGCGGGGACCTTAATGCGCGCCTTGTCCGGCGCCAGAGTGGGGACCGAGATTGTACAGCCGAGCGCCGCCTGCGGGAAGGTGATGCGGCGCGCAAAAACAAGGTCGTCTCCTTTGCGGTCGAACTTGGGATGCGGCTTCATCCGGACGATGACGTACAGATCGCCGTGACCGCCGCCGTGCGATCCCACCTCGCCCTCACCGGCGATGCGCAAAGTCGCCCCCTCATACACTCCGGCGGGAATCCGGATGGTCACCTTGTGGCGCTTGCGCACGCGCCCGGAGCCGCGGCAGGGTTTGCAGGGCGTCTCGATCATCCTCCCTTCTCCGCCGCAGCTCGAGCAGGTCTGGCTCATCGAGAAAAAGCCCTGGGAGAATTGGACGCGGCCGCTGCCGCCGCAGGTTCCGCAGCTCTTGGTGCCCGTCCCCTCCTGCGCCCCGCTGCCGTCGCACTTCTGGCACAGCTCGACCCGCTCGTAGCCGAGCGGCAGGCGGGTCCCCGCGTAAGCGTCCTCGAAGGTAACCTCCACCTCATACTTCAGGTCATGGCCGCGCTTGGCCCGCGAACGGCGCCCGCCGCCGCCGAAAAACCCTTCAAATATGTCGCCGAATATGTCGCCGGCGTCGCCGAAGCCCTGCGGGCCGGGACCGCCCGCGCCCGCGGCGCCGGAAACCCCGGCTTCGCCGAACTGATCGTAGAGCTGGCGCTTCTTCCCGTCGGAGAGGACCTCGTAGGCGTTGTTGATCCTCTTAAACTGCGTCTCGGACGCCTGATCGCCGGGATGGCGGTCGGGGTGGCATTTGAACGCGAGATTCCGATAGGCCTTTTTGATCTCGGCCTCGGTCGCGTTCCGGGGAACGCCCAGCTCGTCGTAGTAGTCCTTCGCCATCCCGCCTCAGCTCCGCGCGGCGCTACTCTTTCCCGTCGTCGACGACTTCCGCGTCGACCACATCATCCTTCTTCTCGGCTTCGGCCGACGCGCCGTTTTTCGGCTGTTCGGCGCCGTTTGCGCCCTGGGGCTGCGCCCCTCCGGCCTGGGCCTGGGCGGCCTGCGCGTCCTTGTAGATCGCTTCGCCGAGCTTCTGCGAGTCCTTGACGAGCTCGTCTTTCGCCTTGTTGATCTTCGCGGGATCCTCGCTCTTGAGCGCGTCCTTCAGGCTCGAGATGCCGCGCTCGATATTTGTTCGATCTTCCTGCGGAACCTTGTCGCCGTGCTCCTTGAGCGCTTTTTCCGTGGCGTAGAGCACGGTGTCTCCCTCGTTCTTCGCCTCGACCATCTCTTTCTGCTTTTTGTCCTCATCCGAAAACTTCTCGGCCTCCTTAACAAACTTCTCTATCTCCTCTTTGTTCAGCTTATTCTTCGCGGTGATCGTGATATGCTGCGCCTTCTTGGTTCCAAGGTCCTCGGCCTTGACGTTGAGGATGCCGTTGGCGTCGATGGAGAACGTCACCTTGATCTGCGGGATGCCGCGCGGCGCCGGCGGGATGCCGTCCAGATCGAACTTGCCGAGCGCGACATTATCTTTGGCCAGCGGGCGCTCGCCCTGCAGGACATGCACCGTGACCGCGGGCTGGTTGTCCGAGGCGGTGGAAAACACCTGCGACTTCTCGACCGGAATCGTGGTGTTGCGCTCGATGAGCTGGGTCATGACGCCGCCGAGGGTCTCGATGCCGAGAGTCAGCGGGGTCACGTCGAGCAGCAGCACATCCTTCACCTCGCCGGTCAGAACCGCGCCCTGAATCGCCGCCCCCTGGCACACGCACTCCATCGGGTCGATGCCGCCCTCGGCCTTGCGGCCGACATGCTCCTCGACGAACTTCTGCACGCAGGGCATACGGGTCGGACCGCCGACCATAATAACCTTGGAGATGTCGGAGGTCTTGATCTTGGCGTCGGCCAGCGCGGTATCGACCGAGGTGCGGCAGCGGCGGACGATATCGTCGACCAAAGACTCCAGCTTGGCGCGCGTCAGCTTGTGGACGAGGTGCTTGGGCTGGTTGTTCTCGGCCGTAATAAAGGGCAGGTTGAGATCGGTCTCAAATACGTTGGACAGCTCGATCTTGGCCTTCTCCGCCGCTTCGCGCACGCGCTGCATCGCCATCTCGTCGCCGGAGATATCGAGCCCGGTCTCCCGCTTGAACTCGCCGCAGATATGGTCGACGACGGCTTTGTCCATATCGGTGCCGCCGAGCTTGGTGTCGCCGGAGGTCGAGAGCACCTCGAACACGCCGCCGCCGAACTCCATGATGGTGACGTCGAGCGTGCCGCCGCCCAGGTCGAAGACCATGATCTTCTCGTCTTTGCCCTTCTTGTCGACGCCGTAGGCCAGACAGGCGGCCGTCGGCTCGTTGATGATGCGCACGACCTCGAGGCCGGCGATGGTCCCGGCGTCCTTGGTCGCCTGGCGCTGGTTGTCGTTGAAATAGGCGGGCACGGTGATAACCGCCTTCTCCACCTTCTCTCCGAGAAACGCCTCCGAGTCCTCCTTGACCTTCTGCAGCACGAAAGCCGAGAGCTGCTGCGGCGTATACTCCTTGCCTTTCAGGGTAATCTTTGTCGACTCACCCATCTTGCGCTTGAAGGTCGTCGCCGTCCCGTCGGGGTTGGCCACCGCCTGGCGGCGGGCCGGCTCGCCGACGATGCGCTGACCATCTTTAGTGAACGCCACGTAAGAGGGGAAAGCCTTCCCCGCCACGCTGGCGCCTTCCGCGGAAGGGATAATGGTGGGCTTGCCGCCCTCCATGACCGCCGCCGCCGTATTGGACGTACCCAAGTCGATCCCGATAATCTTGCTCATTTTTGATTCTCCTAAATTACTTGGCCTTCGCGATGCGCACCTTGGCGGTACGCAGCGTTTTGCCCTGAATTAAATAGCCGCGCTGAATCTCCTCCAGCACGGTGCCGTCCTCATACTCGTCCGTCTCCACCTGGCCGAGGACCTCGTGACGATCGACGTCATACGGCCGGCCGATCGACTCCATCGCGGAGATCCCCTCGGACTCGAAGAACTTTGTAAATTCCTTGAACGTCAGCTCCAGGCCGCGCACGACCTCGGCGGCCCACTCCGCATCCTCGGCGTGACCCCGCACCTGGTCATGCGCCGCCAGCAGCACGTCGTAGAGCGGCAGCAGGCGGATCAATACCTCGTCGCGCCCGTGGCGGATGAGGCCGGGCTTGTCGCGGTCCACCCGCTTGCGGAAGTTCTCGAACTCCGCCTTCATGCGCACGAGCTGATCCATCAACCGGCGGTTCTCTTCCTCCGCGGCGGCGAGGGCTTCGGCCGACGCGGAATCTTCCGCCGCGGCGGCATCCTGCTCCGCCGGCGCGGGCTCCTGCTCTTCCTCGGGCTGTTTTTCGGCGTTTTTAGAACTCATCGCGATGCTGCTCACTCTCCCAGGATTCCAGCGTCCGGCTGACCATCTGGCTGATATAGTCCACCAGGGAAATCATCCGCGGATACTCCATGCGCTTGGAGCCGAGAATGCCGAGAACTCCGACATTTCTATCTCCCATGCGGTAGGTCGTCGTCACCAGGCTGAGGTTTTTCAGCTCCGGCAGACAGCACTCTTCGCCGATGCGCACGCGGACCAATGGCGTTCCGCTCTTGCTGGACAATTCCAGTTTTTTCGAGAAGTCCTCCTGCAGCACGCGCAGCAGCGCTTCCCGCTCCTCCATGACCCGCATCATCGACTGAATCTCGCTCAGATCGCCGAACTCTTCCGCCCCTTCCATCAGGGTAACGGCGCCGTCCAGATACAGCTCCTCCGGCGTTTCCAGCACGTCGATCCTGCCCAGCAGGGAGTTGGCGAACATCTGCAGCTCACGCAGCTCGCGCTCGGCGCGCTCGATGCGGTCGCCCAAGGTCGACCGGACTTCTTGAATGGACTTGCCCTGCACATTGTCGTTGAGAAATCTATTGAGGATATGTACGCGCTCAGCCGACGGCGCCGAAGACAGCTTGACCGGCCAGTGCCGTACCTGACCCGTCTCGGTCACCACCACCGCGAGCACCTGGGCGCCCGCGATCGGAATCAGCTCGAGACGCCGCAGCTTCTGCCCCTCGATCTTCGGCGACAGGACCAGACCCGTCTTGCGCGATATATGCGACAGCAGCTTGGAGGTCTCCGACAGCAGGCGGTCGAGCTCCTCGGTCTGGTTGTAGTACTGCTGCTCAATGCGGGCCTTTTCCTGCGACGCCAAACGCTGCGCATGCTCGAGGAAATCCACGTAGCGCCGGTAGCCGCGATCGGTCGGCACGCGCCCGGAGGAGGTGTGCGGCTGATAGACATAGCCTTCCTCCTCGAGCTCCTTGAGGATGCTGCGGATAGTGGCGCTCGACAGCTCGAGGTCGGCCTCTTCGGCGATGATCGATGAGGCGATGGGGCGAGACGTCTTGATGTAGTTATGGACGACCCAGCGCAGCACCTTGTGCTTGCGCTCATCCGCGACTTTGGGATTCAGCTGACGCATATATCTTTACCGGACATAATTAGCAATCGAACAATGGGACTGCTAAATTATACTCACCCCCGCCTCCCAGGTCAAGAACCATAACCTCCCCGAAGTGTCCAAGGTTTAACATCACAGGCTCCGGTATTGTACGATTACATATAGATGGTAATGGATAATAATAAAGAATCCCTAGGAGCACGGGTGTTCCGGGGGGTCAGGCTCCACCTGCTGGGCCAGGCGGCCATCTTCGCCACCACCCTTTTTGTTACACCGCGCCTGGTGCATGGCCTCAATACCGAAGGCTACGCCGTATACACCCTAATCTGGACCCTTATCAACTATATCGCCCTGCTAAGCCTGGGCTCGGGAGCGGCAACCCAGCGTTATACCGCGCTGTTCGCCGGCAAGAACGAACCCGCGCGCCTGGCCTCGCTGCTGCGCTCGGTCCTGTACTTCCAGGTGGCGGTGTCCGGCCTGGGGGCCCTGATCAACTATGCGCTGCATGGCTGGATCGCGGAACATGTTCTCAACATGGAACCCGTGCTGGCGGCGACCGCGGGGACGGTCTTCGCGGCGCTGTCGCTGGCCGTCCCCTTCTTTTTTATTCTAAGGTTCGCGCTCGATGTCCTCTACGGTCAGCAGCGGTTCGGGCTGTACAATCTGCTCAACTCCCTGCAGATGCTTTCGGTAGCGATCGCGGCGGCCGTCCTGGTCGGCGCCGGCCGCGGGCTGCGGGAAATCATCACGGTATTCATTATCCTGCACGGCGCCCTGGCCGCCGCGGCGCTGCTGCTCGTCCGCCGGGCGCTGTGGCCCGGAAAATCCGCCGGCCGCCCCTCCGACGTGCGGGAATTCGCGGCCTTTTCGCTGAAAGGATTCCTCTCCCAGATACTCTGGATGATCACCTTTCAAGGCGACCGCGTCTTCATCGGGGCGCTGCTGCCGATCCGTCAGATGGGCTTCTATGCCATCGCCTCCGGCATCGCCCAGAAACTCAACGTCCTGTGCGGCGCCGTCTCTTCGACGGTATACCCGATCTTCACGGAGCTGCACGGCAAGGGAGAAGAAGTACGCCTGCGGCGCCTGTATCTCAAGGCCACCCAGCTCAACCTGTATCTGCTGATTCCCCTTTCCATCCTCACCTTCGTTCTCGCACCGCAGTTCCTTACTTTGTGGCTGGGCGAAGAGTTCAGCCGCACGGCCACCTGGCCCCTGCGGCTGCTGGTGCTGGGAAACTTTGCCTACGTAGGAGACTATCTGCCCAACAACGTGGCTTCCGGCAAAGGCGCGCCCCAGCTGTTCGGCTTCATGCGCCTGGGAAAGGTCGTCGTTCTCATCGTCCTGTGGCTGTTCGCTATCCCGCGCTGGGGGATCCTCGGCGCGGCGGGGGGCTTGGCCGCCGCCGAATGGCTCGGCACGCCGCTGTTTCTGACCTATATCCACCGCCGCTTTCTCGCGCTGGGATGGTGGGAGTACCTTAAAGAAGGCTGCTGGCGGCCGGTCGCCGCCGGACTGGCGGCGACGGCCCTCGGTCTGGTCACGCATGCCCGGGTCGGGACCTGGGCGGAACTGAGACTCGACGGGACGCTAAGCGCCGCGGCGTACCTGGCGGCCGGCTATGTCATGCTGGACCAGGACGCCAAACAGCTGCTCAGCGACTTCAAGAAACGTTATATATAATGGCTCCCAAGGCGCATGCAATGATCCTGGCCCGCGAAATCGTCTGGCGCAATCCGTTTCGCGCCACCCGCATCCCCTGGCTTCTGCGGCTCTATCGCGCGGCCTACGCACCCGCTCCGCGCCTGCGGCACCAGCTGCTGCAGATGCCGCTGCGGCGCGCCTTCCATTGGAGCTACGCCCTCGGGGCCGGAGGCAGTCTGACGGCCGCTCTCCGCTGCGCGGACGGAGAGCGCGAGCTGAAATTACGCTCCCGCAATATGCAGTTCGGCACCCTCTACATGAGCCGCTGCGCGCAGGGGGGCGAGCCGGAGACCGCGGCCCTGCTCGATCTGTTCGCGGGTGAGCGGGGAGCCCTTTACGACATCGGCAGCAACTGGGGATACTACCCCCTCTATCTATGCAGCCGGCCGGACTACCACGGCTCCGTGCACGCATTCGAGCCGCAGCCGGCGACCTTCGGGGACCTCCGTTCCGTGATAAAGCAGGCGGGGCTGGAAGACCGCGTCACGCCGCATCATGTCGCCCTGTCCGACCGCGACGGCGAAGGCCGAATCGCCCTGCCCGACGGCGTGCATAGCGGTCTCGCCGCGCTGACCGACGACAGCCGCGCCGACAAGGTCGAACTGCGGCGGCTCGACGGCATCGATCTGCCCCCGCCCGCCGTCGTCAAATTGGATGTGGAAGGACACGAGACCGAAGTGTTGGCCGGCGCGGAGAAAACGCTGTCCGCGCACCGGCCGATGCTGGTCTTCGAAAGCTGGCTGCTGCCCGATATGGACCAGACCCTGCGCCCGTTCGCGCGCCTGCGCAAGGACGGATACGTTTTCTTTCAGCCGGGCTGGCTGCGTGAGAGCGGCGGCGTACGGGAAGTGACGGCGGACGCGGACCTGCGCGACGGCCGGCCCGCGCGGCTGGCGCTGATGCCCTTCGCGATCGAGCAGCGCGCCGCGCTGCGCGAGCAGTTCAATGTCCTGGCCTGCCGCCGGGAGCGGCTCGACGAGCTGCGGGCGCTGTTCCCCGCCTGATATGCGCATCGCGCTGAGCGCCGGCCTCATCCAGGATAATGTTCGCGGCGGCGACGTCTACTTCCGCAATCTCGCCGCCGCGCTCTCCCGCATCGACGGCGAGAACGAGTACTTCCTTTTCGGCTACGTCTTCCGCCAGCACCCGCGGCGGACCGCCGCCATCCCCTGCCCCGAGCATCCCAACTTCCGCCGCCTGATCAAGCGCTGGCCGCAGGGGCTCGTTCTGCGCGCCGAAAAAGACTGGGGCCTGCCGGTAGTCGAATCCTATCTGCGGACGCAGCAGATCGAACTTTACCATGAGCCCGGCCCCATGCTGCCGAACCTGCGCGTCATCCCGGCGCTCGCCACCTTTCACGACCTGATTCCGTTCTCGCGCCCCGAGCTGGTCGAAGGCAGCACCCTGCAGCGCTGGCAGGCAAGCGGCAGGGACGCCGCCGAACGCGCGCGGCTGATCCTGGCGTCCTCGACCGCGACCAAGAACGATCTTATGGAGCATCTAAAAGTGCCCGCGGAGAAAATCCGCGTCGCGATTCTCGGCGTCGACCGCGAAACCTACCGCCCGCTGCATGACCGGGAAGCGCTGGCCGCCGTGCGGCGCCGGCTGGGGCTGCCCGAGCGTTTTCTGCTGTCGGTCGGACCGTACGAGAAGCGCCGCAACTGGGAGGGCCTGCTGCGCGCGGCCGCCGCCCTGGAGACGGATCGGCCGTACGGCGTCGTGCTCACCGGCGGAATCCCCGCCGCAGCGCGCGCCGGGCTGCTGCGCCTGGCCGGGGAACTCGGGCTGGAAGCCCGCGTCGTCCTCACCGGCTACCTGCCCGACGCGGACCTCCCGGCGATCTACAACCTGGCCGCCGCGTTCGTCTATCCGTCTTTTTACGACGGCTTCAACCTGCCGCTGATTGAAGCCATGGCCTGCGGCGCCCCCGTCGTGGTCTCCGCCGAAGGAGCGCTGCCCGAGATCGCGGGCGACGCCGCGGTCTTCGTCGATCCGCATGACCGCGACAGCATCGTCGACGGGGTCAAGCGGGCGCTCGCGGCGGCGCCGGAGCTGCGGGAGAAGGGCCGGCGGCGGGCGGCGGAGCTGACCTGGGAACGGACCGCGCAAGCGACGTTGCGGGCCTACCGCGAGGCGGCGGCGTAGGACGCCTTGGACCCGGCAGCGAAAAACTTGCTATATGGGGGATACATGGCACGCAGGAAACTCTTTCGTCCCAAGCGGCAAATCGGCGTCGGCGGCCTTGAAATCGGCCGCAGCGAGCAGACCTATTTAAGCGAGGTCGTCCGCTCCCACCGCCTCTCCTACGGACCGATGACGCGGCGCTTTGAGGCGCAATGGGCGCGCGCGCACGGCTGCCGCTTCGCCATGTTCTGCAACTCGGGCACCAGCGCCCTGCATATCGCGCTGGCGGCGCTCAAAGAGAAGTACGGGTGGAAGGACGGCGATGAGGTGATTGTACCCTCGATCACCTTCGTCGCCACGGCCAACATCGTGCTGCACAACAATATGCGGCCGGTCTTCGTGGACGTCGATCCCGCGACCTACAACATCGACCCGGAACTCATCGCGGCGAAGATCACCCGGCGCACGCGCGCCATCATCCCGGTCCACCTGCTGGGCCTGCCCTGCGACATGCAGCCGATCATGGCGCTGGCGCGCCGGCACCGCCTGCGCATCATCGAGGACTCCTGCGAAACCACCTTCGCGCGCTACCGCGGCCGGCCGGTCGGCTCGTTCGGCGACATCAGCTGCTTTTCGACCTACGTCGCGCATTATATCGTGACCGGCGTCGGCGGCTTCGCCGCCACCAGCAACAAGAACCTGGCCGTGCGCCTGCGCAGCCTGATGAACCACGGGCGGGACTCGATCTATATCGACATCGACGACGACAAAGGCGCCCGGGGCAGCCGCCTGCACGAGATCGTAAAGAAGCGCTTCTCCTTCGTCTCGATCGGGCACAGCTTCCGCTGCACCGAAATGGAAGCCGCCATCGGTCTCGGCCAGATGCGGCGCAAGGCGTCCATCATCCGCCAGCGCCAGGAGAACGCCCGCCGCCTGAGCGCCGGGCTCAAGGACCTGCAGGACCGCATCCAGCTGCCCACGGTCCCGCCCGACCGCGACCATATGTTCATGCTCTACCCGATCGTCGTGCGTCGCGGCACCAAGACCGCCTTGGTGCGCTATCTCGAAGAACGCCGGATCGAGACCCGCGATCTGCTGCCCCTAACCAACCAGCCGGCGTATCGGCGGCTCTTCCCCGGCCTGGAGAAGCGCTATCCGGTCGCGCGCTGGCTCAACCGCAGCGCCTTCTACATCGGCTGCCACCAGGACCTCAAGAAGTCCGAGATCGACTACGTCGTCGACACCATTCACCGCTACTACCGGAAGAACTGAGAGCCGCGCCGCCGGCGTCAGGAGCGAAGCAGGGAGTCGTACTTCCCGCGCACGGCTTCCATGACCGCCTCGGGGGACAGCTCCGCCAGGCAGCGGCGGTGGCCGCAGCGGGTGTAGTTCTCGACCCCGTCCTTCGGCATGCCGAGCTGCACGCAGGGCGCGCACGGCACGGCATGCGAGATGTTTAGATGCTTATCCGCATCCCAGGGAGGCTGCAGCTCTTGGGGATCGGTAGGTCCCCATACGGTAACGGTTGGAACTCCGAGAGCGATAGCGCATTTGGCCAAGCCGGTATCGCCGGCCAGGAAGACCGCGCAGCGCCGCAGCACCGCCAGCGAGTCCAGCAGCCCGCCCTTGCCGACCAAATCGACGCAGTCGCCGACAAATATCTCCTTGAAAGCCTGGAAATTCTTCCGGTCTTCGCCGCCGCCGATAACGGCCACCCGGACGCCGTAGGCCTGCCGCAAACGCAGGCAGACTTCCCCCCAGCGCTGCGGCGCCCACAGCTTCCCGTACTGCGTATTGGGCGAGCCCAGGTGAACGCCGATCGTCTTCGTCCCCTCGGGAGCGCACCGCAGCGCCGCCGACCGCGCCTCTTCGGGATGCGGAATCCGCGGCCGGCGGTCGGTGAGCAGCGGCGCGGCGATACCGAGCTCGCGTACCAGCTGCAGGTTGCGCTCAATCGCGTTTTCTCCCAGCGTCCCCGCGATCGGCCGGTTGAGGACCAGCCGCCGCTCGTGCTCTCCCGCCGCCACTTTGCGGCGATAACCTACCGGATAGCAGTGCCCGATACGGACCGGAATCCCCAGCAGCGCTTCGGAAAAAGCGCTGATCGGCGTGCCGTAGGAAAGCAGGACCGCGTCGAATCCCGCCCGGCGCAGCTGCTCGTGAAAGGCCGCCCGCGCATCCTTGCCCGCCTTGGCGTCGAACTCCCAGATATCATCGACCAGGCCCGAGGCCGGCAGAAAATCGGTGGTCGTCGGGTAGCGGTTGCAGACAAAGGCGATTCGCGCCTTGGGCAGCCCCGCGCGCAGCGCTTCAAGCGCCGGCAGGAGAAAGATAAAGTCCCCGATGGCGGCGTAGCCCAGAACCAGCACCTTCCGGTACGGTCCCTTTTTGTACGCGGCGGCCGACAGCTTGCGCAGCCGCAGGTAGCGGACATAGTACTTCGCGAGATGGACGATCCTGCCGATCATGCCGTGCCAAAGTCTACAAAAATCGCCGGCCTGGCCGGCCGGCGCCAAATGATAAAATCGGCTATGCGCATCAAGCCTAAAGTCCTGATCATCCTCGGAACGCGCCCCGAAGCGATCAAGCTCGCGCCGGTAATCCGCGCGCTGCGGAACACCCCGCTGCTGCGGCTTGAAGTTTGCGCCACCGCTCAGCACCGGGCGCTTCTCGACGATGCGCTGGCGGCCTTCGCTATCCGCCCGGACCATGACCTCGACATCATGCGCCGGACGCAGTCGCCCGACGATGTCCTGCGCCGGGCGCTCAAGAAGCTGCGCCCGCTGCTGGAAAAATGCGATCCCGACCTGGTGCTGGTCCAAGGCGACACCACCACCGCGCTGGCCGGCGCCAGCGCCGCCTTTCTGCGCCGCATCCCGGTAGCGCACGTGGAAGCGGGGCTGCGCTCTTTCGACCTGGACCGCCCGTTCCCCGAAGAGATCAACCGCGTCCTGATCGACCGCCTGTCCTCGCTGTGGTTCCCGCCGACGGCCCGCGCCGCGCACAACCTGCGCGCGGAAGGCGTCCGCGGCGACGGGGTTTGGCTGACCGGAAACACCGCGATCGACGCGGTCAAGGAGATTTCCCGCTGCCGCCGGCCCTCCCGCTGCGCCGCCCTAAGAGCGCTGCCGCGACGGCGGCTGATCCTGGCGACGCTGCACCGCCGGGAAAGCTTCGGCGCGCCCATGGAGGGCGTCTTTCAGGCGCTGCTCGATATCGCAAACCGCAACGCGGACGCGGCGGTGGCCTTTACCGTCCACCCCAACCCGGAAGTCCGCCGGCGAGCGCGGCGCCTGCTGCGCCATCCGCGGATCATTCTCTGCCCTCCTGTCGAATACCGCGATTTCGTCCGGCTCATGAAGATGTCGCACTTCATTATCACCGACTCGGGCGGCATCCAGGAGGAGGCGCCCACGCTGCGCAAGCCCGTGCTCGTGGCGCGCGACGTGACCGACCGCCCCGAACTGATCCGGGCCGGCGGCGGACGGCTCGTCGGCACCGAGCCGGGACGCATCGTGCGGCAGGCCGAGCGGCTGCTGCGCGACCGCGCGCATTACCGGCGCATGGCGCGCAGCCCCAATCCGTTCGGAGACGGCCGGGCCGCGCCGCGCATCCGCGCCGCTATCCTGCACTTCCTGGGTGTGGGGAGAAAGCCGCGGCCGTTAAGGCCGGCGCCCTGAGCTACTTTTTCTTCGCCGCGCCGGGCAGTTTGTCCGTATTGTCGATCACCTTGTCGATGAGGCCGTAGGCCTTCGCTTCCTCGGCCGACAGGTAGAAGTTCCGCTCGGAATCCTTCGCGATCTTCTCGGCGGTCTGGCCGGAATGGTGCGCGAGGATTTCGTTGAGGATATTCTTGGTCTTGACCATCTCCCTGGCTTCGACTTCGATATCGGTCGCCTGCCCGGAGATTCCGTGCCCGCCGATGAGCGGCTGATGGATCATGACCCGCGCCTGCGGCAGCGCGAAGCGCCGTCCCTTGGTGCCCGCGGTGAGCAGCACCGCGCCGAAGGACATCGCCATCCCGATGCAGATCGTCGTGATGGGCGCTTTGACATACTGCATCGTATCGTAGACGGCGAGGCCGGCGGTCACCATGCCGCCCGGAGAGTTGATGTAGAGGTTGATGTCCCGCTCATGATCCTCGGCATCGAGGTACAGGAGCTGGGCGATCAGCACGTTGGCCGAGTCGGTCGTCACCTCGCCTTCGTAGCCGCCGACGAAGATGATCCGGTCTTTCAGCAGCCGGGAATAGATATCATACCCAACGACGGAGCCCTGGTTCGACCTCTCAATCACTTGGGGAATCAGCATCGGCATATGAGCACCTCGAACATCGTATAATCTGTCTTAAATCGAAAAATTAAAGCATTTTTCACTACGCGTTCCAATGCGGGAAACCAAAGACCGCCTGTATATCTTCTTTATCGCGACCTACTTCGCTCAGGGCATGGTCGGCATCGCCTATGTGCCGATCAACTACCTGCTCAAGGACGCGCTCGGGCTCACCGCTTCCGAGAGCGCGGTTTTCGTCGCCTGCATGTCGGTCCCATTCCTGCTTAAGCCGCTGCTCGGCGTGCTCACCGACGCCTTTCCGATTCTGCTCCGCCGGCGCACGCCCTACCTCCTGCTGAGCGCGGCGGCGACCTGCGCCGGATGGGCGCTCCTCGCCCTGATCGGCGATTACGTCTATGCGCCGACTTTGCTCCTGCTGACCGGAGTGAACGTAGGCATCTGTTTCGCCGACGTGCTCTGCGACGGGATCATGGTCGAGCGCGGCAAGCGCGAAGGCAAGACCGGGCTGTATCAGGCGGTGCAGATCGGCACCCTCTATCTAACGCTGCTGGCGACCGGCGTCGGCGGCGGCTGGCTGGCGGCGCACGTGAGCTATCGCGGCATCTTCGCGCTGACGGCGCTGTTCCCGCTGCTGATTTTTGCCGCCGCGTTTCTGATCCGCGACGAGCCGCTCCCCGCGCGGCTCCCGATCGCCCGCCTTTTCGCCCGCGGCCTGGCGACGCTCCTGCGCTCGCGGCGGTTCTGGACCGCTTCGCTGGTCATCCTGCTGTTCAACTTCAGCCCGTTTAACGGCACGGCCTGGTTCTATTACCAGACCGAATGCCTGGAATTTTCCAAGCTGTTCGTCGGGACCCTAACGTCGGTGGGCGGGGTAGCCGGGATGTTCGGCGCATGGCTGTTCTGGAAACTGTACAATAGGGACGTGACGCTTTGCGGACGAAAACAAAGAGCCGATACCGCGCTGCTGGTACGCGCAAGCGTCCTCGCGGGCATTCCCTTGACGCTGCTGTTTTTGGCCTACCGGGGCACCGTGAGCGCAATAGTGATCACGGCCTTGTCCGGAGTCGTCGGGGTCGTCATGCGATTAAGCCTCATGGATCTCGCCGCCAAGTCCTGCCCGGAGCACGGCGAAGCCACGGCCTTCGCGCTGTTTATGAGCATGTTCAATTTGTCGGCCTGGGCGTCGAATACGCTGGGCGCGGGCCTATACGAGCGCCTGACGTCCGCCGGCGGTCCGCACGCCGCGATGGCGCTCCTCATCGTGATCGGCGCCGCCTGCATCGCGGCCTGCTGGCCGTTTCTATCCGCGCTGGCGCCGGCCGAAATCGACGGAGCGGCGGCATGAGCGGAAGCGACCCGACGAAGCGGCGCGCCGGCATCGTGGTTCCGCTGTCCGCCCTGCGCTGCCGTCAAGACAACGGCGTCGGCAGCATGGGCATGGTCGGACCGCTGCTGGACTGGATGCGCGACGCGGGATTCACGGTGCTCCAGCTTCTGCCGTTCAACGACCTGGCGCCGCTGGACAGCTCCCCCTACTCTCCGGTCAGCGCCTTCGCGCTGGATCCCCTCTACGCCGCGCTGGACGATATCCCCGAACTGTCGGACCCGCCCGCGGCTCCGCGCCGGCGGCGTTCGTCCGCCCGAGTCAGCTTCGCCGACGCCCGCGCCTACAAGGTCACCCACCTCCGCAGCGCATTCCGCCGCTTTATGGAACGGGAATACGGGAAAGGCACCGCCCGCGCTCAAGCCTTCGATTCGTTCTGCCGGGAGCAGAAATCCTGGCTGGTGGACTATGCCCTGTTCCGCATCCTGAAGGAACGCGGACAGTGGAACCCGTGGCAGGAGTGGGAGGAGGGCTATCGCCTGCGCTATCCCGAAGCTCTCGACGAGCTGCGCCGCAGCCAGGAACGCGCCGTGATGTTCTATCAGTTCGCGCAATGGGTGCTTGAAACGCAGTGGCAGGACGTACGTCAGCAGGCCGCCCGGCGCGGCATCCTTCTATACGGCGACATCCCCTTCGGGCTCAGCCGGCAGAGCGCCGACGTATGGATGCGGCAGGATCAATTCGACTTCACCGCGACCATGGGCGCACCGCCCGACCAGTACAGCGTGAACGGCCAGGCCTGGGGTCTGCCCGCCTACCGCTGGGACCTCATGGAGCGCTCCGGACATGAATGGTGGCGGATGCGCGTTGCCCGCGCCCGCAGACACTTTGACCTGTTTCGACTGGATCACGCGGTCGGCTTCTTCCGCACCTGGCTGGTGCGCCGGGGAGGCGCCGAAAACAGCTTTGACATCACAGCGGAAGCCGAGCAGCGGGCGCGCGGCGAGCGCTTCTTCAAGATGGCGCTCCAGGAGGGACATCCCGCGCGCCCGATCGCCGAGGATCTCGGACTAATTCCGCCCTTCGTCCGCGCCGTACTCGACGACCTCGGCATCCCCGGCTATAAAATAACGCGCTGGGAGAAAAACGGCGACGTCTTCCAAAACCCGCGCACCTACTCCGCGCTGTCCGTAGCCGCCCACGGCAACCACGACACCTCCACGCTTGCCGCCTGGTGGAGCGAGACGTCCAAAGACGAGAAGGACGCCTTCTGGCGCATGGTCACGAACCGGCAGGAATGCGCGCCGCGCTTCTCCCCCGCCGTCCTGCGCACCGTGCTGGAGAACCTGTATCATGCGGGCTCGTCGCTGGTCATGCTGCCGTTTCAGGACGCCTTCGGCGCCCGCGAGCGCATCAACATCCCGGCCACCGTACGCAGCCGCAACTGGACCTACCGCATCCCCATGGCGGTCGAAGATCTGCTCGACGACCCCAAGTATACGGAGTGCGCCGGCATGCTGCGCGCGCTCGCCGAGGCGTCCGGACGGGCATGACCCTATTGCTTGCGCCGCAAAAACCTGCTATAAAATTTTTATCATGACGTCCAAGTGGGAAGAGATTTGCCCCGCCGACGAAATCCCGACCGGCACGGTAAAGAAGTTTGAGCTCGGGAACCTGGACATCCTCATCGTGCATTCAGGCAATAAGTTCTACGCCTGCAGCTGCGAATGCCCCGAAGGCGGCGAGAGCCTCGAAGAATGCGAGATCCACGGCCACGTACTGGCCTGCATCGAACATGGCTGCAAGATGGATATCTCCAACGGCAAATGCCTGACCGAAGGCGAGCTGGAGATAGCGATCTTCCGCGTTGAAGTGCGCGACGACAAGATCTGGGTTAAGATTTAGCGGCAAACGGCCCAACCGACAGCGGGCTTTGGACCCTATTTTGTATAGGTCGGAAGCTTGCCGCGCATTGCGGACAGCCGCGGATGCTTTTTGTCGCGGGCGGAAAGCAGGGGTTCTTTTACCGGCCAGTCGATCGCCAGGTCAGGATCGTCCCAAATGATGCCGAGCTCGTCTTCGGGATGATAAACCTCAGTAATCTTGTACTCCACCTGCGCGCGTTCACTGATGACGCAAAAACCATGGGCTAATCCCGGCGGGAGATACAGCTGCTTGAAGTTGTCGGCCGACAGACGGACTCCGGCCCACTTCCCGAACGTCGGCGACCCCTCGCGGATGTCGGCCGCGACATCGAATATTTCGCCCGCGATCACGCGGATGAGCTTTCCCTGCTGCTTGGTCAGCTGCGCGTGCAGGCCGCGCAAAGTCCCGCGCTGCGACAGCGAATGCGCGTCCTGGCGGAAGGGCAGAGAAATCCCGGCCTCCGCGTACTTCTCGATATGCCAGGTTTCGAGGAAAAAACCCCGTTCGTCCTGGTAGACGTCCGGTTCGATCAGGAGCACGTCGGGGATCTCCGTCGCCGTAAATTTCATCTGATCTCGAGCATCTCGCGCAGGTAGTCGGCATAGGAGGTCTTGCCGAGGCCGTCCGCGAGCCGCCGGACATCGTCGGCGGAGATATAGCCCTGACGATAAGCGATCTCCTCGATGCAGGCGACTTTAAGTATCTGCCGCTCCTCGATCGCCTGGATAAAGTTCGCCGCCTGCAGCATGGACTGATGCGTTCCCGTATCGAGCCAGGCGAAGCCGCGGCCGAGCACTTCGACATCCAGCTCCCCGCGCTCAAGATAGGCGCGGTTGACGTCGGTGATCTCAAGTTCGCCGCGGGGCGACGGCGGCAGAGCGGCGGCGATATCGAGCACTCGGTTGTCGTAGAAGTAGAGTCCGGTCACCGCGTAGTTCGATTTCGGGCGCTCCGGCTTCTCCGCGATTGAAACGGCCTTGCCCTCCGCGTCCACCTCGACTACGCCGTAGCGCTTGGGATCGCGGACCCGGTAGGCGAAGACCGTCGCGCCCTGTTCACGGGAGGCCGCGCGCCGCAGATATTCCGGCAGGTTGTCGCCGTAGAAGAGGTTGTCGCCGAGGATCAGGGAGACTCCGTCGCCGCCGACGAAATCACGGCCGATGATGAAGGCCTGGGCCAAGCCTTCGGGCCGCGGCTGCGCGGCGTAGGAAATACTGAGCCCGACGTCGCTCCCGTCGCCCAGCAGGCGCCTGAACCCGTCCTGCTCATGCGGCGTCGTTATCACCAGGATGTCGCGGATGCCGGCGAGCATCAGCGTCGACAGCGGATAATAGATCATCGGCTTGTCGTAGATCGGGACCAACTGCTTGCTGATCGCCCGAGTCAGGGGATAGAGGCGGGTACCGGTCCCGCCGGCCAGGATTATTCCTTTCATGGCAGAGAGTATAGCGATTTCATCAGGAGCCGGGAGCCTGCTCTTCAAAGTTGAGAAAAGCCTCGACGCCGCCCAGATAGACGCCGTCGAAATCAGCGTCGATAATCCGCCGCAGCCGGTCCTTCACGTCCCGCTGCCATGCGGGCTCCCAATAGCTCGCCCAACCGCCGGCGCCGTCTTTTCCGATGTTCAGATAAGCCAGCACCGGACGAGCCCCGCCGGAGGGGTTGATCTTCAGCGCCCGGACCTCATCGGCCGTCAGCGCTTCCTCCCCCTTGTAGGCGGCGTCGATAATCAAGAAACCATAGTCCGCATGCCGCAGCGCGCCGAGATACGCCTCCTTCTGCTGAAAATGCTGAGCGTTCAAGAGATACAAGAATTCGCCGGCGGACGGATACGGCAGCAAATCCAGATCCCGGCTTTTAGAGCGAAATGACGAATAGCCCTTCTGCTTGTTCTGCAGCCGCGAGTTCTCGACCTGGGATTCCGATCCGACATAGTCGGTCACGAACACCCGCAGCCCGCGCCCCTGCACGATATCGAGCAGGGATATCAGACGCAGCCGCGCCGCCTCTTCGCGCACGCCGAACCCGCGAATACCCTGATCGGAAAGGTCCTTGAAAAACACTCCTTGCTGCCCGACGCCGTCCAGCGCCGCGAGATAGTCCTCCGCGGGAGCGCTGTCGGCTTGGCCGCCGACGGTCAGCAGCTCCAGACCGTTCTGCGGCACAATCATAAAGCCCGGCTTCGCCGCTTTGGCCTCACGGCTCAGCTCCAGGATGAGCGTCCGCATCTGCCCGAGACGCGGCCGCGTCTCGGCCGGCGCTTCGCTTACCGGCGCCCGGCAGCCGGCAACCGCGAGGCCGGCTGCGGCGATCAGCAGTATTCGTGTTCTCATCGGCGCTTGGCGAGCGCACGCTGCACGCGCAGCAGCAGGATGTCCTTGGCAACCGGCTTCTTGATATAGTCCTCGGCGCCCAGCTCGAAACCTTTCAGCTCATCCACCGCGCCGGTCAGCGCGGTCAGAAATACCACGGGCGTCAAAATCCCCTTAACGGCCATAAGCTCCAACAGCTTCAAGCCGTCGAGGTTCGGCATTTCGATGTCCGACAGGATCAGGTCGAAGCGCCGCTGGCCCAGCTTCATCAAGGCTTCGACGCCGTCGCACGCGACGGTGACGGCATAGCCGCGATTGCCGAGAACCCGCTCCAATAGAACGCGCGTCTCCTCGTCATCCTCGACCACCAGCACCGCAGCGCCGGTCCCGCCGCCGATAAGCTCGCCCCCCGCCGCCGCCGTCGGCTTGGGCTTGCCGATCATGCCCTCCGCCGCTGCCGCTGCGGGCGCCGCCGCCGGAGCGTCCCCCCGGCGCCGATACTCGGATTCCTCGAGGAGCACCTGCTCGTAGACGTCTTTGGGCGAGAAGATCAAGGCGCGCACCTTCTCGATGGCATGTTCGCCGATAAGGAAATCGCCCCGCTTCTGCGCGAAGTCCCGGATCTCCGAGATCGGGGCGTCGCGGCGGATCATTTCGGAAATCTCCGGATAGAACTTCACGATCTCGTAAATCCCCTCGCGGCCGAAAAATCCGGTGTCGCGGCACTTCTCGCAGCCGACCGGGCGCGCCACCTGCGCCGGGACGTCGGCGGTAAAGGCGGACAGCATCTCCCGCTCCTGCGCGGTGATGGGCCCCGTCTCCTTGCAGTGCGGGCACAAGCGCTTGACAAGCTTCTGCGCGATGACGCCCAGGACGCTGTCGGCCATCGCCCCCCGGCTGACCCCGACGCGCTCGAGGCGGAATATCGCCGTCGTGGCGTTGGCCGTATGCACGGTGCTTACCGTCAGGTGCCCCGTGCTCGCGAAATCCACCGCCATCTTCGACGAAAAGTGGTCGCGGATCTCACCCATATACAGGATGTCCGGATCCTGCCGGACCGCGGACTTGAGCAGCGACTCAAACGTCATCCCCGCCTTCTCATCGACCTGCTGCTGGTTGGCGGCCATAATCCGGTACTCGACGGGATCCTCGATGGAGATCAGGCTCCGCTTGGCGCAGTCGATATGCTGCAGCAGGCTGTAGACGGTCGTCGTTTTGCCCGAACCGGTCGGTCCCGCGATCAGCAGCAGGCCCTGGTTGCGCTGGGCGAAGCCCATCATGTGCTCGATCTGCTTGTCGCTCATCCCCAGCTCGCTGAGGCTCTGGGCCTTGGCCCAAGGCTCGAGCAGCCGCAGGACCAGACTTTCGCCGTTGGGCGTAGAGGTCGTGGCGAGGCGGACGATAAAGGAGCGGCCGTCGACGACGGCGTCGAGCACGCCGTCCTGCGGCCGCCGCCTCTCGGCCACATCCAGATCGGCTAAAGCCTTAAAGCGCGAGACGACCTGCAGGCTCGTCGCATTCCTGAGCCGGAATATCTCGCGCAGGTCGCCGTCGACGCGAAAGCGGATGATCGTCTCCCGCTCTTTGGGCTCAATGTGGATATCGCTGGCCCGCTCATGCACCGCCGTTTCGAGGAGATGGGTGGTGATATCCGAAACCGGGATATCCGCGTCGTTGTGTTCGATGACTTTGGAGATCTCCTCGCGGCTGCGGCGTTTGAGCAGCCGCGCGATCTTTTCCGGCTCGGTGACGTAAAATATGACGTCGTCGCCGGCGCCGAAATTCCGCCGGATCAGCTCCTGGGTCTCGAACTGAAACGGATTGCTCACCACGAAAGCGGTGCGCCGCGTCTCATCCTTGATGGCGATCACCTGGTGCGACACGCAGAACTTCGCCGGCAGCACGCCAAGCTGCAGGGATTCCGGATGAATCCGCGGCAGGTATTCCAGCCGGGCGAACTGCGCGATCAGCCGCGCGATCCGCTCCCGCGTCAGGCCGAGCTTCGCCGCGGCGGAATAGACGCCGTCGAGCCGCACGCCGTCGAGCGTCCGGTTCTCCCGCCCCAAGCTGCTGCGCACCAGCAGAAACTCCTTAAAGCGGCCGAACTCGGTCGCATCTTCGTGCCCGGCGGAGCCGGCGGATTTTTGCGCCAGGCCCGCCCAGCGGTCCTTGCCGCGGAGATGGCGCCCGACCACCTCGATCAGGTGCTTGGGGTCGATCGGCTTGATCAGGTACTCCGCGGCCCCGGAGGCAAAGGCCTTGGCTTTGTCCTGTTCGCCTTCGAGAGCCGTCATGAACACGACGGGGATATGCGCGAACTCATCGCCCTGCTGCAGCTTGGCGCAGAAATCGTAGCCGTTGATCTTCGGCATCATCACATCGAGAATAATCAGGTCCGGCTTCTCGCGCCGCAGCAGATCTTCGCCCTCGATCCCGTCCCGGGCGCCCGCCATCCGGAACCCGCCATGCTTGAGCATGCGGTCCAGCAGCAGATGCATATCCTCATCGTCGTCGATGACGCAGACCAGCGGCCGCGCGGCGTCGTCAGTCATAGCCCACCCGCACGCGGTCCAGGTAGTCGGTCAAGGCGCGCAGCCCGCCGCGGACGGCATCCCCGTCTCCCGCCCGCGCGGCGTCCTCGAGCCCGCCGGCGATGCCGACGAGGTCGGTGCAGCCGTAGCCGCCGGCGGAGCCGCGGATCTTGTGGCTCACGGTGCGGATGGCCTTAAAGTCTCCCTTGACGCATGCCGCCGCCAGCCGCGGCAGCTCCTTGCGCCGGCGCGCCAGGTAGCCGGGGATTAAATCCGCGATCTCCGGATCAGCTTCGATGCGGTACTCTTTATCCATGGGTTGGATATTCTAACGGATAATGTTCGCGCTGGACACCCTATTCTTGCGGGCGCCCCTGTAAATTGGTTTAATCCCATCATGTAGTGCCCCGATCGCTGCGCTCGGGGGCGGCGTAAAACGCCGAATACTGCGCCCGGCTCCGCCGGGAGGGTCTTCGACTTTTTACGCCGCGGTAGCTCAGTGGTAGAGCACTGGTCTGAAAAACCAGGTGTCGGTAGTTCGATCCTACCCCGCGGCACCATTTTTTGTACCCATATATCATGGGAAAGAAGAAAAAGTCGCCGGCGGCACCCGCGCAGAACCGCCGGCGAACGGTCCTGCTGTTGGCCTGCGGTGTCGCCGCCGGGCTGTTGGCGGCGGAAGGTGCCAGCCGCATCCTGTTCAAGAAGAACGTCGCCGAACTGGCCATGACCGAGGCCGACCTCTATTACTACTACGACCCCGCCGGCGTCCGCCGCCACATCCCGAATAAAAAAGGTTACGAGCGGATGTGGAACAACCAGGGCAAAGCGGAGTTCCGCATCAACCCGTACGGCTTCCGCGGCCGGGAAATCCCCAGGAAAAAACCGCCGGGGGTCTTCCGCATACTCTTCCTCGGGGACTCCATAACGCTGGGCGGGCGGCTGCCGGAAGAAGAAATCTTCGTGGAACGGGTCGGCCGCACGCTCGGCGACGGCGAATACCAGGTAATCAACGCCGGCTTCGGCGATATCGGCCTGGCGGAAGAGGACGAAGTCCTTAGAACGACGGGCATCGGCCTCGAACCCGATCTCGTTGTGCTCTGCTGGTACCTCAACGACGGACGCCCGCCCGTCGGCTTTCCTGAAGAAGTCGTCTACGGCAACCCGCTGATCCGCTGGTTCCATCGCAGCGGCCTGCTGCGGCGAAGCTATCTTATGGGACTCCTGTACGGCACGCTCCGCAAGTCCCTGGTCACGCAGCAGATCAAGCTCTCCGCGACGCAGTCGAAGCGTTTCGCCTGGACGCGGACCTACATGGAAGGGGCCTGGGTCAAGGATACCTCGGCGTTCAATAAATTGGTGCATCAAGCCCGCTTCGATTGGGGCGATGCCTGGAATGCGGACAGCCGCCGCGCCATGTTCAAGCGCATCCGCGCCATGCGGGATTTCGCGCGCGGCCGCGGCGCGAAATTCTCGCTGGTCATGCTGCCGCTGCACGCTCAAGTCTACGCGACCATCCCCTCCCCGGTCATCGATGAGCCGCAAAAAGAGCTCGCCGAATTCTGCCGGAGCGCCGGCATCCCCTGCCTTGATCTGCTGCCGACGCTGCGCGCGGTCAAGCATACGCAGATCTTCTACGACAACTGCCACTATACGCCCAAAGGCAACGCTCTGGTCGCCGACATTATCACGGCGTTTCTGCGCAAAACCGGGCAGCTGCCCGCCGCCGCCAACCCATAAGGCGACGTAGGCCTAAAGGCCTGGGAAACATTCTAGGACTATCGGGCATATTTTTATGCTAGAATGTACTCCTCAAGGTGGTTGAGAGGATTCCAATGATGCGCTGCTTTGCCGCGATCTGCCTGACGTCGCTGTTCCTTGTCCCGCCGACGAACGCCGCCGCGCCGCTGGGAGCCGAGGGCGTCCAGGACCGCATGATGCTGATGTTCCAGCAGGACGTGCCGCTGCGGGAGCAGAAGCAAATCGCGGAAAGCCGCGGCCTGGAAGTGCTCCGGGTATTCGCCCCGATCAACGCCTTGGTCGTCCGCTCCAAACCGGGCACCATCCGCCCGTCCGCCTTCCAGCTCATGGCAAATCCCAGGATCGGCCACGTCGCCCAGGATTTCTACACCAACTGGCTCTACGGCGCTCCCGCCATGCCGCGGCTCCCCGCGCTCGGGGAAGTCATGCAGCGGCTCAAGCCCCTTAATAAGGAGATCGGCAAGGCGCCCAAGGAGATCCAGTGGGGCGTCGACCGCGTGCATGCGCCCGAGGCCTGGAAGAAAACCCGCGGCGCCGGCGTCAAGGTCGCGGTCGTGGATACGGGCATCGACCCCAAGCACACCGAGTTTGCCGGCCGCATCAAGGGCGGCTACAACGCGATCGATAAAGAGCAGCCCTGGGACGACGACCACTCCCACGGCACGCACGTTGCCGGCATCATCGCCGCGGCCCTGGACGGAAAAGGCGTCGTCGGCGTGGCTCCGGAGGCGGAGCTCTACGCGGTCAAGGTCCTGTCCAAGGACGGCTCCGGCTCCCTGTTCGGCATCATCGGCGGCATTATGTGGTGCATCGAGAACAAGATGGACGTGGTCAATATGAGCCTGGGGTCTTCCCAGGGCAATTTCATGTTCCAATTCGCGGTCAAGCGCATGGAGATGGCCGACATCCCGCTGATCGCCGCCGCCGGCAATGACGGCGGCCCGGTGGGCTACCCGGCGGCCTACTCCGGCGCCATCGCCGTATCGGCGCTCTGCCCGCCCGGCGGCGCGGATGACGCGCGGCTCTGCTCCGGCGGCAAGCCGATCGCGACCTTTTCGAGCCGCGGTCCTGAAATCGAGTTTATCGCGCCCGGCGTCCTGATCCCCTCCACCGTCCTCAACAACGGGATCAAGGCCTACTCCGGAACATCCATGGCCTCGCCGCATGTGGCCGGACTCGCGGCCCTCGCCGTAGCCAACGGCGCCCGCGGCGCCAAGGCCGTGCGCCGGGCGCTGACCCGCTCGGCATATCGCATCCAAGGCATGAGCGCGGAGGAGCAAGGCTATGGCGTCATCGACGCCTCCAAGCTCGTAGACTAGCATCGATCCCGGTAACATAAAACCCTGTGTGTTACCCCTGAACGCCGCCCGGGCTCCCCGCCCGGGCGGCAACTTTTATGGGTACTTTTCCGCCGCTGCGGCCGCCGCCTCTTGAAGGCCGCCCGTTATCCTGCTAAGTTATGCGTATGCGAGGCTGGTTATCGGTACTGCTCACGACCGCACTCGCCATCCCGGCGCTAGGGATGGGACTCGACGTCTTCGACGGAAAGGCGGAGAACAGACGCCTGCGCGACGCGCAGCAGGAGCTCAAGGACCTTGAGCGCCGCATTCAGAAGAAGGATATCCCCCCCATTGAGTTTGAGCTCGACAAAGCGGTCCTGCGCGCTCACTCAAAACAAACCCTTGAACTGCTGGCCGACCTGATGTTTCGCTACCCCTCTTTCAAGCTCTTCATATCGGGCCATACCTGCGATATCGGCAGCGAGGAGTACAACCTATGGCTCTCGCAAAAGCGCGCCGAGGCGGTCAAGGACTACCTCGTTTACCTGGGCGTTATGGGCGAGTTCATCAAGGCCAAGGGCTACGGCGAAGCCAAGCCCGTCGCCGATAATGAGACCGAGGAAGGACGCGAGAAAAACCGGCGGGTGGAATTTCACATCACCACCCGTTGGTGGCACTCCGTATACTAAAGCGGCCGGGGAAACAGCAGCAGAGCGTCGCCGACCGGCCGAGCCGACGCGTTAAAAGAACGGCTCATACTGCGGCTTCCACAGCCGCGAAAAGCTCAGTGCGATGCCGGTGATCGTGCTGTAGCCGGCGAGCGGCCGGGTCTTGAGCGTGAAGTAGTAGAAGTCGATATAGGGCGCCAGCGTAAAGTCCTTGTATATCGGGATATGCAGCTTGAAGTTGGAGCCGAATTCCAGACGCAAATCCTGACTCGTATCCTGCGGCGTAAGGAAAAAATAATTCCCCAGCACTTCGCCTTGCAGGCGGAGACGGCCGAACTCCTGCGAGACCAGCGCGCGCGCCTGGATGCCGTACTGGTTGACCGGCAGCGTCGGGGTGAAGTCGCGGCGCAGGTTCGCCGACAGCGTGCAGGACCGCACGAGCGTCCCGCCGAACAGCTCGACGCCGGGCAGGACGCTGACGATGTGCTTGCGGCGCTGGAGCGGAATGCGCTCGACGTGCCCGTCGTACTGCGCGCCCAGCGAAGGGCCGAAGGAGGCGGCGAACCAGCGCCAGGGGAACGCCCCCACCCGCAGCGTTTCCACGCTGCGCAGCATCGTCCGGTTCTTCGGCGTGTTGAGGATGGCCGGCTGCGCCGGCGGCCGCAGCCGGGACTTGCTGTATTCCAGCTCGGCTGCATTGGTCCACTTATGCGGGCCGCGGTAGAACTCGAGGTCCGTCTTGAAGGTGGCGCCGATAAGCAGCTCGTCGAAGCCCTGGACGCGGGCGTTCGGGACATCGCTGAAGGCCTCGTCGCGCACGACCTTGGTGTTCGAGACGTTCAGGCCGATATCGCGGAAGTTCACTTTCCACAAGCCGCGGGTCTCGTTGGACCGCCCGGCCAGCAGCGCCCGATAGCGCTCGACCGTCCACCCCCGGCTGGCGCCGCGGCGCAGTTGCTCAAGAATGATGTTTTCAAGATTTCCCAACGCCTCGACGTCCTCGGCTTTGGCCAGCGCCGGATACTGATCGGCCATGGCAAGCAGGCGCCGGGTGCCGACGAGCCGGTAGACGGACTTGCCGTCGATCGCCGCGCCGTGGATTTTTCCGCCTTCGCCGACGCCGCCCAGCGTGATGAAGCTCCCCCCGGCGGCCACTCCGGCGCCGGGCGCATCCTGGCGCGCGGCTTCGGCGGCCAGCTCGCGCAAGGCGCCGCCCGGCAGCTTAAAAACCACCAAGTCGTCCTTGAAGTGGAACCATTCCCTGACCAGGCTTTCCTTGAAGTCTCCAGTAGTGTTCTGGGAGATGCCCGTTACCGGCATGCACCCGGCCTCCGCGCCGGCATGGTCGGCGGCAAGGGAGGCGACGAGCTTCCAAAACGCGCGCTCGGACAAGCGCGCTACGCCGACCGTGTCCGGACGGTCGCCGTAGAGGCGCCGCAACGACGGCAGGATGACCGAACGGGTGTCCGCCGTGACGCCGAAACCGAGCGGGTTGAACTTGGGATAGCCGGCGCGGTCCGGCACCTGCTCATCCAGCAGGATATGGTCCTCCCGCAAAGACAGGGAGTATTTGCCGCCGGGTTCGGCGCGGTGACGCACCTCGATATGGCTCAGCAATGTGGCGCAGTCCCAACTGACCAGCAGCGCCTCGCCGAACTCGCCTCGCTCGCTTTCACGCACTTCCGTGCTCCGGTGCAGTTCGCCCGGGACGAAGGTGCAGCCATCGCCCGCGATCAGATCCAGCCCTTGGCCGAGCTGCTTCAAGCGGGCATTCTCCGCGACATCCAGATTGGTCAGGGCCACGACGATATCCGCCTGCGCGCGCAGCAGCGGCACGTATTGCAGGGCCGCAGCGACGGGATCACCGATCGCATAGCGCTCGACGTCCTCGCTGCGGAAGTACTTGCGCAGCGTCGGCCGCGTCAGGCCGAGCACGGCGACGCGTTTGCCGCCGGCACGAAACACCCGATAGGCGGGGAAAACCGTCGTGGCCGTGGCGGTGGAATAGACCAGGTTGGCGGACAAGAAGGCGACGCCGTCGGGCCGCTCCCGGCGGTAATCGAAGGCATCCTGGATGCGGTACAAGTCTCCGAAGCTCGGGACCGACGCCCTCACGCCCATCCCGGCAAAGCGGTGTCCGGCCGAGGTCCCCGTAGTTTTGGTATGCCCCAACACAAAAACCTGGCCGCGGTTGAGCACCAGCAGGTCTGCGCCGAATCGGGCGCGCAGACTGTCCAAGGCCGCCGCGACGCGCCCCTCGCCGCCGCGCGTCTTGAAAATGAATACGGCGTGGCGTTCGCGACCCGCATCGCGGATACGGTAGACGAGAGCGACCGTATTCAGCCAGCCCGGATGGCGAACGCGGTCCGCCGGGACGAGGCGCAATGTGTGCGTCACCCCGCCGTCGGCGGCCGGCGCGGCGGCGAGCCGCGCGCGGAGGCGGCGGACCTCGGGGACCCGGCGCATGGGATAGGAGGCCTGATCGCGGATGAGCTCGAGGAAACGGTCGAGCAGCGGCGCGCTCGAAGGCGTCAGCAGGAAAAAGCCGCCCGGCACCTCGAGGTACTCCACTTCGCGCTCCTCGCCCTCCGGCGCCGCCGGCAGGCCTTCGCGCATAAGGTGCGGGGGCAGACGGTAGCGATACTCGTCGCCGTTGAACTCGGCCGCGATGCTCTCCACTCGGAGCACCGACAGCGCGGCTTCATCCTCCCGGAGCATGCGCTCGAACGGATTGACAAGGGTCAGCGAGAGGTGATAGCTCGAATCCTCGAACGTCGCGATGTGCAGCGGCGCCGCGGGCTCGGCCCCCAGCGCCGGCATCGCGACCGCCAGCGCCGCCAGGAGCGCCGCGGCTCCGCTCATCGCTTCGGCAGGTAGGTCCGCTTGGGGCGCGGATCCGGGCGCCCGCGGGCCTTGATGCGCGTGTCGCGCACAAAAGCGAGAATACCCTTTGCGTCCAGCGTCCCGACCGTCCGGCCGATCAGCCGCGCACCCTTAAACAGCAGGAAGGTGCTCGGAGCGCTCACGCGGTAGCGGGACTTCAAATCTTCCTGCGTCCGGTAATCCACCTGCAGGACGGCGGGGAAAAAAGAGCCGGGAGCGGCGGTCAGCGCGGTGAGCGCTTTCACCTGCTCGTCGCAAGGCGGGCAGCCGACGGAATAGAAGTGCAGCAGCACCGTGCGCTCCCGCAGCTGCATTGAAGTAAAGTTCCCGGCATCGTACACCTCGATGCCGCCGGCATAGGCGCTCGAGGCGAGCAGCAAGGGAAGACAGAGGCCGCGTATTGACCGCACCATGACCAGATTGTATCCCAAACCGCGGATCATGTACAATGCGCCGGATGCACGCCAAGGGGATTCTGCTGACCGCCGCGCTTATCGCCTTTGCCCCCGCCGCCGCGGACCCGCAGGGGACCTCCCCGGCCGAATGGAAAGCGCCGGCGCACCTGCCCACCGGCGCGCAGTACCGCCTGATTCGCGAGGATCCCGAGACCCACGGCATTGAAGCGATCGTGCGCTTTCCCAGCGGCTATGAGGTCCTCGCCCACACCCATACCGTGCACGAAACGATCGTCGTAATCAAGGGGCGGCTGCGGCTGACGGCAGCGGGCCAGGTACGAACGCTCAAGCCCGGCGATCACGCGTCCCTCCCGCCCGGCACTCCGCACGCGCTGAAGGCCAAGACCTGGCTGCGCGACGTATGGTTCCTTACCACCACCGACGGCCCCTACGACCTAGCCTATACGGCGAAATAACGGGCGCCCGCTCCTGACTGGAACGGGCGCCCGGTGTTCCCCCTGAAGTATTACTTGCGGCGGAGCAGCGCGGCGTCGATCATGCCTTCGCCCTGCTCGTTCTCGCTGACTCCCGGGAGCTTCTTCGCCGCCCGCAGGAAGTAGGCCTTCACCGCGTCCTTGCCGTTGGCGCCCTGCTTGACCGCGAGCGCCGCCAGTCCCGCGGCATGCGGCGTGGCCATCGAGGTGCCCGAGTAGCGGGCGTACTTGCCGCCCACAACGGTCGAGTTCACATCCACGCCGGGGGCGATAAAGTCCACCTGCTCGCCCCGGCTGGAAAAGCTCGCGACCCGGTCGCTGGAATCGCTGGCCGCGATGGCGATCGTATCCTCATAGGCCGCCGGATAACCGACAGCGCCGCCCGAATTTCCGGCTGCGGCGATGATGGCGACCCCCTTGGAAGTCGCGTACTTGACGGCCAGCCGCATGAAGATACTGCCCATCGGCGCACCCAGCGACATATTGGCCACCTGGATGTTGTTGTTGGCCGCCCACACAAGCCCCTTAACGATGCTGGTCAGGCTGCCGCCGCCGTCTTTGTCGAGCACCTTGACGGCGTAGATATGGGCCTGCGGCGCGACGCCCACCACGCCTTTCCCGTCCTTGACGGCGGCGATGGTGCCGGCGACATGCGTGCCGTGACCATGATCGTCCAACGGCGGCTTATCCGCATCAACCGCGTTGTAGCCTCCTTTGTAGTTGGCTTGCAAATCCGGATGGTTAAAGTCCACGCCGGTATCGATCACCGCGACGCGCACGCCGCTGCCCTCATTGGCCTGCGCCCAGCCCTTCTCGGCGTTCACCCGGACGATCCCCCACGGCTGCTCGCCGCTGCCGGAAGTACGCTCCTTGAGCTTGGGCAGATCAGCCATAATCGCGCCGAACGACGGCAGCGGCCTGGCCTGAAATGACGCCCCGGTGTTTACCAGCCAGTTGGTGTAGAAATCCTCCTCGACGTAGTAGATGTCGGGATTCGACATCATGCGAAACGCCGACGGCGAATAGCGATCCGCCGGAGCTTCGACGATTTTGGCGTTGAATATATCGAGCGTCTCGAGATCGGCCAGGCCGAAGGAGTCCAGGATATCCTTCTGCCGGGCATCGTCCACGCCCTGTTTGAAGCCGACGATGTAGCGTTTGCCGCCCGACGCCCATGCGGAAACAGCCGGCATCGCGCAGATAATAAAAATCAAAAGAGCTCTCATACTCCCCCCCTGCGAAGCGTCCTTTTTTTGCCTTAGCACCATTGGTCCTATGTGTAAAAAACCCTAATGTCCTAAATATTCTACCCGTAGGGCCCATTCCGCGCATGGGGTAAAAGTCCTGATAAATTATGAGCAATAAGTCCTATAATGTTCATAGGTTTGCGGAAAGGTAAAGCAAAGTAAATTGTTCGAAAAGGGCCCTTGCGAGCCGTAAATTCGTCAGGTAGTCTATAGATAATTGCTAGGTCTAGCTCCTAGGACCAAGCGACGAGGTAGCAGGATGCGGAAACAAAGGACCAACTCTAAAACAACCGATTTGCAGCGCCATGACACCCTCCTGGAGCGCACGCTGAACAGCCCGAAATTGTTCTACGGGCTGCTCGGCCTGCTGTGCAGCTGCTACATCACTTTCGCCGCCATCGAGCATGTCGGGGCAAAAAAGCAGCAGGAAGTCGGAACGCCGATATCGCTCTCCATGCCGTTTGACGCCAAGCCGGATGAGCCCAAGGCGCAGGAGTCGGAATACGGCGGCCTGTTCTATGTGCGCGACAAAGTCCTGCGCGCGGACGAGGACAAGAAGGATGACCCCGCGACGAAGGAAGCCGTTAAAGAGGATAAGCTCTCAAGCGAGGACCAGGAAGAGATTCAGGCGGGAACCGGCGAGAACCCCGCTTTTGACGACCTCCTGAAGGAAGCCTCCGTAGTAATCCCCGCGACCGACCCGGGCGACGAAACGGGAAGCTCCGGCGTCAGCGCGCAGTTCACGCGCATGAACGGCCTCGGCTCTTCCGGCGGCGGCTTTTCCGGCGGCGGAGGCGGCTCCGGCGGAGGCGGCACTTCCGCGTCGGCATCCGCCGCCGCGCCGCAGCTGGCCGCGATGGGACCGGCGCCCGGCATGCCCGCCGGCGCCGCGGGCATCCGGCAGGTGACGGCCGTCCAGCCCGGCACGCATCTCGGCGGCGCCCGAAAAACCACCTCCGGCGTGCGCGGCGCCCAGGACCTCCCGAAAGGCGCCATCACGGGCGGGCAAAGCTCCACGACGGAGACGCTGGCGGAGACGGCGGACTCGCCGATCGCCCCGGCCTCGGCGGCGACGGACGGCTCCATCGGCGCCGCGCCCCAGATGGAAAGCCAGAAGAAATCCAAAGCGCCGAGCGCCAAATCCGGCGGCGGTGGAGGCGGGGGCGGAGGCGGCAGCAAGCCCGTCAATGAAGGCGCCCAAGGCGTGGGCGTCGGCTCGGGCTCCGGCAACTGCAAAATGGTGCCCACCACCGAGGGACAGATCGAAGTATGCAGCGCAGGCACCGCCGGAGATATCGGATTCTACGGCGAAGACGCCAAGGGCCAAGGCCGGATCGACGGCTATGTTGATTACATAGATAAGAGCCCCAATAAGGATCTGTTGACCGCCTCGGACGAGAACGCGGAGAAACTCGAATACTTTAAGGAAAAGAGCTTCCTGGAGCGTGAAGTCGAGCACGAGGCGGCCAAGACGGAGGGCTGGCGCAAATTCATCGGCGGAGGGCTGGAGTTCCTGAAGGAAAAGGTCGCGCCTCTTCCCCCGTTCAATATCCTCGGCGCCGCCGCCGGCGGGGTCGTCAAGCTTATCGACGGCGCCATCGACCTCGTGTTCAACCGCGATCCGATCAAGCAATGGAAGCCGCTGGGCAATCTCTTCTCGGGCATCTACGATTACTTCACTAAGGACGAGATCGTAAAGAAGCCGCAGCCCGAGCTAAACATCGACATCGTATACGAGTACCGGCGTGAGATGTTCGAGGAGTTTATCGGCAAGACCGCGGCGCAGAAGAAAGCGATCTACGAGCGCTACGTGCAGAAGTTCGTCGGAGAATACCGCGAAAAGCACAAGAAAAAGCTTGACGAGTGGTATATGCAGCAGGCGGATGAAATCCGCGAAAAAGAGCGCAAGAACCCGTACTACGACAAGACCCAGGATGTCGAGAAGCTGCTCACCGCCTACCAGCAGGACAAAACCACCATCGAATCATGGGATACGAATGCAGTCACCAAAGAGTTCGGCCGCAAGCTGCTGCCGAGCGTCCCCGCGGACTCCACCCTCCTCAGCAGCTGGGCGATAGAGGGCAAGAAATGCCCGGTCGGGACCTATCCTGTTATCGCCGACTACGAGGTAAAGACGGGCTGCAAGCGCTACCAGAGCGAACCCCTCATCGGGCGCTTCCTCGCCTTCCAGGATGAGCAGAAAAATCTAAAGGAGCTCGCCGGCGAGTATAACGACGTCAATAAAAGCGCGCTCGCCAAGGGCGTGGATTTCCTCAAAGGCGCGGGGCTCTTTGTCGGCGCGGTACTGACCGCGAACCCGGTCACCGACGCTTTGTTTAGAATGGGAGAAAGCATCGTCTCGAAGTTCACCGGCAACGACCAGACGGCGAAAAGCGATACGCCCGAGCTCCAAACCCTGCCCTCCGCACCGCTGACCGGGGAGGCCCCGCTGTCCGTGCCGGAGACCAACAAGGACGAGGGCTGCGGCTTCCTGTGGCTCGGCTGCGTCAAGAAGGCGGTGACCAACCTCTTTACCGGCGGCAAGCAGGAGGGCAGCACCCCATCCTGCCGCGAAGGAACATTCCTGACGCATGTGGGAGGAGCATGGCGCTGCGTGTCGCCGCCGCAGGAATCCGCGCCGCCCGTCGTCGACGAGCCCCTCCCGCAGCCCGAGCCGATGCGGGTAACCAACACCTACCCGCAGCTGCCGACGACACAGGCTCCGGCGAAGCCGGTCACGATCTACGGTATGCCGGCGCAGCCCGGTGCCGGCGTGAGCGATACTCCGGCGCAGGCCACGGCGGCGCTGATCGGCGAGAACGGCGAGCGCTACAATGTTGAGAACTGTCCAGCGGGCACGCGCCGCTTTATCGACCTGCGCGACAACAGCCGGCAGTGCGTGATCGTACCCGAGGGCGCGAAGATCTTCGTCTGGACGGGGGCAGGAGAGGTCCCGTGGGTACCGGTCCGCAAATGCCCGGCGAAATGCGGGACCGTCTTCATCGATATCGGACATCCGGCCTGGGTCTGCAGCCCGCCGAAGGGCAAGAGCAGCGATTTCTGTTTTACCAACTAGGAGACAGCAAAGCGGCGACAATTCACGGCAACTTACGATAAAAGCGGCGAACAAGGTTCCCGCGAGGAAAACCATATGGCTCATTCCAACTGGCAGGACCGGCTCAAGCGCATCCTAAGCGTCGGCGACAAATACAAAGAAGCCACCGTAATCGGTCAGCTCCTCAAGCTGCGGCCGCAGGACTGGCTGATGCGCAACCCCCTCTACACGCTGGGCGCGGCCGCCTCTTTTCTCGTCGCGCTGACTACCTGGGCTATCACCGTGCCCCCGCCGCCCCCGCCCTCGCAGAATCCCGCGGTGCTCAACACCGGCCGGCACTTCGCAGTCAGGCCGCCGGAACATCCGCGCGGAATCCGGCGCGACATCTACACCTCGTCGGGCTTCATCCGCAATTTCGTCAAAAAGGTGGCGCCGGCCGCGATCGCCAAGAGCATCCCCGAAGCGATAACGGACGCCCCGCCGCCCTTCACCATGCCCGAGCTTATCGAAGAGCGCGACGAAAAGAAATCTTTTGACCGCGCCCCCATGGCCCCCATGGAGGGGCTTAAGGGCGGCGGCGGCAGCGTCGGAGGAGGAGGCGGCAGCGGCGCTTCGCTGACCCTCGCGTCCCGCGAAGGCATCCGTCCGGCGCAGGCCTACCGTGTCGGCCCGGTGGGCAGCGCCGGCTCACAGATGGACCGCGGCCGGCGCGGCATCATCAGCCGCACCCAGCGCACCGGCAACGCGCTCGCCCCGGGCGGCAAGGCCCAGGGCATGCAGGCCGTCACCGCTCCCGGCGGCGCCGCGAGCGGCTCCAGGTTCGGCCCCAGCGGCGGCGCGGAAAGCACCACCGAAGCCGCCGGCATGGCCACCCAGAACAAGGACAAGAAGACTCCGCAGCGCGACAAGGCCGGCAGCTCGGGCGCTCCCGGCGCCTACGGTGCGGCCGATGAAGACGGCAAAGTGGATGACACCCCGAGCGTACCCGGCGGCGGCGGCGGAACCGGCGGCAAGGAAGGCGATGAGCCCGCGGCCGAGAATAAGGATTTACAGTGCGGACCGGACGAAGGCATCGATTACAATCAGAACAAATGCGTCCCGATGCAGCAGCTGTGCGAAGCGGACGGGTATTTTTACCGCGACGGCGAGTGCCATGGGGGCCTTGGCCCGGCGAGCGAGTGTGATCCGGAAAACCCGCAAGGCGACACTCAAATGCTCTGCGAGACGGGCAACAAGTGCGGCAACTGCCTGTGCAAAGACGGCACGGCGTCGAAAGAAGGCGGCACAGACTGCGAGGAGGCCAAGTCCATTTGCATCGATATCGGCGGCACGAAGATCTGCGGCCGCTGCGATGAGGGCACCTCGTTCCGTGAAGATGTGCAGGGCTGTGTTACCCCCGAGCATAACGCCTGCCTCGACGCAGGTAAGCAATGGGACGCAGGACGGTGCCTCGAAGGGGCCCCCATTGACACCGCCGACGATGACGGCGGCAGCGGCAATGACGACGGCGGCGGCGGAGAGGAACTCGTCTGCGCTGAAGGCATGGAAAAGATCGAGTTAGAGAACAAGAAGATCATATGCGCCGACATCGCTGATCCCTGCGGCAGCGGCGAGGACATCTACGAGATCGGCGGCGAGATGCGATGCGCCACGCCCGCGCAGTTTGAATGCCACACCCGGGGCGGCAGCATCGGCTCCGACGGCACCTGCAGCGCCAAGAGCGAACAGGAATGCGCGATCCAAGGCCAAGTGTTCAACGCCGAGAAGCAGAAGTGCGCCGATCCCGGCAGCAAACACGACACCGACTCCGACGCCGCCGAGGTATGCCAAGGCATCGGCAACTGGTTTTCGAACCTCTTCACCCGCAACGATGAATGCAAGGAGTATAAAGAGCGCCGGGAAGACGAGCTTATCCGCGAAGGTGAGGGTTTCGCGGACTACGACGAGAGCAGGACCTATGCGGCCGGAGACAAGCTCACCCTCACGCTGGAAGAGGGCATAGACGACCGGACTCTCACCGTGCCGGTCTCCTGCACGCTCAAGGCGGGCTTCAAAGGCGGCAAACCGACGATTAATGACTGCGAGGGGATGTCGGAGCCGAAGATTCGCCAGCTAAAGAACGATGCCGCAGTGCTGGACGCCCAGTACTCGGACGCCTGCCGGGGCATCCTCAACGGCCTCAAGAAGCTCTTCGGCAACGATGTCTGCGAAACCGCGCGGCGCGAAGCCTCGGTACGCTACTCCAGCGAAGGGGAGAAGTACGAGGCCGAGGTCGCCTACGATCTGCAGGATTTCCGCGAGAAGGAACGCAGCTGCTCGGGATACCCCGGCGAACGCGACGAGTACAAGTGCAATTTGGCCATGGTCCGGAAGGAAGCCGAACTGCGCAAGGACGAGAAAGGCGACCGGATCAAGGACCTTGAGCGCAAGGCCGAGGTGCTGGCCCGGGTTGAATGCGGCGATCCCAGACGGCTGCGCGGCGCGCAGCAGATCGACTGCGAGATGGAACGCCTCAAGGCCGAGCGGCAGTTCATGAGCGATGAAGAGCGCGCGCAGGCGCAGGGCAAACTGCTGGAGCTCGCGGAGAAAAAGGCGCGCGAGGAGACCAATTGTCCCAACCAGGGGAGCAAAGACTGCGCGATTAAAGTCGCGGCCGCCATGCTCCCCTACATCGAGGGCGGAGAATTCAAGGCGAACTTCCGCGGCAACGACTACGACATGACGCTGAAGATCGTCGACAACAAGCTCGTTTGCCAATCGAAAACCCCGGGCGCCTGCAAGGAGTTTGAGAACAGCGTCGGCGCGAAGGAATTCAATAACGGCAAGCGGGGCGAGGAGATCGAGCATGCGCTCGAGATCGAAGAGGTGGAAAACTCCAAGGTCTGCAAAAAGATCGACGATCTCAAATGCCAGCTGGCCAAGCTCAAAAAGGACCTCGACTACGCCGCCCCGGAGACCGAAGCGGTAGTCAAGGATAAAATGTACGACACCGAAACCCAGATGGTCCAGAGCAAGACCCGGTGCAGCGGCGGCGTCCTCGGCGGGATCGCCAACGCCTTCGCTTGGGTCGTCGGACAGTCCTGCGACAAGCAGCAGCAGAAGATCGACGACAAATACGGCAAGGAAGAGGAGAGTCAGGACAAGAAGCAGGAAGAGGAGAAGAAGCAAGAGGAGACCATAGTCGCCAAGAAGGAGGAGAGCAAGTCCTGCAGCACTTGGTGGAACCCGCTAACCTGGGGCTGCGACAAGAAGCAGAAAGAAGAGGAGAAGAAGGACACCCAGGTAGCGAAGGCCCCGCCGCCGGAACCCGCGGAACCCGCGCCGCCGCAGGAAACGAAGCCCTCCGCCTCGACGTCAGCGCCGAAGGAAGAGAGCAAGTCCTGCAGCACCTGGTGGAACCCGTTTACCTGGGGCTGCGACAAAAAGAAGAAGGAAGAGACCCAGGTCGCCAAGCTCTCGATGCCCACCAACAGCACGAGCAGCAGCGTTCCCACCGGTCCCTGTCCCGCCGGCACCTACGGAGACACGGTGTACGGAGTGAGGCAGTGCATCAAGATACCGGACATGGAGAAGGCGGGCTACGACAAGACGCTGAGCGTGCCTTCGACATCGGGCGGCGGCACCGACAGCAGCAGCAAAATCGGCGAGGGCAAGTACACCTTCCAAGGCTACAAACTGGACAAGGTCACCCCCGGCCTCTGCGGAGCGAGGACGATCATGACGGTCGGATCCGTTGTCAAGTGCATCAACGCCGGCAGCGTATATGTCCCCCGCGACGATGCGGCTTGGCCGTACTACGGATCCAACTCCTGTCCTAACGACGGCTACGAGTACAAAATAAAGTACGTGACCTTGGCGCCCGGCATCGCCGCCAAGCCCGTTTGCGTCAAGGGCGGGAAGAAGACGCCAACTAGCACCTATAGTCAGCCGATAAATGACGGCTGGAATGCCGGCCCGGCACCGACGGGGGGGACAACATCAAGCGGCGGCTCTGCGCCCAAAGGCGGCAGCACGCCGTCGCAAAGCGGATCCTCGGTCAACTACGGCGCGCTCGGCGGCTCCTACGGTCAGACCAGCATCGGCGCGCCGGTCAACAATACCAAGACCACGACGCCAACGACATCAAAACCGAAGACAACGACGACGACAGCGCCCAAAACCAGCACCAACAACAGCAGTACCCAAAGCACCCCGAAGAGCGGAGGCGTCATCGGCGGCATAATAGACTGGGGCAAGAAGAAGTGGAACAGCTGGTTCGGCAAGAAGTAGAAGAAGATCGCCGCTATTACTTGCCGCGGGTGTCGAAGGCGTAGGACATCCGCATCATGTAGTAGGGGAAGTGGCCGGGCCCGCCCAGGATGTCCCGGTACTCGCGCAGGAAGGCGACCTCCACGCCGTAGGAGCGCATCGCCAAGCCGTAAGACACCTCCACCGCGACCGGCTTGAGCGCCCGGTACTTCTCCGTCAGGAAGTCCGCCTCGCCGATGAGGCTCACCGCCTCGGTGCCCGGCAGTATCTCGGCGCGGCCGCAGTAGCGCATCTGCGCCAGACCCGTGCGGTCGGGCCGCGCCGGATAGCTCTTGTTATGCAGGAAGTAGCCGACCGTCGCCGTCCACCGCAGCTGCAGCGGGGACGATTTCGGCCGCATATGCGCCGGCAGCCGCCCGAGCCCCTGCTTCTTGGGCTCCCCGCTTGCGCCGGACAAGCTGGCCCGGACGTCCCAGTAGCGCCAGCTGCCGCCGCCGCGATCGATCGGGATGCCCTCCTCGCGGTCGAACTGCAGGTTCCACACCGGTCCTTTGAAGGCGAGGCCCAGCAGATAGTCGAAAGAAGCCAGATTGAAATTGCTGTCCCGCTCCCGGTCGGAGAGGAAAAGCAGGTCGGCGAGAAAGTTCGCTTTCTTGCCCTGGAAGGCGTCGTTGAAGTAAAGCTGGTAGAGGTTATACGCCGAACCGCTGCCGTCCGGGCGCGCCGAAGCGGCGCGGTCATTGTTCCTAATGAAGTGGCCGAGACGCAGATAGCCCGTCTGAAAGCGCTCGTCCTTGTCGACCTGGGGCAGGGTATGCTGGCCGAGAAGCTTCTGGTACGGCACGGCGCCGGCCGGGGCGGCGCACAAGCTCAGCAAAGCGAAACAGCAAAGGAGCCGGGGGCGAAGAAATACGTGTAATAGTTCCCGCGTCCCTCGTAGCGCCCCCGCAGGGCCGTAAGGTCCGGAGAGTGATCGACGACTTTCAGCGAGCGATCGAGTACAACCCATTTCTTTCCGTACAGCCTGTCCATCTCCATGATGTCGAGCATCGGCATCGCAGCACCTCTTGGATGATGATTGAGGCTGTTAGTGGACCAATTGTACATTAAAAATCTGTTACGCCCGGGAACTACCGACGGAGAACGTCCGCTTTCCGGGGGCATAAGTCCCAGACGGTGATGGGCCGATTATTCGGCAAAAACGGGACCATTGACTCTGCGCCGGCCGACAAACGAATAGGTACGATTTTCCCATGAAACAGATATCACGAATTTTAAAGAAAACCGCCGGAATTATCCTCTGCGCCGCCATCCTGGCGCCGTCTTCACCCGCACCCGCTTTGGCCGGCATCATCAGCGCGGCGAGCGCGGGGAAAGCCGTTGTCCCGGGCGGCGGCGCCGGCGCCGCGATCGGAGCCGTCAATGCCTCTTCCAGGCTCGGCGGCATCGCCGTTAACAGCGATCTCTCCCTGCAGTCGACGCTCCCGGGCGTCGTCAATCCCGCGTTCGCCAATGTGGAGCTCACGCCGGGCCTGCAGTTCGTCGCGACCGTAAACGGCCAAACCGTTATTCCCGCGGCAAAAGACATCAGCGCCGTTGCGGCAAAACCCGCGTATTCCCCGGCGGCGGTGACCGCCGGCGCCGGCGAAGCCGCCGCCGCCGAGAGCCGCCCGCTGCGCCGCGTCTTCTCGGCTATCGGCAAAGCCCTGCACCTCGGCAAATCGTCGCAGATGTTCGACGGCGCCCGGAGCCGCCGCGGCGGCGTCGGCATTCTGCCCGACGACAGCCGCGCCGGCGGCGGCATCGAGCTCGATCAGCAGCCGCAGCAGCCTGAGAACACCGAAACCCCGCGCCTGAGCTGGAACCGCGTCCACTTCCCCGGCCGGACGGCGCAGCCCACCGGGCTGGGCCGCCTATTCCGCGGCAGCTCGATTAAGCCGGTCGCCCTGCCCGGCAATCCGCAGGATGCCGCCGGGGTGGAGCGGGCGCTGCGCCAGCTGATCGGTGAGAATACCCGCGATTTCGGCGGCGTATCGCCCGCTCAGCTCGAGACGGTGATCGCCAACAAGGCCGCGGGCCGTGCGAGCCTGCCCGCTACGATCTACGTAAACTTCCGCCAGCGCCACGAGTCGCTGCCCGTCGACGGAACCTACCTCGACTTCACGGTGAAGCTGATCAACGGCCAGGCGGTGCTCGTCGGCTCGACCGCCCAGCTCTATCCGCGGCTCGCGCTCGACGCCTTCGGCCGCCTGAGCGACGAGGAGATCCGCGAGCGCGCCTTCGACCGCCTGGGACGCCCCACCGGCTCTCACGACGATCTCAACAATATCGGCCGGCGCATTATGCACCTGGGCGGGCGCTGGCGCTCGGTCTACCTCATGATGTCCAAGAGCGAGACCCTGATGGCCGCGGTGGACGTGAACAGCGGGGAAACCTTCGCCTGGGACCCGCGCATGAACGCCGATGTCGGCGGACGCGCCACCGGCCGCGGCGTCGATTTCGATCCCGAAGAAACCGGGACCAGGCTCGATACCATGCCCATGGCCCATGCCGAGGTTACGACCTCGGACGGCCGGCGCTTTTACACCGACGGCGACGGCTACTTCACGCTGGACGGCGTCGCGAGCGACGCGCCGGTCACGGTGACCGCGCGGCTTAGGGGACGCTACGCCACGGTGCGCGATCAGGGACGCAAGGATCTGGTGGTCACCGCCGTCGCCAAGCCCGGTGAGACCATCCAGCTCGTGTTCAATCCGCAAGGAGTCGAGGAGAACGCGATCGCCCAGGTCAACGCTTACCGGCATGTTACCAAGGTCCACGACTGGCTCGCCGCCCAGGGCATCGACGCGGCGATCAGCCGCAGCATACCGGTCAATCCCAACATGGACCGGGACTGCAACGCCTACTACACCCCGTGGAGCCCGAGCCTGAACTTCTTCTCGTCGAGCAAGCGCTGCATCAACACCGCCTTCGACACCGTCATCTATCATGAGTACGGACACTTCGTCGACGACATGCTCGGCGGCATCGTCAACGGCGCCCTATCCGAGGGCTGGGGCGACATCCTCTCGATGTACATTACCGGCCAGCCCGTCCTCGGCAAGGGCTTCCTGCGCGAGCGCGATCCCAGCTACATTCGCCACGGTGAGAACACCTACCAGTTCAACGCCCGCGACGAGGTCCACGCGCAGGGTCAGGCCTGGATGGGCTTCGGCTGGAAGCTGCGCCAGGAGCTGATCGCCTCGTTCAGGAAGGCCGGGCTTACGGAAGCCGAGGCTCGGCAGAAGGGCGCCGCGCTGTCGGAAGCGCTGGTCATCCCGGTGCTGTTCGCCAATGTGCGCAGCATCCCGGCCGCCATCGAAGCGGTGCTGATGCGCGACGTAGGCGAGAACGGACAGGCCGCGCACTTCGCGGAGATCCAGAAAGCCGCCGCCGCCCACGGCATCAAGGTCGAGGCGCCGCGTCCCGGTGAACTGGTCTCGCCCCAGGCCGCCCGCCGGCTAGGCTTCCTCGCCTGGCTGTCGGTAATGGCAGAGCGCCTGAGCCGCATCGTCAGCGGCTAGCGGCACCGGGCGCCTTACGCGTACGTTCGCTGAGCGGACAGAAAATCAACCTCGGCCCTGATCTTGCCGCGGCAGAATACATTGGCCATATCGTGATACCAATTGCTGCCGAGCACCCGGTCCGGCTTGATCTCTATCCTCGCATGAAGTCCTAGCGGCATATCACTACTCCTACGAATATAGACACCAAAAAATTTCGCCGGTTCACTAGTCCGCGGTTTTTCCTTATATTTAAAGCGCTTTTCTTTTAGGCCCTTGGACGCATGCCGCATAAGGTCCTATACCCCTGACCGCCGGTCGATTAGGCGCCTAGACTATTGCTATGAAAACCGGACGCCTGCTCCCCGCCGCGCTCGCCGCGCTGATAGCCGTTCCCGGTTTCGCCGCATCCTATTCGTCGATCAGCGTGCTGTCGCGCTGCGTATGGCGGTCTCCCGACTCCGCGCTGGTTACCGCCGCCCACGAAGCCCGACGCCGCGTCAAGCAGTCGAAGGAGGAAAGGCGCCGGCGGCGCGACGCCGTGCTCGCCGCCTGGATTCGCGGCATCCCCCCGGGCCAGCGGCGCGTAATCGTCCGCTGTTTCGGCGAACCCTGCACTCCGGACCAGCGGGAGTCGGACCTCAACCGCCTCGTTGGATTATTCGAACGAATGCCGGTTTTTCTGCAGGCGGCGAACCTGAAGCAGGTTCAATGGAAGAATCTGCCTGCCGGTAGCCGCCCAGACGGCATGGGGCTGAAGGGCAAAATCACCCTTTTCGTCCCCCCCGAAGCCCCGGTCGACCGCATTCTCTCTCATGAGCTCGCCCATATCTATATTGAGGACCATGCCGCCGAAGTTGCGCCGTTTTTGGCGCTCCGCTACAAAACCGGCGAGATGCGACGAGCGCTCGCCGAGCTGCGTGCCCACCTCGACCGCTCCGGTTATCGCGGCGGAAGCCTGGACGACCGGGCCCGGGAGCTCGTTGCGCTGGCCCGGATTCCTCAACGCTTTCCCGACGACCTGCATGCGGCCGCCAACGACTCCGGCTACTGGTCGGTGGCGATAGAGCTGTCCTTTATCGCCGGCAGGGACGCCGACGCGTCCGGTCTGAAAAATTACAGCCCGGCGGAGATCGCCTGGATTGAGGAGAAGCTGGCAGGCCGCGGCGAGTAAATCCCGGAATTCTCAACGACGCATGGGGCGCAGCTTGCGCAGATCGCCGCGTCCCTGCTCGACGTCATCGAGCACTTCCAGGTAGCGCCCGGTCCCCTTGGCAACGCAGGTCAGCGGATCATCCGCCCGCTGTACCGGAAGCTCGGTCTCCTCGCGCAGCAGGTCCACGAGCCCGCGCAGAAGCGCGCCGCCGCCGGCGACGACCAGTCCGCGGTCCACGAGGTCGGCCGAGAGCTCGGCCGGAGTTTCTTCGAGGGCGTTCTTGACCATCTGGACGATAATATTGACCGGCTCCTTGAGCGCCTGCCGGATTTCCTCCGAGGTGATGATGACGGTCCGCGGCAGGCCGGTGGCCTGGTCGCGTCCCTTCACCTCCATGGTCATCTCCTCCTTAAGCGGAAAGACCGAGCCGATCTGGAACTTGATGTTCTCGGCGGTCGACTCACCGATGACCATATTGTGCTTGCGGCGCAGGTAGTGGACGATTGCGTCGTCGAACTCATCGCCGGCGACGCCGATCGACTTGGAGACGACCATGCCGCCCAACGAGATCACCGCGGTCTCCGTGGCGCCGCCGCCGATGTCGAGGATCATGCTGGCACGGGGCTCGGCGATGGGCAGCCCGGCGCCGATCGCGGAAGCCATCGGCTCCTCTATCAGGTATACCGATCGGGCGCCCGCCTGCAGCGCCGACTCCTCGACCGCGCGGCGCTCCACCTCGGTGATGCCGGAGGGTACGCTGATGACGATGCGCGGGTGCAGCAGACTCGAGCGCTGGTGCACCTTGCGGATGAAGTACTTGATCATCGCCTCGGTGGAATGGAAGTCGGCGATCACGCCGTCCTTGAGCGGACGGACCGTACGGATCGACTCGGGCGTGCGGCCGAGCATCTTTTTGGCGTCGGCGCCTACGGCGAGAACGCGGCCGGTCTTAGTATCAATAGCGACGACCGACGGCTCGCGCAGGACGATCCCTTTATCCTTGATGCAGACCAGGGTGTTCGACGTACCGAGATCGATCCCCATGTCGTTGGAGAATAGACCGAAAAAGAAATCGAACATGGTTTTCATTATGCTAAACCTGCGGCTTAACGTCCATCTAAATCTTCGCGCACGCCGCGCGGCTGCGGCAGGTAGCCCTCCTCGTACATCCGCCGCAGGTAATGCTCGCGAATAAGCTGGGTCCGCTCGTCGGGCGCGACGGAAGGGTTCCAGCGGTACGGGCTCGGCAGGGCCGCCGCCAGCGCGACGGCCTCTTCCGGCGTCAGTTCGGCGGCATGCTTGTCAAAATAGACGAGGCTCGCCGCCTCCGCACCGAAAACTCCCTCCCCCCATTCGGCGATATTGAGATAGATCTCCATAATCCGATCCTTGCCGAGCTTCCGCTCGAGGTGCGGGGCGATCAAGATCTCCTTGACCTTGCGGCGCAGTTTATTGGCGGTACCGCGCGAAGGCTTCATGAAAAGGTTGCGAGCGACCTGCTGGGTGATGGTGCTCGCACCGCGCGCGAGCCGCCGCTTCTTGATGTTGTAGCGCAGCGCCTTCTTGAGCTCCACCCAGTCCACGCCGCGATGGAGGAGAAAACGGTCGTCTTCCGCGAGGCGTACCGCGTGCCGCAGATGCGGCGAGATGTCGCGCAGCGGCACCCAATGCATCCGCACCGCCGGCATATCCCCGCGGCGGTGCAGGCGGTTGACATAGAACTGAACGTACTCCGTGGACTGGGGATTATGCTCGGCCAGGCCGGTAACATCCGGCAGCCAGGAAATAAACACCAGGATCGTCGCCGCCACAAAGACCAGGATGACGCTCGCCCACAGGAAAGTCCCGCCCGTTCGGGTCACGGTGTCCGCAGGAACATCAGCTTGAATTTCACGCCGCGCACCCGCAGCGCGCGCTCCACAGCGCGCACATAGCAGCGGCCCTGGCGCGCGTAGGCCTTAGACCGCTTGGCGCGATCCTTAGCCGCGATGCGGTCGGACTTATAGTCCACGACGACCCAATCTTCCCCGTCGCGGCACAATGCGTCGATCGTCCCCCGGACGACCTGTCCGTTTTCCTCATACAGCAGCGGCAGCTCCCGCGCCGCGATCTCCGTCCGGGCGAGCCACTTCCCTTCCTTGGAAGCGAGGAACCGCTTAAGGATCTTCGCCGCCTCGCGCTGCAGCTCGTCGACAGCCGCCAGCGGTTCCTGCAGCGCCAGCTGGGCGGCGCGGCGCGCGAGCAGCTTGGCGAGGGGCTCCCCCCGCAGCGACTGCCCCTTGGTAAAATCCCAGTGCTCGAGCGCTTCGTGGCACAACCGTCCGAGCAGCCGCAGCGGCTCGGCGGGCAGGTCGTCCTCGCCGCGCGCGGCGCAGCCGGCCTCCTCGCCGCGTTCGTGTTCCTCGCTGGGCCGAATGAACACCGTCCGTTCGAGCGCCTGCTTCTCGGCGGCGCGCCGCATTTCCCACGCGGCGGCGAAAACCGCGGGCTTGGGCAAGGGCGGCTCCGTCACGGCGCCGGCTGCCGCCGCCGGCCTCGGCGCGCGCGCGGCCTCCAGATCGAGCGGACACAGCGCCCCGCCGGGCTCGATGATGGCGGAAAAAGAACCGCTCTCGCCCTTCAGCCCGCCCAGCAGGATCAACCGCTCCTTAGGGCGCGTCATCGCGACATAGAGCACGCGCACGTCCTCCTCGCGCTGGCGCGTGCGCTCTTCACCATCCATAAGAACGCGCGCGATATTTGCCGCCGCGCCCAGACGCAGCCCCACCGTCCCGTCGCCCCAATCCACGCGCACCGCATCGTCGGACGCGGCCGAACGCGTCCCGCCGGAGAGGTTGGGAAGAATCACCACCGGATACTCAAGCCCTTTGGCCTTATGGATCGTCAGCACCCGTACCGCGTCATAACTCTCATCGGCCAGAGGGCTTTCCCCTTCATCCAGGCGCTCGCGCTTGGAGCGCGCGACCTGGTCGATAAACTCCTTAAGCGTCGCGCCCTTTTCCGACGCTTCATCCGCCAGGCGTCCAAACTTCAGCAGGTTGGAGGCCGTTTGCTGGTGGTGGTAGGCGCGGGCGCACAGTTCGACGAGAAACGTGTCGCGCAGAACCGCGCGCAGCAAGGAGCCGAGAGGCTCCCTTCCGGCCCGGGCGTGGAACTGCCGCAGCATGCCGTAGAACTTTTCCAAGGCCTGCACGCGCTTGCGGTAGTCGAGAGAACTGCGCAGCGCCAGACGATGGACCTCGCGGTCGTCGAGCGCCACCAAGGGTGAGCGCAGCAGACCGGCGAGGGCCACGCGATCGCCGGGGTCGTCGATCGCCCGCAGCAGGTTTAGGAAATCGGAGACTTCCTGCGTCCCGTAAAAATATTTCTCCGCCTCGACGACATACGGCACACCCGCCGCCTTAAACTGCTCGAGATAGACATTGAGATCCGTTGTCGTCCGCACCACCACGGCGATATCGCGAAAGGTGAACTCACCGCGGCGGTTGCGTATCCAATCGGCGATCCAGGCGGCTTCGGCGCGGCGCCGCGCGGATGCCCCCAGCTTGGCTCCCGCTTCACCTCCCCCGGGACCGAAGCGCACCCATTCGGGAGCGGTGCCTCCCGTCAGGCCGGGGGCCGGCGCGATCTCCCGGTAGGCGGGCTGCAGCCCGGGGCGGGACAGCATGGCGCCCTGAAAGACTTTATTGACCGAATCGACGAGCGCACACCGGCTGCGGAAGTTGGTCCGCAAAGCGCAGCGCTGCGCTCCACCGCGCACCAAGTGCTCGGTAAACGCCTCTACCGCGGCGATATCCGCGCCGCGAAACCGGTAGATCGACTGCTTGGCGTCGCCCACCACGAAAAGCTTGCCCGCTGCGGGCACCGTCTCCCGCCAGCTATCGGCACACTGTCCTTCCGCCTCGGCCAGATACATCAGCAGTTCGCCCTGGAGCGGATCGGTATCCTGGAACTCGTCGATCAGCAGCGCTCCGAAACGCGTCTTCAGCTCCTCGCGTACGCGCGGGTAATCGCGCACCAAATCGCGCGCTCCGACCAGCAGCCCGTCAAAAGATATCCAGCCGCGTCGGCGGTATTCGGCGCGCGCATAGAGCACGAAGTCCTTTACCAGCGCGACCGCTCCCCGCGTCAGCGTCTCGGCGGCGGAGTTCAGCCGGCCGGCGGCAGCGGCCAGCCGCTTGTACTCCTCGCGGCCGTCCGGCGGCCAGCTCTTCGGCCAGGATGGGAGGCTGGCGGTGGGCGGGTCGCCCTGCCGGTAATCCCCGCCCTCCAATGCGTCCGCCGTACCGAAAAAATGCGCGGTGAGCCAGTCGAGATAATCGACGATGCGGCCGCGCACCGCGGGCTTGTCGCGCCCCAGCGCCTCCGCGCGCTCGCCCAGCTCCCGCAGACGGCGGCCGAGGCCCGCGTTGGAAACCGCCCGTGCGAGGTCCACCCGCGGATTAGCCAGCCCGCGCGCCAGGCCGGCGAGCTCCTCAAGCGTGGCGGCGGATAGGACATGCTCCCACAGCTCCGCCCGGGAAGCCCGTTCACCGAGCTCCCGGTCAAGCCATAACGCCCACTCGAGATCGAAGATCTCCTCGAACGCGGTGCCGTCCGCATCGACGCGGAAGTTGGGGTCGACGCCGGCCTCCAACGGATAGAGCCGCAGCAGGTGGGCGCAGAAAGAATGGATCGTCCCCATCTGCGCCTGCTCGAGGTTGCGCAGCGCGTTCTCGGCGGCCTCCCGGTAGGCAGCGTCGGGGCGCGGGTAGAGAGCGCGCAAATCCCGCAGGCAGCGCCGCGCAGATTCCGCGTCTCCCCCGCCGGCAGCCTCACCGCCGAGAAGTCCGGACAAGGCGTTGAGCCTCTCGGCTAGACGGAACTTTATCTCCGCCGCCGCCTTTTCCGTAAAGGTCAGCGCGACCAGACGCGACACCTCCAGTCCGCCGCCCAAGAGCAGGAACACGATGCGGTCTATCAAAAGCGTTGTCTTGCCCGTTCCCGCCCCGGCCTCCACGATGATATTGGCGCCGAGCTCCGTTCGCGCCCGATCGCGATCCGCAGCGTCGGCCAGGCTCTGCATTCCAGCGGCGGTCATCGTCATCCTTCGACCTGGCTGCGTGCGAGCGTCATCCCGTGGTTCTTGCGGCACATGTCGCCGAACGAGCACCAGCGGCAGTGGCCGTGCGCGCCGTCATCCGGCCGGATCGTAAAGCGGCCGGCGGCGATCCGCTCGACGGATTCCGCCAGGTTCTCGAGCAGCGCCTTGCTGCCCTTGGCGTACTCCTCCTCCGTGAATATATGGTCGACGCGCTTGCCGTTGACCTCGGGGGCGTCTTCGAGAGCGAGGTATACGACCCCATCCGGCTGCATATCCTCGAGCGCGAAGTAGCGGGCGGCAAGCTCGCGGTATATCGTCGGCTGGAACAGCTCGCCCTTAAGAGCGAGGCGCTCGAGGCGGTCGCGCCGCCAGCGCGTCTTGTAGTCGATAACGCGAAAGCGGCTCCCATCGGTATCGATCCTGTCCGCCCGGCCCTGGAACGGCATGCCGGCGAGCGCCTTGGGGAGATGCGGCAGGATCTCCGCGCGCAGCTCTTTTTCCAGCCACCGGGGGGTGAGCCCCTCTTCCCGGAGCCGTGCGATATCCCACAACAAAAAGCGGCGCAGATTGGTCCGAATACCGCGCAGAGTAATGATCCACAGCAGAGGATAGACGCCCAGCTCGCGCCATGAATAGCGGACGAGGACGCTCTGCTCCTCCTCCCGCAGCTCGGCCTCGGGGAAGGCGCTGTCCCCCGAGCTCCAGTAGCCGGACTTGGTTAGCCGCGAATAAAATCCGCGCAGCAGCGCGTGGTAAATCTCTCCCTTGACCGCCGGCGAGACCACGCCGCTGGCGGAAGGCTCCTCGGGCTCATTGAGACCGAGAACCTTGGTGGCGTAGTACTGGAATGGACAGCGGGCGAGCGTCTCAAGCGATGACGGCGAGAGGCCGGCGCGCCGCAGCTCCTTGAGAAACTCATCCGGCGGCCCGATGACCCCGTCCATCGCCCCCGCCTTGCCGTAGCGATTGAGCACCTCCACGCGCACCGCCAGCGCGCGAAAGCCGGAGGCGTCGAATCCGAGAGCGCGGTGCAAGGGACGGGCGTCCATGCCCGCCAGCGCCGCCGCGACCGAAGCCTCCTTGGGGGACAGATAGGGCGCTAGATGCGGCAGCGACAGCTTCTGCTGCGGCGGACGCGGCACATGCTCCACGCGGCCCGCGTCCGGCCATGACAATCCGGCGGCGCGGCAGAGGTCGAGCAGGTAGATCGACGGAATTTGCGCGCGGCCGTCTTCGTCCGAACGCGGATAGGAGCAGTAGAGACGGTCGCGGGCGGAAGCCGCCAGAAGGTAGAACAGCAGCTTTTCCTCGTCGTAGCCCGCCTGCTTCGATCCGATCCAGTAGCCCCCGTCCCGGTTAAGCGCGACGCGCGAGGCGTCGCGCAGAAGCGGGTCTTCCCGCACCGTACGCGGGAACAGCCCTTCCTTCAGCCCGAGCACAAAAAGCACGCCGAAAGACTCCCCGCGCGCGTCCATGGCGCTCATGACGCGCACGCCTCCCGTCGGCGCTCCGTCTTCCGGCCGCGTCAGGCGCGATAAGCGGTCCTCAACCGTTTCCAAAAAATCGGCAAATGTCACTTTCTCACCTAGCAGGTCAAACGCGGCGAATCGGCCCAGCGCTTCGCTGAAGTCCTGGAAACCCCGGTCTTCATCCGTCGTGAAATAATCCGTGAGCAGCTCGCGCGCATAAGCCGCCCACGTCGACCATTTGCGCGTACCGGCCGGAGCCAGACGCTCACGCCACGCGCACAGCAGGCCCCACAGCTCCGCCATCTCCTGGCGCGGGACCAGCGTCCCCCGACCGGCTTCCTGCAGGTGCGGGTAGAGCTGGAAGTCGGCATGCGCGATGGGAGCGAGCTTGCCCTCCCACTGCAGCCAGCCGCGGTGAATGCGCAGCCGCTCGATCAGCACACGCCAATGCGGTCCGGGCCGGCGCCGGTAAAACGGCGAGCCGACCAAATCGAGAACCGCCAGCGCGGGATAGTCCCGACGCGCCAGCGTAAGCAGGGTCATGCAGAGCCGCGCCGCCGGCCGGCGCAGCAGCGGCTCTTCCGCCCGCAGGCATAACGGAATATGCGATTCGGAGAACGCCTCTTCGATCGCCGCGCGGTACGGCTCGAGCGTACGCGCCACCACCCCGATGTCGTCATAGGAGCGGCCCTCCCCCTCGACTAGACGCAGGATTTCCTTGCCCGTCCGCCACGCTTCGTCGCGCGCTCCGGAAGCGGAGAAGAAGCGCAGAGCCTCCGGCGGCACGGAGGCGCTGCGGCCGGGCGCGAACAACGCGTCCAACGCCGGTCCCAGCGCGCGTCCTGCCGTCGATTCCGGAAGCCTTTGCGGGGCGCGCCCTCCGATATGCAGCCGCGTCTCGAAGAAGCGGTCGGCGAAGGCGAAGGCCGGATGCCCCCGGCGGTACGGGAAGAAAAGCGTAACCGGATGCTCCTTGGCGACCGCTTCAAAAAACTCCGCCTGCAGCCCGGTCAGGTCATAAAAGCCGTAGTAGAGCAGGCGGGAATAGCGCCCGAGCGCCGCGCTGCCCCGGCGCACCTCCCGTACGGCGCGCTCCGTAAGCCCCGACGGCGGCATGACGTCGAGCTCCCGCATGCGCTTCTCGTACGCCGCGAGCTTGTCCAGCAGCCCCTTGAGACGGCGCTTTTCTTCCTCGTCCCGAATCAGGCCCTCTTCCAGCAGCGCCGCGGCGCCGGAGCCGACGCCCGCATCGATAAGATCCTTCAGGCTCGCGCGGTAAGAGGCCGCCAAGCCGCGCGGCCGGACGCCCTGCGCGGGCTTATCCAGCAGCGAATCGAGCAGGCGATCAAAAAACATAGGCTCGCGAACGACCGCGCGGCCGTCCGGAGCGGCCTCCGAGACAACCTCCAACGCGAAGCTGTAGAAGGTATGAAAGGTCACCCCCAGGCAGGCATGCCCGCCCTCCAGGGCGATCAGCCGCTGCAGCCTGTCGGCCAGGCGCCGGGAAGGGGTAATTACGGCAATGCGGGGGATGGCCGCGTCCTTATGCAGGTCCGCGACTTCTTTGAGGAAGGCATCCTCAAGACTCGGCTGAAACGGCCCGTAGTGGACGGAAAGCATGATCTCGACGTACGGCTAGTATATCCTTTTGCATCCGCGTCGGCCACACTTTTGCTATCCTCCACGGGTGCGCAACCTTTTACCGCTCCTGCTGTGTGTCGCGGCGCTCGCCGGCTGCGCGGGCGGCGCCGGCAAAGCCGGCGGGGACGGCGGCGAGCCCACCGGTTGGGCCCGATATCGGACCGTAGGCTACCGCGTAGCGAGCGCGCTGCCGGACACCCCGATCGAAGAGAAATGGCTCAAGCGCATGTTTCAGCTGGAGTTGGAGCGCAGCAAGCTGTTCAGCGCGGTCCTCGATCTCGAGGAGAGCACCCCCGCCGACCTGGAGATCAGCGCCCGCATCGTCCGCGTCAAGCGCTGGCGACGCCTGAAGCTTTTCGTCGACGTGGAGTTTTACGACGGAAAGTCAAAGCGGCTGCTGGAGCGCCGCCAGTTCATCACCAAGTCGACCACCGGGCTTAAAGGCCTGCGCGACCAGCATAAGTCCGCGGGGCAGACCACCATCTACATCGTCCGCAAAGCCATCGCCATTATCCGCGCCCGGCGCTGATCAGGCCCGGTCCTCCCGCAGCCGGGCCTCGAGCTCGGAAGCGCGGATGACGTGCGCCCCCTCCTCCCGCAGCTGGGCCGCGAGCTGGCCGTCTCCGGTCACCGCTACCGCGCCCTTTCCTTGCGCCAACAGGCTGCGCGCGGTTCCCAAAATCGCGGCATCGGCGTAGCCGTCGATCGGAAAGCGGATATGCACGGGCGGGTCCACGGCGATCAATGGGCGCGTCGGCCCATCGAAGAAAACCTCAATACGAAACAGTCCGCCGCAAGCCGCGGCGAGGTCGTTTAGCCGGCAGAGAAATTCCAGCGTGCGCTGCTCCTCGATTTCCGGAAAGCGCGGATCATAGCTGCCGCGCCGCACCGCGTTCGAACCGTCGACCAGATAGTGCCTCACGTCAGCTTTTTTATCGGCGGGCGGCTCAGCCCGGGAACGATCAGCCGCACGGTACCGTCCGCGAAGCGCATCTCGTTGACCCACTGCAGCTTATTGTCGATGCGCTGGGAGGATTTTGCGAGCACGCGGCCCGGACCGTACATCGGATGGTCGATCTGATCTCCCGGCTCGAACACCTCGCCTTCCGCGCTCTCGCGCGGGACCGCCGCGGCGGGCGCCCGCGCCGCGGCCGGCGGCTTGCCCGCGACATCGATGAGACAGGCGGCGTCCAGGATACGGCGGAACACCTCAAAGCCGCGGGCGAAGGCCGCGTCGGGATCGGCGGTCTCCCCCGACTCGATCGCGTGCACCAGCGCCTGCCGCGAGCCCAGAATAACCACCTTGGTCCGCGCCCGGCTGATCGCGACATTGAGCCGATGCGGATCGAAGAGAAAGCCCGCGAGCCGCGCCAGGTAGCGTATATGCGAACTGGTCAAGGACAGGATAACCATCTCCCGCTCCTGGCCCTGAAAGCGTTCGACCGTCGAGCACAGCACCCGGCTCTTCTTGCCGAGAAGAAAGCGTATGCGGTTGCACTGCGCGCGATAGGGCGCGATGATGCCGACGTCTTCGGGAGGGAGCCCGCAGCGCACCGCTTCGGCCGCGATCGCGGCCGCCCAGGCCGCCTCTCCCTCGCAGGAGGATTTCGCGTTCTCATGCGGGACATCGACAAACACCAGGCTCTCGTCCGGCGACAAAATGGAGTCGAACGGCCGCTGGGGCGATGACTTCAGCTCGCAGCGCCTCCCGGCCGCATCGGCCGACGGCTCCAGCCGGCCGTTATAGAAACACTCGCTGACGACCGAACACAGCCGCGCGTTGAGCCGCCGCGTCTCCGTCAGCAGATAAGGATCACCGTAATTGCGCCGGATAAACTCCAGAGTCGACAACCGCGCGAACGCGTCCCCCCCCTCCTCCGGCGGCGAGGCGACTACCGGCGGCAGCTGCGCATCATCCCCGATAAACACCACCTTCGGAGCGAGCAGCCGGGCCGCGAGCGCGAGGATCAGGGGCGCCTGTCCCGCTTCATCGAAGAGCACGATGTCGAAGGGACGCGTGGAGAAGCCCCAGGCCGCGTTCTGCGCCGCGTAGAGGGTCGCCCCGACGACGACCGGCCGCTTGCGGCGTGCCAAGCCCATCACCGGACGAATCCCGGCGGGCAGTCCTTCGTTGCGCCCCCGGGACGCGCCCAGCTTGTAGAAGGAATCGGACAACAGTTCCTCCGCGTCCATATGCAGGCCGGCGAGGCGCCGGCCGACCCAGTAGATCTCACCCAGCGCGTGGTGGATGGCCTGATGCGAAACCGCCGTCACCAGCACCCGCATATTCTCTTCCAGCGCGAAATGAAGCGCCAGCCGCGCCAGCAGATGCGTCTTTCCTGAGCCGGGCGGTCCCTGCACCGAGAAGTACGAATTCGCCAACGCGCAGCGGTCGAAAGCGGTGCGCATGTTCTCCTCTAGGCCGTCCGTAAACACGGAGTTCGAGGCCTGCGCGGGCGGCTCGGGAATATCCTCTTCGCCCGCCAGCCACTCCCCCAGCGAGGACTCCTGTGCGGCGTGCAGGATCGAAAGCTGCGCCCCCAGGAGATCGAAAACTTCCTCGTCGAGCACCCAGGTCTCGGCGCTAATGAGCTCCTCCGGATTCTCCACCGCGCCGGAGAGCCGCAGAATAAACTCCTTCCCGTCGTAGCGGTCCTCAACAAGCTCCATGCGCGCCGCGGGCCGGCGGGGATCCCGGCGGCTCAGCCGCAGGCGGGTACCGGGCCGGAACCGTGAGTTATTCTTCGCACAGCGGAAGACATGAACCAGCTTCGACTCCTCCCCCTCGGCGCGGACATACCGCACCCCATCCAGCGCTCTGCCGGCGGCGACCCGGTCTTCGACCGGCAGATCATAAAGGGCTTCGTGGCTGGCGCTCTGCGCCTGATGCTCCTGCTGCAGGAACTCTTCGATCGACGCGATTTCGGGGGTCGCGGGCTCCCAGCCGAGCTCGAACTCCGGATCCTCGACGTCCTCCGCGGCCAATCAGACCACCTCGAGAACGGCGAAATGCAGATACTCGCTCTCCGGCATCGCCAGCAGCACCGGATGGTCGGCCGCCTGTCCGCGCAGCTGCAGGAGATGGACGCCGCGTTCGCTCTTGGCCGCCGCGCCGCGCAGCATCTTCACGAACGCCTCGCGTGAAAGATGATGCGAACAGGTGCTCGTAGCCAGGATGCCCCCGCGGGGCAGAATCCGCAGAGCCTGAGTATTCAGGCGGTCGTAGGTGCGCAGCGCTTTTGACAGCCGCTTCTTCGACGGCGCCAGGTTCGGAGGGTTCAGGATGATCAGGTCCGGGACGAAGGGCTGCTTCTTGGCCGCGAAGACGTCCAGCACCTCCGCGGCATCGCCGGAATCGAAATCGCAGCGGTCGGCGAGCCCGTTGAGCGCGGCGCTCTCAGCCGCCAGCGCCACCGCCTCGGGAGAGTTGTCCAAACCGAGAACCTTCACGGCGTCGTGTTTCGCCGCGCACAGCGCGAAGGCCCCGGCAGAGCAGCAGAGGTCGAGCACCCGGCGGCCCTGGAACAAGGGCGCCAGCGCCGCGCGGTTGCCCCGTTGGTCGAATCCGGTCCCCAGCCCTTCGCCCGATGTCGGCGACACCATAAAGCGCAGTCCATCCTCCTCAATGCGGAGCTTTTCGGGAACATCTCCGCGCAGCGCCTTCTTCTCAAGCGGCAAACCTTCCAGCCCGCGCAGCGGGTGATCGTTCTTGAGAAATATGGCGCTCGGTTCGAGCAGCCCGACAAGCGCTTCGTCGATGGCGGGCAGGAGGCGTTCCATGCCCGCCGCCAATACCTGCAGCACCAAGACGTCCTCGTACTTGTCAATCAGGAGGCCGGGGAGGCCGTCCGGCTCACCGTGACACAGCCGGAAGGAGCGCGCTCCCGGGAAATGCCGCAGCCGCAGCGCCAATGCTTTTTCCAGCCGTTCGCGCAGGAAGGAGGCGTCAAACTCGCGCGTCGTCCGGGACAGCAGGCGAAAAGCGATCAGGCTATTGGGGTTGAAAAAGCCCGCGCCCAGCGTACGATCCTTCGCCGTAGTCACGACGGCGAGGGCTCCCGGCTCGGCGGTTTTCGGCAGGCTCTGCAGCTCATTGGAAAACACCCAGGGATACCCGCGCAGCAGGCGTTTTTCGCCGCCGCGCTTTAGTTGTAGAACCAGCGGTTTATCCGTCGACATATACAGCCTCTCCCGTTCGCACGCCGAAGCGCGCGGAAAAATCTCCATCACGTACGGACAACTCCACAAAGCCGCTGCGACCCAGCGGCGCGATCGGTCCGGTCATGTGATCCCTTCGCGCTTAAGCACCCGGCGTACCGAGCGGCCGTAATAGGCGAGATCAAAGATGCGGTCCAGTTCTTTTTCTCCGAGGAAGCGGCGCACCTCGGGATCGGCCGCCAGCTCGGCGCGGAAGTCCGTGTCGGCGTGGAAGGCCGCCATGGCATTGCGCTGGACCATATCGTAGGCCCGCATGCGGTCGAGCCCCTTGTCGATCAGCGTCAGCAGCAGCTTCTGGCTGAACACCAGCCCGCGCGAACTGTCGAGGTTCTGCCGCATGCGCTCCGGAAAGACGTCGAGCCGTTCCACCACGGAGGCGAAACGATGGAGCATAAAGTCGAGCAGCACCGTCCCGTCCGGCAGGGCGATCCGCTCCACCGAGGAGTGGCTGATGTCGCGCTCGTGCCACAGCGCGACGTTCTCGTAGACCGGAAGGGCGTGCCCGCGGATCAGCCGGGCCAACCCGCAGAGGTTCTCGCACAGGACGGGATTGCGCTTGTGCGGCATCGCCGAGGAGCCTTTCTGGCCGCGCCCGAACGGCTCGGCCGCCTCACCCACCTCGGTCCGCTGCAAGTGGCGGATCTCGGTAGCGAAACGCTCAACGGCGCAGGCCGAAAGGGTCAGGGCGGAGAAGAAGTCCGCATGGCGGTCGCGCGGAACGACCTGGGTGGCGACCGGCTCCGGACGCAGGCCCAGGCGTTTGAGAACCGTGCGTTCGAGCGCCGGCGGAAAATGCGCGTACGTGCCCACCGCGCCGGAAAGCTTGCCGTAGGAGACCTCACGACGCACCCGCTGCAGGCGCTCGATATTGCGTTTCGCCTCGGCGTGCCAGCCGGCGACCTTGAGGCCGAACGTCGTCGGCTCCGCATGGATGCCGTGGGTCCGCCCGACCATCCAGGTGACGGCGTGCCGGCGGGAGAGCCGGCGCATGCCGCGCAGCGCACGCTGCCAGCCGGCAAGCAGGAGGTCGGCCGCGTCGCGCAGCTGCAGCGCCAAGGCGGTGTCGAGCACGTCCGAAGAAGTCAGCCCGTAGTGCAGATACTGGACGACCTTGGGCGCTCGGCGCTTAAGCCGCGCGGAGACGACCTGCAGCAGGGCGACAACGTCGTGCGCGCTCTTCTTCTCCTTCTCGCGGACCTTGGCCGCGAAGGGACCGCGGGAGCAGACGGCGCGCAGGGCGCGCAGCTCCCCGGACGGAATGCGCTTTTCCCGCGCGATGGCTTCAAGAAAAGCGCATTCAACCTCGAGGATTCGCCGAAAGCGGGCCTCGGCATCCCAGATCCGCACCATGTCCGGGCGGCTGTAGCGCTCGATCATCCCGCGTCTCCCCGCCCCAAAGTCCGGTCGTCTTCCGGACGAACCAGCGGCACCCCGCGCGCGCAGGCGCCGCAATGATCCGGCGGCACCGCTTCGGCCGGCAAAGTCAGTAAAGCGCGGACCGGGATTTTCAGGGGCAGCTTGGAATTCGAGCGGTCGACGATCGCCGCTACGCCCACGATCCTGGCGCCGTAGACCGCGGAAAGCGCCACAACCTCCGATGTCGAGCGGCCGCGGGTCAGGATGTCCTCGACGACAAGCACGCGCTCGCCGCGCTCCAGGCGGAAGTGGCGGTGCAGCCCCATGGCGCCGCCCATCCTTTCGAAAAAGATCGACCGGCACTTGCGCTGCCGGGCGATCTCCTGGCCCAGGACGATCGCGCCCATCGCCGCCGACACAACGACATCCACCGGGGCCGGGAACTTGCGGCTCATCGCCTGGGCGATCTTGAAAGTCAGATTCGGATACTGCAGGATCACCGCCGTCTGCACATAGGTCGAACCGTGCAGGCCGCTGGGCAGCTTGAAGTGCCCTTCCTTGATCGCCCCATGTTCCTGAAAAATGCCCAGCACGTCCAGTTTATTATCGCGGCTCATCACTTCCTCCCGCACGTCAGCTTGTCGTCGATGGGCTCCATTCTGGTGCCCCGCTTGAGTCCCTCGGACAAAGCGTTCTCCAGGTCGCCGGCCCCAACCTTTTTGAGGCTGAAGTCGACCTTTGGCTCGCTGAGGTTGTCCTTAACTTTAATCTTGATGGAGGGGCGCCCCTGGATGTCCACCAGCCGGTCAGGCAGCCTGGCGCCCGAAGCCATCATGCGCATCAGTACGTCGAGGTCCACATCCTCGATCGAAAAATCCGCCGTCCCGTCGGCGAAGGCGGCGAACTGCGGGCTGTCGAAATGGATATAGCGGACATCGACCTTGCCCCGCGTGACCGAAAAGTCGCCGTAGGTTCGCGTGATGTCGAGCGTCTTAAGCACCGCGGTGTCCATGCTGAGACGCGCCTTCTGATAAATCTCGTGCATGTAGGAGAAGGGCAGGATCAGGACATTGAGCAGCTTATTGGCCTTGCGGACGTCGGGGACCTCGCGTATTCGTCCCGGGCCGAAGCCGATCTTGAACATGCCGTCCACTTCCCGCAGTCCCCGGGAAATGCTGTCCAGCGCCAGCTCAAGCTTAAAATTCTGCGACGCAAAATTGGGGCTCACCGTTTCGCCGAAAAGCAGCCGGCCTTCCAAGTTGGGAAACTTATCGGGAATTCCGAAGCGGAACGTCGAGGCCCAGGGCCGTCCCTTGACGATCTCCTGCCCCTTCTCCTTCTTGCGCAGGACAATCAGATTCTCGATGGCCGAATAGGTCTCGTCCACCTTAAACCGATCGACGCTCCCGTCGAAAAAAACCTTCTCCGCCTGCCGGAAATTCTTCATGCAGCCGCGCAGCCGAATACGGGACTCGTTCCAGGTGACGTCGAATTTCTTAAATACCAGATCGCTCTCCGCCACCCGGAAGTCCAAATCGAGGCCGGAGAGCGCGTTGGCATACGCCACATAGCTTCCCTTGGGCACGCTCACGGAAAGGTCCTTCCAGCCCTGCGAGCTCTTGAGGTTGATATCCGCTTGAGAAATCTTCTTGCCGGCCGCGTGGCTGAACGTGAAGTTCCGCAGCAGCACGGACATGCTCGTCAGGCTCAGTTCCTTGAGCGGCCCGGCGAAGTGCAGGAGCCCCTCGGCGGTGCCGTCAAGCTCCTTTTCCTTCCA
>JBDRPD010000095.1:0-8957 GCA_043827405.1 Elusimicrobiota bacterium | reverse complement strand
CCGCCCCCGGCGCATTCCCGCCGCGCAGGTTAACCTCTCTACAGGATGGAAGACCGTCGATGATCCGTCAAGAGTGCGAATTTGAGAAAGGAAGCGCCGTTTTTCACAAGCAGCTTCCTATTGGCCGGTAACCTCACTGCGGCGGGCGATGGCTATCGCCTGCATCGTGATCTACATCCTGCTGGCAACCCTGATGGGCTCGTTCCTGCTGCCGGTCGTCATTATGTCGATTATCCCTTTCGCCTTCATCGGCGTCTTCCTGACCTTACTGCTGCACGGCCTGCCGCTGTCGATGCTGGTTCTCATCGGCCTCGCGGGGCTGATGGGAGTCGTGGTCAATAACTCGATTCTTCTGGTAGAAGCCATCATCCGCCTCGCCAAGGAACTTCCCGACCTAACCTTAACCGAGCGCCTAGTTGAGGCCGGTCGGCAGCGCTTGCGGCCGATCATTCTAACCAGCGTCACCACCTTCTTCGGCGTCGCACCTCTGGGCTACGGCATCGGCGGCAGCGAGCCGTTCCTCGAGCATGTGGCTCTGACCTTCGGCTGGGGGCTGCTGTTCACCGCGGTGATCGCCCTGTTCCTGGTACCCACCGTCTACGCCTTCGGGGCCTCGATCGGGGGACGGCTGAAAGCCCGCATCAGCGGGTAACTTCCCAAGCCTTGTGCGCAATCCGTTATTGACAGGAGTCGTAGGCGGAGGGGATATCCCGCAGCCGGCGCAGCGCACTTAAAGTCGCCGGGGCGACGCCGCCGCTGCTAAAGAAACGGGCTGCTCGACGAATGGTTTCTTTCGGCGGGCAGGCGCGGTGCTCCATTAACCCCGCCTCTCTTAATTTTTGCAGATCGGACTCCTTGAGCGGCAGGGGTTTAGCGGCAAGCCATTGCGCCGCACCAAGAGCCAGCCACGGCCAAATCTTATCGGGCGCAAGACGCGCAGCTTCGCCAAAGACAGAAGCGCGCGCGGATATACGTCGAGCATTCCGCGATAATGGGCGAGCGCCTCTCGATGCGTGCCGGCCCGCTCAAGCGCCCACCCCTGCTTTAAGGCGTCTCCGGCTGCCTCCAAGGCGCTAAACGCCAGATATGAGCCAGAGCAAGCTGGATCACTTTCCCAAGGGCCTTTTACGGGCTTCTAGCTCCCGCCCAGCATGACCGAAAAGGAGAATATCAGCCGGTAGTTTTCGACCCCTTCGGCCCCCTGCTGATCTCCCTCTTCATTAAGCCAGGTCGCCGTGGGAAGCTTCACTCCCACCGCGGTTGAAACGTTGTTCTTATATACCCGAACTCCCGGCTGGAGGTAGAGCATACGTCCTCCAGTGGCCAGTTCGCCCGTGCCATTGAGCCGGTCGCGACCGAGGTTCAGGTAGTTCGCCTCCAGGATGCCGTCCAATCTCAGTTTTTTCGGAACGCTGACGTAGAGCCTGTTGACATAGGCCAGGTTGACCCGGTACTCATCCCCGAACTTGACCTTGTTGTCATCGGCGTATTTGTATTCGTAGAACCCAATATAGGAAGTGTCGAAGTTGAGCGTATGCCGCCCCCTCATCTTGCTGGCGGAAAACCCCGCCAAGAAAGAAGGGGTTCCGAATCCCAGGGCCATACCCGGATCGGGGGTGCCGCTGGAATCGGCTTCGTTGACATGCCCGCTGGGGACGGTCATCCCCAGGATCGAGGTAAAATGCAGGTCCTCCAAGTCATCCAGGCTTTCGCCTGCTGGAACGAGGCGGAACCCATCGTCGTATTTGAAGCCCAGGACTCCGGTTAGCGAGATGTCGGCGAACCCCGAGGTGTTGTACGAGTTGTCCTCAACCACCTTGTTGTAGTACGGGAGGAAGACGTATCCCGTCAGATAGGGCTTGATCCCGTAGCCGAGGCCGTACATCCAGAAGCTGTTGTAATCGCTTTCCGCATCTCTCGCTGCGGTCTTCTTCTTAAACTGGGCGTAATCCAGTTTGAGATACGACAGCACGCTCCCTTTTGGCAGATTGGCCGAAACCGTGGTCTCGACCGGAGCCCCGGGCCCTTCCAGCCCTGCGGCTCCCAAGGACGCCACCCCGTGGTGGCCCATCGCCGGCGCGGCCAGTAAGAGTACCAGACCGCACCCGAACAACTTTCTACCTAGTTCCATGACTCTCCTCCTTTCCGTCATCAAGTTCACGCAACGCCCCGATCTCGAACACCAGCGCCGCCGTGCGGATTACTTCGTCGGCTTTGCTTTTGTCTCCCGGAGCGGAAAAGCTCGCTTCGATCAGCTGCCGTCCGGGATGCTGCAAGCGGATATTGATCCGCCCCGCCTTATCCGTTTGTCCCCGCGTCTTCCCGTCGTAAGCGACCGGGACGCCGGAAAGCGCAATGCCGTTGAAAGTCACGAGAAGCCGGATTTTTTCCCTCTTACGCGCCTGCAAGGGATTCCGGAGCGGGACGATCTCCAAATCCTGAGTCAGAGGACGAGACAGCCGTTCGTCCCAGGCGCCGATCCGCTTGACCCCCTCGTAGGACAGCCAGCTGTGCAGCGGACTCAGGACGGCGTTTTTCGGTTGCCGTTTGAGGCCGAACGGCGTTTTCGACCAATATCCCGACGAGGTCAAGACAACGGCAACTTCGCACTTTCGATTCATGGTGAGAGGATAACTGGCCTCCATAATGAACTCGATCTTCTCCCCCGACCGCTTGAAGCACTCCGCTTTAATGATCTGATCGGGGGCATATGGGATTTGCTCTTCGCCGGGATGGGTATTGGGATTGTGACCGTAACGGAGGATCAGTTCCTCCCCGTGCTTCTCGATCCACAGGGAATGGCCCCATAGACCGCCGGGGACGAGGGCGCTCAGGGAAAAAACGAGGGACAAGGCGGTCAGGTTTTGCTTCTTCATTTCAGCGCCTCATCCAAATTCTTGATGTTCTGCCTCATGGCGGAAAGGAAGTCACCTTTCTCCGGGACATTGGCGCAAGGGTCGAAAACCAGGCTTCTCATCCCCAAGGTCTGCAAACGGGCAACGGAGTCTTTGTGGGGAGCTCCCTCCCAGACCATCCATTTGGCGGGAAAGGATTTAAGACCCAGCTCCAGCTCTTTCCACAGCTTCTCGCTGGGGACCTCCTGCGGATCCCAGGTCACGCTTTCCAGGTTCAGCCCATAGGCCCGCTTCAGATATTGATAGATGGGGTGCGAGCCGATCAGCGGCGGGTTGGATTTTTTGGGAACCACCCGCTTCATCTCCTCATCCAAGGCCAAGAGATCCGCCTTCAGGCGCGCGAAGTTCTGCTCAAACTTCGCCGCGGCATCGGGCCGCTTGCGGCTCAAGGCCTTGAGAATGGCCTCGCTCTGCTGCACCGCCAGGGAAAAGTCGAGCCAGGTGGTGCCCGCGATGCCGGAATGGGAATGTTCTCCGCCGGCCCCATGGCTGTGGGTCATGGCTCCGGGAACGGCGATATAGCGGTCTTTGTACTTCCGCGAGGTGTCCATCACCCGGGAAGGCGGCAGGGACGCTTGTGTGACCCACTTCGCGTAGGAGGCGCCGTTGATCAGGATGAGGTCGGCCCCTTGCAGCTTGGCGATTTCCGCGGGCTGCGGCCTCCAGAACGCCGGATTGAGGTTCCGTGGCGCGGGGAACACGACTTCGGCCTCATCCCCCGCGATCCGCTCGGCGAAGTACTGAAGGGGATAGTTGACCGTGTAGACTGCGAGCTTCGCCGGCGGCCGGGCCGCCGATAAACCGGGCAGCGATAGAACGACGAGAACGCCGATGAGTTTTTTTGTCATTTTAATTTCTCCCGTTTTCATTATCAGCGGATAAACAATGCCCGCACCAGTTTATCCGCATGCATCTCGACCCCCAGGACCAAGAAGAGACAGAGGAGGCAGCTCAGCAAAGCGGTTATCAGGACCTCGGCGCCCAAGAGCCGGGCCACCATCATCCGGCCGCATCCCAGGCGGAATATGGTGTCGATCTCCCGCTGCCGCAAGCGCAGAGACAAAGAGAAGACCAGGATGACGGCCAGCACCGTAGCGAAGCCGACGAAGCCGATGACGGCGTCGAGGACGCTCTTGATGCGGAAAATATTCTCCAGCAGCTCCGCAACGACAAATCTGGGCTCGAAGATCTGCAGCCGCGACTTCCCGTCGACGAACCGCCCCTGCAGGATGGTTCCCGACTTCTCGTCATGGGGAACGGCGATGACGGCGGTTATGGGATAGGAGGACGCGTTCCCGTGAAAGTGGAACGACTCCAGGTTTTCTTCGGTTATCTCCGTATATTCGAGAAGCTTGGCGTTGGAAGCGACATTCGACTCCGTACGCTCCAGGATGACGGAGTCGTCTGCGGCCCGGGTGATGTCCTTATGGCCATGAACCAATCCTTCGATCACCCAGGCCGTCTTCAGGTCCACGAAGATGCCCAAGTCATCGGCGTTGTAGGTCCTCTCCAGGATTCCGGCCACCTTCATTTTGAGCGGATAGACCCCGTCGAGGTCGAAGAGGTTTTCCGGAGACGACACGAGACTGCTTCCGGGTTCGATGCTCAGCGCCCGCGCCGCGTCGGCTCCGACGACGCAGTCTCCTAGACTGGCCAAAGGCCGCCCGCGCGCGATTCGCAATCTCCGATAATCGAAATAATCCATCGTGGTTCCGACGATCGGATGCCCTTGGGCCTTGAAGCGGACATACATCGGGATCGGGAGGGCCAAATCCGCGTCGAAAAGCTCTTCCACGGTCTCCATCGTTATCCGCTCGGGGACCGCGTCGCCGAAATAAAGCGTGCTCATCGCCAGATCCAGCGCGCTTCCCTTGGCCCCCAGGACAAGAGGAGTCGACGACGCCCGGGACAGGAGCTGACGCTCGCTTTCCGCGAGAAGACGCTGAAGGGCCGCCGGCGAAGCCAAGAGGATCGTCAGACAGGTCACCAACGTCGCGGTCTTGATCCGATTGAAGCAGATGTACTTCCAGGCGATGAGGAAGCTGTCCATCATATTCCCCTCTTCGGTCGGAAGGATTTAAAGTCCACCACCCGGTCAAAACGCGATAGGAGCTCTTGGTCGTGGGTGACGGCCAGCAGCGCCGCCTCATGCTCCTCGACGCTCTGAAACAGGAGCTCGAGAATCCTGATCTTGTTGTCGGGGTCCAGGTTCCCCGTGGCTTCGTCGGCGAGGATCAGTTTCGGCCGGGGAAGCAGCGCGCGGCAGATCGCGGCGCGCTGCTTCTCTCCCTGGGAGAGCTGGTCCGGGAAGCTTCTGAGCCGGCCGCTTATCCCCATCTCGCGGGCCAGGGCGTGCGCCTTTTCGACCACGCGGTCGTCGAGCGTGAGCGCGGAGGTGATGCGGAAGGGATGCAGGATGTTGTCGAGGACATTGAGATAGTCGATGAGCTCGAAGTCCTGGAACACGAATCCGATATTCCGGATACGAAAAGCTCGTCTCTCCTCGTCCCGGAGCGCATCGACACGGCAGTTCCCCACTTGGATCATCCCCGATTCCGGGGTGACGATCCCGGCAATAAGATTCAGCAGCGTGGTCTTTCCCGATCCGCTGGGTCCGATGACGGCCGCTTTCATGGAATCCTTGAGCATGAACTCGGGGATCTCCAAACGGAAGCTGGAATGAGGATATGCGAATCTTAGCGAGCGGATTTCGATCATGGTCATTTTGAACCGGGCTCAGCCGGCCCTTCCTCCAAGGCGACAATATGATGCGTTTCCGGATCGACGCGGATCTCTTCCAAGAGCTTCAGGCCGGATATCTTCCACTTTCCATCCGTCGGCTGGATATCGACCAGCGCCTCATAGCAGTTCTTCCGCTTATGGTGATGCCCCCAGTGCCCGACATCGCCTACGGCCGTCCATTTGGCGCGGAGAGAAAGAACATCTTCTTCCTTCTTCAGCCCCTCCTTCACTTCGACCTCATGGACCGTCACCGACCGGACCTTGGTATTGGCTCCGCCGGCGTAATCTCCGGAAAAGGACCTGCGATGCTGGAGGTATACGGTCGTCAGCAGATCTCCGCTGACGCTGAGCGCCAGCTGATCGTACATCGCCCCTTCCTCCCGAAAATCGAAAGAGCGATAGACGTTCTTGAGCAGAGGTTCGAGTATCTCCCGTGCTTTCTCCGCGCTTGCGTACGAGGAGACTGAGAATCGCGAGGCGGCTCCGAGAGTCAGCCCCAAGAGAAGAAAGCCGCCCCCCAAAGCCCAGCCGCGCCGGGCCGCTCTCCCCTTGTGGTCGGGCAGGAGGAGCCTTGTCCCCAGCGGGATCAGCGCCGCAAGGGCGATCAAGGCGGCCGCAAGCCGGTGCCAGCAGCCCCCCGCATGCGCAGAGAGCACTTCCTCCAGCCTGGGAGGAGCCATTATGTTGAAGTAGTCCCGCCAAACGAGGCGATTGTCCTCCGGCCTCAACACTGCATGGAAGAGGCCGGACGGGTCTTCCACCGCGGCCTGGACGGCGGGGATGCTCCCGTTGAACAGCTCCCACTCGACGACGGCCTCCTGCGGGCGGCCGTCCGTGGCGTAAGCCAGGACGACCCCCAGCACGGCGCGGGATTTGTCCAGGCGCCGCGGTTTTTCCAGCACCGAGATTCCCGACGGGCTCACTTGGATAAAATCGATCCAGTCGATTATAGGGCGGACGATTTCCCCGTCGATACGCACCTCGTTCCTGGGCAAAAGAAATTTTCCCGCGCGCGCCTTAAAGTCGTCCCACTGATCGGCTTCGATGAACTCGCTCCGCCGCCGGTCCGCGTCCATCCAGCCTTCCAAGGCGCTCACCCGGGCGAGGATCTCATGCCTCACCTCGTGCTGCTCGACATACAGAAAGGAGCTGAAGGGCGCTTCCGGGTCGTGCCGGACCGTTGGGGAGACAGTTCTTGAATGCCGGGGATCGGTCCAGTCCAATATCAGCGTCTTCCCCGCCGCCAGGTAGGTGAAAGGGATCACCGGAAGGCCATACTGGGTGAGCGTCATGCCGATCGGGACCTTGGACTTCCTTCCGGCATCGACTCCGGCGATAACGCTCAGCTCCTTCGGCTTTTCGGCAAGAGCAAAAACCATTTCGGCCTGAAGGACCGGCTGGTCCGGAGAAGACTTCCCCGACGGATTCGCCAGTGGCGCCGGGTAAAAACGGCGCTTCGAGAGACGCGGCTCGATCTTTAAAATTCTTGGGAGGAGTACGCGGTTCGTCTCGAACCGGATGAAGCCGGAGAAGAAGGCTTTAAGCTCTTCCTGCTCGTATGCGGCTCCCGCCTCCTCCGGGATAAAGACATCGACGGTCAGCCTGATCCGCTCGTCTTCGAGAAAGATTTCAGCGAAGGCGGGGAAATCCCTGAGCTGGGGCCGCGTCCCTTGCTCCGCCGCGGTCGGTTGCGGCGACGCAAGAAGAAAGAAGCTCAAGATACTCAGTACGCGATAGAACTCGCTCATCGCGGCTTTTCATCCTCGTCTAGTGCTGTCCTACATATCGCGCCAAGCGGCGCGGATCAACGCCTGCAGCAATCTGCACGGCTTGACGCTGGCGACGGTTTCCGCAGCCGATCGGGCTCGGGGGGTCCGATGGATGGTCCGGCTTATGCGGGGAGGGGAGGGGCGCGGGATCGATAGGCGGAGTCTGGCCGCTCGATATGACGGGAAGCGTAACGGGGAAGCAAGGCGAAGACGGCAGCGGCGCAGGCGGTGTTTAGCGGCAGGACGACGCAGGCGGGCTGACACTGGAGGGCATGATAATGGCTGCCATCCGCTGCGTACAGTCGCGGCCAACCGGCCGGCGCCGAACCGGCTTGGACTGCCGAGGGCGGCTCGTCAACCGCGATGACGGCCGCATGTTTATGCGGATGTTCATATCCGTCATGGTGCGGATGGTCGTAATGACGGCTGTGCCGGCGGCTCTTTCCGTGTCCGCTGAGAGCATGCCAAGGGCTGTCGGCGGCGATTTTATGGAGCCGGTTGACATGGCGCCATAGGGTCCGAAACGCCGGATGGACATGGGTATGGGGAAGAGCGCCGCCTTGGTGGGTGTGACGAATCCCCCCCGTGGCGGTCAAAGGCCACCACGTCAGGGCGAGCGATATGGCAAGACTAATGATTCGCTTCAGCACGAATATCTGCGCCTTCACCCCTAGGATACGCCTCCCGCAGCATCTGTGTCAAGGGAATAAACCAAGCCTATAAAACGAATAGGATTTTAATGATCGCGACAATTCCCCCTGCTTGACGGTCGTATTCAGTTAGGATAAGCTGTCCGATATGCTGCGCTTCGCGTTTACATCATTCGTCGCTCTGATCCTCGCCGGCTCGCCGGTCGCCGCCGCTTCAGCCAAGAAGGACATACTGCTGCGTTCCTTAAAAGAGGAGCTGGCGCGCTCCTTCACGCTGCTGCGCGGGGTTGAGAAAGCGGAGCTCTACTACATGGGCTATGAGGCGCGCGACACCCGCACCTACGATCTGGCGGCCTTCCTCGGCGCGATCCGCACCGAAAGCGAGCGGCACTTCCGCCGCCTGGACGTCGACATGCGCGTGGGCGACTATGCTCTCGACAGCACGCACCAGTTCAAGGGCAGTCAGGCGTTTCGCGAGGATTCCGGCAATGCCGTGACCTCCCTCCCGGTTGAGGACGATCCCGCCGCCATCAAAGCGGGGATATGGATACATACCGACCTCGCCTTTAAGACCGCGCAGAACCGCTACCTAAAGGTCCGCACCAACAAAGCCGTGACCGCGCAAGAGGAAGATCCGTCCAATGATTTCTCGGCCGAGAAGCCGACGCGCCATTACGACGTCGCCAAGATATATTGATAATCCCTTATTATGTATCTTGGTCTCACCGCCGCAGCCCCTTTCCGCCGACTTCTCCCCGCCCCCGGCGCATTCCCGCCGCGCAGGTTAACCTCTCTACAGGATGGAAGACCGTCGATGATCCGTCAAGAGTGCGAATTTGAGAAAGGAAGCGCCGTTTTTCACAAGCAGCTTCCTATTGGCC
>JBDRPD010000094.1:0-40555 GCA_043827405.1 Elusimicrobiota bacterium | reverse complement strand
CGGCACCGGCGCGGCCAGCGGCACCGGCGCGGCCAAAGGTACCGGCGCGGCCAACGGCACCGGCGCGGCGGCCGCCGCCGCCAACGCCGACGGGGGAGGGTTGACCGACGGCGGCGTCCAAGTGGGCGGCGGCACGCCGGTGGCGGGCGGGACGAACAACCCCGCGCCCGCGGGGAATTACGGCGGCGGGGGAGTCGCGGGCGGCAGCGGGGCGCTCGTCAATCTCAATCTGCGCTCTTGGCGGGGCCAGGTGCGAGGGGCCGCGGGGGCGGGCGGCGGCGCCGCGCCGCATACCTTGTCGAGCGTGCTGTCGCAGCTTTTCGTCAGCTGGGGCTACAGCAAGGCCGGGGCGCCGATCCCTACCGGCAAATGTTCCGGCTGCTCGCCGGAGGATTCGCGCAGTACCGGCTCTTCAGCCTTGCGGGGCCAGCCGATCAGCGTCGCCGGTTTGGGGATGGAAGGCGGCGGCGCCGGACCGCCGAGCATCGGGACCGGAGACCAGTACGCGCAGCTGATGGAAGAGGTGGGCCGCTTGGAAACCGATATGGTCGCCTGCGAGGAGGCGGAGGAGCGCTTCAATGCGCGCAAGTTCGCCGCCATCGAGCAGCTCGACGAGCTGTCGCGGGAGCTGATGATCCAATGCGTCAGCGAGGAGAACGTCGAGATTTACCGGCAGAAGATGATCGAGTACGAGCAGAAGTGCGAAGACTGCCGCAATGACCCCGACGTGCAGTGCGAAGGGCAGCTGCAGACTTTCTGGTGCGAAGAAGGCGTGAGGTACCGCGGGAAGTACGAGTGGTGCATTGAAACCCGGGACGAGGTCAAACGTCTGTGCCGGGAAGAGCTCACCCCGATACTGCAGGAGAAGTCCGCCGCCTGCCCCTTAATGCGCGGGGTGCATTCCGCCTGCCCTATGACCCCTTAGGACGGCGCGCCGCCGTCGCGCAGCTCCAGTTGCGCTGCCGCCGCTTGCGCGCTCCGATGCGGCGCGCGAAGGCGGCGATCGCCTGCTTCAGCTTCGGGGTGCGGCCGCAGAGAAACAGGTGCAAAGTGGCGTAGCCGTACTCCGGCCAGGTGCTGAACGCCAAATGGCTCTCGCTGAGTATCATGATCACGGTCAGCCCCTGCGGCTTGAAGCGATGCGAGGCCCGGCGCAAAGGGTGCAGCGGGGCTTCGCGGCACAGTTCGCGCAGCGCCCGCATCGCCGCGCGCGGGGAATCGATAGCGGCGCGGTCGCAGGAATCAAACTCAAGCAAATAGTGGCGGGCAAGTTTGGGCATATTATTTCTCTCTTGGCCGGATTGCTCCGCCGGCGAGCGGGATCAGCAGCAGGCCGAGCAGGCTGAGCGGCAGGGTGAACTCGCCGAGACGAACGGCGGCGGTGCGGCGGGCGCCGGCTCCGAGCTCATGTATGACGACGCCGGCGGCCTCTTTCCCGCCGAAGGCCGGACGGACTGAGACGGCGCCCGCAGGGTCTATGAAGCCGTAGTAGTTCGACTTCCCGGATAGAAAAATCGGGATGCCGTACGCGGCGGACAGCAGACGGTTTAAGCCCAGGGTCTGCCGGTTGTAGATCAGCGGGCGGTCGCCGAACCAGGACGAGTTCGTGAGCACGGTCAGAAACTCCGCTCCCGCGCGCCTCCATGCCAGCACCCGGCCGGGCATTTGGGCTTCGAGGCAGACCGGCGCGGCGAAGGAGCGGCCGCCATGTTCAAGCAGACGTGCGGGCTCGCTTCCCCGGGAGTACTGCTGATCAAATAAGACGAAGTCGGGGTGGGCGTGAAACAGCTTCCAGTAGGGGAGCAGAACATGCGCCAGGGGCCAGTATTCCGAGCCCGCGGTCAAGCGGACCTTGTCGTAGCGGTTGAGCAAGGCCCCATCGCGGCCGATGTGCAGCACGGTATTGTGCAGCGCGCCCTGCCGGCGCGTGGTCAGCCCTACCAGCACCGCCGCTCCGGCGCGGCGGGCGAAATCGCGGTAAGCCTCGATCAGGAGGCCGTTGTTTTCGATTCCCCAGCGCGCGAAGGCTTGCGGCGAGCGGTCGCCCAGCATGAAGACGTCGATCGCGTCTTCGGGCAGGACGATGATATCCGGCGGGGGCTGGGGGATCGCCCGTTCAATGCGCTCGAGCCGCAAGCGGACGAAATCCTTAAATACGCCGCGAATCCTCGGGTTCAGCGACGATATCTCGTCCCAGGCCGCGATGCCTTTTTCCCATGTCCGGTCGAGACCGACCGTGGCCACGCGCAGCGGGGCGGGCGCCGCCTCGGGCTTACCGCCCGTATGCAGCGCGAGCAGACCGGCCGCCAGCGCCAGGGCGAGCAGGCCGGCGGCCGCGCCGGCCGGGCGCAATGCCGTTCGCGGGCGCTTCGTGCCGTTGGAGCGGATCAGATGGACCAGTACCGGCACCGCTCCCGCGGCGGCGGCGAGCAAAGTGACGCCGTAGACGCCGACGCAGGGCGCCAGCTGCCGCAGCGGCGTATGGCCGAATACGCCGCCCCAGTTGACGAGCTCGGAAGGCAGGAAGTGCAGGCGCAGCGTCAGCCAATCGAATAGGACCCACAAGAAGGGCAGCGTGGATACGGCGGCGATCGTTCCCCGCCGGGTTCTGATCACGTGGAAGGCGGCGCCGAATAAGGCCCATACCAGGACTTGGTTCGCAGTATAAAGGATCATCACCGAAGGGGCGAGGCTTCCCAGGTAGCTGTGCGAGGTCGGCATGTAGGCGGCCTTGCTGAGGGCGGCCAGGACCACGGCCTGCGCCGCGCTGCGGCTGCGCGCCAGCGCGGCGGTAAGCAGGGCGCAGCCGATAATCGACAGCGGCCATAGGCCGTAGGGAGGCATGGCGAGCCAGAACAGCAGCCCGCAGGATACGGCGAGCGCCAGCGAGAGGGGCAAGCCCCCCGCCTTACTCATAGCAGAAGCGGAATTCCCTCTCTCTCAGGTCCAGGTAGTCGGCGATCGGGTTTTGCTGCGCGAACAAACCCGAGGGGTTGTAAAAGGGCAGTCCCAACTGCAGCAGCCAGCCCTTCTCCAGGAAGGTGCCTTTGCAGCCCGCGGCGCCGTCTTTCGGCAGGGTGTAGCCGGCTTGGCCGCCCTCGACATGCAGGCATGCGCCGTTGAACGGCCGCCACTGGAGCTCGGGCGTCTTGGTCTTCTTCTTGCGGTAGGCGTCGAAGCCGGCGGCGGGTTTCTCGCCGGCGGCGTAGTAGCCGGCGCTGATTAAGCTGTACTTCGGCTCCTTGCGCGATTTTATGTAGTACAGGATGGTCGGCCGGGTCCAGTCCACTTCGCCCCGGATGATGCGTTCCTGGTTCAGGAAGGGGATGCCCATTCCGTTTTCGAAGTCCGTTCCGAGAAGGTAGCCCGCCGCCCGCGCTTTGCTCACGTCCGCGAATTTATTGAGCGCAGCCAGGATCCGGCCGATTTCCTTGTTGTCCTTTTTCGACAGCTGGTATTCCGTCGTGTAGACGTACGGCGGGCGCATCGCGGAGCCTTTGCAGCGGGGGAGATACGAGCTCAAAGTCTTCGCTTGGTCGAGACTGTGCACCATGTCGAGCGGAGGTATCTGCCCCGTATGGAGCAGCGCCTCCTCATCCGTCTGCGCGGCGAGGCTGGAAACCGCCAGCGCCGGGATCAAGAGCCAACCGAAATATCGTGTTATTTGCATTTCGGTTGCAGTATATCTACCGCGACAAAGCGAGTCAATAGGGGGGACGGTCGTGTAGGGGGGGCGGTCGTGTAGGGACGGTCGCGAGCCTATGCGTGGTGGGCGCAGCCGCCGCCGTGCTCGTGGCCCCCGCCCGGGCAGGCGGCATTGGCTCCGACCTTCTGCAGTCCTCCCGCTTTCAACAGTTCCAGGTTCTCGCGTATGGTCGCGGCGGCCGCCAGATACACTTCGATCCCGGCCGCGCGCAGTCCGTTGAGCGCGCCGCCGCCGATACCGCCGACGACTACGCAATCTACTCCCTTGTTCGCCAGCTCCCGCACCGGGCCGCACTGTCCGCCGTTATGCTTGCAGTCGTCGCCGCCCAGGGGAGCGATCTCGTTGTTGTCCGAATCGGCGGTGACGAACATCGGCGCGGTGCCGAAATGCGCATAAACCTTGCTGTCCAATCCCGCGTACGTCTTAACTGGAAAAACTATTTTCATAACTCTCTCCTCGTTTAGTAGCTGTGCGTGCCCAGGATGACCTTAATGCCGAATTTATTTTCCAGCGTCGTCTTCAGGTCTTCGTATTCGATCGGGCACTGCGCCGTTTCCATGGCCAGTTTCATGCAGGTCCCCAGGTGCAGGACCTCGATATCCCGGCCCAGCCCCTTGGTGAGCTCGGTCAGCATCTTGACCCGGGGAACGGTCAGTCCCGGACAGTCGCCGCAGTCGGTCATGGCGGCTAGATCGATCTCTTCATGACGCGCGAACTCCCCGTTTTTTTCCTTGATACCTTTATGGCACTTGGCGCAGGCGATGCATGAATGGTCCTTGATCTTCTTGCAGTGCAGGATGGCGATTTTCGGCATGGCTCCTCCGTAGTGTGCATATGCACATTATACCTCTCACGGGGAGAGAATGCAATTAATAACCTTGTAGGATTCCAACTACAAACAAGAAGCATTTCGCCCGACAGACAGGTTATGAAGGAAGGAATATAATTGAGCGTGCGATATTTTCCGCATATCGTCGCTCTGCTGCTGCTCGGCGCAGCTCCCTGCCTTGGCGCATGGGGAGATGAGTCGCAGTATCACTCGCCGCTGGACATCCTTTTGGCGCCGGACGGCAAGCGGGCCTATGCGGTCAACCATACCTCGGGGACCGTATCGGTTCTGGATGTGGCCGGGCGTGAAGCGCTGTATGAGATTTATGTCGGCTCCGCCCCCGCGCAGGCGGCGCTGGCGCCCGACGGTCGCGTCTTGTATGTGACCCGGCGCTATGCCGATGACGTCGCCGTAGTCGACCTAAAGAAGCGCCGCGTCATGCGTTCGCTGCGGACGGGTCTGGAACCCTATGGTCTGCTGCTCTCGGCCGACGGGAAAAGGCTTTATGTCGCCAACTCGCAGTCCGACAGCGTCTCGATTATCGATGTCGAGAGCGGCGAGACCGTCGTCGAGGCGCCGGTCAAGCGCGAGCCCCGGTTCATCGCGGCGACGCCCGACGGCAAAAAGCTGATAGTCGCCAACGGCCTGGGGCGCGGGGTGTCCATTCTGGACGCGGCCGACGGCCGCGTGCTCGAGCACCGGAGCCTGAGCCGTGCCTCCAATTTGCGGCAGCTCGCGGTATCTCCCGACGGGCGCTGGGCGTACGTCAACCATGTCGTCGGGCATGACGAGGTGCCGACGCTGCAGCTCGAGCGCGGCTGGATCAACTCCAACGGCTTCTCGGTGCTGGACCTCAGCAAGCCCGGGCACCGGGTGACTTTGCTGCTGGACCATCTGCTCGACGGCGCCGCCAATCCCTGGGGCATGGCGCTGTCGGCCGACGGCAAGCGGCTCTATATCTCGCTTTCCGGCGCGCATGAGATCGCCATCGTCGATACCGCGAAGGCGCTGGCGCTGGTCGAGAAGACCGCGGGGGACGCCGTCCGGCACCTCGAAGAGAATGTGGAAATCGTACGTCAGCTCGGGATCGCCCGGCGCGTGAAGGTCGAGGGCCTGGTACCGCGAGGGGTTGCGCTCAACGAAAAGGCCGGTGAATTTTATGCCGCCAACTACTACAGCGACGATATCTCCGTACTTGATGCGGAGACCGGCGCGGTCAGAGCCCGGATTCCGCTTGGCCCGGCGCAGGACATGACGCTTTACCGCAAGGGCTCTCTCCTTATAAACGATGCCGGCTACTGCTTCCAACGGTGGTACAGCTGCGCCAGCTGCCATCAGGAAGACGCGACGATGGATGGCTTGAACTGGGACCTGCACAACGACGGCCTGCAGAATCCCAAGAACGCGAAGTCCCTGCACGACGCTGTGGACACGCCGCCGGCCATGTGGACCACGGTGCGCGATTCCATGGTGGAAGGCATTAAGGGCGGCCAGCGCTTCCTGGGCTTTCTGCCGCGTCAGGACCGGCATGATGCTTTGGTGGAGTTCTTGGGTAATCCTCCGCGGGCTCCCAATCCTTGGCTCCGGCATACCGAGCCGGAGGTGATTGAACGCGGCCGCGAGTTATTCTCCCGGGCGCTCTGCGTGACCTGCCATCCGCCGCCGACCTATACCGATATGAAGATGTACAAGTTGGGACTGCGGGGCGTCCTGGACCAGCGCGACGATTTCGATACGCCGTCTCTGCGCGAGACCTACCGGACCGCGCCCTACCTGCACGACGGGCGGGCGGAGACGCTGCGCGCGATTTTCACCGACCATAACCCGAAGGATCTCCACGGCATAACCTCGGATATGACGCCGCAGGAGCTCGACGACCTGATAGCGTTCGTTAAGACGCTATGAGGCCTGCTATAATGTGCATATGCACAAATTAAAGAGGAAGTATGGCGCCTAGACTCCCGAAGCCTAGAAAATGCGGCTGTACCTTCAAGGGCAGCGCCTTCAAGCCCACCGGTACCCCTATGCCCGAGCTGAAGAAGATCACGCTGTACCGCGACGAGTTGGAGGCATTTAGGCTGTGCGATGCGGAGGGCTTCATGCAGTCGGAAGCGGGTGTGAGCATGGGTGTGTCCCGCGGTACCGTGCAGCGGCTGCTGGGTTCGGCACGCAAGAAGGTCGCGACGGCTATGTCCAAGGGAATGGCGATTCTGCTCAGGAATGAACGGGAAAAAGATTAACCTCCTGGTCTTGCTGGCGGCCGTGCCGGTGCTGGCATTGGCCGCGTTCGCGGCCGATGAGACTGTTCCGTTCGCCCGCTATGCCCAAAGCGGAGCGACCCCGCCCTCGCTCTTCGGCCGGCTGACCAGCCGCCGCTGGGCTTACGGCGAGCATTATGTCCGGGAGAACCTGCGGCCGGTTCCCAATCCCAACCCCGGTCCCGAGCCAAAGCCGCGCCGGGACCATCCCTTCGACCTCGCCGTTTCGCAGGATGGGAATAAAGTTTATATCGCCCTTCTGGGGTCGGAACTTCGACCGGGTTCGGAGGTGGCGGTTTACGACGTGGCCAAGGACGAAATCATCCGCCGCATCGCGCTGAAAATAAAGGGCGAGAAAGGGCCGCCCGCCTCCGCCCCCTTCCATCTGCGGCTGCATCCGGACGGGCGGTTCCTGATCGTGACCAGTCGTTTTTCCAACTTCGCCAGCGTGATCGACACCAAAACCGATAAAGTCGTCGCGGAAATCCCGCTCGACTTCTACGCCCAGGATATCGTTTTCGCCCAGGACGGGCGGCGGGCATTCGTCGCCAACCGCTATCTCGACCAGGTCTTCGTGGTCGATATCCAGGCGGACAAGAAGACCTTCACCGCCGACATGCGGGTTCTCGGCGGCCTCGACGATAAGACATTTTTCGCCCGCGTCCATCCGGTCCTCGTGAAACGCTGCGGTTCCTGCCATGCGGATCCGCAAAAGGGCGAGTTTTACGCGGGTGAGGATGCCGTCAAGAGCCTGCTGTCGGCCGTGCCGCATGTCCGTCCGGGCGAACCGGAAGAGAGCATCCTGCTGCGGGCGGCGCTGCCGGTCAAACACGGCGGTTATGCCGATCGCAACGTTTTTACCTCCACTTTGACCATGCGGACCGTGGTATTCGCCGAGCCGGACGAGGACCCGGACTACCGGCAGATTCGGGACTGGATCGCGGCGGCGGGGGATGGACCGGGTATCCCCGTGGGCAATCCCCACAGCAAGCCCAAGGAGCTGGCGCTGAGCACCGACGGCAAGCTGCTGTTCGTGGGCAATGCCGGGACCCAGGACATATCGATCGTCAGCACCGAGCACCTGCGCGAGGTCGGCGGGATTTACATCCAGAACGGGATCAGCGACCTGCAGGTCTATCATTCGACGGCGACCGGGCGGGACTATCTCATGGTCGGCACCCAGGGCGTCGGCTTCGGCACCACCAATGAACGCGACCCGTACGGCGGCGAGAGCCGCGACCCGGAAAATCCCGCGGCGCAGTACACCGTTCTGCGTGATTCGGCAACGGGCCGCGTGCTGCCAAAAGATGAGCAGAATATCCTCGGCCCGTTCGATGCCGTAGACGGGACCGCGGGGATCAAGTTCCGCGATATCCAGAACGACGTCGTCTTCATCGACGTCGGCGCTCTTGAGCTGCCGCAGCGGCCGCCGGCCGCGCCGGACGGCCTGCCGTATCTGCTGCGGGCCAACCGCTACGAGGCGCATCGCGGCTGGACGCGCTACACCTCGGATACCGCCGAGTCGACCCACGGCGACATCAAGGGCGACATCCCGCCCGATCTTATGCGCGTGATCGGGGCGACGCCCGCCATGATGGCGCTCGACGGCGACCGGCTGCTGGTTAATATGCAGTCGACCTCGCAGGTCCAGGAGTGGCGGATCAATCCGACGGCGGCCGATCCGAGCAATTACCTCATACCCGAGCGGGTCTATGAGACCGGCCTGCTGCCCATCGGCCTCGTGCTGGGCCGGCCGGGAACGCCTTCGGCGGGCAAGGCCTTCACCGCCAACTTCCTCGGCGGCACGCTCAGCGTCATCGACCGCGAAAGCGGGGAGTCGCGCGAGGTGGTGATCGACCCCGGCATCCCGGTGCGGCCGTTCCCGGACACCAGCGCCGAACGCGGCGAGCTCTTCGCCCATACGTCTTTCTACTCCTCCGACGGCGACACCTCCTGCGCCCATTGCCACAATGCGGATACCGGCGACGGCAGGCCCTGGGGCGTCAGCCAGGTGCTGGGCCAGGAGTACGTACAGCGCTACCAGGAGGAGGGGCAGTTTATTATCGGCGGCACGATGAACGTTCCGCAGATGCGCGGCCTGTTCGGGCTGCAGCCGTTCTTTTTCGAGGGCGTCATTTCCGGCTACGAGCCGCGCTCGATGATCATGGAGCATAATCCCGCCGATGACTTCCGCCGTCCGGTCCCCGACGGCGACTATACCGGCATCGAGGCCGACTTCGTGATGTTCGGCGTCGACGATGTGCAGTCGAGCATGAGCGCGTCCACCGATTTCCGGACCACCCTGGAGGAGCGGCGCGACGAAATGTTTCGCAATGTCGGCATGCGTCATTTCGGCAAGGGCTTCACGCTGCGCGACTTTCAGCGCTTCGTCGGGGAATGGCAAATGCATGAGCCGCGGCTGATGCCGAATCCGTTTGATCCGCGCAGCGAGTCGGTGCGCCGGGGGCTGAAGCTCTACCAGGAAGCGCAGCTCGGCTGCAACTCCTGCCATCCGCCGCCGCATTTCGCGAAAAAGGACCTGGACGGCAACCGTCAGCAGGCGATCACTCCGCAGGTGCTGTTTACCGAGCGCGACGCGGCATTTACCCTGATCGGCATGAACTATCTCGACACACTCAACGATTATAAGCGCGACCTCGAACCCTGGGATAAGGGCCGCGTCGAGGAGACGCAGGGACATATAACTATTCTCGGCTTGCGCGGCTTGTGGGACCGGCCGCCGGTTTTTCTGCATAACGGGCTGGCGCGGACGCTGCGGGAATCCGTGTCTGCGCGCGGCCATATGGGCCTGCGGAAGTTTAAGTACGAACCCCTGCTGGGCGGCGAAGCCGAGCGTCCGGGCCGGCGCGAGGTCGGCTTCAATGAGACGTTCGCCGTCTGCTGCGCATCGCCGCAGATGCGCGCCAGCATCGAGGGGGGTTCGCGCATCGGCTTCGACACCCATGGCGGGACATCGCAGCTCAGCGCGCGTGAGCTCGACGACTTGGTTAATTTCCTGCGGACGATCGAATGAGGAGAGCGCTGCCGCTTGGTTTCGTGCTGTGCATGGTCCTGGCGCCGTCTGCCGTCTCCAAAAACGCGGTCGGCGCCGATATGATCGTGATCCCGGCCGGAGAGTTTCTCATGGGGACGGCGGAAAAGCATCCCGATGCGCCCAAGGATTGGCCGGACGGGAGCAAGCCGCTGAGCGCTCATGACGCGCTGATCCATAGGGCGCACGACGGCTGGGAGCATGCGGAAGAGCGGCCGCAGCGCAGGGTGACGCTGCGCGGCTATGCCATCGACCGCTATGAAGTAAGCAACGCCCAATACCGGAAGTTCCTCGACTGGATCGAGAAGACGCGTGATCACGGAAAGTGCCATGCGGACGAGCCCAAAGGCAAGGATCATACGCCGCGCTACTGGGGAGAATACAACCCGCTGCTCAAAGATCGCGCCTATGCGGCTGCCGCGCCGTTCGGACGAGACACTTTCCGCAAAGATGAAAATCCGGTCGTCGGCGTCGACTGGTTCGACGCCTATGCCTATGCCGCCTGGGCGGGAAAGCGGCTGCCGACGGAGGCAGAGTGGGAAAAAGCCTGCCGCGGGCACGACGGCCGGCGCTGGCCCTGGGGCAGCTTCTGGGATTGGGGGCGCGCGAACACGGGCTGGGAGAAGAAGGGGCTCGACATCGCCGCGCGCGGCGTCGAGTCGTTTGACGGCTATCTGGAGTTCAAGGGCTTTGAGAAGGACGGCTATATCTATCCCGCTCCGGTGGGAAGCTATGAAGGACAGTGGACCGCGGTGGGACAGTTTATGGACGGCCGCAGCCCCTACGGCTGTTCCGATATGGCGGGCAACGCCGCCGAGTGGGTCGCGGACTGGTATGACGCGGGCTACTATTCCGGGGCCCCGAGCCGCAATCCGGGCGGTCCCCAGCGCGGAAGCTTCCGCGGCGTACGGGGCGGCAGTTCACGCAGCGCGCCGAGTTCGGTACGCTGCGCCAAACGCGCTTATCGCGAGCCCGAATACCGGGGCTATACGCTGGGCTTTCGCTGCGCGAAGGATTTATGACCCTAAGACTTCTGCTGCTTGTCGCGCTGCTGCCGGCCGGGCTTTCCGCCGCCGGCGCGCCGGATATGGCGCGCGTGCCGGCGGGCGAGTTCATCATGGGCGCGGACCACCGCAATGAGGATGAACGCCCGCGGCGTACGGCGTCGCTGCCTGAGTTTTATATCGACAAGATCGAGGTGACCAACGCCGCCTATGCCGAGTTTGTCCGTGACAGCGCCGGCTATGAGACTCTCGGCGGGCCGTGGTTCCGCCATTCGGCGCAAGGCAGCGCCGACCTGATCGCCCACTATGAGAAGCGCTACGGGGTGACGCTGAAGGCCTTTCAGGAAGACGACGTCTATGCCCGTGAGGAGGTGATCGCGCGCTGGCGCGCGGCTTCTTTCGCGCTGTTCGACATGCTCAACTACGACGGGCTTGAGCCGATAGACCAGCTCAGAGCGCGCGCGGAGTTCAAGGAACTGGCCGCGCAGCAGTCCCGGCTGCCGGTGCGCAATGTCACCTGGGCCGACGCCGAGGCATTCTGCCGCCGCGCCGGCAAGCGCCTGCCGACCGAGGCGGAATGGGAAAAGGCGGCGCGCGGCGCCGACGGACGGACGTTCCCCTGGGGAGAGGATTGGCGGCCGGGGCTGAGCCGCAGCGGGCTGAAGAGAGAGGCCGGTCCCGTGCCGGTGGGAAGCCTACCCGGCGGCGCGAGTCCCTACGGCTGTCTGGATATGGCGGGCAATGTCTGGGAATGGGTCGCCGACTGGTACAGCATGCCGGGCTGGGAGCGCGCCGATCGCCTGCGCAGCCCGCTGCAGGGCCGCGAGCCCGACACGAGAAAGGTTATTCGCGGCGGGGCCTGGTCGGGGGTGATCCCGTACGTCGCGCAGTATAATGCGCGGACCTCGCGCCGTCTGTGGAGCAATCCGGACTATGCGCATCTTGATGTGGGATTTCGCTGCGCGCGCGGCGCGGGCGAAGGGAAGGATGGAAAATGATACGCCTAAAAGCCGTCGATTACGGCACGCATCAGGAGTATTTCATGACGGCTGAGGTTCGCGGCGGGAGCGCCAAGAAGCTTTTCGCCGAGCTCGGCGACGTCATGCGCAATAAGCGCATCGCGCCCATCCAGGAGATCATCTACGGCCGCGACCGCGACCGGGCCAAGGTCTTGGCCGCCCGTAAGGCGGCCTACCGGCGGCGCGGCCTCGAGCATGCCGCTCCCGCGACCTATGTGCAGGGCGAGCCGTTCGGGGCGGATGAGACCGCCGGCGTCAGGGTCTGGGGAACCCGTTCGGGTTCCGTGCGGACGGTCCGCTGTCCGGGAGGGCTGCGCGGGCGGTTGTGGGAAGGCGCCGGTTTTCGCCTGCTTTATCTGCCCGAAGTTCTTGGGACCGGGAGCGGAGGCGCGCCGCGCCAGGCGGAGCGGATGTTCCGGCGCGCGCACGCGGCCCTGCGGGCGCACGGCTTTGCCTATGACCAAGTCGTGCGAACCTGGATTTACCTCCGCCGCCTGCTGGACTGGTACGACGATTTCAACCGGGTACGGAATGCGCTCTACCGGCGCCGCGACTACCTCGGCCGGAGGCACGCATCCGTGCTGCCCGCCAGTACCGGCATTCAGGGAAGCGTTCGCCGGGCGGAATGCGCGATGGACGTTCTGGCCGTCGACGCCCAAAAGGGGAGCGGCGTCAGCTTCCAGCCGGTGCTCAAGACCGCGCGGCAGGGACAGGCCTTCGCCTACCGGTCGGCCTTTTCCCGCGCCATGGTGCTGCGCCATAACGGACGCAAGACCATCCACGTCTCGGGCACCGCGAGCATCAACGCCAAGGGCGACACCGTTTTCCTCGATGACCCGGAGGCGCAGAGCCGCCAAACGTATGCCAGCGTGCTGGCGATACTGAAGGAGCAGGGCGCGGGGGCGAAGGATATTTTGAGCGCGACGCTGTACTGCAAGGACCGTGCGGCGTACGCGGCCTGGCGCCGGTTCAGCCGCAAGCATCGGCTGCCCGCACTGCCGGTGGTCGCGGTCATCGGAGACGTTTGCCGCGACGATTTGCTCATCGAGCTGGAAGCCGTCGCCGCTGTTTAGGGAGGACTTATGGAAGGACAAGAGACGGGGATACTGGCGGTTTGTTTCGACGGCGACTCTTTCCATAAGCGTATCGGGCCGGCGCTTATGAAATGGGGGCTGATCAGCGATTCAGACAACCGGTGCCGGTGCTTCGGCCCCAATTTTCTGACCTTCCGTCTCGAGAGCCCGATCCGGAAGAGCCAGCTCGAGGAAGTGCGGTCCATGCCGGGCGCGCGCCGGACGGCGATGATCGATCCCCGCGGCATGGTCGTGCGGCGCAACGGCCAGCCGGACATCGTTGTGCCGCTGTCCGACAGCGTGCGGGTCGGCGGTCCGGAAGCCGTAATCATCGCCGGTCCCTGCGGCGTGGAGAGCGAGAGCCAGATCTGCGAGATCGCCGAGGCGGTTAAGGAGGCGGGAGCCTCGGCGCTGCGCGGCGGCGCCTTCAAGCCGCGGACATCTCCCTACTCGTTCGCCGGGCTGCGGGAGCGCGGCCTGGAGTATCTGGCGCTGGCGCGCGAGCGCACGGGCCTGCCGATCGTCACCGAGGCGCTGGAGCCGGAAGACCTCGACGTCGTGGCGCGCTATGCCGACGCGATCCAGATCGGGGCGCGCAATATGCAGAATTTCCCGCTGCTCTTCAAGGCGGGTCAGCACCCTTCCGGCAAGCCGGTGCTGCTCAAGCGCGGCTTCGGCTCCACTATCGATGAGTTCCTGCAGGCGGCGGAGTATATCCTCATCGGCCGCTTCTGCGCCGAGCGGGAGAATACGGGCCTCATCCTATGCGAGCGAGGGATCCGCACCTACGAACAGGCGACGCGGTTTATGCTGGATGTCGGGGCGTTTCCGGTGCTCAAAGAGCGCTCACCGTTCCCCGTCATCGCCGATCCGAGCCACCCCGCGGGCAACCGCGCCTATGTCCCGGCGATGGCGCGCGCGGCCGTGGCGGCGGGAGCGGACGGGCTGCTCATCGAGGTCCATACCGATCCCGATCGGGCCTGGTCGGACGGCGCGCAGACCATGGATACGCGGGCTTTCCGCCGGCTGGCCGAGGAAATCCGGCACATCGCCGAGCTGCGTCCCGCCGCGCCCCTGCCGCGCTGAAGAAGCCGAGGTCTAGAATTCCAGCCGGCAGCTCGAGACGTTTTCCAGGAACTTTACCAGCAGCTTGATCGTCGCCTCGACGTCCTTCTTGTGGATCAGCTCGTTGGGGGAGTGCGCGTGACGGGTCGGCACCGAGAGCGTGCATACCGGACCCTCGCCGAACCACTGCATCCCGCGGGCATCGGTGCCGCCGAAGGGCAGGACTTCCATCTGGTATTTGATTTTATTCCTGCGGGCCAGATTTTTCAGGTGCTCGACGATCCCATGGTTGGAGATGGAGGCCATGTCGTTGATCTTGATGGCGACGCCGCCGCCGAGCTGAGTGATCTGCGCATGTTCGGGCACGCCGGGAGTATCGCAGGCGAGGGTGATGTCGACCGCGATCCCGATGTCGGGTACCACCGTACGAGCGGCGCCGATGGCGCCGCGGATGCCGACCTCCTCCTGCGAGGTGCCGACCGCGTAGATGTCGGCGTCCGGCTTCCTGATCCGCCGCATCGCTTCCAGAACGACGTAGCAGCCGATGCGGTCGTCGAAGGCTTTGGAGATGAGGGCTCCGCCCTGCTCGACAAAGCCGCGGTCGAGAACGATAATGTCGCCCACGCCGATCAGCTTCGCGAGCTCCTTGTGCGTCAGCCCGGCGTCGATGAACAGGTCTTTGAGATCGGGGACCTTTTGCATGTCCTCGCGCTTCATCAGCCACGGCGAGCCTTCGACGACGCCGAGGACGTCCTTGCGGCCCTTGATCAGGACCCGCTGCGAGATAAGGACCCGGGGGGCATGGCCGCCGCGCGGGGCGAAGCGGATAAAGCCGCTCTTGTCGATATGGGTGACGATGAAGCCGATCTCATCCATGTGGCCGGCGATCATCACTTTCTTGGCGCCCTTCTTCTTGGCGCGCTTGAGGCCGATGACATTACCCATCCCGTCGACGCTCACCTCGTCGCAGGTCTTCTTGAGCTCCCGGGTCATGAGATCGATCATCGGTTGCTCGCGCCCGGCGATGGCGGATGTCTCGCAAAGTTCCTTGAGCAGCTGCATGGAGGTGCCTCCTGATTAAAGTTCGAATGACATGCCGGTATAGGCCATGTCGCACTGCGTGCCGTTCTTGGCGACGGCGCGGGCCTGCGCCTGCATGGCGTCGGCCTGTTCGTCGGTCCGTTCCTGGTTGAGGTGCCAGAGTATCAGGCGCTTGACCCCGGCCTCCGAGCCGAGCCGTACCGTGTCCGAGTAGACGGAGTGTCCCCAGCCTTTCGCGAACTCGGCATATTCCTCGGGCAGGTACTCCGCGTCGTGGATCAGCACGTCCGTCCCCGTGAAGGCCTGCGCGTATTCGGCGAAGGTGCGGCCTCCTTTGTGCGGGTAGTCCAGTTCGTTGTCGGGGAAGAAGGCCAGGCGCTTGCCGTCCTCATCGATAAGAAACCCGTAGCCCTGATTCGGATGGCACAGCGGAACGCTGATGACTTTCAGCCCAGCGGCCTCGAAAGTGCTCAGGCAGGTGTCGTCGTAGATGAGCGTCGCCGGGACCTCCTGCAGGTCGACGGGGAAAAAGGGCGCCCGCAGGGTCTCTTTGAGGATATTCTTGATGGATTGCTGGGCGAAGGTGCAGCCGTGAAAGTGGATATGCACGCCCTTGTGGTGCAGCGGCTTGAAGAAGGGAAATCCCATCAGATGGTCCCAGTGGCTGTGGGTGATCATGAAATGGAAGTTCCGCTTGCCCGCTTTCCACAACTTGTTGCCCAGGGCGCGCAAGCCGGTGCCGGCGTCGAGAATGACGGTGTCTCCGTTTTTGGTTTCGATCTCGATGCAGGTTGTGTCCCCGCCGTACTTCAGGTACTGCTTCCCGGATACGGGGATCGAGCCCCGGGCGCCCCAGACCGTGATTTTCATGTTTGCAGGTACCTCGCTAAAGCGCGGGCCGCGCGGTCCGCGTTGCGCAAGACCGGCAGGCCCTGCGCCTCTGCCGCCCGTACGTAGTCGTCGTAGAGCGCGCCCGATGAGACGCAGAAGACGATGGGCTTCCCGCAGCGCTTGAAGGCTTTTCCCAGCCGCGGGATCAAAGATGCCGCCAGGTCCTCGGGATGCTCCTTGCCGGGCGGCAAAGTCTGCATCGCCGGAGTCAGCGGGACCGCGGACAAGATGACGGCGTCCACGGCCTTGTCGGTCAGGACATGCTCCAACAGCTCGCAGTAGGCGTCGTCGCCCGCCATCGGGGTGAGGTCGAGCGGGTTATGGGGGTCCACCAGCTTGTCCAGTTTATGCGCCGCCAGCGTCTTCTTCAGCTTCGTGCGCAGCGCCCTGCCGATGGCCGCCGGCCGCAGCGTTCCCCGGGGGCCCAGCGAGTCGGCCATGCCGGCGGATTCGAAGCCCGCGTTGGTGATGAAGTAAGTGCGGCGTCCCTTGCCCTTCAGCTCCGAGAACGCGCAGGCGAGCTTCAGGACATCGTCAAAGTCGTCGAAGGATTCGACTACGACGGCCCCCGCGGTGGAAAGCGCCGCGCGCGCGGTCGGATACTCGCCCGCGATCGACGCCGTATGGCCGCGGACGGCCTGGCGGCCGGTGGGCGTACGGCCGGCCTTGTAGCAGATCACGGTTTTGCCCAAGCGGCGGGCGCGGCGGATGAGCGTGGTCAGCCGCTCGCCGTCGCCTTCCATGAAGCCCTCGATGTAGAGCACGATGACTTTGACCTTCGGGTCGTTAAGCACGCACTCGGTGTAGTCCGCGATGGTGGCGTCGAGCTGGTTGCCGGCCGAGACGGCGTAGAGCGGAGCGAACCAGTCGAGCCGGCTCATCGCCGATATGATAAAGGCGCCGCTCTGGCTGATGAAGGCCGTGTCGGCGGTTCGTCCGGCCGGCGGACGGCGCGGCTCCATTTTGTACGGCGGGATAAAGAAGGTGTTGAGCTTGGCCGGGGCCGAGATGATCCCGAGCGAGTTGCCGCCGACCGCCACGAAGCCGCTGCCTTTGGCCCGGGCATCGCGGATAACCTCGCGGGCTGCGTCCTGCAAAGACTCGGTGCCGGCTTTCTCGCCCATGCCGCCGCTGATGATGACGGCGCCCTCCACCTTGCCGCTCTGCGCGGCTTCCCGCAGCAGCTGGGGGACGGCGGCGGACGAGGTGGACATCACCAGCATGTCGACTTTGTGCGGAAGCTCGGAGATCGAAGGGACGCAGGGCACGCCGTCGACGGCGTCCACGCCCTCTTTGATGACGTGGAGATTCTTTATGTCGAAGCCTTCGCTTACCACATTATTGAGGATGATGCGGCCGACATGCGCCGGCCCGCCGACACCGACGAAGGCTGCGTGCCGCGGGTTCATGAGCCGGCGGATGCTGTCGAGCGGCCGCCGGGCGCGGCGCTTGCCGTCAGCGGCGGGGCGAAAGCGCAGCAGGCAGTCCAGCGCCGAAAGCCGGCCGCCGGATACCACGAGCGGGTTGACCTCGAGCTCTTCGATCGTCCACTTCCGTTTATTGCCGTCGGAGAAGGCCCGCATTACTTCGGCGAAAGCCCGCAGCCATTTCTCCATTTCTTCGTCCGTTACCAGCCGCCGGCTGCCGCGCACGCCGCCCGATAGGTAGCGCCAAATCCAGGCATTGCTGAGAAAATCACGCGCGCCGAGGCTGCCCAAGCGGCCGCATTCGGCGATGGCGGGCGACAGCCCGGCCTTGAGCGCTTCGGTAAGTTCCTCGACGCCGGTGCCGCCGGGACCGAAGGACAGCACCGGGCCGAACGCCTCATCGTGGCGGGCGCCCAGGATGAGCTCGTGGCCCAGCGAGGAGCCGCCGTATTCCACGAACTCGGCTATCAGCACGCCTTCGGCTTCAGGGAACTTCTTGAACATGCGGTCGAGGGCGGCCGTGATTTCGCCGCGGTTCTTGCCGACGATCGCCACGCCGCCTGAGTCGGTCTTGTGCAGATGCTTGGAGGAGGCGACCTTGACCACCGCATCCTTCCCGTGGAAAGAGCCGGCGGCGGAGAAAGTGAGGGGAGCGCCGGACCGGATATAGACATGGCGGGGGGCGGACAGCGACAGCAGCGACAGTACGTCGTACGCCTCCGGCTCGAGCAGTACATTGCGTCCCCGGGCGGCGGCGTCGTCGAAGATCGTCTCGATGCGGTCCAGCCGGCTCTTAGCTATCACGCCGGCTGCAGCGAACGCAGGCCCAGGTCAAAGGCGACGGTATTTATTGCGATAACGTTATCTCCCTTACCGGCGAAGACTTCGGCGATGGCCGCCCGGAAGCTTTCGGGCTTGAGCCCGGTCAGCCCGCAGGCCGCGCCGAGCAGCGCCGCGTTCTGCGCGTAGGCGCTGCCGGCCTCCTTCGCCATCGCCGCCGGGTCCACTACGTGTACGGGGCCGGTCAGCGACCCGGCAAGCTTGCCGAGCTCGGCGGTGATAAAGTCCTCGGCGGGGTAGTCGGCGATATTCTTGAACGGCGTCTTGTTGACGACCATGGCTCCGTCGGCGGCGAGAAAGCGGACATAGCGCAGCGATTCGAGGGGGTCGGTGGCGATGATGAGGTCGCAGGCGCCCTCGGGGATCAGCGCGCTGTGGATCTCCCCGTCGGAAATGCGGATATGCGATTCCACCGAGCCGCCCCGCTGGCTCATCCCGTGCACCTCGGTCTGCTTCATATTGAGGCCCTCGCGGGAGGCCGCGGTATAGATGAGCTTGGCGGCGGTGAGGATGCCCTGGCCGCCGACCCCGGCCAATATGATGTCGCGCTTCACTTGGACCTCCCCTTTTTCTTGCTCTTGCGCGCCGTCTGCACGCATTCCCGCTGCGAGATGATCACCGAAAGCCCGCGGTGTTCCAGCTCTTCCCGGATGATCTTGACGTTCTCGGCGTGCGACCGCGGTAGCGGATCGATGAGGCGGACATGCCGCGGGTCGGCGCCCAGTCCCTTGACCATGGATACCAGCGCCTCGCCGGTGGCCGCGCTCTCCTGGCCGCCGGTCATGGCGACGGTGCCGTTATCGAGAATGATTAAGGTCATCGGCGTGTTCTCGATGGCCGCGCCGCGCAGCGAGGCCAGCCCGGAATGCGCGAAGGTGGACTCGCCCAGCACCGCGACCGAATACGTGAGGCCGCCCTCGCTGGCGCCCTTGGCCATGCCGAGGCTGGCGCCCATCTCGACGCAGGAGTTGATGGCCTGATGAGGGGGGAGCACCCCGAGAGCGTAGCAGCCGATGTCGGAGAATACGTTGGCAGGCTTTTTACCCGCCACGGCTTCGTTGAGGGCTCTGAAGGTGTCGGTATGGGGGCAGCCCGCGCATAGCGCCGGCGGCCGCGGCGGCAGTCCGCTGACGGCGCGCGCCTCCGCCGGTGCGGGCTTGCCGGTCAGCGCGGCCAGCGCCCGCAGCGCCTTGTTGGTATCCATCTCGCCGGTGCGCGGCAGAGTCCCGTCCAGCCGGCCGCGGATGCGGGGACCTGCACCGATCCAGCCGAGGAGGCGCTCCTCGATGAAAGGGTAGCCGTCTTCCACCACCAGCACTTCGTCCAGCCGGCCGATGAAGCTCTTGAGCTTCTTCCTGGATATCGGGTAGACGCCGAGCTTCAGCGACGGAAGGTCCAGCTTCGCCAGCGCCAGCGCCTCTGTGGCGTAGGCGGCGCCCACCCCGGAGCAGAGGACGCCGAGCTTGCCGCCGCCTCCGGTCTCGACGTTGAAGTTGGAGTCGTGCGAATATGATTCCAGCTCGGTCTGCCGTTCCAGGAGCTTTATGAACTGCCTCCGGGCGTTGGCGGGAAGCAGCGTCCAGCGCCTGCTCAGCTCCCTGTTGGAGCGGAAATCCTCCAGCGCGTCGCCGGACGGCGTCTCGGGCGCATGCGTCTCGATCGGAGAGCGGGCATGAGCGATGCGGGTGACGATCCGCACCATGACCGGCGTTTGGCACATCTCCGATAGGGCGAAAGCCTCGCGGGTCATGTCGTAGCATTCCTGCTGGTCGGCCGGCTCGAAGCAGGGAATCTTGGCGAACTCCGCGTAGTAGCGGCTGTCCTGCTCGTTCTGGGATGAGTGCATTCCCGGATCGTCGGCCACGACCACCACCAGGCCGCCGCCGGCGCCGGTCAGCGCCGAGTTCATGAACGGATCGGCGGCGACGTTGAGGCCCACATGCTTCATGCATACAATGGCGCGCCGGCCGATAAGCGACATCCCCAGGGCTTCCTCAAAGGCGACTTTCTCATTGGCCGACCAGCGCGCATGGAAAGCGCCGTCCGCCTGCGCCGCGGATACGAGGTATTCCATGATCTCGGTGGACGGGGTGCCGGGGTAGGCGTAAGCGCCCTTAATGCCCGCGTCCATGGCCGCCTGGGCGACCGCCTCGCAGCCCAAAAGGAGTATCGAAGTTTTAGGGGAATTCACATTAGGCCTCCGCGGATAAGTTAGCAAAATGTCCGGTTGTATTCCCACGCTGACTTAAGTATAAAGAATCTTCAAAACGGCTTGTTTTTCCAGTAAAAAGGGGGATGCCGGATGGACTCTTCCCGGCGTATCGCCGTAAGCGGCTCCAGCGGTTTAATCGGCAGCGCTTTTGCCGCCGCCGCCGAAATGAAAGGACGCCGGGTTATGCGCCTGCGGCGCGGTCAGGACAAGCTGACGTCCGATGATGTTTTCTGGGCTCCCAGGGAAGGCGTGATCGACGACCTGCGGCTGGAGGGTGTTGAGGCGGTGGTGCATTTGGCCGGGGAGAATATCGCCGGCGGCCGCTGGTCGAGAAGCCGGAAGGAGCTGATTTACGAGAGCCGCGTCGGCGGCACCCGGCTGCTGGCCGGCGCGCTGGCCGGCCTGCGGCGCAAGCCCAAGGTCTTCGTCTGCGCTTCGGCGGTCGGCTTCTACGGGGATCGGGAAGAGGAGGTCGATGAAGACAGCGCGCCGGGGGCGGGCTTTCTTTCCGCGCTGTGCCGCGCCTGGGAAGCCGCCGCCGAGCCCGCGGCGGCGGCGGGCATTCGCACCGTCCTGCTGCGTATCGGGGTGGTCCTCAGCCCGCGCGGCGGGGCGCTGAAAAAGATGCTGCCGCCCTTTAAGCTCGGTGCGGGGGGGGCGGTGGGCGGCGGCCGCCAGCCCATGGCTTGGGTCGCGCTGGACGACGCGGTCGGCGCCATCGAGTTCGTTCTGGAAAACGCCGCCCTGAGCGGGCCGGTGAACCTTACGGCTCCGGGCCTAGTGACCAACGGCGAGTTCGCGCGGACCTTGGGCGCCGTGCTCGGCCGCCCCGTCCTGCTGCCGCTGCCGGCCTTCGCCGTGCGGCTGCTGCTCGGCGAGATGGGGGAGGCGCTGCTGCTCGGCGGAGCGCCGGTACGGTCCAAACGGCTGGCGGAAGCGGGCTACCGCTTCGCGCATCCCGAGCTCGACGGCGCCCTGCGCCACGTCCTCCGCCGGCGCTAGTGCTTGCGCATAGCGCTCTTTAGCCGGCGGTCGAGCAGTTTGGCTTCCCGGCTGTTGATGCGGCGCAGGCGCAGTGCTTTCTTGCGCGCCCGCGGGTCGAGCGTGCTGTTGAGAGCGTCACGAAACGGATCGTCCGCGCTATCGCGTTCCACGGCGGCGCGCAGGCGCTCCATTTCGGCGCGGTGCGCGCGGTTGTCATTTTTCGCCAGGACATGCCGGCGGATGCTGACGCCGTTGACGCGCCACGGCGCCCCCGCGGGTGCGGCTATCTGGAGATGACATCTTTGCGGCGGCGCGGCGCTCTCCGGCAGGAAATCATCGGTGCCGATGCGCAGCGAGTAGTCTCCCTTGGTGACGCGGATATAGCGGAACAGGCGCCAGCTTTTGTCGGGGTGATCCTGGCAGCGGGATAAGCTGAAATTGAGCAGGTAGTTTCCGGTTAAACGGTGACCGGAATCATCGGTGAGCGAGCCATCGATATCCCAGGAGTAGGTTTGCGCCTGTGCGGGTGCGGCGACGGCGACGAAAAACGTCACCAACAGACAGTAGCGGAACAATACCATTCAATACCCTCCCCCCAAAAAAAATAACGCCGGGACCCGCGAACGGGTCTCGACGTTAATTGCTCACTAAGTCTAACAGGAGAAGCCTATTTTGTCAATAGGAAGGTGCGGCGTGTAGGAAGGTGCGGCGAGGAAGGTGCCGTTGGGGATCGCGGCCATGGAGAAGTAACAGCGGTGACGGCCGCTGAATGGAATCATAAATTTTATAGATGATCTTACTCCATATTATCTAGTTTATAAAATATCTCATCCGGAGTATCCTGTAGGGCATGGATATTATCCCGATCGTCGCGCGCGCGGACACCGGATGCTGAGAGCGTTGGGCGAGCAGCTAAAGCTGCTGGCCGCGGACCCGAGGAATAACTTCGCCGTGGCCCTGCGCCGACTGACGGGGCCGCGCGAAGCGGTGCGCTACGGTCAGCCGCTGCGCCGGATGATCCTGGCCATGCCCCCCATGATCGCCCAGCTGCGCGCCTGGAGCGACCGGTCGGGCCTGCCGGTGCGCGTCACCCGCATGCAGCGATTCGCCCTGGACTACCTCTATGTCCCCATAGACTTTCTGCCCACGAAAGACTTGGGGCTGTTTAGATATCTCGACGACGCGTACCTCATCGCCAGGATATACCAGCTCACCCTCGCGGACCATGACGCCGCCGGGATCAAGAACCAGGGCAATGACGCGGATCTCGCGACGAATGTTCCGGAGTGGATCGAGCTGGCGCGGCGGCTGCTGCCCAAGGAGACCGCGAAGATCGACGAGCTGCTCGCTGAGGTCGCTCGGGGACGCGGCGGCCGGTCGCAAGCCGCAAGACCGAGGCGAACTTCTCCGGCGGAGGCGGCAACGGAAAGAAAGCGATCAAGGAGCGTCTCACGAGCAAGGCCTGAATGAACGCGGTGCTGGGCGAGGAAAATCACATCATTAAGGAGGTTTCTGATGCTTAAGAAGTCATGGATACCGGTGGTCCTGGCAGCGACGGTCGCTGTGGCGGGCTGTTATGGGCCGTTTCGTTTGACCAAGAAGCTCCATCAGTGGAACGGCGAAGTCGGTGAGAAGTGGGCCAAAGAGGCTGTATTTCTGGGGATGGTTATCTTCCCGGTGTACTTCTTTGCAACGCTGGGTGACGCCGTGGTCTTTAACTCCCTCGAGTTCTGGACCGGAAACAATCCGATCACGGCCAAGCGCCTCAAGTCCATCCGTGCCGGGGACGAGCAGGCTGTCCTGACTTACCGTCCGGATGAGCGTCGGCTGAGGGTGGACACCTTCGATAAGGGCAAGCATCTCTCCACCGTGATGCTCGAGCCGGGTCCCGAGGGCATGGTGGCGCGTGATGGCCGGGGGCGCCTGCTGGCCGGGGCCCGCACAGATGGGCAGACGGTGATCGTGAGAGATCCTGCCGGCGGGGAGCTTGGACGCTACGGGGAGTCCGACCTGAGGCGTCTGGCAGACCGCTAGGGGCATCCTCGATTCCGGAGCGCATCGACCTGGCTTATGCGCTCAGCGACAACAAAAGCGGCTCGCGTTTCTCGCTTTCGATCCTGGCGGGACAGGCGTTCGGCCCGTGAGAGAAATCATCTATTTTCTAAATGAACTTCCTTGAGATTATCTATTTTATAACACTTCTCGCCCGGAGTATGCTGTAGGGGATGGACGTCTGAGGGGGGGGCTAAGGCATGCAAAATCTCCAGTACTTCAGGATCGATTTCAACCGCTGTGTGATTCAGCGCAGCAGCGTGAGAATAGAGGAGGACGTGACCTATGGCCGGAAAAAACAACAAACCGAAGAGGGCTGCGACGGTGCCGCCCGTGAAGGGCAAAGTCGCCGTGTGGGAGGATGAGGGGGGGCGGATCGCAAAGGAAGGGAAGAATAATGGGCGGCGGCGCCACGCCGTGCCGAAGCGAAAAGAGGAAGAGGAGGAGGCGGGCTGCCAGGTCAGGATCGACTACCCGTTCGGGGGAGAAACCATAACCTCGGAGCGCTACACCCTGCGTATCGGGACGAAGGAAGGCGGGCGGATGGAGGTGTCTTTGGACGGCGGCCCATGGCAGTCCTGCCGCCGCAGTCAGGGATACTGGTGGTTCGATTGGTCCGGCTATCAGCCCGGCCGGCATACGGCCGTGGCCCGGCTGAGCGCGGACGACGCGATAGTAGCGCAGGGGAATATCGTCGAATTCCGGGTGAAGTTAGGTAAGAATTAGCACGCAGGCGGCGCCGGCCGTGACGGTGATCTTTTCCTACACCGATGGATTTCTTAAGCGTGTTCAATAAGCTCGCCGATGGCAAGAATTGAGGCTATATTAGCCGGCGGTTGCGAATAAAACATGACCGTCATGATGCGTATCGGGCGCAAACTGAAGAAGTATCTGATCGCGGGCCTGTTCGCGATCCTTCCGCTCTGGCTCACGTATTACATTCTTTACGCCATCTTCAGCGTGGCCACGGGTCTGGCGAGGCCCTTTCTCCGTCTCGTTCCGGGCCTGATCCATAAACCGTTCCTTCTCGAAACTCTCAGCTTTTTCGGAACCGTAGTCATCCTTCTCTCCGCGGGGGCGCTCCTTACGAACATGGTCGCCAGCCGGCTCTTTTTGGGGTTTGAGCTCTACCTGGGTCGAGTTCCCCTATTGGCGTGGATTTACACCTCCATCCGAAAATTGACGAATCTCTTCAGCCGCCGGGAAGGCGAGAAGATCGCGCGGGTCGTCATGTTCGAATATCCGAGGAAAGGAATCTACGTCATCGGCTTTATGACCTCCGAAGTCGTGGCCGAGATTAATGCGAAAGCCGCCAAGAATCTGGTTAACATTTTTCTTCCGACGACACCCAACCCCACCTCCGGCTATCTCTTAATGCTTCCGCTGGCGGATGTGGTCCCGCTCGACATTTCAATGGAAGACGCCGTGAAGATCATCGTATCGGGCGGGGCGGCCAATCCGTGAAATTCAAGGACTACTACGAGACCCTCCAGGTGCCGCGCGACGCCGCGGCAGAGCGGATCAAGCGGGCTTATCGCCGGCTGGCCAAGGAGCATCATCCCGATCTGCACCCGGAGAAGGACCGGGCGAAGCAGACCGAGGTCTTCCAGGCCATCAACGAAGCCTACGATGTCCTCGGCGACAAGGAGAAGCGCGCCAAGTATGACCAGCTCGGCGAAAACTGGCAGGGCGGAGAGGAGTTCGCGCCTCCTCCCGGCCCAGCGCAGGACGGGCGAGGTTTTACCCCCGGGCCCGAAGCCGGAGGAGACGCGGCGTTCAGCGACTTTTTCCGCAGCGTCTTCGGCGGGGGGGCGGATGCCCGGTCCGGATTCCAATGGAAATCGGCGCCGTCCAGCCGGGACATCGAGGCCGTCCTGGAAATTTCGCTGCAAGACGCCGTTAGGGGCGGAGAGAACGCGTTCTCCCTAACGGCGGTGGGACTCTGTCCTTCCTGTCGCGGTACCGGCCGCCGCGAGAATTCCTTCTGTCCCGTCTGCGGCGGCGCGGGCGAGGCACAGACGCGCCGAGACGTCCGGGTCCGCATCCCCCCGCGGGTGCGCGACGGAACCCGCATTCGGGTCAAGGGCAAAGGCAATGACGGGAGGCCGGGCGAGCCCGCGGGCGACTTGTACCTGCGGATCGGGCTTAAGCCCGATCCGCGGTTCACGCTCCGGGGCTCCGACTTGGAGACCATCATCAAGGTTATGCCTTGGGACGCCGCCTTGGGCGGCGAAGTGGCGGTGGAAACCCTCGAAGGCGACGTGCGCGTGAAAATCCCCCGGGGCAGCGCGGCGGGAAAGACGCTCCGGCTCGCGGCGAAGGGCCTCGGCCGGAAAAGCGGCGGCCGGGGCGATCTGCTGGCGCGCATCGAAATAGCGATGCCGCCGTCGTTGACGCCCAGGGCCGAGGCGCTCCTCAAAGAGCTGCGGGAGGAACTCCATGGCAAAGCGCGAGGACGCTGATCTCCTGGGGCTGGCGAGACGGCTGGATATCACCGCCGAATTCCTGGCGGACTGCGTCGAGTATTCGGCGATCTGTCTGGTTGCGACGGAGGAACGCGTGGACCTGCGGGACGACGACGTGCTCCGGCTGCGCCGGCTGCAGCGCGTCTGCGGCGCGTTCGACGTCGACGCCTGCATCGGATCGATGCTGCTCGACATGGCGGACCGCATCGCCGAACTGGAGCGGGATATCCGCCGGCGGCGTCCCGCATGACCCCCCGCGAGGTCCGCTTTGAAATCGAGGAGCGGAATTCGGCGTCGTACCGGCGGGCGGGCTTCAGTTGGTAGCGGCGTTGGTGGCGGGGACGCGTTCCGCGGGCAGGAAGACGAAGAACTTCGAGCCGTTTCCGGGCTTGCTCTCGGCCCATACCCGGCCCTTGTGCAGCTTGACCAGGCCCTCGACGATATTGAGGCCGAGCCCGAGGCCGCGGTTGCGAATGCCCTTGCCGCGGACCTGATAGAAGCGCTCGAAGACGTGCTCGAGCTGCTCCGGTTCCATCCCCTTGCCGCTGTCGGTGACGGTGAACAGCGTGCCGTCGTCGGCCGACGAAAGGGCGGAGATGCAGACGGTGCCTGCGGGGGGGGTGTACTTGAGCGCATTGGTCAGCAGATTAACGAGAATCTGGCGCAGACGGATGCGGTCGGCGCTGACCTGCAGCTTGTCCTCGCACTCCGCGGTGAGGATGATCTCGGCTTCCTCGGCCTGCAGGTGCACGCTCTCGATCGCTTCTTCCACGGCTTCCAGGGCGGGGAAGACCTTCTTTTCGAGCATGATCTTCTTGCTGGAGAGCCGGGCGGAGTCGAGCAGCGCATCGATGAGTACCTGCAGGTGAAAAGCGTTCTTGCGGATGCTGGTCAGGCTGCGCTTTAGCTCGGCGGTCGTCCAGTCCTCCATCGGCGACTTCAGCAGAAAGCTGCTGTAGCCGGAAATGACGGACAGCGGATTCTTCAGCTCATGCGCCATCTCCTCGAGGGCATGGGTCTGGGAGTTGTTGGTTTCCACCAGATCGGCGATATAGCGCTTGAGCTTCTCGTTGAGCGAGAAAATCTCCTGTGTCGCGTCCCGTACCCGGCGGTCCAGGGTGTCGTTGAGCTCCTCCAGCTCGCGCGTGCGCGCGTTCAGGGTGCTCGATAAATTGTATTTTTCGGCCGCCCGCATGATCACCGATACCAGAATTTCGGCCTTGCAGGGCTTGGTGAGATAGTCGTAGGCTCCGGCTTTCAGCGCCGCGACGACGGTATCCATCGACGCGTGGCCGGTGAGGATTACGGCAACGGCGTGCGGATCGCGTCGCCGGGCCGGCGCGAGGAGATCGAGGCCGCTGCCGTCCGGCATCTGCAGATCCACCAGGAGGACGCCGTAGGCCGTTTTTTCCAGCAGCGCGCGCGCTTCGCGGGCCGTCTGAGCGGTATCGACCTGGAACCCCGCCTCGGTGAGCACCATCTCGTGCAGGCGGCAGTCTTCCTCGGTATCGTCGACGGCTAGAATGCGGACATCTTGCGGGTTCTGAGTCATCCTTCCACCTATCAGGTTACCACCGGCCGGGCTTATGCTGGAAGTGCCGTTCGGGAACGCCTTTCGTAGGCCCTAGGTCCTAAAGAAATTATACTTTATTTTTAAGTTATATCCGCGATATTGTAGAATCAGCGGGTCGAGCGTCTATGAATCAACTCATCTACGATGCCACTTTGCTGACGCTGGCCGGGCCCCCCGGTCCGCGGTCCGGCCGGGACATGGGAAGCCTCGGGATCGTACGCCAAGGGGCGGTCCTTATGGGCGGCGGCAAGATCCTGGCCGTCGGTCCGCAAGACTATGTCCGCCAGCAGCCGGAAGCGAAGAACGCCATGCGCTACCGGGCCGAAGAGCGGGTCGTCATGCCGGGCTTTGTCGACAGCCATACCCATCCCGTCTTCGGCGCCGAACGGCTGCAGGATTTCGCGCTGCGCGTGCGCGGCAAGAGCTATGAGGAAATCGCCGAGCAGGGCGGCGGCATCCGCTCCAGCATCCATGCCATGCGCGGCGCTACCGAGGAGGAGCTGACCCGCCGTCTGCGGCGGCAGGCCCGGCTGTTTTTGGAATGCGGTACGACGACGATCGAGGGCAAGAGCGGCTACGGGCTGGATAAAGACTCCGAGCTTAAGGCCCTGCGCGTGATGCGGCATGCGGCGCAGGGGTCCCCGCTCGGGATCGTGCCGACCTTCCTCGGCGCGCATGCCGTCCCGCCCGAGTATGCGGGGCGCTCCGGGGACTACGTCCGCATGATGTGCGAAGAGGTCCTGCCGGTGGTGGCGCGGGAGGAGCTGGCGGTGTTCGTGGATGCTTTCTGCGAGAACGGCTACTTCACGCCCGCCGAGACCGAGACCTTTCTGCGCGCCGGCGCCAAGGCGGGGCTGGCGGTCAAGATCCATGCCGAGCAGCTCTCGCACAGCGGCGGCGCGGCGGTGGCCGGCCGGCTCGGGGCGGTGAGCGCGGATCACCTGGATCATGTCGACGACGACGATTTGACGCGGCTCAAGGCGTCCGGGACCATCGCCGCGCTGGTGCCGGGCTCGAACCATTTTCTCGGCAGCCGGGACTATCCGCCGGCGCGCCGCATTATCGACGCGGATCTGCCGGTGGCGCTGGCGACCGATTTCAACCCCGGCTCCTGCCCGTGCTGGAATATGCAGGAGATCATCTCTATCGCCGCGACGCGCATGCGGATGACGCCCGAGGAAGCGATCACCGCGGCGACGATTAACGGCGCTTACGCGTTGGGCATGGGCCGGACGCTCGGCAGTCTCGAGAGCGGCAAGGCGGCGGATGTCATCGTGCTCGACTGCCGGGACTACCGGGAGCTGCCTTATTGGTTCGGCGCCAACCTGCTGGTGATGGCGTTCAAGGCCGGGAACATGGTGCATGCGCGCCGGGAGCTGAGAGACGCATGAAGCTGCTGCTGTTCGACCTCGATGGGACTTTGGTGCGTGCCGGCGGCGCGGGGAGAAAGGCGCTGGACCGGGCGATCCGCGACGTCTACGGCGTGCGGCCGGGCCCCGCCGATTACAGCCTGGCCGGCAAGACGGATCTGCGGAACTTCTCCGAGGCGATCAAGGCGGTCACCGGCCGCCGGCCGAGCCGCGCGGCGCTCGAGCGCGTGCACCGCGCCTACCTGCGGCGGCTGCCGCATTACGTTCGGGTGGCTCGGCGCGGCAAAAAGTACGGCTATCCCCGGGGTGTCCGGCGTCTGCTCAAACGCTTGGGGAGTGAGCCGGGCGTTCTGCTGGGTCTGGGCACCGGGAACATGGAGCAGGGCGCCCGGATCAAGCTGGAGCCTTCCGGCTTCAACGGCTATTTCAAGTTCGGCGGCTTTGGTTCGGACTCCTTTTCGCGTCCGGTGCTGCTGCAGACGGCTTTCCGGCGCGCCAAAAAGCTGCCGCAGGGGAAAAGCCTGCGGCCGCGCGACGTATTCGTGATCGGCGATACCCCGCTCGATGTGGAGGCGGGGCGCGCCGCCGGCTTTAAAACCGTCGGCGTCGGGACCGGCTACGCGAAGTGGGAGCACCTGTGTGCGGCGAAACCGGATTACCTGGCCAAGGACTATCGTGATCTCGCGCTGTGGCTGAGCTGGTTCGGGGTCAAGGAGAACGGTCGTGACGGATAACAAGGTTTGGCTCACGGCGGCGGCGCGGTTCGCGGCGGCGCTGGCGAACACGGAGGCGACTCCGGGGGGCGGTTCCGCCGCCGGCGCGGCGGGCGCCATGGGCTGCGGCCTCGGTGAAATGGCGGCCGGCATCAGCGCCCGCGGCAAAAAAATCGACGCCGCGCGGCGGGCCGCGCTGGAGGAACTGCGCGCCGAGCTGGCGGCCCTGCGGGAGGACCTCGAGCGGCTGACCGCGGCCGATGCGGCGGCGTTCGATGCGGTGATGGCCGCCTATCGGATGTCCAAGGAGGAGCCCGGCCGGCGGGAGCGGATCCAGGCGGCTCTCAAGGCCGCGGGCGAGGTGCCGCTGGAGACGGCGCGCCAGGCGCTCGCGGGGCTGCGCAAGGTCGGCGCGGGCCGCGGCCTGGCGGCCGGCACGGTCGCCGCCGACATGAGCTGCGCGGCGCACCTGCTGCGGGCGGCCGCGCTGTGCGCGCTGGAGAACGTGCAGATCAATGTCGACTCCATCAAGGACGAGGGCGTCGCGGCCGGCCTCGCGGCGGCGGCGGACGAAGTGCGGAGAGCGCTGTGAAAATTTCCATGGAAACGATGGACGTGCTGGTCATGGCCGTTATGGGCGCGGCGGCGGTCGGCGGGGGCATGTTTTATTTCGGCGGCCGGACCGTGCGGTCGTGGGCGGTTCCTATCGGCTGCGCTATTCTGTACGGCGGGGTCGGTTATGCTTTCCAGCTTCCCGCCTGGCTGGTGGTGCTGGGTTTTCTCGCGACGCCCATCGTCTTCCACAAGAACCCGCGTTCACGCCTGCAGGCCTCCTTGCGCGCCTGCGCCTACGTCGAGCTTGACGGCGAGGCGTCGACGCTGCGGGCGGAGACCGATTTGAGCGGGAAGTATATGGGCGTTTGGACCTTGATGCCGGAGAAGGATCTGCAGATTCGGCTGGAATTTGTCGGGGCGGAGGATGAGGATTTTCGCGTGCTTGTCAGTTCCTATTCCGAGAATGCCCCCAAGGGCATCCTGTCCTGCCATACGCCGGATTCGCGGCTCGGGCCCGACCCGATGCTCGCGGAAAAGGAGCCTTTGTCGGGGCTGCCCGGGCTGACGCCGGATATCGTCGTGCGCGCCTTGCCTGAAGATCACGGCTTCACCTTGCTGGATATCCGGACGCTCGCGGCGCTCAGCGACATCCTCAGCCTGCGCACGAAAGCCCGCGACATCCATGTTCATATCAGCGGACCGCAGATGAAGATCGAGTCGACGGAAGTGTTCGATAGCAAAGAGCTGGAGACGCTCCTGATCGGAGCCGCGACCTTGTTCAAGAAGGTGCGCGATACGGGAGCCATGACGGGACTTTGAACCGGAGCGTGCAACAACGATGAATGCAATGACATCCGCCGTTTTATCTCTCGCCTTGCTGGCGGCCCGCGAATGCCCGGCGGCGGTCCGCACCGAGCTCGGCGGCTACGACGAAGGCCAGAACGTCGCGGGCTACCGCGTGCAAAGCCTGTATCTGGACGCGGAGGGAGAACCGATGGGCGCGCGCTACGTGCACCCCAACGGGATGGTGGTCGATATCCTGCGCGTCGCCTCGGTGCCTCAGGTATCCCTGAACGTCGGGACCCTTCCCACCTCCGATATGGGCGAGCCGCATACGCAGGAGCATCTGCTGCTGGGCAAGGGCAAGGTCGGCCAATACTTCAACAGCCTCATCTCCATGAGCCTCGGCGCGCATACCGCGGCGACCCACCAGGAGCTGACGAACTACCAGTTCAACAGCGCCGGGGACAAAGAGACCTTCTACCGGCTCCTGCGGCAGTACCTGCGGGCGCTGATCCTTCCGGACTACAGCGACGAGGAGATCCGGCGCGAGGTCGCGCATATCGGAACCGAGACGGATGCCGGCACCGGCAAGCTGCGGCTGGAGGAAAAAGGGTCGGTCTACCTGGAAATGATCTCGTCGATGGAAAAAGCGCAGTGGGTCAATTGGGAGCAGCTCAAGCGCCAGCTCTACGGCGCCGGCCATCCGCTGGCACGCAACCAGGGCGGAGCTCCCGACGACATCCGCCGCATGAAGCCCGCGGATATACGCCGCTTCCATGCCGCCAACTACCACTTCGGCAGCAATCTCTCCATCATCGCCGCGCTGCCGCCGGACTACCCGCAGGCCGAGTTCCTTACGCGTCTGAGCGCCGTCATGGAGGAGCTCGAACCCGCGGCCGTCAAGGCCCAGCCGGGCTGCCGGCCCGGAGGCGGCGAGTGCGGCGCCTACGCGAGCCTGCCGCCGTTTGCTCCGGCCGAGGGCGCGCCGATCGTGATCGGCAAGTTCCCCAGCGCCGCGACCGAGCTGCCGCAGGAGGCCGTTTTCTCCTGGAAACCGCTGCCCCGTACGCCGACGATGCGCGAGCGGCTGGAGCTGACGCTGTTTCTCAGCGTCCTTGCCGACGGCGATACCTCGGTGCTGTATCGCGTGCTGGTGGACGGCAAGACCCGGGAGCTGGATTCCGGCGCGGCCAATATCGGTTCGTATTTCACCCGCGAGCCCGGCAATGTGCCGCTGCTGTTTCTGACCGGCCTGCCGTCGTCGAAGCTTACGCCGGAGCATCTCGGCGTCGTGCGCGAAGCCGTTTTGCGCCGCGTCGCCGCGCTGGAGAAGGCCGGACGACGTTCTCCGGAGCTTAAGGAGTTCAACCAAAAGGCGCTATCCCTGCTGAGCTCATGGCGCCGGTCCATGCTCAAGTTTATCGACAGCCCGCCGCGCTTCGGCTTCCGGCACGGCGGGACGGGCTGGCATCAGCATCTCGACGAGCTGGCGCGCGCCAAAGGCTTCCGTAAAAACCTGGCGGAGGCCGCGGTTTACGACGAGATCGAAGGCGCCCTGCGGGACGGGAAGAATATTTGGCAGGACGTCATCCGCTCCGGCGGCCTGCGGGAGCCGATGATCGTCAGCGCCGTTGTGCCCGCTCCGGAACTGCTCGCGGCCGATCGGGCGGCCAAGCTCGCGCGCATGGCCCAGGCCGCCGCTGAGCTGAAGAAGCTCTATAAGCTTAAAGACGAGCAGGCGGTGTTCGCGCGCCACGCCGAGGAGTATGCGCAGAAGACCGCGGAGCTCAAGGCGCGCGACGCCTCGATCGGCTCGCCGCAGTTCGTGGACCAGCCGCCGCTGACGCTCGATGAGTCCATCGACGTTGAGACGCGCAAGCTCGGCGGCCGGGTCCCCGCCGTGATCAGCCGCTTTCCCTCGACCCCGTTCACCGATATCCACCTGTTCTTCAACCTGCGGGGCGTGCCCGAGGCGGACTGGCTCTACCTTCCCGCCTTCTCGCGGCTGCTGACCGAGATGGGCGCGGCGACGGCGGGGGGGGAGAAGCTCGATTACGTCGGCATGGAGGAGCGCTGGCGCTCCGAGATCTACGCGCTGAGCGCGCGCATCGTCTCCGATCCGCGCACCCGGCGGCTGGAGCTGTCGATCTCCGCCTCCGGCGCCGGACCCGCGGAAATCCGCAAGTCCGCGGACTGGATCGAGTCGGCGCTGCGGCGTTCGGATATCTCCGCGGCCACGGCCGGCCGCCTGCGCGATCTGCTGCGCGACGAGATCCAATCGCTGACGAATCTGTTTCAATCGGCGGAAGAGGAATGGGCGGAGAGCGCCGCCGACGCCTACCTGCATCAGCGGGACCCGCAGTGGATGAGCGTGCGCAGTCCGCTGACGCGCCTGCACCTGCTGCACCGGCTGTACTTCCGGCTGACGGAGTATCCCGACGCCAAGACCCGGCTGCTGGCGGAGCAGATCCTCGACGATCTCCTGGCGGATACCGGGGAGCGCCAGGCGCCGCGCGAACGGATGGCCGACCGCTTCAGCCGGCTGGCGTCCGGCGCCGGGCTTCCTCCGACGCTGCCGGCGTCGCGCTTCCTCAGGGAATTCGGCAGCTATTTCTCTGCAACGTTCCGCTACTTGCCGGAGACAACCTGGCGGCGGGATATCGAGCGGCTGATCCGGGAGACCAAGGAGGATGTCGGGCGGCCGCCGGCCGGGGAAATGAAGCATATGAAGGGCATGCTGCGCGGCATCCTGACGCGGGGCAATATGCGCGTGGCGATCACGGGCACCGAGAAGAACGCCGCCGCCGCCGCCGGCCTCGTCGAGACCTTCATAAAGAAGCTGCAGCCCGGCGCCAAGGTAAAGAACAAGCCGCTGCGCCAGACCGGAGTCGTTACGCGGCGGCTCCAGGAGCGCATCAAGGGACTGGCCGCTCCGCCCGTGCATGTCGGCCTGGTCAATAACGACGCGAAGTCGGGGGTGTTCGTGCTGTCGGCGGACGGCCCGGCCTACGGCGACGCGGACCGGGACTCCGTGCTCGACTATCTCGCGGCGGAGGTTTTCGCCGGCGGGGCGCCGCATTCCTTCTTCATGAAGACCTGGTCCGCCGGCTTGGCTTACTCCAACGGGACGCGGCCGTCTCCCTCGCGCGGACGGGTGCTGTACTACGCGGAGCGCTGCTCGGACCTGAGCGCCACCATGCGCTTCGTCTCCCAGCTGGCGAAGACCACGGCGCTCGACACGCCCGCGATCGTTGAGCACGCTTTGGCCAACGCCTTTTCGGACTATCGCGGCGCGGCCACCTACTCCGCGCGCGGCGCGGCGATGGCGGCGGACTTCGCCGACGGCCGGTCGCCGCAGATCGTGCGCCGGTTCAAGAAAGCGCTGGTCGCCGCGGCCAAAGCGGACGGCGCGCTCAAAGAGCTCAAGGCGCGGCTGCCGCGCGTGCTCGGCTCGGTGCTGGTCGGCTACGGGATCAAGATGAAGGATGCGCCGGGGGCGTCGGGCTTCGTGATCGGTCCCGACGGCGTCCTCAAGGACTACGAGCAGCTGCTCAAGAAGAACGGCGAGGCCGACGGCTTGGTGCGGCTCTACCCGCGCGACTTCTGGATAGTGGAGTAAAGGTTTTGCTAGAGTCCGAGTGATGGATGCACTCCTGCTGTCCAGGCTGCAGTTCGCTTTCACCATCTCTTTCCACTATATCTTCCCGCCGCTGAGCATCGGTCTCGGCCTGGTCCTGGTCATTATGGAAGGGCTGTACCTGCGGACCCGCAAGCCGCTGTACCGCCAGATGACGCGCTTTTGGGTGCGGGTCTTCGGGCTGATCTTCGCCATGGGCGTGGCCACCGGCATCGTTATGGAGTTCGAGTTCGGGACCAACTGGGCCGCCTACTCGCGCTATGTCGGCGACGTTTTCGGCAGCGCTTTGGCGGCCGAGGGGATATTCGCCTTCTTCCTGGAGTCGGGATTCCTTGCCATCCTGCTCTTCGGCTGGGATCGAGTCGGGCCGCGCCTGCACTTTCTATCCACCTTGCTGGTTTGTTTGGGCGCGCATTTCAGCGCCGTATGGATAGTGGTGGCCAACTCCTGGCAGCAGACGCCGGCGGGCTACCATATCGTCGGCGAGGGCCTGAGCGCGCGGGCCGAGATCACGGACTTCTGGGCCATGGTCTTCAATCCGTCGTCTATGGAGCGGCTCAGCCATGTGCTGTGCGGGGCCTGGCAGGCAGGCGCTTTCTTGGTGCTGAGCGTGAGCGCCTTCTATCTGCTTAAGAATAAGCATCAGGAATTCGCCAAGGCGTCGATGAAGATCGCCTTGTGCGTGGCGCTGGCGGGCTCGCTGGGCCAGCTCCTGACCGGCCATGTCAGCGCCATCGGCGTGGCGAAGAATCAGCCGGAGAAGCTCGCCGCTTTTGAAGGGCATTATCCGGTATCGGCGCCGGGCGACCTCTATATGTTCGGCTGGGTGGATGAGAAAGAAGAGCGGGTGCGTTTCGGCCTGGGCTTGCCGGGGATGCTGAGCCAGCTGGTCTTCAATGACCGCAGCAAGCCGCTCGCCGGGCTTAAGGCCTTCAAGCCGGAGGACCGGCCTCCCGTCAACCTGAGCTTTCAGTTCTACCATGTGATGATCGCGGTCGGCTTCGCTTTAATCGGACTGAGCCTGGGGGGAATATTCTTCTGGTGGCGCGGGACCTTGTTTGAACAGCGGTGGCTCTTGGCCGTCTTCGTCCCCGCGGTGCTCGGCCCGCAGGTAGCCAATCAGGCGGGCTGGTTCGCGGCCGAGGTCGGACGCCAGCCCTGGATCGTGTACCGGCTGATGCGCACCAGCGAAGGCTTGTCGGCGGTCGTTTCCGCGCAGCAGGTACTCTTTTCCATGATCATGTTCACGCTCATCTACGCCTTGCTGTTTTTGGTTTTCATCTTCCTGCTCGATCATAAAATCCGCAAAGGTCCGTTGGATGCGGACCAGCAGCCGGAGGGGCAGTCGGCATGATGGGCCTCGATCTCAACTTGGTGTGGTTTCTGCTGGTGGGCGTGCTTTTTACCGGCTATGTGATGCTCGACGGCTTCGATCTCGGCGTGGGGGCGCTCCACCTGTTTACCAAGAGCGACAAGGAGCGCCGCATTATGCTCAATGCCATCGGCCCGGTATGGGACGGCAACGAGGTCTGGCTCGTCACCGGCGGCGGCGCGTTGTTCGCGGCGTTCCCCGAAGCCTACGCTACCGTATTCTCCGGCTTCTATACCGCCTTCATGCTGCTGCTGGCGTCCCTGATCTTTCGCGCGGTATCCATCGAGGTTCGCGGCAAGCAGCCCATGGCCTGGTGGAAGAGCGCTTGGGATGTCGGCTTCAGCAGCAGCAGCGTGCTCTCCAGCTTCCTGATCGGCGTCGCCATGGGCAACCTCGCCTGGGGCATCCCGCTAACCGCCGGCCGCCACTATGCCGCCGGCTTCTGGGCTTTGCTGCATCCGTACTCGATCCTCATGGGCGTGACGGCGGTGGCGCTGTTTATGATGCACGGCGCGATCTTTATGCTGATTAAGACCGAGGGCGCTTTTCAGACCAAGATTAGGGAGTGGGTGCGCAATGCGATCATCTTCTTCGTGTTGTGCTATGTGTTGGTCACCATGGCGACCTTGCTCTATCTGCCGCATATGAGCGCGCTGATCGTGGAGTATCCGGCGCTGTTCCTGCTGCCGGCGCTCAATGTCTTGGCCATCGCCAATATCCCGCGCGAGATTTTCCACCAGCGCGAGCTCCGCGCTTTTTTCTCGTCCTGCGCCGCGATGGCGGTGCTGATGGCGCTTCTGGGAATCGGGATGTTCCCCAATCTCGTCTACTCCAACCCCTATCCCGAGCTGAGCCTGACGATCTACAATGCGGCGTCGTCGCAGAAGACCCTGGGCATTATGCTGATCATCGCGCTCATCGGGATGCCGCTGGTGCTCTCTTACACCGTCGGCATCTACTGGCTGTTCCGCGGCAAGGTCAAGCTCGACTCGACGAGCTACTGAGCCTTCGCCCGCCGCTTCACTCCTCGCGGCGGCCGTGCTTGATCACCGGCACCAGCAGCAGGATGCTCAGGATGAACAGCCCGCAGGAGATGGCGGCGAGGTGGGCGTGCCCGCCGCCGGCGCGCATGATATAGCCCAAGGTCCAGAAGCCCAGCATCGGACCGAAGGTGCCGCGCACCCCGGTCAGCGCCAGGTGCACCGACATGTACTGCGCGCTGCGCTCCTGGGGCACCATCTTGGTCACCCACAGCGCCCAGGCCAGGCGGCCGCCGGCGAAGCCGATGCCGTGCAGCAGCGCCCCCAGCGCGATGCCCGTCGCGGTCTCGGCGGTGAAGAATATCCAGATGCCTACGGCGAAAAACGAGTTGAGCAGCATGCGCATGACGATGAAGTTCATACGGTCGAACAGGTAGGCCCACAGAGGAAGAAAAACCAGGCGCGCCGCCTCGGGGATGACGGCGGCGAGCATCGCCACCGCGGCGGGGCTCAGCCCCAGGTCCCCGGCCAGATAGCTGATGCGGATCGGCATGATCCACAGGTTGGCGAAGCCGAAGATGAACCACACCGCCAATAGGTAGCCGAAGACGGGGTCCTTCCATGCCCACTTGAAGGCGGTCAGCAGGCCGGCGCCGCGCTCGGTGCGCGGGGGCGAGCTTGGGATCCGCCCGACCAAGAGCCCCGAAGCGGCGGCGCCGGCGGCGATGATGAGCATAATCCAGCGCCAGGCCTCCAGGTCGGCGGTCAGCCACTTGCCGGCCAGATAGCTGAAAACGACGGTGGTAAGCTGGGCGGCGGCCAGCGACATGCTGTGATAGGTCCCACGCCGGCGGGCGGGATAGTTCTCGTGGTAAATCTCGGTGAGAAAAGGGATGCGCAGGGGCAGCAGCATATGTCCGATGCCGACGGCGGCCACGAAGGTCCAGGCCGAAGGCATGGCGGCGGAGAGCCCCAAAGCCGCGGCCGCGAAAAATGACGGCCAGGCCGCCCAGGCGCTCTTGTCGGCCCGCCACCGTCCGGCGGCGCTGGTGTAGAAGACGGCCAGTACCATGCCGAAAAAGCCGGCGCCGAACATCAGCGCCTGCGCCATTTCGCCTTTGTCTCCCGCCGGCTTGAGGAAGACCTCGATGAGGATCAGCAGGGTCAGCGACTGCCAGCCGGCCTGGGTCAGGCCTTCCAGCGCGCCGCGGCCGATATCGAGGCGCAGGGTTTTATGCGCGCGCGGGCTGCCGGAAAAAAGCATGCCGGATTCTAACATTTGCCGCCGACGCGACCGGCAGGGGCTACTCGCTGCAGGCTTGCTCGACGTGTTTGGGCCACATGGCGCCGGCTTGCTGGGCGCGCTGCGCCGCGAGCGAGAGCTGCAGGCTGCCGTTGATCATATTGCGGCTCTGGCCGCCGGCCGGCGCTTTGAGCAGGGCGCTGCCTTGCTGGAGGTTGGCGTTGGCTCCGGCGATTTGTCCGCTGACATCGCCCGGCGCCTGGGCGCCGAGCTCGGCGATGGTGCCGTTCTTCTGCGCCTTATCCACTTCGGACAGCATCGATGAGGCGTTGCAGTTGTGGCGCTGGCACCAGGTCGGCTTAAGTTCGTTTATAACCTCTTTCTGTACCTTGGCTTGGTGGGTGGCAAAGGCCTCGAACTGCTCCTTTGCCCGCGCCGCCTCTTCATTGACCTCTTCCGAGCTCGTGCCGTCGGAGTTTTGTACGCTCATTGTTGTTTCGACGCTATTGGCGCAGTTCGAAGCGTAAGATGAGCTGAGCCGCTGGTGCTCGGGCAAGGTTCCCTGCACCATTTTACGCTCCATCTCCAGGGCTTTGAGCGCCTGCTGGTGGCAGCCGGGCGAGGGGTTGCCGCCGGCGAAACAGCCTTTAGCCGCCATGACCGCCTGGCTGGTCGCTTGAAACTCCGAGACGATATTATTGACGCTGCTCTGGCCCCAGCCCAGGCAGGCGCTTAATCCCTCGCAGCCCTCGCAGCCGGTGTCGACGCCGCTGCCCTTGCTGATAATCGACTTCTGCTTGGCTATGGCTCCCTGATAGTCCGACGCGACCGAGCCCATCATGCCGCTCATGGTTTTGCTGATCGCGGCGCGGATGCCGGTGAACTTCTGCGACAGCTCATTGGTCTTGCGCTCGCCGCAGATGTAGAGCGAGCATTTGGTTTCACCCTCGATCGTGCAGGCGCCAATCTCGCCCTTGCCGACGGTCAGGTCGCCGCCGCCCAGGGCGCCGCCCCCGGCGTCGCTGGTGAATCCGCCGTTGGGCATGTCGCTGAAGGCGCGGCCGTCCGGGCGTTCAACCGCGGACAGGGGCGAACCGCCTCCCGCCGTGCCCGGGCCGCCGCCTCCCGCGCTGAACTCGGCGCGTACCGAGCCGCGGCCGAAGATCTGCGAGCCGTCGCGGCTGGCATAGCCGCGGCTGGTAATGTCGCCGCCGCGTCCGCCGGAGCTGCCCCCCGGTCCACCGTAGGCCGATGAGCGGCCGCCGAACTTGCCGCCGCGTCCAAGGCCGCCGGTCCGGCCGCCGAAATTGCCGCCGAGCATGCGCCGCCGGCCGTCGTAGCCGTTGCCGCCGCTGCGGGAAGAGGAAAAGGATTTGTCCTCGAACTCCGCCCGCCCTGAGCCGTAAGCCCCCGCATCGCCGTCGGCGCCGCTGCCGCCGTCCGCGCCTTTGCCGTCATAGCGGCTATCGGCGGTCTTGATGTCGCCTTCGGCGCCGGGTCCGCCGCCGCGGGGGGCGTCGCCGGCGGCGAAATTGAAGTCGCCGATGTCGGGGCGTTGGTAGAGCGAGCTTCCCGAGGTGTTGACCCCGGTGAGGCGGTCATGGTACTTGCGGGCCAGCATACGCTGGTTTTCCATATCGGCGAAGGCTTGACCGCTTCGGCCCCAGCGGCCGTTGGCATCGCTGAAGCCGTAGTGCCAGACGGCATAGCCGCCCAGCATGCTCAGGCAGCAGAAGCCGGCTCCGGCGGCAAGGGCGTTCTTGCCGGTGAATACGCTGCGCAGCGAGAAGCCGCGCTTCTGCTTCTCGAAGCCTTGGAGCATGTCCTTCCACTTGGTGTTGGGACCGCGCAGTTCGCCGGGGCGTTGCGGCTGGTCAGACATTATCTTAATACCTCACGGCAGGCATTGCTCTTATGCATTCCCCATTGGCCTCTGGCCTGAGCGAGGTTGTCGTTGGCCTTCTTCAAGTACTCCCCCGCCAGGAAGAGGTTGCGGCTCTCGTTACCCGCGGGATTGGCGGAGAACTGCTCCGCCTTTATCATGTGTGCGTCCGCGGTGCTTACCTGATAGACGACATCCGGAATTCTGTCCGACCAGGTGCTGAAGCCCTCCCGAGCGTCGCTGATGCGCTTGCGGGCGACGGAAAAGTCGGTGACATTGCTCTGGCAGCCGTGGCGCTGACACCAGTGCGGTTCCAAGGAGGCCAGCAGTTTTTCCTGAGCTTTTGCCTCATATTCCGCGAACTTGAGGAACCGTGCCTTTTCCTTCTTCCCCTGCTCGTACGGGACATCATAGGACTCATTTTTCCCCGTAGCGGAGTTGTAGCTCGATTTCGTTTCGGTCTCCGGGATATAGGCGGCACATCGCTCTCGGTCCTTGACCATGGCGACGTGCTCGCGCAGCTTCAATA
>JBDRPD010000093.1:0-61365 GCA_043827405.1 Elusimicrobiota bacterium | reverse complement strand
ATCATCGCCCCCTTCCACTTCTCTTTTCGGCAGATCATAGAGGAGCCCAGAGGAACGACGATAAGGCTCGAGGGGTAGTCTCTAAGAAATAACTGCACATAGTAAAAAAGGTTGTCCGCATTGGCGTACGCCCAACGGTCGATTCTTTGCGACTCCCAATATATTTTCTTTATGCTCAGAGGCGAGACGATATAGGTCAAAATTAGCGCAAAAAGCAGCAAGCCGAGGATCGCACAGTCCGATCTTCTAACGGCCTTTCTAAACCCCTGCCGGAACACTTCGATGAGAAATCGAATACCCAAAACAACGATAACACCAACGAAAATAGACAGCGACAATTTATTGTCGCTCTTCATGAGATAGAGACTCACCGCCAGCGACAAACAGCCACCCATACAGCGCAGCGGCTCCCGTCTTAAGGCTTCCCTCATGAGTGGAAAGACTTTCCCTGTTTCATACGAGCGCGCCAAATACGGCAGCACCAGAAAAAATGCGAGCAGAGAAAACAGCTGCACATCCGCGTAATAGCGGAAGAATCGGGACGCGGTGATACAGTACGGTGAAAACGCATATAAAAATGAAACCCCCAGCGCCGGCCCATACCCGATCAGATCTTTTGTCAATTGATACAGAAGAAATATCAGCAGCGTCCCGATTAAAACCGCCGGCAATCGCCCCGCTGTTTTAGACGCTCCGAAGAACCGAAACATCAACGCTCCTCCCGCGGTCACGACGGGGGACCGGGAGTATACCCATCCCGACGGCATGGTGCGGGAGCCGGTTTCAAGCAGCGATTGTGCGGCGACCACGTGCAGCATCTCATCGTAGTGCCAGTCATGGATTTCGACATTCCAGATTCGAATGCCAAATCCAGCCAGAATCAAAAAGCCCAGTATAATCCGCTTCTTTGCGCTCGGCATGCGATATTTCCCTTGCAGAAAGCTTACTCCGCACGGAGAGAACGCGCCAGGGCAGACAATAAGTATGATCTTTGGATATTATGGACGACCTAAAAAACCTGCGCGGCGAAATCGACAAGGCGGATGACCGCATCCTCCAGGCGCTCGCCGCCCGGCGCAAACTCACCGACCGCGTACTGCGCGCCAAGAGCAAAAAGACTTCCCTGCGCGACGTACGCCGCGAAGAACGCATACTCAACCGGCTGACGCGCGAAGGCCGCCGCCACGGTCTCGATGCGCACCTCGTCACCCGCGTCTACCAGGAGATCATCGACGACTCGCTGCGCACCCAGCGCCTGCAGCTGATGGCCCGCGCCCATCCCGGGCGCCGCGACACGATCCGCGTGACTTTCCAGGGCATCGAGGGCGCTTACAGCCAGCTGGCGGCGTACAAGTTCTTCGCCAAGGAGATCGAAAGGTCCTTCTTCGCCGGCTGCGAGTCTTTCGACGATACGGTGCGCGCCGTCGAGCGGGACGCCGCCGACTACGCCGTGCTCCCGATCGAAAACACCACCGCGGGAAGCATCAACCAGGTCTACGATCTCCTGGCCGGGACCTCACTCACTATCGTCGGCGAGGTGGTCCTGCGAATCGACCACTGTCTCCTCGCTCTTGCAGACGTATCGGTCTTCAAGATCCGCCGCGTCCTCTCGCATCCCCAGGCGCTCGCCCAGTGCGGGAAATTCCTCGGCAAGCTCCATAACTGCCAGACCGAGTTCTTCGCCGACACGGCCATGGCGGTCAGAAAAGTGCGCGAAGACCGGGACCCCCTGCAGGCCGCGATCGCCAGCGAGGATGCGGGGAGAAGATACGGCCTGAAGGTGCTACGCCGCAACCTGGCCGACCGCCGGGAGAATTTTACGCGCTTTCTGGTGGCGGCGAAAACGCCGGTCCAAGTCGAACGCCGCGTGCCCTGCAAAACATCGCTGATCATGGCGACCCCCCACGCGGAAGGCGCCCTGCTCAAGGCGCTTGACGTTTTTCACCGGCACAAGCTTAATATGACCAAACTCGAGAGCCGGCCGCGTTCCGGTACGCGGTTCCAGTATCTCTTCTACGTTGACCTAGAAGGGAACCTCGCCGATCCGAACATCATGGCGGCTTTCACCGAGCTCCGGAAGATGACGACGTATCTCAAGATCCTGGGCTCCTACCCGGCTCAGGAAGGCGCAAAGACGCCGCGCGCGCGCAGTAAAAAATAGGCGGCAGGAAATCGCCGTATGGATGGAATCTCATGAAAAGTCTCCGCCTAGCCGCCGCACCTCTTCCGCTGCTGCTGGCCGTTTCCATCGCCGCCTCCCCGCTGCCGAGCATCCCCGCCGATCATCTCAAGGTCCCGGTCATCCCGCAGGCCCATTCCTACAGCTGCGGCGCCGCGGTCATGATGGCGGTGCTCCTTTATTGGAAACTGATCGACCAGAACGAAAGCTCCCTCTACGCGCAGCTCAAGACGACTCCGGAGGAAGGGACCGACCCCCTCCACATGAGGGATCTGGCTCGCGCCTACAAGCTGACTGCCGATATCCGGACGGAGCAGACGCTTGCCGACCTCACGGCCGGGCTCGCCCGCGGCGAAACGGTGGTCCTCGACCTCCAGGCTTGGCCCAACATCGAGCCGGGAAAAGACGGCGAGATCGATTATGCCTGGGAGCAGCGCTGGGAGGATGGACATTACGTGATTCTGGTGGGGGCGGACGCCCACTATCTCTATGCCATGGACCCTTCGAGCTTCGGAAGATATGCCTACCTCCCGAAGTCCGAACTCATGGCGCGCTGGCGCGACTACGAGAACCGCGACGGGAAGCGCGTCGAGCATCAGCAGCTCGCGATCTACATCAAGGGAGAGCAGCACCTCGAAGCAGTGCCCGCGCCCTTGATACGGATGCGATGATGGTCCGGATCGTCGCGGTCATCGTCCTCGCCGCACTGAGCGCCTCGGCGCAGGCCGCCGGGATACCGGATGAGGCCTGGCGCACCGCTGAACGCGAGGCGCTCGCTCACCTTAAGGCGCTCATCCGTATCGATACGTCGAACCCTCCCGGCAACGAGATCCTGGCCGCGCGCTACTTGCGCGACGCGCTGAGCCGGGACGGCATCCGGTCCGAATTGCTCATCTCCAGCGGGACGCGCGGGTCCTTGGTCGCGCGGCTCCCGGGGAGCGGCCGCAAGCGGCCGCTGCTCATCATCTGTCATACCGACGTCGTGCCGGCCGACCGGTCCAAGTGGTCGGTCGATCCCTTCGGCGCAGTTGAGAAGGACGGTTATCTTTACGGCCGGGGAGCGGCGGACATCAAGGGCATGTGCGCGGCAGAACTGACTGTCATGTCCCTGCTCCGCCGGCACCAGGTGAGCCTCGACCGCGATGTGATCTTTTTGGCGCAAGCGGATGAGGAGTCGGGAGGATCCGACCGGCACCTGGACTGGCTAATCGACAAGCACTTCGACAAGCTCGACGCGGAGTTCGGGATCAACGAGGGCGGTTTCATCCTGTGGCGCGACGGCCGCATCGCCGCGATCGACCTCCAATGCGGGGAGAAGCAGTATCTGGACCTGAATCTGAGCGTGCGGGGAAAGGCCGGGCATTCTTCCAAGCCCGGCAGGGAGGACGCCGTCCACGTCCTGGTACGAGCCTTGGGCCGGCTGGCCGATTGGGAGCCGGAGTTCGAGTTTCCCGAGGTCTCGATGGCCTATCTGCGCGCGGTCAGGGAAGACTCTTCCCCGGAGCTTAGGCGGGAGATAAACCGCCTGCTGGGCGCCGAAGGCAAGGCCCGGTCCGCAGCGGCCCGCGCGATCGCCGGGCTGTCCCCGGAGCACGGAGCGATCCTCAAAGATACCTGCGCGGTGACGATACTCAAGGCCGGGTACAAGTCGAACGTCATCCCCGCGACGGCGGAGGCCGTAGTCAACTGCCGGCTTCTTCCCGGAAGCGACGTCGCCCGGTTCGTTTCCAGCCTGCAGGACGTGATGCGCGAACCCGGGGTCGAGGTGGGCTATACGCGTCCGAAGTTCCCTTCGCCTCCGGCGATGCCGATAGACAGCGAGCTCTTCCGGGCGGTCGAAAACGCCGCCGGCGAGCTCGCCCCCGGCGCGCCGGTTCGGCCGTACATGGCGGCATGGTCGACGGACTCTCTCGCCTTCCGAGCGCGGGGAGTCAAGGTTTACGGGCTCGACCCGCCCCTGACCGTCGAGGACGGAGAACGGTCGCACGGCGCCGATGAGCGGATTCCGGTCGCCGCCCTGGGGCCCTATCTTAAACTGCTCTACGGGGTTGTGCTGCGGCTGGCCGCCGCGCGGCAGTCCGCGCCCTAATAGGCCCTTAGGCCCATACTCGCCTGGGCTCTAGGGCCCTGCTTTATGCCTGCGGCATGGGCCATCCTATCCCTGTATGCGGATGGGCTTGGCGCTATCTCTGACTATCTGTCTCTCTCTGTGCGCCCGGCCGGCATGGACGCAGGAACCGCTCTCTCTCGGGGGCGACATCTCGGTCCTGCTGGGAGATTTAAAGGAACGGAGAGCTCAGCCGGGAGAGGACGCGCAGATTGCCGGCCGCGCCGTCGCCCCGACGCAGGCGGCGAACTGGCAGGATATCCCTTCCGAGAGTTTTGCGGTCGCGGACTACCCCGCATTAGGAAGTCCGGAATCCGCTCTTGATTTCCGTATTCTCCATGACTGGCAGGAACAGAGATCCGAAGCGGCCTGCCGCCAGGCGCGTTCGCAGAAAATTCCAGCCTTCAAGTATCTCTTCAGTGCGGGCTCCTCGCCGCTGACCCAGGCGGAAGTTGCGGCCATGGCGCCCTTAATGGACGAAGTCTTCAAACTCGGTACGCGAATCGCAGGCTACTACAAGCACAAGTATTCCCGCCCGCGGCCCTTCACGACGGATCCGACGCTGATCCCCTGCGCGCATAAGCCGGGCGGCCGCACGTCCTATCCCAGCTCGCATGCCTTGTTGGCGCATTTGGGCGCCTGCGTTCTGGCGGCCAAGTATGAAGACCGGGCCGGGACGCTTGGCGACTACGGCGACCGTCTCGGCGAGCTGCGCGCGATAGTCGGCGTACACCATCCAAGCGATGTGGCGGCCGGGCAGGACCTGGCCCGCCAGCTATGCGGGCGCCTGCTTAAAGACGACGACTTCCTGAGCAGACTCCGCTAAGCGCCGCCGCCTTGCCGCCGCGTCCGGCTTGCGGCATACTATGGTCGTGCGCGCCCTCTACCTGATCCCGATCTTCCTGGCGGTATTTGTACTACCTGCCGGCGCGTCCGGAATTTACCACGCCGAACTCACCTGGCACGGATACATGCAAAGCAACGTCTATGGCCGGGCGGACAGACGCTGCTCGCGCACCCGAATTTTGTGCGGCGACGAATCGCCGGAAAGCTTCTTGTCGCTCGGCCGGCCCAACCGTCCCCGGCCCGGCGACGGACTGCAGCTGCGTTTCGGCCCCGGCGGCGCGGAAACCGGACGCACGAGCCCGCCGCAGGAGCCCGCGCCCATCACCGACGCCGTCAACTTTGCCGCCCCCGTTATCAACACGGGGTTATGTCTCGCGGCACTTATGCTGTTTCTTCTCTAATAATTCCAATAAGTTGAATAAGTTAAAGGCCGGTACCGTCCCGGCTGAAATAATCACCCCTGCCTCCGCGTAGTTGAGCAGAGGGCGGCTCCAAGAGGGCGCCCCAAAGGAGGCAGCAACATGGAAAAGACGAAACTGGGAGTGGCGCTGGGAGCCGCCGCCGTGATCGCACTGGCGGGTTTCAGCATATACGATTCGCTGTTCGTCCCGCAGATGGGATATCAGCGAACCGCGCAGATAACGGCGCCTATCGACATGCTCGAGCCGGCGCCGATGACGGTCGACGAGGAGTTCCAGACGCTCCTGCCGACTTTGGTCAGCCTCGATCCGAACGTGCGTCAGGCGGCGCTCGGCGCGCTCGCCGGAGCGCTCGACCGGGACGCGGGCAAGGAGCTCAGCGCGGAGATGCGCGAGGAGAGCGCGCTGTCCGTAATCGAGCTCTATGACGGCGAGCCGGGGGAAACCGCCAAGAGCGCGGCGATCAAGCGGCAGGCGCTGGGGCTCGTACTGACCAGGCTCGACACGCCGGCGGCGCACGCCTTCGCGGCCGGCATCCTGAGTTCACCGGACGCGCAGGAGAAAACCGCGGCATTGCAGCTGCTCTCCAGCGGCTGGATAAAGGACGAGACGGTCCGCAGCGCGGTCTACACCGCGGTGCATTCATCGGGCGTGCCGCAGTGGCTGCGTCCCGCGGTGATCCGGCGCTCCCTGGGCGCCGCGGCGGAAAATGAGCTGATGGCGCTCATGGAATCGACGGAAGACAACCGCACCCTGCGGCACTGCGCCGTCGAGATCCAAAACCTGCACCGGCCGCACCTCCTGGGCCCGGTGCTCTCGCGTCTCGAGAAAGCGGGAATGCTGGCCGACATAAAGGAGCTGCCGTGGTTCAGCGGGCGGCTCATGGCGCAGCATATCGAGAAGGCCGATGACGACGAGCTGCTGCGCGCTCTGCGCGTGGTCTGGCTGCGGCCAACGCTGACGCGCTCGGTCATGCCGGCGGCGCAGCGGCGCCTGGCGCATGCCGACCCCGGAATCCGCCGGCTCGTCGCCCGCATCATCCCGGATGCGGTCAAGCATCAGGGACTGGAGCTTGAGCGGGGCGAGGAGATGCTGGCGGCCCGCCTGCAGATAGAGACCGATCCCGCCGTTAAGGGTGAGCTCGAAGGCAGCCTGACGGCAGTACGCGAGACTCGGCGCATGACCCAAACGTCAGACGGCCAGGAGCAGCGCCCGTAAGGTTGGGAACGACACACAGGAGGTGCTAATCAAGAGCCCCGGCGGCGGCCTGCTCGTCGGGGCTCTTCCTTTGCAGGGCCTGATACTCCAGGTATAAATTGCGCATCCCCTCGAACATGGTGCGGGCGAACTTTTCCTGATAGGCGGGCTGAACAAACAGCTTCTCGTGCTCGGGCAGGACGATATAGCCCGATTCGGTCAGCACCGAAGGCATGTCGGTAATCCGCAGCACATGCAGGTCGCCCCAGCGCACGCTCTCATCGGCGAAGTCGGGATGCCGCTGCCGATAGCTTTCGTGCATCGCTTCCACCAACGGCAGGCTCTGCGAATGATAATAGAAGTTGGTAAATCCCCGCGGCGCCGAGCGCGGATCCCAGGTCTTGCGGAAGCCGTTGTGGTGGATGCTGATATAGATATCCCCGCCCGCCTCCCGCGCCAGCAGCGGCCGGTCGACCAGCGAGGGGCCGTCGGAGCTGGTGCGAATCATATAGACATCGGCGCCGGCCTCGAGCAGCAGCGCTTCCAGTCTGCCGCTGACCGCCATATTCAGATCACGTTCATTGGTGCCCAGCGGCCCGATCGCCTGCTTCATCGGACCATGTCCGGGATCGATAACGATTTTTCGGCCGGCCAGAACATTCGCGCTCCGGGTCAGGTCCGGCGGCCGGCGGATCTCAAGCGCAAAAAAGCCGTCTTCGTCGTAGGCGCCGTGATAACCCCAGCTCCATTTAAGCCGCGTCTCGACGCTCACCAGCACCACGCTTTCGCTCTCCTGGCGCCACCGTATCTCCTTTACGATCGGATCGTCGCTGCGGTAGACGATGCGGTCGAAGCGCTGAGCGGCGCCGAAAAAGCGGATCTCGAAACGCAGGGGATCGATCGTATGCCGCACCTCATACGGCAGCTTCACCGGTGCCCGGATATTGAGACGAACCCGGTCGCCTTCCACATAGGTCCGCACCCAGCGCCCGACCATCCCGCGCGGCGGCGGCGTCCCTTCCGGCAGGAACTCCAGCCGTCCGGTGTCCACCCAGCCGGAAAAGTTCTCCGTGAAGCGCACGCGCGACAGCTCGCCGCGCCGGCCGTCGACTGCGAAGAGCACCCCCGGCGGGTAGAACAGGGTATAGCCTCCCGGGATCGTCTTAACCACGGTATTCGCTGTCTTGGTCGCGGCGGTCCGCGTCTGGGCCGGATCGAGCACGGTGACGCGGCCGGGGCCGCGCGCGCTCACCCCGCCCCACATCCCGGACTTGATGCGGCATTCGATCTCGCGATCCTCGCCGCGATCGCGCGGCTGCACCCAATAATGGCCCGCGTATACACCCGGGACCGGCTCCGCGGTCTCGGCCATGGGCAGCCAGCGCGTCAGCCCCTTAATGCGGAAGGCGCCGGAATGCCCGGCCGGGCCGAGGCAGCGAACCTCGATCAGGTCCCCGCGGCGCACCGCGAGCGGCTCGGACGGTTGCAAAAAAACCGCCTTGCCCTCGACAGCGGTCAAGCCGCCGGGCGGCGCCACCTTGACGGTTACCGAGGAGGTCGCGAACTGTCCGTTCCAGATCGCCGTATAGTTGAGCGTGAAGACGCCGGTAGCGAAAGGCAGCATGCCGAGAAACGCCCCGTTGTCCTCCACGGGCAGCGCCGTGCCGTTGACGGTCAAAGTCGAGCCGGGCGTAACGCTGCCGAGGGTAAACGAGCGCTCCAGGTAGGGATAGTCATCCCCTTCGAAGGGCCAGACGACCTGCACCCACGGGGCAGCCGTACTGGCGCTCGGCGCCGCAGCGGGAGCCTGCGGCGCCTCAGCGGAAACCGCCGCGGCCGAAAAAAGAACGAGCAGTAACACCTGCTGCATACGTATAGGATAGTAGAAATTTTAGACCGGACAGTCGATCACGCGCACCGCGAGCGGCTGCGCCCCGACGAGAATCCATACGATCATCTCCATGCGCCCATGCTATAATAACCAACAGACGACGTCCCCCGAGGTCCGCTATGCCCAATGACGATACGATGTTTCTCAATGCCAAGGTCGACATCCTATCCTTCTTCAATCCCGACCAGCTGCGCAAGGTAACACCGGACATCGAGCACCACATTTACAAGAACGGCGAGAGCGTCGTTTTCAAAGGACAGATCACCGACGGCTTCTATATCATCAAACAAGGCCAGGTCGTGGTCAGCACCAAGAACGGCAAGGGGCAGCCGGTCTCCGTCAAGCTGGGTGTCGGCGACTTCTTCGGTGAGATGTCGGTGCTTGAGGATACGGCGGCGACGGCAGGCGTCAAGGCCGGCGCAGACGGAACCGAAATTCTAACCATCCCCCACGACTCATTTCAGAAGCTTATCGGCATGCAGGCCCTGCTGCTGGTAAACCTCAAAAAGAAAGCCGACGAGCGCAAAGGACAGCTCGCGGACAAAAGCGCCTAGGACGGTCAGTCCTTGGCGGCGGCGTCCGCCACTTCGAACATCTTTTCGATCGAGCGCTTGGCCTTGTCGGCGATGCCGGCGGGCACGTGGATGCACTGCGCGGGACGGGGGTTCTCCAGTACGGCGAGGATTCGCCGCAGGTCGATGGCCTTCATGAACGGACATAGGCGGCACATCGGAATGAAGCGCTTCTCCGGCAGCAGCAGACGGGCATGCTCGCCGAGCCCGCACTCCGTGACCAGCATATAGTTCGGCGCCTGGGTCTCCCGGACATAGCGCATCATATCGCCCGTGCCGCCCACGAAGTCCACGACATGAATCAAGGCGGGGCTGCATTCGGCATGCGCCAGGACCTTGACGCCGGGGTAAACCTTGCGGTAGTAGCGCACCGACGAGGCGTCGAAGTTCTCGTGCACGACACACTTCCCGTCCCAAATAATCATGTCGCGGCCGACGCGCTTGCCGAGCTCGTCGGCGAGATTGCGTCCCATATACGCGTCCGGCAGAAAGATCAGGCGCGGGTGGCGGTCGTACATCCAGCGCAGGATGCGCACGGCATTGGCACTGGTCACGATAATATCGCTTTCGGCCTTCACTTCCGCCGTGGTATTGATATAGCTGACGACCGGCAGGCCGGGGTGCTTCTTCTTGAGCCGCCGCACGTCGGCCGCTGTGATCGCATCGGCCAGCGTGCACCCGGCTTCCGCGGCGGGCAGGTAGACGTCCTTCTCCGGGTTGAGAATTTTGGCCGTCTCGGCCATGAAGCGCACGCCGCAAAAGACGATGCCGCGAGCGTCGACGCCGGAGCAGTCCTTGGCGAGCTTGTAGGAATCGCCGCTGAAATCCGCGACTCCGGCGAGGATCTCGGCGCGCTGGTAGACATGCGCCGGGATGACGATCTTCTTAAGCTTCTTGAGAGCGTTGATCTTCAGCGTCAGGACGGCGAGCCGCTCAAGATCCTGCTCGGAGTAGCCGATCGAAGGCAGGCCGCGCTCTTCCAAACGGTCGATCTCGGCGTCGATCTGCGCGGCCGTCGGATTATCCGCCTTCATAACTCGGCCGCCCCCACCATCGCGGGATAGTTGGAGAAGACCAAATCGATATTCAGGGCCCGCATGCGGGCGAAATCCTCGCGGGTGTTCACGGTATATATATATACCAGAAAATCCCGCGCCCGCGCCCGCGTGAGCCAGTCCGGAGTCAGACGTTCAAGATTGAGCCGCAGGCTCTCGGGCCGCAGCCTTTCGGCGATCGAAAACGCCTCATCGATGGGCGTCAGGCGCGGCTGGTAGCCCAGCCGGAGTCCGTCTTCGGCGGCGGCCAGCCGCTCGAGCGTCGCCGCGTCGGTGCTGGAGAAGGTGGTACGCGTCTTCCACTCGCCGCGCTCACGCAGAGCGCGTAAAATACGTCCTTCGATTCCGGCATACGGCGGCTCTGCCTGCTTGATGTCGACATGCAGCTCGACCTCCGGCGGAAGCAGCTTGAGCAAATCCGCAAAGCGCGCCAGCCGCTCGCCGCGGAAGCGCTCGCCGAACCACGCGCCGACGTCATGCCGCGCGAGCTCGGCGTAGGTTCGCGCGCCGATCTCCGCATTCACCCCCGCGGTGCGCTTCAGATCGGGGTCATGGCTGAGCACCAGCTCGCCGTCTTTGGTCTGCCGCACATCGCACTCAAAGGCCCGGCAGCCCTGCTCGAGGGCCCGCCGGAAGGCGGCCAGCGTGTTTTCCGGGCGGTCGCCCGATGCTCCCCGGTGCGCGGCGATCTTCAACTTTTCATACCTCCGAGAGGCGCAAACTGTCCTCGATTGCCGCGAAAACATCGTCGGCAACCTCCACCGGACCCGGCGTATCGCGCCCCGTCCTGGGGCCATGGAAATCGGAACCGCCCGTCATCCTGAGACCGTAACGCCGCGCCACCTCGACCAGCCGCTCGATCTGCCGGCGGGTATGGTTCATGTAATAGACCTCGATCCCCTGCAGACCGGCATCGACCCAGCTCTCAATTCTCCCCTCGAAAGGCGTCGTATACGGATGCGCCAGCGCCGCCCAGCCGCCGGCGTCCCGGATCGCGGCGATGGCCTCTTGGATGTTGGGTCCCAGGCGCTCGACATAGGCCGCCGCCCCCTGCCCGAGGAATTTATGGAAAGCCTCACGGCGCGAGCGAACGATCTTGCCGCGAATCAGGGCGTCCGCCACATGCGGCCGCCCCACGGACTCCTTCACCTGCCGGGTCACTTCCTCATAAGTAAGCTCGACACCCAAACCGTGCAGCTTATCGAGAATGCGGCGGACGCGCTCCTCCCGGCACCCGCGAAAGGACGCGAGGTGCTTGGAGAACTCAGCGGAAAACGCCGCGAAGCCGTAGCCCAGCACGTGCACATCACTTTCCCGCGTATTAATCTCCACCCCGCACGCGAAGCGCAGACCCCGCTTAGCCGCCTCGGCCGCAGCCTCGCCGCAGCCGCTGACGCTGTCGTGATCACTAAGGATGAGCGCTTCCGCCCCATGCTTATGGGAGACCTTTACCAGCTCGGCCGGCGATAAAGTTCCGTCGGAATACGTGGAATGCGTATGCAGGTCGATCTTCTTCGACACGTTCGGCCCTTTAAGGCTTCTCGACGTCGGCGAACAGCTTGGCGACGCGGGATTCGGTCGCCTGCAGCTCGGTGATCGACACGCTGTCGAGAAATTTCTCAATCAGCACGCCCAAGCGCTGCCATACCGGCCGGATACCGCAGTCGCTGGCGCGGCTGCATTGCTGGTCGCCCTCGGCATACTTCTCGCAAATGGACTCGAAGACGCCGGCGTCAACCGCCCGCATAACGCTGCCCACCGAAATTTCCTTGGTGGGCTTGGCCAGCAGATAGCCGCCGCGCGCGCCGCGGCGGCTGATCACCAGCCCGGCGCGCCGCAGCCGCATAAGCAGCTGATCAACGTAATCCCGGGGAATATTCTCGGAGGCGGCGATCTTTTCGGCCGTAAGCGGATCCTGCGGGTCCTGGGCCGCGAGGTGAACGATCACCCGGCTGCCGTATTCGACCGAACTCGATATCTTCAGCATGGCGGCCCTCTCCCTGTTAAAAAATTCCCAGCACGTCCATCGCTTCCTCGCTCGCCATCGTCCGCGGGTCCCATAGCGGATCGAACGCCAGATCCACCTTAACATCCTCGACGCCGGGGAGCTTCGCCAGCGCGTCATGCACGGAGGCCAGGAGCATCGGGCCGTACGGGCAGGCGGGCGAAGTCAGGCTCATGGTGAGCCGGACCTTGCGGCCCTTGCCCGCGGCGCGCGGCAGGATCTCGGCCCCATAAATCAGCCCCAGTTCGGTTATCCCGATATGGATCTCCGGATCCTGGATGGGGGCGAGCGCCGCACCAATCTGCGGAAAGGTCACCTCGGCGATTTCGGCCGCGCCGTTCATGCGGTCTCCGTATATTCGCTTTGCGCCTTTCCCGCGATGGCGTCGTCAAGCCCCTGCAGCAGGGTTATCCAGGAGAGCAGCGCGCACTTGACCCGGATGGGGAACTTGCGCACTCCCTCAAGCGCCTCCAGCTCGCCGAGCGCCTCCGGCAGGCGGTCCGCCGGCAGATTCTCGACCATCATGGCGCGAAAGGCCGCGACGAAGCCGCGCGCCTCTGCGGTTGTCCGGCCTTCGACCGCCTCGCACATCATGGCTGAAGACGCCTGGCTGATGACGCAGCCGTGGCCCGCGAAGCGAATCCCCTCGATCACATCACCGCGGCGCACGATCGTGATCTTGATCTCGTCGCCGCAGGTGGGGTTCGCGCCATGGGCGCGGATATCGGCGTCCGGCAGCTCGCCCTTATGCGTGCCGTCGCGGAAATAGTCGATAAGCACGTCGCGGTAGAGGTCCTGCAGCTCGGCGTCCCCATCGGCCATCAGACCTTGACCTCCGTGCCGATCTTGAAAAACTCCTTGATCCGGCGCAGCCCGCGCCCGAAGGCTTCGACCTCCTCGAGGGTGTTGTAGAAATAGAAGCTCGCCCGCGCGGTGCCGCCCACATCGAACTTCCGCATCAGCGGCTGGCAGCAGTGGTGGCCGACCCGCACCGCTATCCCGTCCATATCGAAGACCTGTCCGACGTCGTGCGGGTGCAGATCGCCCACATTGAATGAGACGACGCCGCCCCGGCGCTCGGCCTCCTTGGGCCCGAATGACGTAACGCAGGGCTCGGCCTCAAGAATCTCCATCGCCCGGCGCGTGAGCAGCTCCTCATGGCGGCGCATATCGTCGAAGCCGATCGCCCCGAGATAGTCGAGCGCGGCGGAAAACGCGGCCGTATCGGCGATATTGGGCGTGCCCGCCTCAAACTTGTAGGGCAGCTTATTGAAGGTCGCCCGGTCGTACCACACATCCTGAATCATGTCGCCGCCGCCGAGGAAGGGGTCCATGGCATCGAGCAGCGTCTCGTTGCCGTACAGCACGCCGAGACCGGTCGGGCCGAGCATCTTGTGCGCGGAGAACGCCAGAAAATCACAGCCGAACTCGCCCACGTCCGTCTTCAGGTGCGGCACCCACTGCGCTCCGTCGACCAAAGAGACGGCTCCGTTCCCGCGCGCCAAGGCGCAAAACTCCCGCACCGGAACGATGGTCCCCAGCGCGTTCGACATCGCGGTGAAGGCGAACAGCTTGGTCCGGGGGGTGAAGGCGCCGCGCGCCGCCTCCAGCGTTATCGAGCCGTCTTTCTCAATGGGGACAAAACCCAGGCGAACGCCCTTCTCCTTGGCCAGCATCTGCCACGGGATGAGATTGGAATGGTGCTCGAGCTCGGTGAGCAGGATCTCGTCGCCCTCCTTGAGGAACTTCCGCCCCCAGGCATAAGCCACCAGATTGATCGACTCGGTGGTATTGCGCGTGAAGATCACGGACGACGTGGACTTCGCGCCGATAAACTCCATCGTCTTGCGCCGCGTCTCGTCGACATGCCGCTCGGCCTCCTCGGCGAGCGCGTGCACTCCCCGATGGATATTCGAGTTGCACTCCCGGTAAAACCGCGACAACGCCTCAATAACCACCGTGGGCTTCTGGGACGTGGCCGCGCTGTCGAGATAGATCAGCGGCTTGCCGCGAACCTGGCGCGACAGGATGGGGAAGTCTTTGCGTATCTTCTCGACGTCGAATGCCATAAGCCTATACCTTGATGTAGATTTCGCCCGCTTTGACCTTGACCGGGAACGTCCGCACCGGCACGATGGCCGGCATGCTCACGGCCGCGCCCGTCTTGACGTCAAATAGAGCGCCGTGGCGCGGACACTTGATGCGGCAGCCCTCGAGCGCGCCCTCGCCGAGAGGGCCGTCGTCGTGCGTGCACACATCCTCCACCGCGTAGAACGTCCCCTCGACGTTGCACAGCGCGATCCGGAGCTCGCCGACCGCGACCACCTTTACCTTTCCCGGCGCGATATCCGCGGCCTTCGCGACGGCGGCGTCCGCGGTCATCGGACGGCCTCGCGCTCGACCTTCTCGCGCAGACGATCACGCAGTTCCGGGAGCGGGAAGCTCGACAGAATGGGGTCAAAAAATCCCAGGATCAGCATGCGCATGGCTTCCTGCTCCGGAATGCCCCGCGAAGCCAAATAGAACAGTTCCTCCTGGTTCACCGGGCCGGAGGCCGATCCATGCTGGCACCTAACGGCATCCGGCATAATCTCGAGGACCGGCGTGCTGTCGGCGCGCGCTTCGTCGGAGATCAGCAGGTTGCGGTTGGTCTGATAGGCTTCGCAGTCCGGCGCCTCCCGCTCGATGCGAATCAGCCCGGTGTAAATCGAACGCGATTTATCGCGCACCGCGGCGCGAAACAGCAGATTGCTGCGGGTCCGCGGCGCGACATGCAGCTGCTGGGTATGCGGATCGAAGAATTGACTGCCCCGCGCCAGCAGCACGCCGCGGATCTCGCTCTCCGCTCCCGCCCCGCCGAGGACGACCTGCAGCTCGCTCTTGTGGCGGCGGGCGCCGAGCATGACCGAATAGTGCTCCAGCTTGGAGTCGCGGCCGAGCTCGATGCGTTGGTGACTGAAGTGCACCGCATCCATAGCCAAATCCTGGCTGCTGTAGAAGCGCAGCCGGGCGCCGTTGCCCACGGTCACCTGTGAGAATGCGGCCGATACGGGGGCCTGCGCCGACTCCCCCTCCCGGCTGACATGCTCTTCCACTACCGTCACCTCGGCGCCCTCTTCGACGCGGATCAGCGCCCGGGGGAAAGCGAACGGCTTGGCCTGGTCATGCCGGAAAGTAATATGGACCGGCTCCTCGATACGCACGCCCCGGGGAACGCGGAGGAATACGCCGCCGCGCCACAGCGCGAGGTTGGCGCTCTCAAACTTGCGAAAATCCGCGGAAGCCGTCGGTGCGTCGAGATAGGGCCGAACAATATCCGGGTACTTCTGTGCGGCCTCCTCGAGCGCCAGCAGCTCTCCTCCCGCTTTTTCGATCGCCCGGCGCACGCCGTCCTCGACGCCCGAAACGGCAAGGGCGTCGTTCTCGGTCAAGCGGTCGATGCGCCAGTTCTCGAAGGGCAGGCGCCGCCAGGTCTCCGTCGTCTTGGCCGGCGCCGCGGTGCGTCCGAACGTCTCCCAAGCGCGCTCGCGCGCTTCGTTAAGCCATGCCGTCGTGCCGCTCATCCTACCGATCCCTCCATCTCCAGCTGAATCAACCGGTTCATCTCCACCGAATACTCGAGCGGCAGTTCCTTGGTAAAGGCTTCGAAAAAGCCATTGACGATCATGGATACCGCGTCGGTTTCCGACAGCCCGCGGCTGCGCAGGTAGAAAAGCTGCTCGTCGCCTATCTTGGCGACCGAGGCTTCATGCCCGACCTGCGCGCGCTTGCCGTCGATCTCCATGGTCGGATAGGTGTCGGAGCGCGAGCGGTCGTCCAGCAGCAGCGCATCGCAGCGCACGTTCACCTTGGCGTCGTGCGCCTGCGGGTAGACCTTGACCAGACCACGATAGCTCGCACGGCCGCCGCCCATGCTGACCGATTTCGACACGATGTTTCCGGAGGTATGCGGCGCCGCGAAGATGAGCTTGCCCCCGGTATCCTGATGCTGGCCGCTGCCCGCGAAGGCGCAGGACAGGATGTCGGCGCGCGCGCCTTTCCCGACGAGGTAAACGGCCGGGAACTTCATCGTCAGCTTGGAGCCGATATTGCCGTCCACCCATTCGACCAGCGAATCCTCGTACGCCATCGCGCGCTTGGTGACGAGGTTGTAGACGTTGTCGGCCCAGTTCTGAATCGTGGTGTAGCGGATATGGGACCCCGGGCGAGCGATAAGCTCGACGACGGCGGAATGCAGGGCGTCTTCCGACAGGCTCGGCGCCGTGCAGCCCTCGATATAGTGCACCTCGGACCCCTCCTCGGCCAGGATCAAGGTCCGCTCGAACTGTCCCGCATTGGCGGCATTGATCCGGAAATAGGCCTGCAGCGGCATGGTGACCTTGGCGCCCTTGGGGACGTAGACGAAGGAGCCGCCCGACCACACCGCGGTATTGAGCGCCGCGAACTTATTGTCGGTCGCCGGGATAATGGTGCCAAAATGCTCCTTGATGATATCGGGAAACTCGCGCAGCCCCGTATCCATGTCGGTAAAAATCACCCCGCTCTTCTTGAGCTCCTTGTCGACCTGATGATAGACGGCTTCGGAATCGTACTGCGCGGTGACCCCGGCGAGGAACTTGCGCTCGGCTTCCGGGATGCCGAGCCGCTCGAAGGTGTAGCGAATCTTCTCCGGCACGTCCTCCCATTTTTTCTCGGTCTTGCTGCTCGGCTTGAGGTAGTAGTAGATTTCGGAGAAATCGATCTTGTTGATCAGCTCGCAGTTGCCCCAGGTCGGCAGCGGCTTGGCGGTGAAGATATCGTAGGCTGCAAGCCGCTTTTGGCGCATCCAGTCCGGCTCCTTTTTGAGCCAGGAAATCTCTTCGACCACCTTCCGGTTAAGCCCCTTCTTGGGCTTGTGAAAGAATTTCTCCTTGTCGTGGAAGCCGTACTTTTCGGCATAGCCCTTTTTCAGATCCAGATCTGGAGTTTTGGATTCCGTGCCGGCCATAATCGCTCAGACCTCCGCGGGCTGCTTCACTTTTACGAGGTATCCGGTCTTCTCCAGCTCCAGCGCCAACTCCGGACCGCCCGACTTCTCGATGCGGCCGTCCTTGAGCACGTGCACGAAGTGCGGCTTCACGTAGTCGAGCATGCGCTGGTAATGCGTAATCATCAAAATGCCTTTGTCCGGGCTCACGAGGCGGTTGATGCCCTCCGACACGATGCGCAGGGCGTCGATATCCAGGCCCGAATCGGTTTCGTCGAGGATCGCGAAATCCGGATTCAGAATAGCCATCTGCAAAACCTCGAGGCGCTTCTTCTCGCCGCCGGAAAAGCCGTCATTTACATAGCGCGTGGCGAACTTGGGGTCCATGCTCAGGAGCGCCATCTTCTCCTTCAACGTTTTGCGAAACGTCTTCACGGCCTGCTTCCCATCCGCGCTGACCGCCTTGAGCGCCGTGCGCAGAAAATTCGCCACCGACACGCCCGGGATGGCCGTGGGATACTGGAAAGCGAGGAATATCCCGCGACGCGCGCGCTGCTCCGCCGAGAACCCCGTGATATCCTCCCCTTTATAGAGAATCTGCCCGCGAGTAATCTGATAATTCGGATGCCCCATTAGAACATTGGAGAAGGTGCTCTTCCCCGAACCGTTGGGCCCCATAATGGCGTGCACCTCCCCGGCGGAGACCGTCAGCGTCAGGCCTTTAAGAATCTCCTTTCCTTCGACTTCCGCGTGCAGGTCTTGTACTTTAAGCAGGGCAGCCATGAACGTCCTCCAAAATAACGACAGCTAAGTTGATCAATCTATTCACCTTTAATAGTTTATCATACCTGACGAAATATATCAAGTTTAAACGCTGTTGGCATATTTGTTTTTTATCTTATTTTTTAAGTGTTTTTACACATTCAACAGCAGCTAAAAATGTGATATATGCGAGTATTGATAACCAATATACACCGGCGTCAGACTGCAACTTATTTTAGTTTTGTACTATTTCACACTACCAATCAAAGCTAAAATAACTTGCAGTCTGACGCCATGAAGATCTATACCAAAACGGGGGACCGCGGGAGCACCGGACTGATCGGCGGCCGGCGCGTTGCCAAAACCCATCCGCGCATCGAAGCCTGCGGCGCCGTCGACGAACTTAACGCTTTCCTGGGCGATGCGCTCGCCGTTGTGCCCCACAACCGCGTCTATAAGCCGCTGCGCCGCGATCTCCTGGACATCCAGGCGGAACTCTTCACCAGCGGCGCGCTGCTGGCCTCTCCCGCCCGACGACAGGCGCCGGACGCGGCCAAGACGGCGCGGCTGGAAGCGCGCATCGACGCGATGAGCGCGGACCTGACGCCCCTGCGGAACTTCATCTTCCCCGGCGGCTCGCCCGCGGGTGCGCGGCTGCATATCTGCCGCGCCGTATGCCGGCGAGCCGAACGCGCAGTTCTGCGCCTCGGCCGCGGCGAGGCGCCGCACGGCGTGCGGGTTTATCTCAACCGTCTCTCCGACTACCTATTCACGGCCGCGCGCTGGGTCAACGCGAAATCCCGGCGGGCCGAAACCCGGTGGAAGCGCCGGTCTGATTGAAATACCACGGACCTTCTGGTATTCTAAGACACCATGATTACTGATCCGCTAAAAAGCGTTATTGATTTCGCGTTCTACCGCGATGTTCCCAAGAAGAGCCTTGGCGCGACATTCGGCTACATCGCGTATTTGGGCCTGATCTACAGCGTCGTTGTCGTCATCGCGCTGTTCGTGCATCTGCGGCCGAAAATCCAGGAAGCCGTCGACTGGGCTTCGACGGAGGTCCCCGAAATGACGCTGGCCGACGGCAAGCTCAGCAGCTCGGCGCAGGGCCTTACCGTGGTCCGCCACCCCAAAGCAGAAGAGCTGACCGTCATCATCGATACGGACCGCACGACGGCCGTGACGCCGGCGGAGATGCACGAGCGCAAGGCGCTCGCCTACCTGACGCAGAACGCCATCTACGTCGTCCGCGGCGGCAGCGCCGGCGCCCGCATGGAAGCCTATGATCTCTCCAAGGCGCAGAACGAAAAGCCGGTCAGCATCAACGCCGAATTTTACCAGTCGCTGGGCTCGGTCCTGACCACGATTCTCTATCCCGCGGCGCTCCTTACCTCGTGGCTGATCTTCCTGCTGTGGAAGCACGCCGCCGCGCTCATCTACTCGCTGGTCGCGCTGCTGATCAACGCCGGCGTGGGCGGCCGCCTGGAATTCAGCGAGCTCTACAAGCTCGCGGTATATGCCCAGACGCCCGTTATCGTGCTGCAAATGGTCACCCTGCTGCTGCTCAAGCCGATCCCGTATTTCCGCGTCCTGGCGTTCATCGTCGTCGGCGTCTACCTCTGGCAGGCCATCCGGCAGCACGTGCCGCCGCCGGACGCGGTTTGAGCCCGCCGGGACGGCTCCTGCCGCTGCTTATGGTCGGCGGCCTCACGTTCGGCTGCGCCCGCGACGGCCGCACATCCTTCCATTTCTCCGGCAGCATCACCGCGCCGCCGCCGATCCAAAAACTAACCCAACGCCCCAACCTCGTTCTATTCATCGTCGCGACCAACAACAGCGGGGTTCCCGTCGCCATTAAAAAAATTATCAACCCCACGCTGCCCGTACACTACCGCATGAACGCCGAGGACCTCGTCCTGCCGGGCCCCGCCTGGGCAGGCCCCCTCCAGGTGCGCGTTGTCGTCAACTCGCACGGCACGCTGGGAGTTACGCTTAAGGGAGACCTGCGGGGGACGCACCGGGGAGAAGTATGGTCCGGCGGCCGCGACATCAACGTCGTCATCGACCAGCAGGATTGAGCGGGCCGCTTCGCTAATCGAGCGCGGCCGCTTCCTCAATAAGCAGGACCGGGATTCCGTCCCGCACCGGATAACGCTTGCGGCAGGCGGGGCAGTCAAGACCCTGCGCGACCGACTTAAGCGGTTTCTTGCAGGCGGGGCAGGCCAGCAGCTTCAACAGCTCCGGATCGAGCGTCATATCCGCATCTCCTACCATTCCGGGATGCCGTAGATCGATGTCATGCCCATATAGAGGAACAGAAACGCCAGCAGCAGAAAGAAAACACCCCACTTGCGGCGTTCGAGGGCGATATATGCGTCATTGAGGACCGTCTCGCGGATAAACGAGTTCATGCGCTCAATCCACGTGGGGCGGAATAAATAGCCGAGTCCGAGGAAAAAAAATGCGATGCCCAGCGCGATCTTGATCTCCGGCCTCATTTTTCCCCGCCGTTAAAGGAGTTCATGGCAGCGCCGACATCCTTCTCGCAGCAGGCGCGAATCGCGTCCGCCGCGCGCCGCATCTGCTCCGCACAGCAATCCGACTCGTCTTTGCGAAAGCGTCCCAAAACGAAATCCGCCGGATTGTAGTGCGGCGGAACCGGGCCGATCCCCAAACGAACACGCGGAACCTCCTGCGTCCCGAACTGCCGGAGAATGGATTCCAGCCCCTTCTGCCCGCCGGAAGAGCCCTGCCGGCGGACACGGATTTTCCCCAAAGGAAGGCTGAAGTCATCGGCGACCACGAGCACCGCCGGCGGAGCGATCTTGTAGTAGCGCGCGAAAGCCGCGACCATCTCGCCGGAGACGTTCATGAAGGTGTGCGGCTGCACGACCCACAGCTCCCGACCGCCGGGCAGCCGGACCTTGGCCTGCCGCCCCGCACCGGGCCGGGCGGCCGACCACGCCCCTTCCAGGGACGCGACGAAACGCTCGACGGCGATGAAGCCGACATTGTGCCGGGTGCCGGCATAGCGCTCCCCCGGGTTTCCCAGTCCGACGACAAGACGAATCGCTTCCCCTTCCACACGCGGCGGCGGACAAGATTACTTCTTGCCGCCGTCCTTCTTGCCGCCGTCCTTCTTCTCGCCGTCCTTCTTGTCCGCGGCCTCGCCTTCGGCTCCCTCTTCCTTCTTGCCCTGCTTGAGGACTTCGGGCTCCGCCACCTCTTCGCCGTCGACTCCCGGAACGGGCTCCGCCTCGACCTTCATGTGCATGACGTGCACGATGATCTGCTCGGCATCTTCCAGCACGATCACGCCCGCCGGCACGATCAGGTCTTTGGCTTTGATGGCCTCACCGATCTCGAGCTTCGAGATATCCACTTCGATCTTCTGCGGGATGCTTCCCGGCAGGGCTTCGACCTCAACCTCGCGCAGCGTATGCTCGAGCACGCCGCCGTGCAGCTTGACGCCGGGGGGCTCGCCGAGCACGCTGATCGGCACCTCGACGATGATCTTCTTCGCCAGATCGACGCGCTGAAAGTCCGCGTGGAGGACGGCGTTGGTCACGACGTGACGCTGCAGGTCCTTGACGATAACCGTCTCCTCGCCCTCATCGTGCTTAAGGTGAATGACCGTATTCGCGCCGCCGGTCTTCATCGCCTTAAGCAGCGCGAGTTCGGAAACGGTCACGAGCAGATTTCCCTTCTTGCCCCCCCCGTAAACAACGCCGGGGATGGTCCGCGATTCGCGGAGTTTTGCGAGCTCGCCTTTGCGGCTCTTCCCACCGCGTATAGAAGCTGTAATTTCAATGTCTGCCATCGTATCCTCTCCTACCTCGTTCTTAAATTCTTCGGTACCGGCCTTCGACTTATTGGGTTTTACACGAACAGCTCACTGATGGACTCGCCGCAATGATTACGATAAATCGCCTCGCCGAGAATCGGCGCGATCGATAAAAACTTGAACAAGGGGTCGTCGCTGGGGACGCGGCATGGGATCGTATCCGTCATAATCAGCTCCTCGATCGAGGAGTTGCGAATCATATCGACCGCGCCGCCCGAGAGCACGCCGTGCACGCAGGAGGCCACCACCCTCACCGCCCCCGCTTCCCGAACCTTATCCGCCACCCGGCACAGCGTCCCCGCCGTGTCGACCATATCGTCTAGGATCAGCGCCGTCTTGTTCCTCACGTCGCCGATGATGTTATAGATGGACACCTCATTGGGCCGCGGCCGCCGTTTATCAATGATCACCAGATCCGCCTTGAGCCGCTTGGCGAACGCCCGCGCCCGCTCCACCCCGCCGACGTCGGGAGAGACCACGGTGAAGTTGCTCAGCGGCTTCTTCCAGAGATAATCAAGAATGACCGGCATCGCGAACAAGTGGTCGACGGGGATGTCGAAGAAGCCCTGGATCTGCCCCGCGTGCAGATCCACCGTGATGACGCGGTCCGCCCCCGCCTGCGTAATCAGGTTGGCGATCAGCTTGGAGGAGATGGGCACGCGCGGCTGCGCCTTGCGATCCGCCCGGGCATAGCCGAAATACGGCATGACGGCCGTGATGCGCCCGGCGCTCGCCCGCTTCAGAGCGTCAATCATAATGAGCATCTCCATGAGATTCTCATTGGCCGGCCGGCAGGTGGACTGGATGACGTAGCAGTCCTTGCCGCGCACGTTCTCCTGAATCTGCGCGTGGATCTCGCCGTCGGCGAAGCGGCCGACTTCGGCGTTGCTGAGCTCCACCCCGATATAGGCCGCGATCTTCTCCGCCAGCGGACGGTTGGAGTTCCCGGCGAACAGCTTCAGCGCCCAATCCGACCTGCCGGGGTCCAGCTTGCGCATGGCCGACCGGACTTTCTTGTGCTTCGCGGGCCTGCGCTTTGCCGGAGCGGCGGTATTGGAGCTCATTTCTTCACCTTGTTGACCTGCGTTCCGCGTTCAATGGCGAGGCTGCCCTCGGGCACATCCTCGGTAATCGTCGAGCCGGCGCCTATTTTGGCGCCGCGGCCGACCTTGACCGGGGCGATCAGATTGACGTTGGAGCCGATAAAAACCTTGGGGCCGATAATTGTCTTATGCTTCTTATGCCCGTCGTAGTTGCAGGTGATCGTCCCGGCCCCCACGTTCACATCCTCCGCGATCTCGGCGTCTCCGATATAGCTCAGATGCGGAACCTTGGAACCGAAGCCGATGCGCGAGGCTTTGATCTCCGAAAAGTTGCCGACGCGCGCGCGCGGCCCGATGACGCTCTCCGGGCGCACATGGGAGTACGGTCCGATTGAGGATTTCTCAAGGATGCGCGACGACCGTACCAGCGAGAAAACGACCGAGCAGTCATTGCCGATCGCGGAATCTTCGATCTGGGTATAAGGGCCGATCTGGCAGTTCCTGCCGATCTTGGTCTTCCCTTTCAGGATCGTGCCCGGGTAAAGGACGCTGTCCTGGCCTACCTCGACGTCGGCGTCCACATAAATATGGTTCGGATCGATGATCGTCACGCCGGAGAGCATAAGACGCTCGAGCATGCGGCGGTTGAGGACGCGCTCGGCCTGCGCCAGCTGGACGCGCGTATTGACGCCCAGAATCTCCTCCGACATGGCGCTAAGATAGGCCGTCACGCGGCCGCCGTTGGAGCGCACATGTTCCAGGCAGTCCGTAAGATACAGCTCCTTCTTTGAGCCCTGCGGCCGCAGCTTCTTGACCGCATCGGCCAGCAGCGGCACCTCAAAGCAGTAGGTGCCGGAGTTCACCTCGCAGATAGCCGCTTCCTTCTGCGTCGCGTGCGACTGCTCGACGATGCGCATCACCTCGCCGATCGGCGAACGGATAATCCGGCCGTAGCCGTGGGGGCTGTGCAGCCGCGCCGTCAGCATCGTCACCTGCCCCTTCTCGGTACGGTGCTGGTTGTGCAAAGCGTAGAGCGTGTCGAAGGTCAGCAGCGGAGCATCTCCGCACATGACGAGAGCCGTTTGGAATTTATTGAGGAACGGCAGCGAGTCGAGCACGGCGCCGCCCGAACCGGTGGGGTTCTTCTGCCGGATATAGGTGATGGACCGTGATATCCCCCAATCCTTAAGCGAATCCGTGATCTCCTTGCGGACGATCGCCTCCTGATGACCGACGACGATGCCGATGCCCGCGGGCTTCAGCGCATTGGCCAGGCGCAGCAGGTAATAGATCAGCGGCCGGCCGCCCAGCGCGTGGAGCACTTTCGGGACGGACGACTGCATGCGCGTCCCCTGCCCGGCCGCCAGGATCAGGACCGCCAGTCCGCCGCTCTTACCGGACTTCTTTCCCGCGCTTTTCATGGTCATCTCTCTCATCACGAACTGAAAAAGTTCCCGGGCTAGGACTCGAACCTAGAAACCCAGCTCCAAAGGCTGGTGTGTTACCGTTACACCACCCGGGAGAAATAGAACCCGGCCGCTTTAATCGCTGCCCCCCGGAGAACCGCCTTTCTTGGCCTCTTCCTCGTATGCGGCCATAATCTTGTCTTCCAAAAATTTGCGGAAGTCCATGGATATCGGATGCGCGATATCCTTGTAGCTTCCATTGGGCAGCTTCCTCGACGGCATGCAGAGGATCAACCCCTTATTCCCCTCGATGACCTTCATGTTGCGCACGACAAAACAGGCGTCGAAGGTAACGGTGACGAAGGCTTTCAGCTTGTCTTCATTGCGAAGATGGACCCGGATTTCGGTTATCTCCATGATACGCCCTCCACAGTTGCTACCGCACCCGCCGTGCTCCCGCTTAGCCCAGACAGCTAACGAGAAACGTCTTCCACGGGTATCCCCGAAGCCGCCGCATCACAGCCTCTCCCTCTTCGCGCGAGGGGACGAACCCAAAAACAGCAGCTCCAAAACCGGAAACCGATACGCCTTGCAGCCGGAGGCGGTTCAGAATACTATGGGCCTGACGAACTCCCGGATGAATATCCAGCACCGCATGCTCGAGCTGGTTAAAAAGAAGTCCTTCCCATTCCGAAATAGGCCTTCCTTTTCCTAGCTTTTTTTTGAGTGTATCAAGATGCGAAAGCCTTGTCAAGACAGCCCCTTTGTCGTCCGGCCTCCAACGCTCCAGGACCGCTTCACGAACCGTTATTTTGCTTGGAAATACAAGGATTATCCAAGGCAGCGTTCCACTGACGGCCACCGGCTTGGGCCGGCCTCCGGAGCCGCGAATATCGCAGACAGGTTCCGTTCGCGTGAAGAAAGGGACGTCACCGCCCAGCTTCAGAGCCAGTTTTTTTAGCGTCGCGAGCAGACCGCGGTCAAACCTTATGTGGTGCAGCCGCGCCAGCGCGACCAAGGTGCCCGCGGCATCGGATGCGCCGCCGCCCAAACCGGCACCCGCTGGAATCCGCTTCGTCAACCGCAGCCGCGCCCCCGTCCGCACACCGAACGCCCGGCGAAACATCACGGCCGCCCGCGCGACGCAGTCGCCGCGGCCGTCGGCCGTACCGTTGCCGATTTCATCGGTCACTTCCAGCGCCAAGTCCGATTCCGCGGCTTCGGCGTCGATCACGTCGAATAGGTTGACCTTGGCGCGCAGCACCGCCGCCCCCGCGAGCCCGCCCTGACGGCGGCCGGCGGCCGCGAAAAACAACGGCAGCCCCGCGGGACACTGCACCTGGACACAGTAGGGCATCAGTCGGCCCGCGTTGGCGCGGCCGACGCGGGCTCAAACACCGCATTGGGATTCTGCAGCCCAAATTCCAACACGAAGCCCTTTCCCATGATCTTGAAGTGCGCCGGCAGCCAGCGTCCCTGCACGCGCTGATAGCCCGACAAATACAGCCGCAGGTTCCGCTGGTCCGGCGCCTGAATGGAAGCGATCCGCGTGCGGGACTTGTTGAGGTGCAGCGTGCCCGCCGGCGTGACCAGTCGGGAGCGCCGCCAGCCCCGTTTAAAAACCGCGGGCTCGGAGCGGAATATCCCTCCGGCGAAGAAATCCCGAAGCAGCATGACCGCGCCGTAAATCTTTTCACGCAGCAGTTCCTGCCGCACGCCCTCAAGATCAAGCGGGTCCATCTCAAAGCCGTCCTCGCCGCGGACGGCGATTCCCAGCACGGGAACAAACATCGGTCCCAGAACATCGACGGTCAAGTCCCACGGCGCTTTATAGTGAACGATCCCCTGCAGCGTGAACTTCTTTCCCGCGACTTCACCCCGAATCGCGCACGGCCCGCCGTACGACGTCAAAGCCTCCAGCATCCGGCCTAAAAACTCCTGATAGTACGCGCCCAGCTCTTCCGGCGCGAGCGTCTTCTCGAGCTTGGCGACCGCCACCTCGTACTGCGCTTTCTGCGGCGCGTAGAGCTGGCTCCGCTTCCACGCCTGCCACGATTCCCGCCGGAGCCCCCGCTTGTCCAGCACTTCTCCCAGATGCGCCCAGACGGCGTCGTCCGCGGGCAGCATGGTCGCGGCGCGGCGCAGCTCGCGCAGCGCTTCTTCAAGGCGCCCGCGCCGGTAGTGCACCCAGCCGAGCGAATCGATATAAGCTCCGTTCCGGGGATTGAGCTCCACCGCCCGCGCGATCATCGCTTCCGCATCGTCGAGCTTCATATTCCGATCCGCCAGCGTATAGCCGAGAAAATTCAGCGCCGAGTCGTCGTCCGGATGCGCGCGCAGAATCTCGCGGAACTGAATTTCCGTATTGGCGATGTCCCCGGTCTTCTCATAGAGCGCTCCCAGCTGGAACCGCGCGTCGCGGTGATCCGCCCGGAGCGCGAGCACCTCTTTCATCAGCTCGATAGCGCGGCGCGGCAGCTTTAAGTCGTCGTAGCCGAGCGCCAGAAAATAGGAAATCTCCTCGTTCCGCGGCCAGCTTTTATGGGCGTTCTCCAGAACGGCAACGGCGCTCTTCAGGTCATCGGCCTGCGTCAGGTAGTAGCTTAGCCGCAGGTTGAGCGACGCCTCCTGATCGAGGGCGGAGCTGGCTCGAATATGCTCCGCCGCGGCCTTATAGTCATCCTGCTGCTCTGCCAGCAGCGCCAGCCACAAACAGGTCGTCGGGTTCGCCGGCTGCAGGTCCTTGGCGCGCTGGAAAAGACCGCGCGCCGCCTCGATATCTTCGACCAGGTAGTGGATCTCCCCGACGTGGTTGAGCAGCGCCGCATTGCCGGGATCGCGCTCAAGTATCTCCTCGTAGACCGCCAGCGCGGCGACGGTATCGCGCCGCACCTCGTAGATCTGGGCCAGCGCGTAGTACGCGTGCATATTTTCCTGATCCAGCTCGATGGCGGAACGCAGATGCTCGACCGCGCCGTCTTCCCGGCCCGCCCGCTGCTCGATGACGGCGATCTGAAATTCCGCATCGGAGGCGTTGTCCGGATTTTGCGCCACGTAGTCCTGCAGGTAGCGCTTGGCCAGCTCCGGCGACTGCGAGCTCAGCAGGTTGCCCAGAGTATAGAGCGCGTGCGCATAATCCGGCTGCAGCTCGAGCGTCTTCTCGAAAGCGGCCTGCGCCGGTTCCAGTTCGCCGCGCGCCCAATGCACGTTGCCCAGCAGGAAAAACGCCTTGCCGTCCTGCGGCGAAAGCTCAACCAGCCGCTGCGCGTACTCCATAGCGCGGTCGCTCTGGCCCATTTCCAGAGCCAGCTCGGCCGCCTGCTCATACATGAAAGCGGAGCCCGAGTCCAGCTTCAGGGCGGCCTCATACTCTTTAAGCGCCTCGCCGGAGTTCCCTTGATTGGAAAGCAGCAGCGCCTTCAAATAATGGTTATAGGCCGCTTTCTGCACCGCCGCGGCGGAAAGCGCCAACGCCGGAATCAGCAGCGCGGAAAAGAGGAAGCGGCGCAGAGCCGAAGGGATCATAGGCGCCGTCATTATAATATTTCAGCGCCCGCGCTTTAGCTCGTAGTTGGCCAGCCGCAGATACAGCGGGCGAAAAGCGCCGGCCGCGCCGGCCGCGAGTTTCTCCCGCGCCGCCTTGAGCAGCAGCGACGCCGGGAACAACGGCCCGCCGCGGTCGAACTCGTAGCGCGTGACGAGAACGCCGTCCGCTTTCGTCAGCCGCGCGAGCTCCGCTTCGCCCTCGGCCTGCGCATGCCAGCGCGGCGCGCCGGCGGGCTGCGGGCGCCCATCCCGCCCCGGCGTAAAAACCTGCAGGTAGATGTCGCCGCGCCCGGCCGGCAGCACGAGGCAGCGGCGGACCGGCTTTTTTTCCGCGGCGGCCAGCGCCGCGAAGCGGCTCACAGCCGCGACGGGCACGCCCAGAGAGTCCCCCAGCATCCTGGCGAACGTCATGCCGATGCGGATGCCGGTAAAGCGGCCCGGCCCGTTCGCCGCGACGACCGCGTCGAGGTCCCGCAGCCCCAGACCCGCTCCCTTGAGCAGGACCCGCAGCGTCGGGAATATCCGCTCATCGGCCTTTCGGGTCCGCAGCCGCCGCTGCCGGCAGCGGCGCCCGGCTCCTCCGACCGCCAGCGACAGCCCTTCGCCGCAGGTGTCGATCGCGAGGATATTCACCGCCGCCTCCGGCGCAGCCGCAGGGAGCGGCCGCCGCCGCGCGCGTGCGCGAAGGAGATATCCACGCGCCGGGCGGGCAAGCGGCCGGCGGCGATCTCCGGCCACTCGATGAGGCTGACGGCGCCGACGTCCGAGAGGCAGTCCTCAAGCCCCATGCCGTCGAGCTCGCCGGAATCCTCGATGCGGTAGAGGTCGAGGTGATAAACGCGCGGCTTTACCCGCGGGTATTCATGGACCAGGGCGAAAGTCGGGCTGCGCACGGCGCCCCGGTAGCCGAGGCCGCGCAGAAAGCCGCGCACAAACGTCGTCTTACCCGCGCCCAGCGGTCCGCTGAGGCAGATGACGCCCGGCTTCACTGCCTTTGCCAGCTTGGCCGCGAACGCCAGCGTCTGCTCCTCGTTCCGGGACAGGATGTTCACCGTCTTATTATGGCTAAATTAGGAGGCGCCGGGGTAAAACGGCGCCGCCTTGACTAATCGCCGACGACCGGCCATCCTATAGGGTGAGCGAGAGAATGATCAACGGCATAATCAACGTGCTGGGTCCGCCGTTAATTATCGCGAGCCTGGCCGTAGTCGCCGGAATCCTGTTCGCTAAGGACCGGCCGAGATGGTTCATGCGCGCAGGAGGCGCGCTGCTCGCCGCCGGCGTTGTGGGGCCGCTGCTGCTGGGCATGCTCCTCGCGCATCCGGGAGACCAGAGCGATATCGGCATGAAGGGCACCATCATCATGCTGGTATTTTTCCCCTCGGGGCTCCTGATGCTGGCCCTGGGGCTGGCCATGTCTCTCTGGACTCGGCGCCGCACGCCGCCGCAGCCCTGAAGCGCACAAGGCGAGCGTCGGCGCCGCATTCTCACGGATTCCGGCGCTGCAGTTCGTCCAGTTCGTCGTCTGAGAACGCAGGCGGACGCCCCTTCTTTATCCACTGGGGCATATTGACCCGGGCGTTCACCCCTTGCTCGCAGCCAAGCTCCACCGGAGCCGAGGCGCCGCCCCGCTCGTCTATCCTCGTAATATAGGCCCGAGTAGCCAGCCCGTCACGCTTCGAGCTGTAGAGAAGCCAGCGGCTGTCGCTCGACCAGCTGTGCCAGGAGTCCATGACGCCCTCGACATTCGACTCCAGGCGGCGGGCCCGCCCCCCGGCGGCCGGAACGATATAGATATCGCTGCTGTCGCGGGCGAACGGTCCGCCGGAAGCGTTCCCCCGGGTAAATGCGAGCCAGCGCCCATCGGGTGAGAACTCCGGGAAATAGTTGTCGCTGCCGTTGCCGCTGGCCCCGGCCAAAGGCTGCGCTTGCCCGCCCTTGCCGCCGTTGTATTCAACCGTGTAGATATCCATCTTTCCCATCCCTTCATTGCGCACGAAAGCCACCCGCTTATCGTCCGCGGACCAACTCGGAAAGGTCTCGACGGCAGCGGCGTCGGCGGCGCCCTTAAGAGGGACCAGTTCCCCGGTCGCACGGTCCGCGATCACGATATCCCAGAAGGGCGACACATAGCGCTTATTGAAGGCCTCCGCATGCAGCTTGTATCCCCGCGGCTTAATGAAGGTGTAAGCCTTGGGATACGGCTCGGGCGCCGTGCCCCGCGGCCGGTACATAAAGAGCGCGCTTTTCTCCCCGGAAAAGGAATAGCGCAGGCCGCCCAGCTCGCCGGCCGGGTCCAGGATTCTCGTTACGGGCCGTCCGGAATCGTCGGCCCCGGCGATCTCGACGCTGCGGCGATAGGAGCGCTTCCTGTCGAAACGGTAGTCGACGAAAGACCAAAGACCCGACGGGGAGTGCGTCGCATGACAGCCGGCGCAGCGGAACGGCCAACGGCTGCCCATCCGGATGACATCCTCGCACTTGCTCGCGACAGGATCCATCCACACCAAACTCTGCGGCGGCTGATAGGGCCGCGCAGCGCCTTCGGCCAGCCCGATATACCGAAACAGCGCGTCGTCGGGAAGGGGCTGATGATCAATACCGAAGTGAACGGGGATGGCGCGGTTCACCTCATTGCCCACCTCCGCTTCCAGCTTCTTTCCTGTCCAGATTTCCCACAGCTTGCGCGGCGGAGTCCATCGCGGAGGCCCGGAGATCGACTCCTCGTGCAGGACCTTCCCTTCTTCGGAGATGGTCAAGCGCCAGGAGCCGAGCCCGGCGCCGCGCTCCTTGCCCAACGCGTCGGCGAAAACCTCCCAGCTAAACGTCGGCGGAGAAAACCTGGCGGGGTAGACCGCGCCCTCCAACGGCGCGACAAAGAACACATTCTGTCCCGATTGGATGCGGGACTCGATGCGCCGGGCCACATCGCTTTTCGCAGCGGCGGCGTGCACGGCCGGAACCTGCACGCCGAGAGCGAACGCCGCCGCCCAGAACACGCATCGGATCGGATTCATAGAAGCCGCGATTTTATCTTATTATTGCGCCTGGGGATTTTCTGCGCCCAGCGGCCCTATTGCCCCCCCCCGCCTTTCTGCTACGATTCTAGACATGAGATTTCCACCTTTTTCGCTGCCTAAAAACACGCCGCACAGCCGCCTCGACCGCGGCTGGATCATCGCCAACCACAAGCTCGTTTCATTCCACGCGGCGTTTCTCACCTCGCTGATCAGCATCTCCGAGCATATCGCCTCCCGGACCGACGTGCTGCGCGAGATGTTCTTCAGCATCGAACTGCTCCTTTCAACCGTAATGTGGTACGCCGCCTGGCACGCCAATATCGCGCTCCACGAAATGGGCCACTACCTCGCCGCCGTCCGCACCAACAATCTCCGGCCGGACCTCCTCGGCCCCGCGAACGAGCGCCTCGCGGGCGGAACCGCCGCGCGCTGGCTGTGGTATCTAAAGATGTTCTGCACTATTCCCTACGGCGCCTTCCCCGGCGTCGCCAAAGAATCAGGGAACTTCCACCCCCGCGTCAAGTCGCAGAATCTGGCCGTCTCCGCCGCCGGACCCGCAGCGAGCAAAACGCTCGCTTGGGCGACGCTCCTGCCCGGCGTGGTCCTGATCGCGTCCTGCCGTCCCGCGGGGCTTGAATGGGGCGTCTACGCGGGACGCCTTCTGGCGACCATAGGCATCGTCGCCCTCTTTGACTTCCTGCTGGCCGACCCCGGAAAATACCGGGCCTTCCAGGCGCGGGAGAAAGAGGCGCGGGACAAGGCCGCCGCGGCCAAAGTCTCCGCCTCGGCCGACGCCTCCGGCCAGCCGGCCGGAAAATACCGCTGGACCGAAACCAAGCCCTCCGAGCTCAAGCGCAAGCTTGAAGTGCACCGGCTGCAGGAAGTCGAGCTGCCCGACGGGCGCCGCGTTTTCGCGCCGTGGGAGTTCCGCAACTCCATCATGGGCGGCCGCCACACCGAGGAGATGGGCGGCAACCTCAGCTTCCAGGAGATGATGTTCATACCGCTGACCGCCCAGGACTACATCGAAGCCCAGCGCGTCACCAATGCCCTGCAAAGCCGCGTCATCCAGATCATCCAGGACTCCGAGGGGCTCAATTTCGTCGGCATCGGCCTTGAGGGCGGCGTCGTCGCCTCCTATGCCCGCGGCGAGGACGATATCCTTCCGGAGGAGCGCGCGCTCAAGGTGGCGGTCCAGGCAATCGAGCAGTGCGGCTTCGTCCCGGACCGCGACGTCGTGCTCGCGCTCGACTCGGCGGCCAGCGAACTGAGCATCGCCTACCGCGAACAGACCGGGGAACGGGAGTCGATCGGCCAGTATCTATTCTGGCGCGCCGAAGACCCCAAAATCATGACGACCGAGGACCTCGTCGATCTCTACAAGCGCTGGATCAAAGAGTATCCGATCGTTTCCCTGGAAGACCCGTTCGCCGAGGACGATGAGGAGGGCTGGAAATCCCTGATGCGCGAGCTCGGCAGCGAAGTCCTGATCATCGGCGACGACCTTGTCACGACGAAAGACTCGACCATCGCCCGCTGCGCGGAGCAAGGGCTGATCAACACCGCCCTGATCAAAGCCAACCAGATCGGCACGCTCAGCGAGACCCTGCTCGCGACCCGCACCGCCAAGGAGCACGGCCTCGCCCTCGTCGTCTCCCACCGCTCGAAATCCCCCAACGAGGTCATGGAGGCGGATATCGGTTTCGCCGTGGGCGCGCTGGGTCTGAAATGCGGCGGCGGCAGCAATACGGAGCGGCTCATAAAGTACGGCCGGATCGTCGAGCTGATCGGCTTGGCGCAGAAAGGGTCCACGATCAAGCACCGGCTCGACGAGAATCTTATGATCGCCGATATCACGGCCCACGAGGAGCCCACCAATGCCGGCATCCCCACGGTCGGCGTCGTGATACGGATCGACAACGGCATGAAGTTCGCCGCCGCCACCCCGCTGGGCACCTCGGCGGGCACCGAAGAGGCCCTGCACTTGGTCGACAGTATTATTGAGGAGTGCCCGCAAACCCGCAAATATCCCCGCCTGTTCACCTACGATGAGAAGCAGAAAACCTACCGCTTCGCCGCCAACGTCGACGCCGAGACGATATCGGCGCAGAACGACGACGAGCTGGCCGGCATCTGGATGCGCGCCAAACGCTACGGCGGCAAGGGCTGCCTCAACGCGGTCGCCAACGCCGAAGAGACCATCGCCCCGAGCTTCCTAGGGAAAAAACTCAGCGAGCTGGGCGGCCTGGCCGATATCGACCGGGAGCTGCTGCGCCTAGAACTCGATCTGGCGCAAAAGCGAGGCAAGGTCGCCGCCGATGCCTCCGACGAGAAAAAGATCGCCGCCATGCAGGTAAAGGCGAACCTCGGAATGAACGCGATTCTATCGGTCTCGCTCGCGCTCGGCCGCCTGATCGCGGCGCGCGATGGGGTGGAGCTGCCCGATATTCTGCAGGCCGCCGAACCGGTTATCGACCGGGATCGGCTCTACGGAGTCGCGCGCCGGGAAGAACAAGCCGGCGTCGGGGCGTCCACAACCGCGCGGGGCTAACGGTCCTCGGGTCCCGGAACCGGGATTTTCGCCTCAGCGCAGAAGCCCTCCAGCTTGCGCCGGGACCATTCCTGGCTAAAATCGAACAGCTCTTTATACGGGGCGCTCAGTATTTGCAGAACTTCCGACGTCTGCGGATCCGCCCACTCGGGAATCGCGCCGCGGACCTCCGCCAGATCCAGCGGGCTCAGCTTCAAAGTTACGAGCACGGCGACGTTATGCGCCGCGAGCCGCATCGTCTCCAGCCCTTCTTTCAGGATCTTGTGGCGCGCGCGCGTGACCTGCCGCTCTCCCACGTCGTAGAGAACCTGGATATACTTTTCAAACAGCACCCACTCATTGACGAGCAAGGCCGCCTCGGCGGGGACGAACGATTTCCAGAAGTCGACCGGTTTGGCCCGCGACAGGAACCGGCCGAGCATAAAGGTACCGGCGGCGTAGCCGGAAATCTTCTCCCGCGCGCAGCGCTCCAGGGCAAGCTTGTAAAAACGGATCTTGCGGTCGAGGGTCAGCATATCGAACACCGTATGCTGGTTCAGATGGTCCCCCATCTCGCTCTTCAGGACTTCGTCGACATAGAAAGCCTCGTGGCTGTCGAACCAGCCATGAACGAAGTCGCGGGCTTCCTCCGCCTCACCCCGCATCTCCAAATTGACCAGCCGAATAAGCTCGCTCAAGCTGGAGACCTGATCCAGCTTCAGACCCCGGACCAGCTGCTGATAGTAGCGGTAGGCGTAGGCCATCCGCGAAAAAAGAGCCTCCTCTTCTTCCGACAGAGGCACCTTTTCCCGCCGCAGGTAGCGGGAAAAGCGCGCGGGCTTCAGCCGCGCCTTCCCGCGGAACAGCGCCTGGCTGCGTGACGAGATCGTAACCCAGACTCCCTCTTCGATCTCGACCCCCTGCCCGTTGACCAAGCGCCCTGCGGGAAGCAGGCGCACCCCCTCGGCCTCGAGATTCAGCAGCGCCGGGGTGCCGAAGCTCTGACAGATGGCCACCACGTGGATAGCCGCCGAATTAAGGCTGACGATGGCGTCGACTTCGCGCATAACCACGGCATCGGCGGGAGTAAAGCTCTTCTTGCAGAAGCAAACCCGTTCGCCGCGCTTCTTGGCGCCGAGCGCCGCCTCGGCCGAAAAGTAAATTTGCGCGCAGACGGCGGAGCGCGGCAAAATGGAGACGCCTTGCGAGAAGCGCTCGAGCGTCGCAAAGGAACTCTCATCGATCGCGTCGCCCTGCAGCTGCTTTATGTGATAGGGAAGGATCAGCTGGGTCAGGCGTTTGCGCGATATGATCCCGGATTTGTGCATATCCACCGTGGAGATAAACGCGGCCTGCCCCGTCATGCCCGTATCGTTAAGCTGCAGCATAGCGAAGAGCTCATGCCCGCGCGTTCCCTCCGCCGCGAACTCAACGGTCACCGGCCCCTCGAACTCCCGCTCGAGCTCATCGAGCGCCGGCGAAAAATGATAGACGGCGGGGAAGGAGGACTTGATCTCCTCGGCAGAGCCGTAGCGAATCTGCTGCGTGGGGATGGTCCCCGTCATAATATCCTCGCCGAAAATATTGCGGCCGATCTCAAGGTGACGCCCGCTGCCGCTTTTCGCGTCACGGCTGATCAGCACGCCGGCATAGGAGGCGTCGTCGCGTACCGTGCATACCATCTTCTGCAGGATCAAGGAGGGATAATGCTTCTCTCCCCGGGACAAAGTACTGATCAGGTCCGCGTGGGCGTCGTACTGCCGGTACGCCTGATCGGCGAGAAACTGCACCTGGTAGACGGCGTCCTCCAGCAGCCTCCGGTCAAAACGCGCGACGCGCTCCCGAAAGTTGGCGACCAGCTCCTTCAGATCTTCCAGCGGCAGATCGCTCGAGACCGCCGCCTCGGTCTTAAAATCCTCGCCGCTGATAAAACTCCCGAGGAGGTTGCGCAGGTTATTGAGATACATCCGGCACGCCGCCTTCTCGCCGAACAGCCGCGACAAGGGAGGCAGAGTGCTCTCAATCACGCCGGCGTTCAAATAGGTCGGCATCAGGCCCGGATAGTAGCGCGGCATCGCGCAGCGGACAGCCACGACGATAGGATTATTAGACGAGCCGAAGCGCTGCCCGGTGAGCCGTTCCAGATCCGACAGCGCGCGGCAGGTATGCCGCGCGAAGTCCTTCTTGCGGTCGAGATAGACGTTGGAGGTTAGGACCACGAAGTCCGGCACCGGGTAGCCCTGGCGGCTGAGCTTAAGCAGGATCGAACCCTTGTGGCTGACGATATCGGTCGAGGACGGCCCCTCGCACATCGAGGGCACGACATGCCGGTCGGCGAAGACGGGGGCGCCCCAATAGCGCTGCTCCAGGGTCGCGAAAAATTCGTTGACCAGATTATCAATCTCGGCGCGCGCGCCGGCATTTCCTTTGCGCGCCTCGAGCAGGCACGACATATAGCGCTTGCCGCGGTCATGCGAAGTGTTCATCAGCAGCGGGACATCGACGTCGCGCAGTTCCAGCACGCGGTCACGCCCCGGCGCGTCGTGACGCAGACGGTACTCGGCGATCGGCGGAAAGTAGCCGAGCGCCTTGCTCTTCTTCTTTCCCCGCGCGCGCCTGTCGCCGAAGCTGTTGAACAAGTCGCGCAGATTGGGATACAGGGCGCGCAGACGGAAGTCCGCGACGGCCAACGGTGCGATCTCACCCATAGCGGAATTCTACAACTTCGGCCCTAAACAGCGCCTTGATGAATATCGCATTAGCGCTATAATGCCATGGCGCATGAAAAGAAGGCACCTCGTCCTGATCTCCTCGCTCCTCTGCCTCCTCGCCCTGGAGGCGGGAATGCGTCTTTTCGGCGGCACCGACATCGACGGCAATTTCTCCATCCGCTCCGTCCAGCTCAGGCCCTATCGCCTGCCGGTCAAATCGACGGCGGCGGCCATGAAGAAGCTCTCGACGACCGACATAACCATAACCACCCAATACGACCCCCTTCTCGGCTGGTCCCCGCGGCCCGAGAGCCGGTTCATGTATGGGTTTTATGCCTATGACGCACAGGGCATCCGGACAAAAACGCCGCTGAGCCCGCCGCGGATTTCCACCAGCGGCATAACCGTCGCGGTCTTTGGAGATTCCTACGTCCACGGCGACGACGTCCAATACGACGACACTTTCTCCGCCATCCTCGAACGCAGCCGAAGCGGTATCCGGGTTTTGAACCTCGGCTACTCCGGGTATGGGATCGACCAGGCATACCTGAGGTGGCGATCGATCAAGAATCAAATCTCTCCCAAAGTCGTCGTCCTCGGCTTTCAGGCGGAGAACATTAAACGATGCCAGAACATGTTTCGCAGGTTCTACTACTACCGGTCCAGCATCCACTTGTCAAAACCCCGCTTCATCCTAAAAGACGGCGCTCTAGAACTGGTTAACTCGCCGACGCCCTCTCCGCACGAGCTGGCCGCGGTGATAGCGACGCTTCCACATTCCCCGTTGGCCGCCCATGAAGCGTTCTACGATCCCGCCGATTACGCCGACAGCTTCTGGCTCAAGAGCCGGCTCACCGCCTTTTTTCTGACCGCTCTCGCCAGGGAAACCCGCACCCCGCGAAAGGCGGGACGAAATTTCTACCCGCCCGACACCGAACCCGCCCGTCTCGCACTGCGCATCATCGACAGCTTCCGGCGTGAAGCGGAGGAAGCGGGCGCCCGGTTTTGGATTCTCCACATCCCGCGACGGGACCAATTAGCTGCCGCGCGCCGCGGAAAGCCGCTCGACTATGCGGCCTTGCTGAAGAAGCTCAAGAAGGATTTCCATGTCATTGACCCTACCGAAAAACTGCTGCGCCGATCCGAAAGCACTTCCCTGGATTCTCTTTTCACTCCGCAGAAGCACTACTCAGCGGCAGGCAACCGGGTTATCGCCGAAGTATTGGCGGAGAGCCTCTAAGCCCCGAGCTTCTTGAAGGCGCGGGGCAGAGCTTCGATCACATCGGTGGACAGCAGGCAGCGGGTCGTCTTTTCCCTGACCGCACAGTCGGCGGCGAAGCCGTGCAGCCAGGCGCCCAAAGCCGCGGCCTCAAAGCCCCGGTCCCGCGCGTCGACGCGCAGCCGCTGGGCCCAAATTGCGGCGATCACTCCGGTCAGCACATCGCCCGAGCCGCCCTTGGCCAAGCCCGGATTGCCGGTGGGGTTTATCCATACACGCTCGCCGTCGGCGATCACGCTGTCGCGGCCCTTAAGCAGACAGACGCCGCCGCATTCCTCGACCAGCCGGCGGGCCGCGCTTTCCCGCTCCTTGGCGCCGCTCCCGAACTTCTCACGCAGCAATCGCGCGGCCTCGCCCGGGTGGGGGGTCAGCACGCACGGCGCGGTGCGGCGATGGCACAGCTTCTCCACCTCCGCCCGCGATTCAATGGCGAGGATATTGAGAGCGTCGGCGTCGATCACCGCAGGAACGTGGAGGCTACCGAGAATACCGACAACGGCACGGGCCGTTTCGGTATGCGTCGTCAGCCCGGGCCCCAGAGCGAGCGCCGTAAACTTGTGCTTCTCGTGCGCGCTCATGAGCGAACTGACGGCGTCGCGGCGCAGCGTTCCGGCCGCGGTTTCAGGCAGCGGCAAAGTCATAGCCTCCGGCACCGCCGCCGCCGCTATCGGCTGCTGGCTCTCGGGCAGCGCCAAGGTGGTCAAGCCGCAGCCCGCACGGAGCGCCGCCCGCGCCGCCAGGATCGCGGCGCCGCTCATCCCCCGGGACCCGGCGACGATGAGCAGGCGGCCGAAATCGCCCTTATGCGCCTCACGGCGGCGCGCCGGCAGCCATGTCTTAAGCGTCTTAAGCGAAAACTTCATGCCCGCTTCTTATTCTTCGTCGGCTTTCGCGCCGGGGCATTGGGCAGAGTCATATGCCGCATGTAAACCGCGACCGCGGCGGCGTACTTTTCCGTATGCGTCAGAGACACCTGGATAAAAGGCGCGGCACGTCCCTCCAGGACGACGCTGGGCCGCCCGCTCGGGCCGCGGCGAATGGCGATATCCTTCAGGTTCAGACCGGCCTGGCCGACGGCCTTCCAGATCGCCTCCTTGGCCGCGAAGCGCACCGCGAAGTGCTGCCACTTCTTCTTCTTGTCATGGCAGTAGCGAATCTCATCCTTTGAGAAGACCCGCGTCAGGAAGCGCTTGCTGTTCTTCGCCAGCTGCGCCACCCGGTCGATTTCAACAATATCGATGCCGAGCGACGGGAAGCGCGTCCGGGCGCTCATTCGACCGTCACGCTTTTGGCGAGATTGCGGGGCTGGTCCACGTCCAATCCCAGCTGGTTTGATATGTGGTAGGCGAGCAGCTGCAGCGGCACGGCGCTGACCAACGGGCTCAGGTACTCGTCCACCTTGGGTACGGAGAGCACGTAGTCGGCTTTGCCCCGCAGGCGCCGCTCCCCTTCCGAGGCGATCGCGATCACCATCGCTCCGCGGGCCTTGGCCTCCTCGATATTCGAGAAGGTCTTTTCGAAGATGCGGGATTCGGTGGCGATGGCGATCACCGGTATATCCTGGTCGATGAGGGCGATGGGGCCATGCTTCATCTCACCGGCGGCGTAGCCTTCGGCGTGAAGGTAGGAGATCTCCTTAAGCTTGAGCGCCCCCTCCAACGCCAACGGGTAGTCGACGTGGCGGCCGATAAACAGGAACTGCTTCTTCTTCTTGAGCTTCTTTGCGAGGGCGAGGATCTGCCGATCGAGCTTGAGGGTTTTATGGATCATCTCCGGCAAATGCCGGAGCCCGCGGATCAGGGCGCGGCCGCGCTGATCGTCCATGGTGCGCTTGGCGATGCCCAAATGCAGCGTCAGAATGGCGATCGCGGTCAGCTGACCGACGAAGGCCTTGGTCGAAGCCACGCCGTATTCCGGCCCGCAATGGGTATGGAGATTAAAGTCGGCGGTGCGGGTCAACGCCGAGCCGACGCAGTTGCAGATCGATAATATCTTGGCGCCCCGGCGCCGGGCGAGCCGTACCGCGGCCAGCGTATCGGCGGTCTCTCCCGACTGGCTGATCGCGACGACCAAGGTCCGCTCGTCAAGCACCGGCTCCCGATAGCGGAACTCCGAAGCGAGCTCGGCCTCGGCCGGGATTTTGGCGAAGTGCTCGATAAAATAGGTGCCGATCATGCCCGCATGGTTCGCCGTACCGCAGGCGAGGAACTGCACCCGTTCAATCTTCCTGATCGCGGCGGCCGACATGCCGGTCTCGCGCTTGAGCGAACGGACGCCCACCGGATAGAGGCGCTGCCGGATGGTATCGGAAACGGCCTGGGGCTGCTCGTAGATCTCCTTAAGCATGAAGTGCTTGAAGCCCGATTTCTCGGCCCGCCCCCGGTCCCAGTCGATCTTTATAAACTTCGGCGTATGCCGGCGGCCTGAACGAAGCCGGCGGATCTCCGCGCCGCCGCGCTCGAGAATCGCCATCTCACCGTCATCGAGAAAATAAGCCTCACGAGAATACTTCATAAAGGCGGGGACATCGGAGGCAAGAAACATCTCCCCCTTGCCGCGGCCGATGACCAGCGGTGACGAGGTTTTAGCCGCGATCAGCGTATCCGGGAGCTCCGCCCAGATCGCCGCGATGGCGTACGCGCCCTCGACTTCCCGCAGCGCGCTGCGCGTCGCCTCAATGAAACGGCGCTGCTTGTCCTTGATCCGCCGCCGCAGCTTCCGGAGCTTGTCTTCGACGAGATGGGCCAGGATCTCGGTATCCGTCTCGGAGGCGTAGTGGTGGCCGGCGCGGGTGAGCTTTTCCTTCAGCTCCCGGTAGTTCTCGATGATCCCGTTGTGGATGACAACGACCTGCCCGGTGCAGTCGGCGTGCGGATGAGCGTTCACTTCCGACGGCGCGCCGTGGGTGGCCCACCGGGAGTGCCCGATGCCGGCGCTCCCTCGCGGCTCCTTGCCCTGCAGGCGGAACTGCAGCTCGGCGATCTTGCCCACCGCGCGGACGATGCGCAGCGATTTCTCATTGTCGACGACGCAGATGCCGGCGGAATCATAGCCCCGATACTCGAGGCGGCGCAGCCCGTGCATCAGCACGGGAGTTACGTCACGCGGGCCGATATAGCCGATGATTCCGCACATGCCGGCGGACTCCCGCTAACCGCGCGCGGAGACGATAAGCTTCTTCATCTCGGCGACGGCGGGCTTAAGGCCGGTAAAGAGCGCCCGCGCCACGATCGAGAAGCCGATATTGAGGTAGCGCATATGCGGAATCGCGGCGACCGCCCCCACATTCGTGTAGTCCAGGCCGTGCCCGGCATGCAGCTCCAGCTTCAGCTCATGCCCGAGGTATGCCGCCAGCTCCAGGCGCTCCAGCTCCATGATCTGCTTGTGCTTGCCGATCGTCTCCGCGTAGGCGGAAGTGCACAGCTCGACGGCGTCGGCGCCCAGGTTGTGCGCCGTCCGCACGCTGATCGCATCCGGATCGACGAACAGGCCGACGCCGATGCCGGCATTTTTCAAGCGGCGGATGGTCTTTTCGAGCTCCTTGGACCTCGCGCCGGAGAACTTGAGCCCGCCCTCCGTCGTTACTTCCCGCGGATTCTCAGGGACGATGCAGATCGTATCCGGCTTGATCTGAAGCCCCACCTTGATCATCTCGGGGACATTGGCCAGCTCCATATGCAGGCCCGTCTTATACAGCTTGCGCAGCGCAATAAGGTCCTTTTCCTGGATATGCCGCCGGTCCTGGCGCAGGTGAGCGACGATCATGTCGGCGCCGGACGTACGCGCCACACGCGCCGCCACCACCGGATCCGGGTCGACGGCCCGGCGCGCCTGCCTTAACGTCGCGATGTGATCGATATTGACTCCCAATTTGGCGTTCATTCTAGACTCCTTTCGCGAGCTTCGCCTCGACTTCCTCCAGGAATACCCGGGACAGTTCGTCGGCAATCTCTTTTATCATACCCGGGGCGCGTCCTTCAACGAGGATGCGCAGCAGGGGCTCGGTCCCCGAGTAGCGCACAAACACGCGCCCTCCGGAGCCGAGCTTCTTCTCACACGCGCGCAGCGCGCGCTGAAAATGGTTCAGGCCCGCCAGCGGCACGCGGCGGTCGATGCGGATATTCTTAAGAATCTGCGGGTAGACGCGGTAGAGCGTCCGCACCGCGCTGATGCGGCGCCCCGACTCCAGCCACGCCGCGAGCGTCTGCAGCGCGGTCAGCAGCCCGTCCCCGGTCGGCGCCAAGCGGCGGTACACGATATGGCCGGAGTTCTCACCGCCCAGCGACAGCCCTTCCGCCATGATCGCATCGGTTACGTTGCGGTCGCCCACCGGCACCTGAACGGTGCCGATGCCGCGGGAAGCGAGGAAATTGATCAGCCCCAGATTGGACATCACGGTGAGCGCGACCTTCCCCCCGCGCAGCAGCCCCTGCCGCTCGAGCGTCAGCGCCGCCAGCGCGATCAGCGCGTCGCCGTCGAGCAGCCGCCCTTTTTCATCGGCAAAGACCGCGCGGTCCGCGTCGCCGTCAAGCGCCACGCCGGCATCGGCCTTGCGCCGCACGACCGCGCGGCGCATACGTTCGGTCGCCAGCGCCCCGCAGCCCTTGTTGATATTGGCGCCGTCGGGAGCGCAGCCGATGGCGAACACTTCGGCGCCGAGCCCGCGCAGCAGGCCCGGCGCAATCGCCGCAGCCGCGCCGTTGGACGCGTCCACGACGATGCGCCGTCCCGCAAGCCCCAGCGTCGGCGGAAACGTGCTGCGCAGAAAATCGAGATAGTCGCTCATCCCGTCCGCATCACGCGAGAACATGCGGCCGAGCGGCTTGGCGCGCAGCGCCGGGCCGGCGCGGAAGGCGGATTCGATGCGGCGCTCGAGCTGAACCGGAAGCTTAAAGCCGTCGCCGGAGAAAAATTTGATCCCGTTAAACTCCGGGGGGTTATGGCTCGCCGAAATCACAACACCGCAGAGCGCGCCGCGGCGGGCGGCGAGATAGGATACGCCCGGCGTCGGGATGACGCCGAGATCCCGCGTCACGCAGCCGGCGGCGGCGAAGCCTTGCGCGAGAGCGCGGCCCAGCGCCGGACCCGAATCGCGGGTATCACGCCCCATCAGCACATAAGGCGGCGTCCCGTTAACGCGGCGGCGCGCGCGTAAAAAGACCTCTCCGGCCGCGCGCCCCAGCCGGCGCACCTCGGCCGGCGTCAACGGCGGCCGGCCCGGAATACCGCGAACGCCGTCGGTGCCGAACAGCGGGCTCATCCGCGGCTCCCGGTCCGCGCCCAAATCTCCAGCGCGTGCCGCGTCTCGGCGACGTCGTGCACGCGCACGCAGGCCGCGCCGGCCTCCGCCGCCCGGCAGGCGGCGGCCAGCGAACCCGCGAGCCGCTGCTCCGCGGGCGCGGGCGCGTCCGCGGAACCAAGGACCTTGCCGATAAAGGATTTTCTCGACGCGCCGATGAGGAGCGGCCGCCCCAGACGCCGGAACTCGCTCAGCCGCGCCAGGATTTCAAGGTTATGCTCGACGTTCTTGCCGAAACCGATGCCCGGGTCGAGCCATACGCGCTCGGGTTCCCCCCCGGAGGCGCGGAAAGCCGCGAGCCGCTGGGTGAAGAAATCGGCGATATCGCCCACCACATCACCATAGCGGGGAGCGTCCTGCATCGTCTGCGGGCCGCTGCCGAGCATATGCATGAGTACGACGCGGGGGTAGCGTACCGCGACCGCCGGCATGCCGGCGCCGCGCAGCGCGAGGACATCGTTGAGCATGGTCGCTCCGGAGTCAAGCGCCCGCTCGGCGACCGCCGCCTTGCTGGTGTCGATGGACAGCGGGACGCGGACCGCGGCCGCGAGAGCCTCAATAACCGGCAGCACCCGGAGCAGCTCCTCTTGCGCGGTGACCGGATGCGCGCCGGGGCGGGTGGATTCGCCGCCGATGTCGATGATATCCGCGCCCTCCTCCGCCATCCGCCGTCCCGCCTCGACGGCGGCGGCCGGACCGGCACGGCGGCTCGCCGCATAAAATGAATCCGCGGTAACGTTCAGAATCCCCATGATCAGGGGGCGATGCGCGCCGCGGACGGGAAGGGATTCGATGCGCGCGCCGGGCGCCGGCTGAGTGGACATGCGGGATATCAGGCCGCGGCACCTGCGACGATAAGGGTCAGCTCTTCAGCTCCGATGACTTCCTTTTCGATCAGGCGCGCGGCCAGCTTATCGAGCACCGTCTTATTCTTCTTGAGCACCGCACGGGCGCGCTTAAGCGCGTCGCCGAGGATGCGCTGGACCTCGGCGTCAATATCCTTCGCGGTATTCTCGGAATAGCCCTGCCCGCGGGAAATATCACGTCCGAGGAATACCTCCCCATCCTGCTTGCGGTAGGTCATCGGCCCCATCTTCTCGCTCATCCCGAATTCCATGACCATCTTGGTAGCGAACGCCGTCGCCTTATTGAGGTCATCGGACGCGCCGGTTGTGATCTCGTTAAACTCTATCTCTTCGGCGCAGCGCCCGCCGAGCAGCACGGTCAGACGGTTGAGAATCTCGGACTTCGTCGTCAGGTAGCGGTCATCTTCGGGCAGCTGCAGCGTATAGCCGAGCGCCGGACCGCGCGAAATAATGGACACCTTATGGACCGGGTCGGTCCCCGGCAGCAGCTTGGCGACCAAGGTATGGCCGCTCTCGTGATAGGCCACCACCCGCTTTTCATGATCACTGATCAGGCGGCTCTTGCGCTGCGGACCGGCCATCACCCGCTCGGTAGCCTCCTCGACTTCCTCCATCGAGACCTCCTTCTTGTCGCGCCGCGCGGCCAACAGCGCCGACTCATTGATGATATTCGCCAGATCGGCCCCCACAAAGCCGGGCGTGCGCTTGGCGATAACCTCCAGGTCGACCTCCTTGCCGAGCTTGACTTCTTTGGCGTGGACTTTAAGGATCTCCTCGCGCCCGCGCCGATCAGGATTGGGCACATTAACGTGGCGGTCGAAGCGGCCGGGGCGCAGCAGCGCCGGGTCGAGGACATCCGGGCGGTTGGTCGCGGCGATGAGGATCACCCCCCCCTTGTTCTCGAAGCCGTCGAGCTCGACTAGAATTTGGTTGAGCGTCTGCTCGCGCTCGTCGTGTCCGCCGCCGATGCCCGCGAAGCGCGCGCGCCCCACGGCGTCCAGCTCATCGATAAACACCACCGCCGGCGCCGCTTTTTTGGCCTGGTCGAAAAGATCGCGCACGCGCGAGGCGCCTACGCCGACGAACATCTCGACGAACTCCGAGCCGGAAGCGGAAAAGAACGGGACGCTCGCCTCGCCGGCGACGGCGCGGGCCAGCAGGGTCTTGCCGGTGCCCGGCTGGCCGTAGAGCAGCAGCCCCTTGGGAACCTTGCCCCCCAGCTTCTGGAACTTCTCGGGGTACTTGAGGAACTCCACGACCTCCATGAGCTCCTCTTTCGCCTCATCGCAGCCGGCGACGTCGGCGAACTTGGTCTTTTTCGTTTTGTCGTCCTTGCCCTGCCGCTTCGCTTTCGAGCGGCCGAACGACATCGCCTGCTTGCCGCCCATCTGCACCTGGCGGATAACGAAAAACCACCACAGCCCGAAAAATAGAATGACCCAGCCGATATTGAGCAGCACGGCCGTCACCCAGCCGCGGTCCGGCTCGCCCTTATAGAGCAGTACCTTCTGGGCTCCCATCTCCTTGACCAAATCGGGATCCGGCAGCGGGTAGGCGCGGAAGGATTCCGTCTTCCCGTCTTTGCCCTGCATCTTGCCGCGCAGCAGGTCCGGACGCATGGTCACTTCAATGATCCGCCCCGCCGCCAGCTGCTCCTTAAATGTGGAATAGGGGACTTCCGCTTCTTCCTGCACCACCTTCAGGTTCTGAAAGAGGACCAGGAGGAGCATAAACGCCGCCATCCATACGATCAGCTGCTTGATGTTCTTTTTGCCGGGGTTCATGCGGCGGTCTTTCTCCTGGCGATCGCTTCATCCTTCAGCACGCCGATATAGGGCAGGTTGCGGTAAATTTCGTAGTAATCGAGACCGTAGCCCACGACGAACTCGTTCGGGATCTCGAAGCCGACGTACTTCGGCCGCGCCGGCACCATGCGGCAATCCGGTTTGTCCAGCATGGTGCAAATCTCCAACGACCGGGGGGTGCGCGTGCGCAGATTTTCCTGCAGGTACTTCAGCGTCAGCCCGGTATCCACGATATCCTCAATGATGAGCACGTCTTTGTCCTGCACGCTTCGCCGCAGGTCCAGCAGCAGCCGGACGACGCCCGTGGTCGATTCTCCCTCATAGGAGCAGGCGGACATGAAATCGACGGCGAAATCCAAATCGATCCGGCGCATCAAATCCGAAAGGAAGGGGACGCAGCCCTTCAGGATGCCCACCAGAACCAGATCCTTGCCTTTATAGTCCCGTGAGATCTGCTCCCCCAGCTCGCATACGCGCCGCTGAATCGGCTCGGCCTCGAACAAAACATGCTTAATATCGCTATGCCTGGCTTCTGATTTCGTCATATTCTAGGGAGACAGCAAGAGGGAATCCGTCGACTTTCATAGGATAACTAAATCTGGGTTTGAAAGCAACGCGTTGCCCCCGGACGCCCCAAAGTGTACAATCCCGCGATGCCGCAGCCCCGACTTCGCGTTCTCATCATCGACAGCGATAAGGAAGACCACGAGCTTCTCAGGCGCCGCTTCGCCGAGGTCTCCGCCTGGGAGATTCGCCCGGCCTCCGCCTACGACGCCGATTCGGCGCTGGCCGCCCTGCGCGAGTCGATGTTCGACGCCGCCTTCCTCGATTTCCACCTGCCGGACATGGACGGGATCAAGCTGCTCGAGCAAATCCGCCAGCGGCACCCCAAGGTCGCCGTCATCATGACGGCGAACAAAGGCAACGAAAAGATAGCGGTCGACGCCATCCGCCGCGGCGCCATCGACCACCTCGTGCGCTCCGACCTTAACGCCATCGACTTCGACCGGCTCATGCGCCGAGCGATGGAGATGCAGGCGCTGCAGGGAGAAAACGCCGAACTGCGCCAGGTCAACCGGATGAAGGACGAGTTCATCGCCAGCGTAAGCCATGAGCTGCGCACCCCCCTGGCCGTTATCCTTGGCTACGCGAAATCCCTGGAAGACGGCGATCTCGGCGAGATCAATCCGCCGCAGAAGAGCGCCGTGGAAGCGATCGGCCGTCGGGGAACCAAGCTGCTGGAGATGCTCAACCGCCTGCTGGCCTTCAAGGACGCCTCGCAGGGACACCAGCAGGCCGTTCTGCACCCGACCGATCTCGGCGCCTTTATCAACGAAGTGCTGTCCGGCGTAATCGAGGGGGACCACCGGCACGGCGCGGCGATCGAACGCCGCCTCCCCGCTGAGCCGATCTGGATCCTCGCCGACGCAGCGCAGCTCAAAGAGGTATTCCTGAACCTGCTGAGCAACGCCGTGAAGTTCAGCCCCGAAGACAGCCGCATTCAGGTCGCGCTGGAAGTCCACGGCGGCAAGGAGGCCTGGGTCAAGATCGTCGATGAAGGCCGCGGCATACCTCCGGAATCGCTGCCGCGCCTGTTCGAAGGCTTCTATCACACGGACACCGATCTTACGCGCGAGGTTTCCGGGCTGGGTCTCGGGCTCGCCCTCGCCCGGCAGACCGTCGAGCTCCACGGGGGGCGCGTGTGGCTCGAATCGGAGGGCGTCGGCAGCGGCACCACGGCTTACGTCGCCCTGCCGCTGTCGGCGGCGAGCGCCTCCCAGGTCATCGTCGAGCAGCAGCGCCGGATCGACAAAAAGAAAGTTCTCATCTGCGAAGATAACGAGGACATCATCGAGATCATCCGCCTGTTTCTGGCGAATTTCTCGGACAATCTCATTCTCACCACAACCGACCAGGGCAAGCACGCCCTCGAGCTCCTGTCGCAGACGCCTTACGACCTGCTGATCCTCGATCTTATGATGCCGGGCATGAGCGGCTTTGATGTCATGGAGCGCATGCAGCGGATGCCTGAGGACCGGCAGGCCACCGTGCTTATCGTCAGCGGCCATCAAGAGGCGGCCAAAAGCGCGGTGGAAAAGGGCGCCCGGGCCTTTATTTTGAAGCCCTTTTCCAAAGACGTCTTCATCAGCAAGGTCCTTGAGCTGCTGGGCCTCGAACGCCGGGGCAAAAAGCGCGCCGGCGTCTGAACTCCGTTAATTGTTGACGTTTTCGACGTAAATTAATATATTATCTGACTGTATGCCATATCCTAAAAGAGGGAAGAAGCTTTTCCAGACTCCGGCCAAGAACAAAAACCGGATCAATAACGATATTCGCGCCGCGCAGGTTCGCCTGATCGATTCCGACGGCAATCAGCTGGGGATCAAGCCGCTCGCGGAAGCGCTGAAGCTGGCGAGCGCGAAAAGCCTGGACCTGGTGGAGGTCGCCCCGAACGGAAAGCCTCCCGTCTGCAAGATTTTGGCCTACTCGAAGTTCAAGTACGAGCAGGATAAGAAAGCCCGTGAATCGCGCAAGCATCAGAAGGCGGGCTCCCTCAAAGAGGTGCGCTTCGGCCCGACGATCGGGATGCACGACCTCGAGGTCAAGCTCAGGCACGCAAAAGGATTTTTGAAGGATAACGACAAAGTGCGGTTCACGGTATTGTTCCGCGGCCGGCAGAACAAGCATGTGGACATCGGGCTCAAGCTGCTCGAGTCCGTCGCCGAACACCTCGCCGAACTCGCGATTATCGAGTCGCGGCCGGCGAAGGACCGCAACCGCATGTCGATGACGCTGGCGCCGAAACGCTAGCGGCAGGAGAGAAGGAGACATTTTATGCCGAAACTTAAAACCCACAGCGGCGCGAAAAAGCGCTTCAATAAGCTCCCGTCCGGTAAAGTGAAGTACAAGAAGCAAGGCAAGCGTCATCTGCTGACGCCGGCAAAGACCAAGCGCATCCGACGACTGCGGAAGGCTGGCCTGCTCAATGCTACTGATACCGCTACGGTTTCCCGCCGCTATTTACCTTACGGTTAAATCATGAGAATTAAAGCCGCAACCACCAGAAGAACGCGCAAGAAGAAGTACTTTAAACTGGCGAAGGGCGCCTATGCCGGCAAGAGCAAGAAGTACCGGCAGGTGCTCCAGCATGTGGAAAAATCCCTTGACCGCGCCTATACCGGGCGCAAGGACAGGAAGGGGAATTTCCGCAGGCTTTGGATCAGCCGGCTCAACGCCGCCTGCCGCGAGGAAGGCCTGACCTACAGCAAGCTCATCGCCGGACTGAAGAAAGCCGACCTCCGCCTAAACCGAAAGATGCTGGCGGAGATCGCCCTGCGGGACACCGGCTCTTTCAAGAAGATCGTCTCGATCGTCAAGCCGGCCTAACCCGCGCAGGACGGCGCCGTCACCAACGGGTTCCATGGCGCATTTATCTGGCGACGACTGGGAGCAGAGATGGCGGAGCGTTTCCGGCTCCGCCCTTGACGCCGTATCCGCCGCCGGCTCCCTCGATCAACTGGAGGCTGTTCGCCTTGAGCAGCTCGGACGCAAGGGTGCGCTGACCCTGCTCCTCAAGGGGCTCAAGGACCTGCCGCTCGACGAACGCCGCCGCCGCGGACCCGAAGCCAACAAGCTCAAAAACGCGCTGCAGGAAGCCCTTGAGCTGCGCCGCTCCGAGCTCGAGCGCGCCGCGACCGAAAGCCGCATCGCCGACACCCGCATCGATCTGACGCTCCCCGCCCGCCCGTTTGCGCGCGGCCGCGTCCATCCGCTTACCCGCACCCTCCGGGAAATGACGGACATCCTCGCCCGCATGGGCTTCACCCTCGCCGACGGCCCGCTGGTTGAGACCGAGTACTACAACTTCGAAGCCCTGAATATCCCCGCCGATCATTCCGCGCGGGACATGCAGGACACTTTTTATCTGGAACGGGAAGCGGGCGAGACGCCGCTGCTGATGCGCACCCACACCAGCCCGGTGCAGATCCGCTACCTGGAAAAGCACCGCCCCCCTGTCCGCATCATGGCGCCCGGCCGGGTCTTCCGTCACGAGGCGGTCGACGCCAGCCACTCGGCCGTCTTCCATCAGATCGAAGGGCTCTACGTCGATCAGAACGTAACCATGGCGGACCTGAAGGGGACCCTCGACACCTTCGTCAAGAACCTGTTCGGACCGCGAACCAAATCACGCCTGCGGCCGTCCTACTTCCCCTTTACCGAGCCCTCGGTTGAAGTCGACGTACTCTGCCTGCTGTGCGCGGGCACCGGCTGCTCGGCCTGCAAGCAGGAAGGCTGGATGGAGATGCTCGGCGCCGGCCTCGTCAACCCGAAGGTCCTCTCCGGCGTCGGCCTCGATCCGGAAACATACTCGGGATTCGCGTTCGGCGTGGGCGTGGAGCGCCCGGCGATGCTGCGCCTCGGCATCCCGGACATCCGCATGTTCTATGAGAACGACGTCCGCTTTCTGGAGCAGTTCGGATGAAGATTTCCTACAACTGGCTCAAGGAGCGCATCCCGCTCGAGATGCCGGCCGATGAGCTCGCCCGCCATCTCCTGAAGATCGGCTTCGAGGTCGCCGAGATCGCACATCTCGGCCCGGACTTCAAGGGCGTCGTGGTCGGCGAAGTCCTCAAGGTCGAGAAGCATCCCGACGCCGACCGCCTGAAGGTGTGCCAGGTCTCGGACGGAGAGGAGACATTTTCCGTCGTTTGCGGCGCGCCCAACGTGGCGGAGGGACAGCGCATCCCCTTCGCCAAGATCGGCGCTCGTCTCGCCGGCGACCTCAAGATCAAGAAGTCCAAAATTCGCGGCGCGGTCTCGCACGGCATGATCTGCTCGTCCAAGGAGCTCAACCTGCCGGAAAAAGACGGCGCCGACAGCGGCATCCTTGTCCTGCCGCCGGACAGCGAGCTCGGCGCGGATTTCGCGCAGGCGCTGGGCGAGCCCGACGCCGTCCTTGACGTGGACATCACGCCCAATCGCCCCGACTGCCTGTCCCATATCGGCCTGGCCCGGGAGCTCGCCGTGCATTTCAACCTCGCCGTCACGCCGCCGCTCCCCCCCAAGGGCGGCCTGCCGGAGGGCGGCGGCGCGTCGTTTCCGATCACCATAGACGACGCCGCCCAGTGCGCGCGCTACCACGGCCGGATTATCGAAGGCATCCGCGTCGCCCCGTCGCCGCCCTGGCTCGCTGAACGGCTGCGCGCCGTGGGCCTGCGGCCGATCAATAATATCGTCGACGTTACCAACTACGTCCTCCTGGAGACGGGACAGCCGCTGCATGCCTTTGACGCCGACAAGATCGACGGCGCCCGCATCCGGGTGCGCGACGCGCGCCCGGATGAGAAGATTCTGGCGCTCGACGGCCTGGAGCATGCGCTAACGCCCTCCGACCTCGTCATCGCCGACGCCTCGCGCCCGGTGGCGGTCGCCGGAATTATCGGCGGCGAGGAAACCAGCGTCACGGCCGGGACAACTCGAATCTTCATCGAATGCGCGCACTTTCATCCCGGCCGGATCCGCCGCGGCGCCAAACGGCTGAACCTGCGCACCGATTCCTCCTACCGCTTCGAGCGCGGCACCGATATCGCCGGCATCCCCGCGGCGGCCGAACGGGCAGCGGCGCTTATCATCGAGCTCGCTGGAGGACGCGCCGGCGCTGTTGCGGACACCCGGCCCGCGCCGCCGGCGCCCGCCGGGATCGAAATCTCGGCCGCGCGCATCAACGCTATTCTCGGCGCCGACTATCCGCCGGAGCGGATCACCGCGGTGCTTAAAGCCCTAAGCGAGGACATGGCCGATAACGGCGAGACCCTCACCGTCTACCCTCCGTCCCACCGCCTGGACCTGGAGACCGCCTGGGACCTGGCCGAGGAGATCGGCCGCCACCTCGGCTACGGCGCCGTCCCCAACGATGCGGGTCCCGTCCGGCTGCCCAAGCTGGAGTCCCTGCCGCTGTCCGCGCTCGCGGACTCCCGCCGCGAACTTCTGGTCGGCCTGGGCTTCTATGAGGCCTACTGCTACGATTTTCTTTCCGCCGCTGAGCTGCGGCGCGGCGGCGGCGCGGCGGAAGACCGCCCCCGGCTGCGCAACCCCATTTCCCAGGATTGGCAGTACCTGCGCGGCGCCTTGCTGCCCGGCCTGCTGCGCAGCGCCGCCCTGAACTTCAACCGCGGCGCCGATGGGCTGCGCCTCTTTGAGCTCGGCCGCGTCTACCGCCAAGAAGACGGAACCGTCGCGGAGCGCACGCACCTGGCCGGCATCCTGGCCGGACCGGCGACCTCGACAGCCCATTGGGCTTCAACCCGGACCGAACCCGACTTCTTCGAAGTCAAAGGCGTCGTCGCGGCGCTGCTCGCCGGCAGCGGCGCCGGGCTCCGCGCGCCGGACAGCGAGAACGGCATCCATCACCCGAAAGCCTGCCTCGACATTTTCCGCGGCGAGCGGCGAGTCGGGCGCTTCGGCCTGCTGCATCCGACCCTGCTGAAAAACTGGGATCTCGAGGGACGAGCGGTCGCGGCTTTCGAGCTGGAACTTGACGCCATGGCCGACCTTCCCGCAGCCGCCGCCCCGCTCGATGCGAACGCCGTCAAGAAGGCGGCGGCCGCAGCCCGGGAACCCGCCGCCGCGCCGGCCATGAAGTTCAAGCCGTTCTCCGCTTTTCCCTCATCCTCACGCGACATCTCCATTCTGGTCGACGCCGGGGTCGAGTACGCCCGGGTGGAGCAAGCGCTGCGCGACCACGGCGGCGCCGGGCTCGGCCGCATCGTCCTTATCGACCTGTTCACCGGCGAAGGCGTGCCCGCCGGCCGCAAGAGCCTGACCATCCGCCTGACTTTCTCCCACCCCGACCGGACTTTGCGCGACGAGGAGATCCAGACGCACGTCGAGACCCTGCTGGCCGCCCTCGCCCGGCTGCTCGGCGCGGAGCTGCGGGGATGAACCGTGCTCAGCGCTTCGGCAAGCTGGAGAAGCTGGTCAAGAAGGCGACGCAGGACATCGGGAAGCTGAAGCAGGAGAACGGCAAGCTGCGGGCGGACCTGCACGAGCTGTCCGACGAGAAGATCCGCCTTGAGATGCACTTCCGGCGCTTCAAGTCGCTCAGCAGCCGGCAGGAGAAGATGCGCGCACGCATTGAGAGGATGCTTGCCAAACTGGACAAGGTATTCGAGTTCATCGACTAGCCATGCTCAACGATAAAATCGAGATCGAGATCTACAACCGCAAATTTACCGTCGAAATGGAGGGCTTGTCCCCGCTCGAAGTCGGAGCGATAGCCCGCCTGGTCGATGAGCGGATGCGGGAGATCGCCAAAGAGTCCAAGATCGTCGACTCCTCCAAGCTCGCCATCCTGACGGCGATGGAAATCGCCGCCGAATACCAAAAGCTGAAGTCCCGGATGGAGGACTTCGACAAGATCGAAGGCGACAAGGTCGCGAGCATGATCATCGACCTGGAAAAGAACGTAAACGCAGAGTAGCGGTGACCGAGCTCTTCCCTACCGAAGCCGCTCCCGAAACCCGCCCCCTGGCCGCCCGTATGGCGCCGGCGTCGCTCGACGGCTTCGTCGGCCAGAAGCACCTGCTGGGGCGCGGCAAAATGCTGCGGCGGCTTATCGAGGCCAATCGCGTAACATCGGCCATATTTTTCGGCCCGCCCGGCACCGGCAAAACCGCCCTGGCGCGGCTGATCGCCTCGCGCATCGACCGGGACGGCGCCAAGGTGGTGGAGATCAACGCCGTAACCGCCGGAGTTCCGGACCTCAAAAAGGTCCTGGAAACCGCCAAGTTCATGCGCGCCCAGCACGGGCGCAAAACCCTGCTGCTGGTCGACGAGATCCACCATTTCAACCGCACCCAGCAGGATGTGCTGCTGCCGTCGGTCGAGCGCGGCCATATCATCATGATCGGCCTGACGACCGAGAACCCGTCGTTCTACGTCAACGCGGCGCTGCTGTCGCGCTCCACATCTTTCGAGTTTCATCCCTTATCGGAGGCGGAACTCGACGGCATTATCGAGAACACGCTAAACGATGCGGAGACGGGCCTCGCCAAAAAACAGCTCGAACTGACGCCGGAGGCGCGGGCGCACCTGCTCCGCCTCTCCGGCGGCGACGCCCGCCGCCTGCTCAACGCGGTGGAGCTCGCCGCGCTCTCGACGCCGATCACCATGAAGAAGCGCAAGCGCGTCATTACGCTGGAAGTGGCCGAGGAGTCGATCCAGCACCGGGCGGTTCGCTACGACAAGAAGTCCGACGACCACTACGACCACATCTCCGCCTTCATCAAGTCGATGCGGGGCTCCGATCCCGACGCCGCGCTGTACTGGATGGCCAAGATGCTCGCCGCCGGCGAGGATCCCCGCTTCATCGCCCGCCGCGTGCTGATCTGCGCCGCCGAAGACGTGGGCAACGCGGACTTCCGGGCGCTGCTCGTCGCCACGGCCGCCTTCCAGGCGGTGGAATTTCTCGGCATGCCCGAGGCGCGCATCCCGCTGGCGCAGGCGGTCACCTTTATCGCGACGGCGCAGAAGTCCAACGCGGCGTATCTCGCCGTCGACGCGGCGCTCGAGGAGGTCCGCAGCGGCCCCGATCGCGAGGTGCCGCTGCACCTGCGCGACGCCAACCTCGACGCCAAATCGCGCGGCCACGGCAAGGGCTACAAATACGCCCACGACTTCCCCGGCCACCATGTCGAACAGGATTACATGCCCCGGCCCGTCCGCTTCTACATGCCCGACGGCCAAGGCGACGAGGCGCGCATCAAGAAGCGCCTCGCGGACCTCGGCAAGGCATGAGCGTCGAGGCGCTCCCCGACGCCCTCTCCATCACCGAGCTCAACCGTCTCGTCAAGGCGGGTCTTGAACGCGACTTCGGCGACGTCTGGGTCCAGGGCGAGATCTCGAACGCAAAAGCGGCGCCCTCCGGCCACGTCTATTTCACGCTCAAGGACGCGGGAGCGCAGATCTCCGCGGCGCTCTTTCGCGGCGACGCCGCCCGCATCAAGTTCGAGCTTGAGCAGGGCCTCGAAGTCCTGGCGCGCGGCCGCGTAACCCTCTATGAGGCGCGCGGCAGCTTTCAGATCGTCGTGCGGGAAATTCGGCCGAAGTCGGCCGGCGCCCTGCAGCTGGCCTTTGAGCAGCTTAAAAAGAAGCTCGCCGCGGAAGGCCTCTTCGCCGAGGAGCGCAAGAAGCCGCTGCCCCCTTTCCCGCGCCGCATCGGCATCATTACCTCGCGCACCGGCGCCGCGGTCCGCGACATGCTCTCGGTCCTCGGCCGCCGCTTCGACGGCCTGCATATCCGGCTCTATCCGGTGACGGTCCAGGGGACGACGGCGGCGCCCGAGATCGCGGAGGCGATCGCGGATTTCAACGCGCACTTTCCCGACACCGAGCTCCTGCTCGTCGGCCGGGGCGGCGGCTCGCTGGAGGACCTCTGGGCCTTTAACGAGGAGGCGGTCGCGCGCGCCATCGCCGCCTCAAACATCCCGGTCATTTCCTGCGTCGGACATGAGACCGACTTCACCATCGCCGACTTTGTCGCCGACCTGCGCGCGCCGACGCCCTCGGCCGCGGCCGAGCTCGCGGTCTGCGAGCGCGCGGCCCTCGAAGACAAGATCGCGCGGCTCGAGCAGCGGCTGACCGGCTCCGCCGGCCTGCTGGTGCAGACCCTGAGCGAGCGCCTGCGGCGGCTGACGCGCTCCCCTTTTCTCCGCCACCCCGAGCGCATCTTCGAGCAGCAGGTCCAGCGCATCGACGAACTAACCGCCCGGCTCGCGCCCGGCCTGCGCCGGCTCGTCGCCCGCGCCGAAGAGCGGCTCAAGGCCGCGGCCCGCCTCGAGGGCCCGATCCGCCAGCGTTTGCGCCTGGCCGCAGAGACGCTGCGCCGGCACGCCGAGCGCCTCGACGCGCTCAGCCCGCTCAAGGTCCTGGCGCGCGGCTATGCGATCGCTTTCAAAGACGGCAAAGCCGTGCGCGCGGCCGCGGAAGTAAAGCCCGGCGACCGGCTCCGGGTCCGGCTGCACCGGGGAGAGATCAAGACCGAGGTCATTTAGGAGAACGTCATGACGGCAAAGTCCAAGAAAGACGAGAAAATCCCCTTCGAGAAGTCCCTTGAGGACCTGGAGGCCATTGTCGAAGATCTTGAGTCCGGCGACAAGGGCCTCGAAGAATCCCTGACGCTGTTCGAGAACGGGGTGAAGCTCAGCAAGGAGCTCACGACGCGCCTCGACGAGGTCAAGCACCGGGTCGAGGTCCTGACCAAGAAGGGCAAGGGCAAGTTCGAAAGCGCGGAGCTGACGGAAGAAGACTCCTGACCGGACGCGGCCAGGCCGCCGGCGACAGCGGACGCTCCCGCAACAATATAGGCCCATAGACCCTGAAACTTCGCGGCCCATTGGCACTACTCGTGTCAGACTTTAGGCACCTATACTATTCCTAGATTCCTGGAACGACGCGGGCCAAGCTCCTCAGGCCCCCGTTCAGAGAGGTGGTAGGAATGAAAGCGAGAACTCTCGTCCTGACATTCGCGGCGGCCGCGTTCACAGTCTCGTCGGCCTGGGCGGCCTTGCCGCAGCTGGACCTTTCCGAGATCAATGCCGGCGCCGTCGTCGAATCGCTGCACAAGGGCGCCAAGGAGATGCCCGCGGCGAAAGGCGCCGAGGCCTACGATCCGCTGTACTGGGAGATCGACCCGGCGTCGGTCGTTCACGAGGAGCTCGACGCGGCCTACCTGCCGCTGAGCGAAGTTACCATTCCGATCGTCAAGCCCGGCGACGGCAAGCCCGGCGCAGGACCCGACGGCAATACCGCGCCGACCCCCGGCGGTTCATCCGACTCCGGCCTCGACGACGTGAACGAGATCATCAACATCGCCGAGAAGATCTGGAAGTTCATCGAACGCAACAAGCCGGTCGTCAACGTGACCACCCACTACGCCAATGCGGTGCCCGCGGGAACCGAGCATTGGACCGAGCTCGAAGGCTGGTCCAAGCCCGAGCGCACCCTCTACAGCTTCTCGGCCAAGAACGGCTACGGCAAGAAGGTGGTGGATGTGACCTATATCGTCCTGCGCACCGCCGGGGGCAAGAAGGCCGGCAAGGGCCTCTACCTCACCGGCGTCACCGTCATCCCGGTCAAGGTCGACGTCCTCTGGGGCTTCAAGTACGATATGGGCGTCGAGGTCGCGAGCGTATCAAACGTCGGCACCACGGAAGAGCCGGTAGCCGGCATGATCATGAACCTGACCTGGCAGATCGCCAACAACCGCAAGGTCACGCGGGGAGCGGGAGTCTATTACCTGCAGGGCGACGGCCACTTCGAACAGATGGCCAGCCCCTTCAAGGACTAGTCGTCGCCGCTTCGAGCGCCGCGAAGAAATCCCGGGGCCGGCGGTAACGCCGGTCCGGGTTGGGGTCGAGGGCGGTGTCGATGACGCGGCTCACGCTCTCCGGCATGCCCTCAACCGCCTTATGCAGCGGGGTGTATTTCCCCTCGCGCTTGCTCAGCAGCACGGCCCCCGGCGTCCCCTGGAACGGGCGCCCGCCGCTGAGCATCTCGTACAGGCAGACCCCCAGCGCGTAGACATCGCATTCCGGCCGAATAATCCCTTCTTCCTGCTCGGGGGCCATATAGGGCGGGGTCCCGATCACGGTATGGGTCTGCTCGATATGCTCCGCCGCGTCCGGCGCCCGGCGGGCGACGCCGAAATCCATAACCTTGGCCGTACCCTCGGAGTTAACCATGATATTAGAAGGCTTAAGGTCGCGATGGATCACCTTATGCTGATGCGAGTACTCCAACGCCTCGCAGACCCCGCGCAGGATCTCCAGCGAACCGGCGCGCGACAGGCTCCCCTTATCCGTCAAAATCTCGTCTAAAGTCTTGCCGTCGACATACTCAAAAACCAGATAGGCGTCGTCACCATCTTCCTCTATAGAGTAGATCTCCACGATATTGGGATGCCGCATCCCGGCGACGATGCGCGCCTCGTTAAGAAAACGTTCACGCTCGCGCCGGTCGCCGCTGATCTCGTCGCGCATGCGCTTGACCGCCACCCGCCGGTCCAGGCTCTTGTCGCGCGCCTCATAGACGATGCCCATGCCCCCCGCCGCGATCTCGCGGATCACATCATAACGCCGCCAGAAGCCGGAATCCGGGATGGCGTCCAGGTCCTCCGTGGGAGAGCCGCCGAACAGGGTGGTCAGGCGTTCGCGCCCTTTAGGCGAAAGCATATGGTAGAGGCCCAGCCCCAGCAGGAGAAGTCCGGCCAGGATAAAGACCGTCTTGGACAGCGGAAAAGCCTTCCCGCTCTCGGTCCCGCCGGCCGCCGCCGGCTGGGCGGCCGTCTCCATCGCTTCCGCAAAAAGGAACATCATATCATCGTCCTCAAACAGCGCCTCCGCGCGCTGCAGCTTCTCCTGGAATCGCGCGTCGAGCTCGGCGGCCGCGCGCAAATCGGCGAGCGCCTCCTGCCGCCGCCCCATGCCGGCGCCGGCATAGGCGCGGTTGTAGTAGCCCATGGCGCTGTTGGGCTGAAAGCGGACGGCGGCGGCGGCATCGCGGTAGCCCATGGTGTAATCCTGCTGCCGGTTAAGCGCGAAGGAGCGGGTGACGAGAAGCGGCACGTTTTCGGGTGCCAGCGCCAGCCCGCGCTCCGCGGCGCCGGCGGCCGCTGCATAGTCGCCGCCGCGCATCTGCGCCGTGGCCAGAGCATACCAGCCCTGGGCGTCGTTGGGGTCGAGCTCGACGGACCGCTGCGCATGCTTCGCCGCGGCGCGGTAGTCCTTGACCTTGAGCGCCGCGTAGGCTTCCTTGCGCAGCAAGGCTGCCTTTTGTTCGACGCCGGGACCGGCGCCCGCCGCCTGCCGCTGCGCTTCCCGCAGCACGCGCACGGGGTCTTGCTGCGCGCCGATGCCGACGACTTTCGCCAAGGCGCCGACATTCTGCCCGCCGGTAAAATCCGGCCTCTTGGAGTCGACGCTAATCTTGGAAGCCTTCCCCTGCGTCAGCTTGTAGAGCGACAGCGCCGAGCGGTTGTTCGGGTTCTGCTCCAAAAGCTTGCGCGCGTCCGCATTGGCGGCCTCGCTGTCGCCGAGCTTTTCGAAGGCCAAGCCGCGCAGGAGGCGGGTATTGGGATCGGTCGAGCCGCGGCTGAGAGCCTCGGTGCCGTAACGGACCGTGCCCTCATGATCGCCGTTTTTCGCCGCGTACTTCGTCAGCTCCTCGGTCGCTTTGGGGTCATCCGGATCGGCATTAGCGACCGCGACCTTATACGCCTCCACGAGATCGACCGGCTTCGCCGCAGCTGTAACCGTTTGCGTGATCTGCCCGGGTTTCCCGCCGACGACGACTTTAGGCGGCGGCGCGACGACGCTCGGAATTCTAGTCTGCTGAATCCGCGCCAGCAGTCCCTCCAAGGCGACCATATTCTCTTGACCCACATTCTCCATGCGCCGCATCATCTGAAAATCTTCCGGACTCGGCTTGCCGATAATCGGCGTCTTCGGCGGAGGATTCAGCATCGACCGGAACACCTGCGTCGCATCGCGCTTCTTTCGCGGTTCCTCGATTCCTTCCACCACATTCTCAAACCACTCTAAAGCCTGCTCGACTTTCTTGGCGTCGCCCGGAAACTGCTTCTCGAGCGCGGCGCGCACACGAACGAGCTCGACCACATCCGTCATACCCTGCTGATTCTTCTTATGGTGGTCTGCGAGGACGGCGGAGGTAAGCAGACAGACTGCTGCCAGCGCGATCGACAGGCGGTTAAATAGCGATAAAGAAGGCATATGCGGACTTATTTGAGTGTAGGCTCGGGCCCTTGATTTGTCAAGGAGCCCCCGCTATACTGAGGGCAGGAAGGAGGGTACGCCGATGAAAACCCCACGTATACTCTTTGCCGCACTTCTCACCGTTGCCGTAAGCTCTGGCGCCCAGGCCGCACCGGAACCGAAGCCCGCCCTCAATCCCGTACAGAAGCAAGCGCTGCAGCAGCAAGGCATTTCCCATTCGGATCGCCTTAACGCAGAGGCCATGAGTCTTGTACAACGCGGGCTTGCGGACGGCAGCGCCAAACGAATAGCCATCCAGGACGCGACCGGGCTGCGCCTCCAGCTGCCGCAGATGAAGGGGGACCTGGACCTGTATCAACAGCTCTACGATTCCCCGGCCAAAGCCGCGGAGGACAAAGATATCGCCGCCAAATACAAGCGCCTGGAGCGCTTCATCTCTGCGCCGGCCATCGCCGAGCTCAAAGCGCGCGTCGAGAACCCGCCGACCAAGGAAGACCGCGCCAAGCAGGCGGCGAAAGAGGAAGAAGACAAGGCGAACAAGGTCGACGCGATCGTAAAGTCCGAAAATGCCGCCGCCGCGATGCAGGCCGGGTTAAGGACCGCCGCGCCCCCGCCGATGAAGAAGACCGCGGCGCAAGCGCCCAGCAAGGATGAGGCGTGGTGGGAGTCCTACTATTGCAAGTACTACCTGATGCCCAAGTACGGGACCTGCAATATCGGCAAGTAGCCGCGAAGACTAGACCTTCAGCCCCGCCGCGGCCGTAAAAGCTTCCACCAGCTCGCCGCATGAATGGAAGCGGTCCTGCGGATTCGGCGCCAGCGCCCGGTTGAGTACGGCGTCCAGTTCCTTGGGCAGATCCGCCGCCGCGACGCTCGGCGGCGCGAAGCGCCCGTCGCGCTTGGCTAAAAGCATCGCTCCCGCCGTACCCTGAAAAGGCGGCGCCCCGACCAGCATCTCAAAGAGGCAGAGGCCCAAGGCGTAGGTGTCGGTCTCGCGGCCGACCACTCCTTCTTCCTGCTCCGGCGCCATATAGAGGGGCGTACCGCAGACGGTATTGGTCTTGTCGAGATGGGTCAAAGCCTCAGCCCCCTGGCGGGCAACGCCGAAGTCCATCACTCGGGACGCCCCGTCCTGATCGATCATGATATTGGAGGGCTTAAGATCGCGGTGCACTACCCCGTTTTCATGCGCATAGTCCAAAGCGGCGCCGACTCCGGCCAAAATACCGCGCGCCTCTTCCAAGCCGAGCCGCCCCTCGCCCATACGCTCCTGCAGGGTCTTCCCCTCGACGTATTCAAAGATAAGGTAGGCGTCATTACCCTGTTCCTCAATGGCGTATATCTCGACGATGCCGGGATGGCGCATCTTGGCCACCATCCGGGCCTCGGACAGGAAACGCGCGCGCGAGGCCGGATCATCGCGGATGGCGTCGAGCATCTTCTTGATCGCCACCTTGCGATCGAGCCCTCGGTCCATCGCCTCATAGACCACGCCCATGCCGCCGGCCGCGATCTCGCGCGTCACCTCGTAGCCGCTCCAGAACCCCCCTTCCGGCGCCGGCGTCCCGCCGCCGCTCACCGCCGTCGTCCCGCTCCGTTTGCCGAGAAAGAATACCGCCGTTCCGAACAGCGCCGCGGCGGCGGCCAGAGCCAGCCACTTCCAGGGCGCGGCGGGCGCGGGTGCGGGCGCGCTCGGCGCCACCTCCGGCGATTTGGTAAACAGCGACTGGTCGAAGAGCGCCAGCAGGTCGCCGTCCGATGGCAGGGCGGCGGCCGCTTCAAACAGCTCGGCCACCTTGGGATCATGCAGCGCCCCTTCACTCAAGGCCTGCAGGGACTCCTGGCGCTTGCCGAGTCCGCTGAGCGCATAGCCCTTGTTGAAGTGGGCGATCGCGCTGCCCGGATTGATGGCCGAGGCCAAAGAGGCATCGGTCAGCGCGGGCTGGTAGCGCTGGGTGCGATTGTGGGCGAGAGCCCGGGCATTGAGCAGCTTGACGTGATTGGGATCAAAGTTCAGGCCGAAGGACGCCATCTGCGCCGCGTCGCTGTACTTCTGCTGATAAATCTGCGACCAGGCGCCGATGGAGTAGGCCGGAACGTTTTGCGGCAGGATTTCGACGGCCTCCTTCGCCTTCTTTTCGGCGGCCGCGAAATCGCGGACATTGAAGGCTTCCGAGGCCTGCTTGGCGCGCGCCAGCGAACGGGTCTCGGGGGTATGCGTGCC
>JBDRPD010000092.1:0-33020 GCA_043827405.1 Elusimicrobiota bacterium | reverse complement strand
TGAATCAGCAGCGGCGTTTTCCAGCCGGCGAACTCCGCGATAAGCGACCGGTCGGGCCGGGCGAGCTCGCCGGCGAAAAATAGCGCGAGGCCAACGGCGAGCGCCGGCATGAGCATCTTGCGCGACCGAGGCAGCAGCAGCGCGGTCGCGGCGAGGGCGAGAAAACAGGAGAACAGCGCACCGCGCGAATTGCTGAAAAACAGCGCGGTTCCGCAAACGGCCAGGAGGCCCATTGCGGCGGCGCGGTGGCGGGGGGCGCTCCATATGCGCGGAGGCTGCATGAGAAAACAGCTCGCGCCGATCACCGCTATCGTCATTTGGCAGCCGAAGGTGACCGGGTGGACGAAGGCGTGCGCGCGCGGGCGGTCCCAGACGGGGAGCTGCGGATTGACCTGGCAGGACTGGTAGATGCCGACCGCCGCGGCGACGGCGAAGCCCGCCGCGAAAAAGACCAGCGGCTTCAGGTCCCAGCGGTCATCGCCGGAGGCATGCGTCGCAAGTCCGATGATAAGCAGGGTGTAGAGCCAGAGCTTATGCGCGTCCTGATGCAGAAAGCGGAAGCTGTGCGCCGGCGCTACGCCGAAAGCGGAGGCGGTGACCGAGGCGGCGAGAAAGAACCAGAGCGGCTTTTCAATGGCGCTGCTGCGGGCCGTCAGCGGAACCGTGCCGCCGAGCAGGCGGTACGCCAGGAGGCTCGCCAGAATAAGCCCCCAGCCGATATTCGCTCCGGCGATGGAGATCGGCAGGGCGAGGGCGAACAGGCAGATGGAAGCTGTAAGCGCCTTGCGGGCGTTCATCTGGCGCGCGCCGGCTTCAGCTGGCGGCGGCTGGTTCATTGCAGATCGCTTCCTCCCAGATGCTCTTGCCTTTGGTGATCTCCAGCTTGATGCTGAGAGCGAGGACGTCGCCGGAAAGGATGTCCTGCCAGCCCGGCGGCAGCCGGGCGAAATCCTTAAGGGTCGTCACCACCGGCGCGCCGCCGCGTACGTTCTCGATCGACTGGATCTCCTCGCGGGTAAACGGGTGGTGGTCCGCGAAGCGCCAGCATTGGACGATGCGGGCTCCGGTGTGCTGCAGCAGGGCTTCAAAAGCGCCCGGGTCGCCGATCGCCGAAAAACAGGCGACTGTCTTGTTTTTTAGATAGGCGAGCCGGCGGCGGCGGTCCTCCCTTAGGTCGAAGAGAAAGTCTGCCCGGTGCACCGATTCGAGGACCCGCACCTCTGGATGGACGCGCAGTATCGTCTCGCGTATGCGCTTGAGCAGCCTTTTTGGGATTTGGTCGGCGTGGGTTATGACGACCAGCCCGGCGCGCTTGAGCGCGCTGAGCGGCTCCCGCAGATTGCCGCTCGGCAGCAGCTTTTCGCCGCCGAAGGGGTCCAGCGCGTTGATCAGGACGATGTCCAGGTCGCGCTTCAACCGCCGGTGCTGGAACCCGTCATCGAGGAGCAGCACCTCGGGGTCGTAGTAGGTCAGGGCGGCCTCGCCCGCGCGATAGCGGTCCGCATGCACCAGGATCGGAACCTCGAATCCTTTCAGGGCCCGGTGCATCATCCAGGGCTCGTCGCCGGTTTCCTGCCAGTAGACGTTCTTGGTGTTTAGCAGCACCTGCACTTCGTGCTTTTTCGGCTTGCTCTTGTACCCTCGCGTCAGGATCGCGGTTTTGATCTGATGCTGTCTCAGGGTGATCGCCGCCAGCAAAACGGCCGGCGTCTTGCCGGTGCCGCCCGTCGTCAGGTTGCCGATGCAGATGATGCGGGCCTTCAGCCTTTTCGCCGGCAGAGCTCCGATGTCGTAGAGGAGGTTGCGGATGGACACGCCCAGCCCGTAGAGGAGCATCAGGATGGTTAATGTCAGGCGTCCGAGCGCGGTTTCGCGCAGCCGTTTGCGCATGGACTCAGCGCTCATGGGATACCCCCGCCGTCCGCAGCAGTTTCCGCGCGGCGGCGTACACCCGCTCCGCAGGGAGTTCATTGAGGCATTCAATGCGGGTGGGACAGGAATTGCGCAGGCAGCCGATGCAGCCCAGCTCGTCGCGGCGGACGACCGGATGCCGCGCCTGGTCCTGAGGGTTCCAGCAGCGGGGATCGCTGGAGCCGTGGATCGTCAAAGTCGGTACGCCGCGGGCGACGGCAATGTGCTTGGGACCGTTGCAGTTGGTGACCAGTATCGTGCAGCGGCTGATCAGCGCCGCCAACTGGCGCAGGCGGGGCGTTGCGGGCGCACAGACGGCGCCAGCCCCGATTTCTTCCCGCACGGACCGGGCCAGCTCGTATTCTCCCGGACCCCAAAACACCATGAGCCGGGCGCCCTCCCCGTCGCGCAATCGGCGTCCGAGCTCGGCATATGAGGCGGCCGGCCAGCGGCGGGTCTTCCGCCTTGATGCCGGGACCAGGCCTATCAGGGGCGCTCCCTTGAGCCGCAGCTTGGCGATCTCGTCGTCCGCGAATTTTTCCGACTCCGCGTCGGCGGCGAGGCGGGGCAGGCAGTCGCCTTCATCCGGCGTGATTCCCAGGCCGGCCAGCACGCGAATCTTCTCTTGGGCGCTGTAGTAGGGCGTCGCGGATTCCTGGAGCCGGCGGGAATACGCCCAGCGGTGAGCGACATGTCCCGGCCCGGCGCGCAAAGCCGCTCCGCTGCAGAAGGTCAGCGCGGCGGTCCGCGGGTTGCCCATATAGTCGATGACCCAGTCGTAGCCGGCCGCGCGCACGCGCCGGAGCCAGCGCAGGTAGTTCAGGGCTCCCTTGCGGTATACCAGCACGTTTGAGATGTCCGGATTGCCGGCGAGCAGCTCATGCGCGGGCGGTTCAGCGAGGAAGTCGATGACCGCCGTCGGATAGAGACGGCGCAGCGCCCGTGCCGCGGGCGTCGTCAGCAGCACGTCGCCGATGCGGCGGAGCATGATGATGAGTATCCGGCGCGGTGCAGGAAGCATCAAAACCTCGCCTTCCCGCGCGTCATGTTCAGGTGAAAGTCGAAATGGAAGTCGTCTCCCCGCACCAGCAGGCGCTTGAGCGGGCCGTTTTCGTGGTGCCAGGAGCGCGGCGAAAGACCCTGCCGGATGGCGAAATCCAGGCGGTAGCCGGACACGCGGACGATTTCGCGCAGCTTGGGGTCGTAGGCGCCGGCGCCGTACGGGTAGGCAAACGCCGTGACCGGGCGCTCCAGCCGCTCTTCCAACCGGCGTTTAGACTCCTCGATCTCCCAGCGCGCCTGCTCGAAATCGATGCGCGGCAGGTCCGCGTGGCCCATGGTATGCGAGCCGAACTCCAACAGGCCGGAGTCCCGCATTTCAAAGATGCGCTCCCAGGTGAGCATCCGCTCCCAGGGTCCGCTGTCCGGATCACTGAACGCGTTGTGCCGGCCGATCGTGCCGCAAACCAGGAATATATTCGCCTTGACGCCCAGTTCGCGCAGGATCGGGAAGGCGAGCTCATAGTTGTCGGCATAGCCGTCGTCGAAAGTGACGAGCACCGGCTTTTCCGGCAGTTCGCGCTTGCGGCGCAGCGCCGCGTCGAGTTCGGTAAAAAGCAGCGGGGTGTGGCCGTGACGCAGCAGATAGGTCATCTGCCGGCGGAAATCCTCCGGCCGTACCCAAAGCTTCGGCAGCGTCGCCGTCGCCGGGGGCGTTCCGATGTGATGATACATCGGGATGGGCAGCCCGGCGCGCTTCGGCCGCCACCAGTTCCAGCGTGCCGAGGCGGCTGCCGCCGCCGCCAATCCCGCCGCTCCCAGGACCATGCCCGTCATGCGTTTCTCTCCAGCTCGCGCAGCTTCAGATATTTGACCCAAGTATGGAAGGCGGAAAGCCCCGCCCATACGATTCCGGGTGTTCCGTCGAGGATGCCCAGGCGGAGCACGGTGCGGCGGAAAAACTCCCAGCAGGGCAGCAGGTGATGCAGTACGGTGAAGCGGCGGCCGGCCTCGCGGCGCTTGCGGGCGGCGTTAGTGGTATAGACGGTCATCTTGTCGAGATACTCGTCCAGGTCGCGGTAGGGCCGGTGTACGATTGCGCCGCGGGTGCGCCTGATTGCGCCCGTGACTTCAATGCCCTCATGCAGGCTTCCTCCGACGAAGCGGCCGGCGGCGCGTCGGAACAGGCGCAGGTGCCGCTCGCCGCCCAGCCCGCCATGGCGCAGGTGCCGGCCCATGAAGTGAACCGCGAAAGGGATCTGGTAGCCGGCAATGCCGTTGTCGCCCTCGGCGCAAAGCGCCAGCAGCTCAGCGCTCAATTCGGCGGAGACTCGTTCGTCGGCGTCGATTGAGAGCACCCATTCTCCTGCGGCGCGTTCCAGGGCGCTCTGCTTCTGCGCGGCGTAATTGTCGAAGGTCCGCTCGAAGACGTGCGAGGTGAAGCGGCGTGCCGCTGCCTTGGTTTGATCGGTTGAGCGATCATCGACGACGATGACGATCTCGGCCTCCAGCGCGCGCAGGCTGTTAAGACAGTCCGGGAGATCGCGTTCTTCGTCGCGAGCGATCATGACGACGCTCAGGCGGGGGCTCATGGCTTTTTCTCCGGCCGCAGTTCGCCGTAGAGCGCCGCGATCCGGCCGCTGACGCGGCTGAGGCTGAAGAGGTCGAGGTCCTGGCGCGCCGCGCGGGCCCGGCGGGCGGCGCCGTCGCGGTCGATAAGAGCGTCCGCGATCGCCCGGCCGAGGCGCTCCGGCGAGCGGGGCTCGACGAGCAGCGCCGTGCGTCCGTGCTCGACGACTTCAGGGATGCCGCCGGCGGTGGTGGCGACGATCGGGATGCGGCAGGCCATCGCTTCCAACAGGACCGAACCCATGCCTTCGCCCCAGGAAGATTGGACGTAAACGTCGAGCGCCTGCAGCCAGGGGCGCGGATCCGGCACGTAGCCGGTGAAGACGACCGCGTCCTGGACGCCGAGGTCCGCCGCGAGATTCCGCAGCTCAGCGGCCAGCGGGCCGTCGCCGATGATGGCAAAGTGGGCGTTGGGCAGCGAACGCCGCACGAACGGGATGCTGCGTAGGAGCGTTGCCTGGTCCTTGTGCGGCACGAGGGCCGCGAGGTTGCCGATCCAGGGCGCGTCATCGGGAAGCCCGAAGGCTTGTGCCAGCTCGCGGCGGGCGCAGCTGCGGGCGCCGTTTTCCGGCGGGCACAGCGGTCCGCCGGCAAGTCCGGCGAGCTCGGCTTCATGCGCGGTGATCGGCAGGCAGTCGGGAATAACGGTGACGCGCTCCGCAGCGACGCCGTCGTCTTTCAGGACGCCGCGGATGCTCTCGGAGACGGCGATAACCCTCCAGGCGGCGTCATACTTCCAGCGGCGGCTTAGCCCGCTGCGCAGGTGAAAATCCACGCGGCGGTGTACGACCCAGGGATGCCCGCCCAGCCGCCCCGCCATCGCGGCGAGCAGCGCCGTATGTCCCGTATGCGCGTGCAGGATGGCCGGATGCCGCGCCGCGCGAGCAGCGGCGTGCAGCCGCCAAGCGGAGACCGGATCCCATTCGCCCAGGAAAGGCAGGTTCAAGACGCGCAGTCCCTGGCGCCGCGCGGCGCGGTCGAGCGGAAAGCCGCGGCGGCACACGACGGTATTGTCGTGGCCTGCGGCGCGCAGATGGGCGGCGAGGTAGAGCAGCTGCCGCTCGCCGCCGCGCAGCCCGCGCTCGCCGTCAAGATGAAACAGGCTGAAGCGTTCGCTCATAAAATCGTTCAGTTTGGTCGAGAAAGCGGTCCAGGGTGAAGAGCTCGGTGAAGCGCGTCCGGGCCGCTCGTCCCTGCTGTTCGCGCAGAAAGCTGTCGCCGATCAGCCTGCCGAGCGCCGCCGCCAGCGCTTGCGGGTCGCGGGGATTCACCAGCTGTCCCGTTTCGCCGTCTACTACGTACTCCGGCAGGCAGCCGACGCGGGTGGCGACCAGCGGCCTGCCGACCGCCATCCATTCCACGGCGGCGCGGGAGACGGCTTCCGAGCCGAGCGAAGCGATAACCCCGATATGGCAGCGCTGCATATAGTCCGCCACCTTCGGTACATGGCCGGTCAGTTCGACGCGCTCGGCGATGCTCAGCGCATGGGCTTGGCGCAGGAGATCGCCGGAAGTGATGTTCTCCTGGCGCCCGACGATGATAAAGCGCGCGTCCGGATAGCTCTTGAGGACGATGGCCGCCGCCTCGAGGAAGATCGCATGCCCCTTGACCGGATCAAGCCGGCCGACAATCCCGACCGTGGGCGCGCCGCCGGCGGGGGGAAGCATTTCTCCGGGATCGGCCGAGCCTTCGTAGATGAGTTCCGCCGGAATGCTCATGCCGTTGTACAACCGGAGATGGTCCTCGAGAATCCTTCGGTTGGCGGCGATGAAGCCGGACGAATTCTTCCACTGCAGACGCCGTCCGGGACGCGGTTTGAGCGGCCGGGCGTCTCCCCGCGTGCGGATTACGGGGATTCGATGCGGGCCATGCCAGGCGGCGACGGCGATGCCCAGGGTGTGGGACGAGCCGGTATGCGCGACCAGCAGCTCGATGCCGTCCTCGCGCAGCCGTCGCCGCAGCGTCGGCAGGTTGAGCCATGGATGCGTATAGCCGGCTGCCGGCAGGCCGAGGCGCTCCGCCTCGCGTACCGGAAAGCAGCTTTCCAGCCCCCATACCCGGCTCTCGTGGCCGCGCCGGCGCATCCCGTCGGCGACCTTCAGCGCGTACTGCACTATGCCGCTGTCGTAGGGCTCGTCGATGATGTGCAGTACTCTCACGCCGGCTCCTCAACCGTCTTCCTGTCCAGCATGTCCGCGGCGCTGCGAAACACCTCGCCGGCGGTTATCAGCCGCATGCATAGAAAATGACCTTCGGGACAGGCGCGGCGGCCGTGCAGCCCGCAGGGGCGGCATCCCAGTTCGGCCTCCAGCACGCGGTGTCCTTCGCCGTAGGGGAAAAACCCGAGCTCCCGCGTCGTCGGACCGAAGAGGGCGATCGTCGGCACGCCGTGCGCCGCCGCGATATGCATCGGTCCGGAGTCATTGGTGATAAACAGCTTGAGGTGCGGTGCCAGAGCCAGCAGCTCTGCAAGCGTCGTGCGGCCCGACCAGTCGATAATATCGGCGCCGCTGCGCTCGGCGATCCCGCGGCACAATTCGCGGTCGCCGCCGCCGCCGATCAGGATTATGCGGACGCCGGCATCGCGCGCCAGCCGCCCGCAGAGCGCGGCGAAGCGCGCCGGCAGCCAGCGCTTTGTCGGCCATACCGAGCCGGGGTGCACTCCGACGACACGGTCGCCGTCGCGCACGCCGCTCGCGCGCAGGCGCTGCTTGATCGCGGCGGCGGCTGAGGGGTTCGACTCCTGCTGGCGGCTGAGGAAGAGCGAGTCCGAGCTGTCGGTCTTAAGGTCGGGCTTGAGCGGCAGCAGCAGGGCCAGATTGCGTTCGAGTTCCGGCATGCCCCAGGGGAAGTAGACGGTGTCATGGAAGAGAAACGAGCCGGCGCTGGTCGAGAAGCCGATGCGATGGGAGATTCCGGCGAGCCAGACGGCGAGAGCGCTGCGCAGGCTCCGGTGGGCGACGAGCGCGAGGTCGAACTTCCCCGCGTTCAGCCGCCGGGAAAGCCGCCATAGTCCGCCGAGCCCCGAGTCGCGGCCGCGCTTGTCGTCCTCGATGACCGCGTCGATCTCCCGGCCGCGGCGGAAGATATCGGCGGTCTGCGGCCGGGTGAGCACGGTTAGGTGGCAGCCCGGCAGCACTTCCTTGATCTTCTTCGCCAGCGGCAAAGTGAGCAGAGTGTCGCCGAGAAAAGAGGTCTGCAGGAGCAGGACGCGCGAAGCAGGCTGCTTCCTGCTCCTGCCGCCTTTGCTCCCATAATCGCCCAAAGAGAGCGTGCGGAAGCGTATAGGTACGCCCCAGGCCTTGAGGCTTTCGAGATAGCGGTCCAAAGAATGCCTGGTCAGCGCCGGAGAGGCCCAGCGAAACAGGACATAGAGCCGGCGGGCGACGGCGTCCTTGCGGTACACCGCGACGTTCGGGATGCCGCAGAGGGTGCGGATGAGGAAAGTGCGCAAAGTCGCGTGCAGGTCCAGCAGGTGCGTAAAGCCGCGGCGGCGAATCTCGCGCACGGCGTGCTTGAGTCCGATAAACGGAATAACTTCGTCCACGTAAGGATTATTCTCCAGAACCGGGAGAAACGGCGGCTTCACCAGGACGCAGATATGGGCATCCGGCCAGTGCGCCTTGATGTTGCGGTAGACTGGGGCGGTCAGGACAACGTCGCCTAAGGAGGACAAACGCAGGACCAGTATCCGATGTGCCATCTTTAATGTAACACTCGCGCGCGCGTACGAGCGTTGCATAAAATTATAGCAATTTACGACAGAATCTCTGGAAACACCTATTCCGGTACTGATTCGTCGAAGAAAAGCACTCCGCGGCGGATCAGCACCTTGCCGCGGCTGACTCCCACATTGCGGACCACTCCTTCATTGTCGAACCAGAGATTTACCCCGTCGTTGTTTTCCGTAATGTGGACCAACTGTCCGTATTCATCGGGTACCCGGACGATGTGCCGGCGTTCCGTGCGGTCGAGTGCGTCCTGGTTGGCGTTATGGATTTGATAGGTCTCGACGCTCAAATCCTCAACTGAGCTTTTGCTGCCCCGCTGCGCCACCCAGGCGGTTCCCGCCATAAGCGACAGGGTCAGGCATGCGAAAAAGACCATCAAGAATGAACGTTTCATGACTATGTCTCCTTGTTTTTGTCGGGCTCCAGCACGGGACGAAGGTGCTCGTACGTCCTGCGGGTCGCGCCGGTGAAGGATTCCGCCGTGATAAGGGCTTTCTGCGCCGTCGCCCGGCGGTGATCCTCGTCCTGCAGCAGGCGCTGCAGTTCGGTAAACAGCTCTTCCGTGTTGTGGACTACGAAACCGCCTCCCACCGCGCGCAGGGCTTCGGCCACCGCTTGCGTATGGGCGGTAAACGGACCGTAGAGGACGGGCTTGGCGAGCATGGCCGGTTCGAGCAGATTGTGTCCGCCGACGCGCACCAAGGTCCCGCCTACGAAGGCGGCGTCGGCGGTCGAATACAAAGCTCCGAGCACGCCCATGGTGTCGATGAGCAGGCAGGCGGGGTCCGCCTGAAAGGGGAGGAGCTGCGACCAGCTGACGGAGCGGACGCCCTTGGCGCGCAGCAAGGTCGCGACTTCCTTGCTGCGCTCGGTATGGCGGGGGGCGAGAATGAGCTTGAGATTGGGAAACTTCTCCACCGCTTTGAGGAATGCATCCAGGACCATCTCCTCTTCGCCGCGCCGGGTACTGCCGGCGACCCAGATGCGGCTTTCCGACCAGCCGAGCTCGTCGAGCTTCTCTTGGGCGGCGGCGAGCGCTTCGGCGGAAGGCATGGGCAGGTCATACTTCATATTGCCGGTCGCCGCGACGGCGGCGGCGGGTATGCCGAGCGAGCGGAAACGCTCGGCGTCGGCGTCCGTCTGCGCCGTTACCCGCGTGAAGCGGGCGAAGCTGGCGGCCAGCAGTCCGCCGATCCATCCGTAGCGCCGTGCGGAGCGCTCGGTGATCCGGCCGTTGGCGACGCCGACCTTGACGCCGCGTCCGAGGGCGGCATGCAGCAGCATCGGCCAGAATTCCTTTTCCATCAGGATGAGCGACCGCGGCCGTATGCGGTCGAGGAAGGCGTTGACCGCCGGCAGAAAATCCATCGGCAGCAGGACCGCGGCATTGACGCCGCTGATCTTGGCGGCGCGCTCGCGGCCGGCGACGGTGGAGGTGGTCATGAGTAGGCGGCGCTCTCCCTCGGCCGCGGCGAGCAGGCGCACCAGCGGCTCGGCGGCGATCACCTCTCCGACCGAGGCGGCGTGGATCCATATTGTTTCGCCGCCGTCCAGACCGCTGAGCTTTTCCGGCGCCGGACAGCCGCAGCGCTGGCGGATTTCCGGCCAGCCTTCACGCAGGGCCTGCGACCTGCCGGCCAGCAGAATGCGCAGCAGTACTCCCGCGGCGATCGCCGGATAGAGGAGCTGATACCAGAGCATCATCATCGGGTTTCAACGAGCCGGTCGGCTTTTTCCGTGATCTCGTTTAAGACCGACTCGAGCTCCCGGGCTTTCGCATCGAGATCATCATCGGGGCCGACGTGAACGGGATGCCCGTAATATATGTTGCTGTCGGCAAACGGCAGCGGCACATGAAAGCTGTCCCACGATTTTCGGAAAACGAGCTTGCGGCTGGTGGAATTGGTGAGCGGGAGTATCGGGCAGCCGGACTTCCGGGCCAGATAGAGCACGCCCTTCTTGATCTCGCGGGCGGGCCCCTTGGGCCCGTCAGGAGTCAGCCCGACGGCCCGCCCCTCAGCCAGCAGCTTGGCCATCTTCAGAGCCGCCTCGCCGCCGCCGCGCGAGGAGGAACCGCGGACGGCGCCGATTCGCGACAGCCGCATGGTTTCGGCGATGATCTCTCCGTCCCGGCTGCGGCTGACCAGGACGCTGGCGCCGAGGTCGCGATGGGTATAGGTGAACAGCACCTGGCGCTGATGCCAGAAGCAGTAGATATAGCCTCGTCCTACCTTGCGCATCGCCAGGAGATGCTCGAGCCCATGGTAGCGGATGCGCGAGGTCCAGCCGACGAATGAAATGATGCAATAGGCGAGATACGGTGCGAGGGTGCGAAGGAAGCCGCCCAATTAGACCCGGCGCCCGCCGGAGGAGGCTTTCGGGCGCTTCTTGGCGCCGCCGCGGCGTTTGGCCAGCCAGCTGACGCAGAAGGCCGCCGAGTGCTCGGGCCGCAGCGCGCCGTCTTTAAGCTCGACGAGGATTTTGCCGCCGTCGAGCTTGGCATGGACCGCCGCCGACTGCTCCGGGCTGTCAAGATATTCGATCGGGCTGAGCTCGCAGCGCTCGGCCTCCAGATCGTCCTTGAGCAGCGAGATGATGAAGTTGACCGCCTGGCGCAGCGCGGAGGCCGCGATAAACTCAAGCAGCAGGCCGCGCTGCTCGCTGGCCTCGCGGGTTTCAATTACGTAGGGCAGCAGGTCCGGTCCGAGGGTGGCGATGCCCAGGGTATGCGCGAGGCCGGGGACCGGCGCCAGTTTGGCGGTGTCTTCGGCCTCGGGGCCGAAGGATTCGTAGATCACCGCGGGCTTGAGGCGTTTTTCGACATCGTCGATCAGCCGGCTCAGCCCATCATCGTCCAAGCCGATTTTGTTCAGATCGAACTTCCGCTTGGCCCGTTGACGGATTTCCTTGAAATGCAGCCGCAGATTGAAGTTGCGAATCTTCTTCATTGGCGCCCCTTCCGTCTTTCCCGGCGGCCCTTTCTTCCGCCGTCGCTTTTGGCGGACGGGCCGGAAGGAGCCGCTTGCGGGCCCGCTCCGGGCTTGCGCGTACGGTACTGCTCCCACTGGTAGACCGAGGGCGCGGCGATCGCGACGCTGGAATAGGTGCCGACGAGGACGCCGGCGCATAAAATCAGCGCGAAGTCATGGATTACGGAGCCGCCGATGACGACGAGGGTCAGCACGGTGAAGAAGGTCGTCAAGGAAGTGATCAAGGTGCGCGACAGCGTCTCGTTGATGCCGGTATTAAGGATCTCGGACATCGCGCACCGGCGCATGCCGCGCATTTTCTCGCGCAGCCGGTCGAAGATGACGATCGAGTCATTGATCGAATAGCCGGCGATGGTGAGCACCGCGGCGACCAGGATCAAGTCGACCTCCAGCTGCAGCACCGAGGACAGGCCCAGCGCGAACAGCACATCGTGTCCCAGGGCGAGGATGCCGGCGAAGCCCCACAGCGGGTTGGAGAAGCGGAAGGCGACGTAGGCGACGATGCCGAGCATGGAGAATACCACCGCGAACAAGGCCTGCTTGTAGAGGTGGCGGCCGACGGTCGGCCCGACGAACTCTTTCTGGTCGACGACGAACTTCTCGCTCGGCCGGACCTCGCGCAGGTCGGTCAGGAACTGTTCGATCGTTTCGGCGCTCTGCTGCATCTCGCCCTTGAGGCGGATCGAAAAGGCGTTGGAGCCGGTGAACTGCTGGATGATGGCGTCGGAGTAGCCCGCCTTCATAACGTCAGACCGCAGCCCCTGTAGCTCCTGCGGTTTCTCAAACGTGAGCTGCACGATGCTGCCGCCCGTGAAGTCGATGCCCCAGTTGAGCCCGCGCGTCGCCAGCGACACGACGCTGACGCCCAGAAGCAGGCCGGAGAGGGCGAAGAACTTGAAGCGGTTCCCTACGAAGTCGAAGTCGGGTTTTTCATTAAAAATGCGCATAGTTAGATACTCAGCTCGTCGATCGGTCCGGAGGCTAGGTACGTCTGGAACATCATGCGCGTCACCACGATCGCCGTGAACATGCTGCACAGGATGCCGAGAGTCAGCGTCACCGCGAAGCCCTTGATCGGTCCCGTGCCGAACTGGAACAGGAAAAGAGCCGCGACGAGCGTCGTCACATTGGAGTCCAGGATCGCGGAGAACGCCTTGTCGTAGCCGGCGTCCACCGCGATGCGCGTCGGCTTGCCGACGTCGAGCTCCTCGCGGATGCGCTCGTAGATCAGGACATTGGCGTCGATCGCCATGCCGACGGTCAGCAGGATGCCGGCGATGCCGGGCAAAGTCAGCGTGGCGTTGAAGTAGGCCATCATCCCGAGGACGAACAGGAGGTTGAGGATCATCGCCGTGTCGGCGAAGAACCCCGCCACCTTGTAGTAGAAGATCATGAAGACCAGGACGACCAGGCCGCCGAGCAGGCAGGCCCGCAGGCCCATGCGGATCGAATCCTCGCCCAGGGTGGCGCCGACCGTCCGCTCCTCGATGATTTTTAGGGGGGCGGGCAGGGCGCCGGCGCGCAGGACGATGGCGAGGTTGCGCGCCTCCTCCATCTGGAAGTTGCCTTCGATGATGCCGCTGCCGCCGCGGATCGGGCCGCGGATGACGGGCGCCGAGAATACGATGCCGTCGAGGACGATCGCCATATTATTGCCGACGTTGGCCGCCGTCAGGTCGCCGAAGATGCGGCCGCCTTCCGGCTTGAACTTGAAGGCCACGATCGGCAGCCCGTTGTTGCCGGTCTCGACGCGCGCCGAATCCAGCTGGGCGCCGGTCAGGGGGACGGTGTCTTTGAGAATGAAGAAGTTGTTGTTCCGTCCGGGAAACAGCGTCGACCCGTCGGGCACTACGGCCGCCGCGGCGGTCGAGGCGTATATCCGGCCGGCGTCGCGGATGAACGGATCCTGGCCCAGGGCGTAGACATCCTGCAGGGCTTTCTGCGCCTCGTCCGTGGCATTGACCATGCGGAACTCAAGCAGCGCTGTCTTGCCGATGAGCTTTTTGGCGGCGGCGGAGTCCTTGATGCCGGGCAGCTGGACGACGATCCAGCGCTGGCCCTGGCGGGCGATCAGCGGCTCGGCTACGCCGATCTGGTCGATGCGGTTGCGGATGATCTCGATGGCGCGGTTGAGCGCGTCCACGATGTCGGCATCTGGGGGGAGCTCGGCGACGTCGAGCTCCATCAGCAGGTGACTGCCGCCCTGCAGGTCCAGTCCCAGGTTCAGCAGCCTCTTCGGCCGCATCTGGCTGGCGATGAGCCGGTCCCGCTGCGGGGCCTCCATCGAGTACCAGTCTATGGTCGGGTATAAAAGGAACATGGCGGCGGCCACAAGCAGCGCGACGCCGGCCCACTTTACTTGAATTTTCGTCATTTCCTGGTGTCCTGAGCTAATTGCTCCGAGATTTATTGCTTGCTGTTCGCGACGATTTCCGGCTTGTTAAGGAGCTTGGCGACGCAGGACCGGGCGATGGTGATCTTGACGCCTTCGGCGATCTTGATTATAAGGTCCTGGCCCTGTACCGCCGTGACGGTGGCATGGATGCCGCCGCTGGTCTGGATGCGATCGCCCTTGCTCAGTCCGTCCAGCATTTTCTTCTGCTCCTGCATCTGTTTTTGCTGGGGGCGAATCACCAGAAAGTAGAAAATCAGGAAGATCGCTATGATCGGGACAAAGCTCATAATGGGCGACGGCTGTGCGGCTGGGTTCATCGTGCGCTCCAGAAAAGTAAGGATAGTTCCAGTAAAATCAGGCTATTCTAGCATAAATATAGATCCTGATTGCCAGCTCGGCTAATTGCCGTTGTACTTGGAGAGAAAAGTCTTCTTTTCTTCAAGGAAGCGGCCGGCGCGAATCGCCTTCCTTATGGTCCGCATGATGCCGAGGCTGAAGGTGAGGTTATGGATGGTCAGCAGCCGGAAGGCGGACAGTTCTTTGGCGCGGAACAGGTGGCATAGGTAGGCCCGGCTGTAGCCGCGGCAGACAAAGCAGGGACATTCCGGGTCCAAGGGCGAATCATCGCTGCGAAACGGCGTGTTCTTGATATTAATGCGTCCGGCGGCGGTCATGACCTGTCCGTTGCGCGCGATGCGCGTCGGCCATACGCAGTCCATCATGTCGACGCCGAGGCTCACGGCTTCCCACAGGTCCTCGGGCGCGCCCATGCCCATAAGGTAGCGCGGCTTGTCCTCGGCGAGGGCGGCGGTAGTGCGATCCAATGTGGACCAGGTCAGCTCTTTGGGCTCGCCGACGGAAAAGCCGCCGAGGCTCACCCCTTGATGTGCGACGCCGGCCATATGCTCGGCGGCGCGCTCCCGCAGCCGCGGATCAAGCCACCCCTGGAGGATGGGGAAAAACAGCGCCGGCTTTTCGCGCTTGGCGTTTTCTTCCGCAAAAATAGGTACCGAGCGTTCGGTCCAGCGCGTCGTCCGCCGCAGCGCATCCTCCGCCGTGCTGAGCTCGCAGGGGTAGGGGGGGCATTCGTCCAGCGTCGTCCAGATGTCGGAGCCGAGACGGGACTGCAGGCGGATGACGCTCTCGGGAGTGAGCTCGTGGCGCGAGCCGTCCAGGTGCGACTGGAAGACGACCCCGTCGTCGTCAAGTCGGCGCAGGTCGGCCAGGCTGAAGACCTGGTAGCCTCCGGAATCGGTGAGGATGGTGCCGGGATAGCTCATAAATGAGTGCAGCCCGCCGGCGTTCTCTATCACCTCGGCTCCCGGCCGCAGATAAAGATGGTAGGAGTTGGAAAGAATGGCGCTCACCCCGAGAGCGTTTAGGTCCTCTTGGCACAGCGCCTTCACCGAGCCTTGGGTCGCCACCGGCATGAATACCGGGGTCTCGACCTCGCCGTGCGCGGTGCGCAGCAGCCCCGTGCGGGCGCGGCTTGCGGGGTCGCGGGCGGTGATCTCGAAGGGTCCGTTGGCCATTAAAGTATCAGCATCGAATCGCCGTAGGAGAACAGCCGGTACTCGCGCTCGATCGCCTCGCGGTAGGCCGCCATAATCCGGTCGCGGCCGGCGAAGGCGCAGGCGAGCAGCAGCGGCGTCGATTCCGGCTGGTGGAAGTTCGTGAGCAGGGCGTCGACCGCGCTGAACCGGTGTCCGGGGCGGATGAAGATATCCGTTTCTCCCCGGTCGCCGCCTGTTTCCAGCGTGCGCGTCGCCGTCGTTCCCACCGCGATGACGCGCGCGCCCTGCCGGCGCGTCTCGGCGATCGCCGCACGCGCCGGCGCCGGGACGGTGAAGGCTTCCGCCAGCATGGCGTGCTCGCGGATATCGTCGGCGCTGACCGGCAGGAAAGTCCCGAGCCCGACATGCAGGATGATCTCAACGATGCGGACTCCCTGCGTGCGCAGCCGCGCGAGCAGCTCCGGGGTGAAGTGGAGCCCCGCCGTCGGCGCGGCGATCGAGCCTTCCTCGCGCGCATAGACGGTCTGGTAGCGGTCGAGGTCGTCGACCGCGCCGCCGCCGGCGGCGCGCCGCCGCTTGCGGATATACGGCGGCAGCGGCGCCTCGCCGCAGCGGCGCAGCAAAGCGGGAACGTCCGCAGCGGAGAAGCGCATCAGCCAGCCGCCGTCCGGGGTGCGGGACTCCGCGACGGCCGTTGCGCCGTCGGCGAGCTCGACGCGTCCGCCCGGTTTTAGATCGGCCGAGAGGACGTGCCAGCGGCCGTCTTGCGCGCCGCGCACCACCAGCAGTTCCGCTTTGCCTCCGGTAGGTTTGCGGCCGACCAGCCGGGCCGGTACGACCTTGCTCCGGTTGAGTACCAGGCAGTCGCCGGCGTCGAGGTATTCCGGCAGCTCGCTGAAGGTGCGGTGCGCGAGCGTGCTTTGCCTCCGGTCGAGCACCAGCAGGCGCGATGCGTCGCGCGGTTCGGCGGGCGCCGCCGCGATCAGGCTTTTAGGGAAAGCGTAGCGGTAGTCCGTTCGCTGGAAAGTCAGGCGGGCCGCGCTCATCCGCTCAGAGCTCCTCGCGGATGATGCTGGCGCCGGGGAAATAATGCTCGAGGATCTTCCGGTAGCCGCGCCCCTTCACCGCCTGCACCCGCGCCCCCCATTGGCATAGCCCGACGCCGTGCCCGTAGCCGCGGCCTTTAAACAGGAAGCCGTTGCGCTGCCGCGTGATCGCACGGATATGCGTGCTCTTGAGCTCGGCGGGGTTGACCCAGAGCCGGAAGCGGTGGGTGCTGAGCTTCTTCCATTTGCCGTCCAGTTTCAGTTCCAGCGCTGAGGCATGGCCGTGCTTTCGCTCGCGGCCGACACGGATGTCCGTCAGGCGCGCGGCGCTGATGCCGTGGCGGTCCAGGTGACGCAGAATGTCGTCGGATGCGAGGTGGGTCTCCCACTGATAGCTCGGAGAGTATCGGCAGTAGCGGTCGCGAACGCCGCGCAGCGGCTTCGGGGGGCGGGAGGAAAGTTCTGTTCCCCAGGCCGTTGCGGGATCGATCGTATGACCGCCGCAGGTCGAATGGAAGTAGACCTCGAGCCGTTTGCCGTTCCAGGCCAGGACCTGTCCTGCCGTCTCGCGCACCGCGCGCTGGACACGCTCGGATTCCACTTCCAGGCCGCTGTAGATTTGGCTGAAGGAGTCGTCGGATAAGTCGTAGCCCGAGGTGGAGAACTTGCCGAGGTTGTTGAGCGCGAAAGTGCGCGCGACCACGGCCTGCGCCTTCAGGGCTTCCAGGGGCCACTCGGGGTTCATCTCCTTGGGGAGTACGCCCAGCAGGTACTCCTCGATGCCCATCTCGTCGATGGCGGTGACCGTGGCGTCCTTGTTGGGCTGCAGCAGAATGTTGCCGCGGTACTTGCGGTTCTCGATCAGCACGTGCTCTCCGGGCTGGCCGGGGAGCAGGCGGGTCGGCCCGAAGAAGAGGTGCTTGCCGATGATCAGGCGCTGGGACTCGTCGGCCTCAACCAGGTATTGGGTCCCGTGCTTGAGCTTCTGCAGCTCGCCGGTGCTTTGGTCGATGACGGAAAAGTTCCCGATCGGGCGCAGGAGCAGGTTGGCCGCCCGATGCACGATGCCCACGGCGATGATCGATTCGGTGATGCGCGTCGGCAGCGGAGCGGCCTCCGGCGCGGCGCTGGGCGCGGGCAGCTGGAGCAGGCAGGCGAGCGCGAGGATCGAAGCGCCGCTCCTCTTCATTCGAACAAGTCTTTCTCATGCCGGCGGGGAAGCTTTATCCCCAAGTGCTTGAAGGCGCGCGCCGTGGCGACGCGGCCGCGCGGAGTATGCTTGAGAAATCCCGACTGGATCAGGAACGGCTCGATCACGTCGGTCAGCGTGTCGACCTCCTCGGAGATGGCCACCGCGAGGTTGTCTACGCCGACCGGGCCGCCGTCGAACTTCATGGCCAAGGCGTGCAGGAACTTGCGGTCCATGACATTGAGGCCCAGGGCGTCCACTTCCAGAGAGTCGAGGGCGCCGGCGGCCTGCTCGCGGGTGATTATCCCGTCGCCCTGCACTTCGGCGAAGTCGCGGACCCGCCGCAGCAGGCGGTTGGCGATGCGCGGGGTGCCGCGGCTGCGCCGCGATATCTCGGCGGCGCCGGAGGGATCGGATTTGACTTTTAGAATATTGCATGAGCGCAGCACGATCCGCTGCAGCTCCTCGTCGCTGTAGAATTCAAGGTTGGCGACGATGCCGAAGCGGTCGCGCAGCGGCCCGGTCAGCAGGCCGGCCCGGGTCGTCGCGCCGACCAGCGTGAAGCGCTTGATGGCGAGCTTGACCGTGGAAGCCATCGGCCCTTTACCGGTCGAGATGTAAAACGTGAAGTCCTCCATGACCGGGTACAGGGCCTCTTCAACCAGCCGGCCGAGGCGGTGGATCTCATCGATAAACAGTACGTCGCCGTCGTCGAGGTCGGTCAGGATCGCCGCCAGATCGCCGACGCGGTTGAGCATCGGGCCCGAAGTCGTGCGCAGGTTGACGCCCAGCTCGCGGGCGAGGATATTGGCGAGCGTCGTTTTGCCGAGACCGGGGGGGGCGTAGAACAGGCAGTGATCCAACGCCTCTTTGCGTCCGCACGCCGCCTGGATGAAAACCCTGAGGTTCTTCTTGAGCTTGTCCTGGCCGACAAACTCGGATAGACGCTTGGGACGCAGCGAGTAGTCCGCGCTCTCCTCATCCGGCAGCTTTTCGCTCGACAGCAGCGCGTCCTTTTTCTTGCCCATGGCGTTTTACAGCCTCCGCAGAGCGAGCCGTACGAGCTCGGCGACGTCGCGAGCCGGCCGCAGTTCCTCGCGCTGCACGGCCTCGATCGCCGTTCGGCACTCGGTTTGGGTATAGCCCAGCGAGGCAAGGGCGTGGATTGCCTGCGAGAGCGTGCTGCTGTGCGCGCTGTCCCGGCTGTCGCGGCGCAGCCTCTCCGCGCCGGAAATCTGCACCCGGCCGAGCTTGTCCTTGAGCCCCAAGATCAGCTTGTCCGCGGTCTTGGCGGTGAAGCCGAACAGCGTCTTGAGGACCTTGGCGTCGCCCTCGATGATCGCGCGCCGGAAATCAGGCAGGGATTTCGCCGTTTTGTCGAGGTACTCGAGCGCCTTTTTCGCTCCCGTCGCCTTCAGGGTTTTGCAGGTTAGGAACATCTGCTTTTCTTCGCCGGTGAGGAAGCCGTAAAGGGAAACGCTGCCGCCGTACATCCCCGCTGATTCGAATATGAAAAGTTCGGCGGGAGCGCCGGCTGCGGGCAAGCGCGCGGCGGTCGAGGCATTGATCGATATCTCGTAGCCGACGCCGCCGGCCTCGATGACGACGCGGTCGGCGGTCTTCTCCAGCAGGTGCCCCTTCAGGTAGGCGATCACTTTATTCCGCCTCCGCCGATCCGGCCGAGGACTTTAAGCGATTTCATGCGGCCGAGCCGCAGGTCGCATATGGCGATCGCCGCGGCGTCGGCGATATCGTCGGGCGTCAGGCGCTCGCGCAGCTTGAGCGTCGCCTGCACCATCTTCTGCATCTGACTCTTCGGCGCCGAGCCGGAGCCGGTTAGGGCGGCCTTGACCTGGCGCGGATTATACTCGTGCACCGGCGTGCCGTTCTGGGCCGCGGCCAGGATGATTACGCCGCGGGTCTGCAGCGTCGCCCGGATGGTATGCGCCGCCTTGGAGAAAAACATCTCCTCGATGGCGAAGCGGTCCGGGCGATATTTTTCCAGCACGCCGGAGAGTTTTTCGTTGATGGCGCGCAGGCGTTCGGGAAATTCCGTTCGCGGGCTGGTGCGGATCAGGCCGCTCGCCACCAGCTGCGTGTCCCGGCCGGGGGCGCTTTCCAGGACGGCCCAGCCGGTCTCCGATACGCCGGGATCGACGCCCAGGACGCGGGTGGGCTCGCCGTTCGCCGGCTTCACTTTTCCAAGGACGCCAGTATCTCGTCGGGAATATCGAAGTTCGCGTAGACGTGGGCGATGTCGTCGTTGTCTTCCAGCGCCTCGATGAGCTTCAGCAATGACCCCACCTTGTCCTTGACGACCTGTACGGTGGTCTTCGGGATCATGGTGATCTCACCCGATTCCGTCTCGATGCTTTTGCCCTGCAGGCCGCTCTTGACCTGGTCAAAATCCGCCGGGGAGGTGAAGATCTCGTAGACCTCCGGGTCTTCGGACTTCAGGTCCTCCGCGCCCAGCTCGAGCACCAGTTCCATGAGCTGTTCCTCGGGCAGGGCGCTTTTCTTCACGGTGAGGTAGCCCCGGTGTTCGAATAGAAAAGATACCGAGCCCGAGGTGCCGAGGCCGCCGCCGTGTTTCTCGTAAAGATGACGCACTTCGCTCGTCGTCCGGTTGCGGTTGTCCGTCGAACCCTCGCAATAGATCGCGACGCCGCCGGGTCCGAAGCCCTCAAAGGTCAGCTCCTCGAACACCGAACCGGGCAGCTCCCCGGTCCCCTTCTGGATGGCGCGTTTGACGTTGTCCGCCGGCATGTTCGCGGCGCGGGCGTCTTCGACGGATCGCCGCAGGCGGGGGTTGCTGTCCGGGTCGCCGCCGCTGAGCTTGGCGGCGATAGTGATTTCGCGCGAGATCTTGGTCCACACCTTGCCTTTCTTCGCGTCAATGGCGGCCTTTTTGTGCTTGATGCCCGCCCACTTTGAATGTCCGCTCATAACGATGATATTTTAACAAAAACCGGGGTTTGTTTGACCGGGCGGGGGGAAAAATGGGAGGTTATCGAACCATGCCGCAGGGACTCAGGGTTCTTATTACCGGCGCCACCTCCGGGCTCGGCCGTGAGGCTGCGGTGCAGCTGGCGCGGCGCGGCGCCCGGCTGGCGCTGACGGGGCGGCGCGCCGCCAAGCTCGAAGCGGCGGCGCGGGCGGTACGGGAGGCGGGCGGTGAGGCGCTGACGCTGGCCGGTGACGTGACCGATAGGAAAACCGTCAGACGCCACTACGCCGAGATTCGGCGGCTTTGGGGCGGCCTGGATTGGGCCGTGCTCAACGCCGGGGTCGGCGATTCGGAGAGCGCCCTGCAGTTTACCGCCGAGAACTACCATTGGACCTTCGCTACCAATGTCGGCGGCGCCGTCAACTGGATCGAGGCCGTCCTGCCGGATATGCTGGCCGCGAAGAGCGGCGTGATCGCCGGCGTCGCCAGTCTTGCCGCCTACCGCGGCCTGCCGAAATCCGGCGCCTACAGCGCGAGCAAGGCGGCGTTGGTATCCCTACTGGAGTCCGTGCGCGTCGATCTGCGCGGGACCGGGGTGGACGTCGTGACCGTATGCCCGGGATTCGTCAAGAGCGAGATGACCGACCGCAACAATCCCAAGGATATGATATTCCTGCTCGAGACGGAGGATGGGGTGCGGCGTATGCTGCGCGGCATCGAGCGGCGGCGGCGCGTGGTGCATTTCCCGTGGCAGCTGTCATGTCTGATGATGTATGTTGTGCATAACCTTCCCGGATGGCTTTATGACCGGCTTATCTTCCGGGCCCGGGATCGGGTCAAAAAGCCTTACGTCGACGAGTCACGGGACACGCAGGCGTAACAGAGCGAGTATTGACATATTTTCGTGCGGGCATTAACCTTCTTCTAAAGCGCCCATAGCTCAATGGATAGAGTAGCGGTCTTCGGAACCGCTGGTCCAGGTTCGAGTCCTGGTGGGCGCATTTCGACCCATAATGCCTAGGCGATTCGACGGTAACATTCCGGCAAACTTGCCGACATCTTTTCGTAAATTTTTCCTTATATCCTCCCTAGTAGTCCTGGCCGCGGCCGTTAAGGCGGCCCAGCCGCATGGCGAAACGCCGCCGGGGCAAGACGGAGCCGGGGCAAAAGCTTTGAAAATTCTCTACTCAGCGATGAACGACAAGGACTCCGACGTCCGCCTGCTGGCCGTCAAGCAATGGGGGCCGCTGCGCAACAAGGCGGCGGTCTCGATGCTGCAAAAGGCGATGCGGGACACCAGCGACTATGTCCGCATCGCGGCCGCTGAGAGCCTGTATCAGCTGGAGGACAGCAGCGGCTTGGCGGTGCTTAAGGAGATCGTGCGCGCCGCGCCGCCGCCGCCGCAGGAGGGCACGGAGTTGGGGGTGATCCTGCAGCTGCGGACGATATCGCGCAACAAGGTCCGCGTCGCCGCCCTCAACGCGCTGAGCCGCCGGGGCGCGGCTTCCGAGTCCTTTCTGCGCGAAACTCTTGCCGACCGCGACGGCGCGGTGCGCGACGCCGCCAGCGTCGCCCTGGCGCGCCGGGGTAATGAAGACGCGCTCGAGGGTTTCATCAAAGCGCTCGGCCACGACGATTCGGGTATCCGTGAGCGCGCCGTCCGCGCTTTGGGCGAAGCGCCCAACCGCGGCACCGTGGACTATCTGAAGTCCTCCGCCGCCGATCCGATACCGCGGGTGCGCGCCGCGGTAATGACCGCTCTGGGCGCTACCCGGGATATGCGCGCGATCCCGCTGCTCAAGAAAGGTCTGGACGATGAGAATTCGCTCGTCAAAGCAAATGCCGTCGAAGCGCTGGGCAATATCCCGTCGAGCGACGCGATCCCGCTGCTGCGCGGCGCCCTCAGCTCCGCCGATAATGTGGTGATCCAGCTCTACGCCATCGCGGGGCTGGCGCGGTTCGGAGAGTCGACGAGCCTGATGCCGGCGGTTCTCGCGCTGGCGCAGAAAAAAGATCAGGACGCGCGCCTGCTCGCGGTGGAGGTCCTCGAGGCCGCCGGCGGCGAGCAGGCGGTCGAGCAGCTGCAATCCACCTTGGGCGATAAGGATATGACGGTGCGCGTGCGCGCCGCCGCCGCTGTGGTTAAGCTTTTGCAAAGCCGGAACATCCGTCGCAGCGACCAGTGATACGACAACAATGCCACCGACAACAGTTCGCCGCGGTCTTTTAGCTCTTCTGCTGGGACTGCTCGTGCCGGCGGGTCTGAGCGATACCGCGCTGGCCGTGCGTCCCGAGCCGCAGCACCGTTCGGACGCCCGCCGGTTCGGGCTCGACCGGAAGCCGCAGGCTCAGCCGGCGGCCGCGCTGGACGCCGTCCGCAAAAGCGCCGCTTTGCGGCGCTTTAACCAAACCAGCCGCCGCTCCGCCCGTCTCAGCTTCGGGCCGGCGGGCGTAAGCGCGCCGGCGGCCGGCGCCGCCCGCCGCGCGACCGAGGATGTAGTCCGGGATTTCCTGCGCCAGCACGGCGCCGAGCTGGGTCTGCAAGCGGATGAGCTGCGGCTTAATCTGGCGCGCACCAGCCGGGGCTTTCACCATCTGCTGTTCGAGCAGGTCGTCGCCGGCGTGCCGGTGGAGTTTGCCAGCCTCAAGGTCCATTTGTCCGAGGACGGCGAAATTATCAATCTGCAGTCCAGCATCCGCGCGGACCTTCCGGCCTCTCCGGTGCCGCAGGTGGCGCAGGCCGCCGCGGCCGCGACGGTGGCCGCGGACCTCGAAGGCCGGACGCCGGACGGGGGCACGCTCGTCTTCTTCCCGCCGCGCGACGGCAGCGCGGTGCGCCTGGCCTGGAAGTTCCGCGTCTCCGGACGGGGCGGTAATTGGCTCTACTACGTCGATGCGCACAGCGGCGCGCTGCTCTTCCGCTACAACGACCTGCGCTACGCTCTGGTATGCCAGTCGTCCGGCACGGTGCGCGGCGAGGTATTCGATCTTGACCCCAATACCCCTCCCGGTTTGGTTACGCGCCCGATCCGGCATCAAAAGGTTTATGTCGTGAACGCCAGCACCTTCGTGCGCACCAACGACGACGGTTTCTTCTGCAGCGGCACGCCGGGCCGGATATTCACCACGCTGCAGGGGCCCTATGCCCATGTCGCCAACTTCAAAGGGCCGAACGTCCACTACCAGAACGGCAACGGGACCTGGAATACGCCGGGTACGCCGCTGTCGTCGCCGCACCCCTATGCCAGCAATACGCTGACGATATCGACTATTACGCTGCCCAGCGCGGCGGTTCTTTCCATGCCGCACTTTTCCACCTTCAAAGTCGGCAGCTTCGATGCCGTCTTGGGGGATATCTTCGACAACGACCAGGTCGCGATCTTGGACGCGGACGGCAACCCGGTGGCTACCTACATCGGCAGCCTGGGAGCGTTCATGGGAACGACAGTTCCCGGCAACCGCTACAATATCCGGCTGAAGTCGGACGAGAGCGGGGTAGCCAACGGCTTTGATATCGACATCTCGAGCTACCTGACGCTGGATAACTCCGTCGTCTCCACCCCCGACAACGCGACGGCGTCGTTTACCTGGACCACGGCGCACGCCATCGACGGCTCACGCGACGAGGTCAACCTTTTCTACCAGGTCAACCTCATGCACGACTACTTCCGCACGCGCGTGAGTTCGGGGGTAAATTCGGCTTTCATCGACGTGCCGCTGCCGGTTATGGCGCGCATGGGGCCGAACCTGGCCAATGCCTTCTATGACCCGGTGCATAAGAATCTCGCGTTCGGCGACGTGGGCAACGGCTTCGCGCTCGATGCGACGGTGGTGCGCCACGAATACGTCCATTTTGTCATCGATCGCATCTACCCGATCATCAACTTCGGACAGAACGGAGCGATATCGGAAGGCCTCGCCGATTACTTCGCGGGGAGCTCGCTGGAGATCAGCGCTATCGGCGGCTATACCCAGGCATCGCTGGGCGGGCACGGCGCTTTCCGTGAGCTCAACTGCACCTCGGGGCAGGCCTGCTACCGCACCTTCCCAACCAACTGGACGGGGCTGATCCACGACGACAGCCTGATGGTCAGCCAGGCGCTGTGGGACCTGCGCAAGGACCTCGTCAGCAACCCGCCGGCGCCCGGGCCGGCGCTCGACTGCGCGGATACCCTGGTCTACGAGGCCCTGTTCTTCTTCCCGGACAGCTTCTCGGAAATGCTCAACGCCCTCATCGAGGTCAGCGACCGTTCTCAGACGCTCGCCCCCGCCTGCGGCCCTAACAGCTCGGTGAGATCGCGCATCATCGCGCACTTCGCCGCGCACGGCATCTCCCAGACGCCGTCGGATCAGGATATCTATGAACCCAATGACGGCGTGCAGACGGCTACCGATATCTCGACTGCGGCGGTCATCCGTGCCCGCATCTACTCGATAGGGGACCTGGATTACTACGCGATCGGCGCCGGGCCGGGCCGGCTCAATGTCACGCTCAATCTGCCGGCGAACCCCGCCGGGGCCGGCAGCTACCTGGCCTATTCGATGAACCTGGTAGACAAGGACCATGAGGTAGTCGCGACGGTCAATCCGCCGATGGATGTGAACCCGACCTTCTCCGGCTTCTGCCCCGAACCGCCGGGTCTGGACTGCCTGACTTCGGCGCCGTCCATCACTCTCACCTACGACAACCCCGCGAGCAACCAGTTCTACCTCATCGTGTCGGCGCCGCCCAGCGACGGGGGCTTTGTGTCGCGCAATAACTCGGCGCAGTTTTACGAGCTGACCGCTGATTTCAACCGCACCGGTCCCGTCGCGTCGAGCATCGTCAACGCGACCTTCGACAATGATCTCATCGATTTCGCGGTGACGGTTTCCTCCTTTGTAACCAAGCAGAACTATATTTTTCACCATGCGCAGCTGCGCGATCATACGCTGACCGTGCTGGATAGGACGCGGTCGGACGGCGCCGCGCCGTATCTGACCATGCTTTCCTCCGTCAGCGCGTTCGGAACGGTGTCCGGACAGCTGCGTCTGCAGTCGGGTTTCGATCAGCGCTTCCCGGCGGTAGGTTCCGTGCATGTCGAGATATTCGGCGAGAACCTGCTGGGCCACGTGCAATCGCTGGGTTTCTCGCCGGCGCTGCACCTCACGGCGCAGAAGTCGTCGATCAAGGCCTGGAACAACGTCTTTACTCCCGCCAACGGCGGCAAGACCACGATTAAGTACGAGATTTCATCGGCCGGCCGGGTGCGGGTCCGGCTGTTCACCATTGACGGACGGCATGTCCTGACGCTGATGGATGAGGAGCAGCCGGCCGGCAAGGGGGCGCTCGACTGGAGCGGCGTCAACCGGGCGGGCAGCACGGTAGCCAGCGGTATTTACCTGCTGAACATCGAAGCTCCAGGGATCAGCGAGACCAAGAAGATCGTGGTGGTCAAATGAGGCGCGCGCTTTTCCTCCTGCTCGCTTTGCTCTGCGCGGTTGAGGCCCGGGCCGTCAAGGGGCCGGGGACCAGCGCGGCGCCCATCCTGCAGGTGCCGCTCGGCGCGCGGGCGACCGGCATGGGCGGAGCCTTTACCGCCGTCGCCGATGACGTCTCGACTCTCTATTATAACCCCGCGGGGCTCAGCAACCTAAACCACCGGGAGCTCAGCTTTATGTACCAGCGCGGTATCGAAGGGCAGAATATGGAGTATATCGCCGGCGCCACGCCGATCCCTTTCTCCGGGCTGATCGGTGAGGGCTTTACGTCGGTCGGCGCCAGCCTGCTGTTCGCGCAGAACGGAAAGATGGAGGTAAACCGCGTCAACACCGACGGCAGCTTCCTCAGCAGCGAGAATATCAGCGCCGGCGGCGACCTGGTGTTCACCTTGGGCTATTCCGAGCGGGCCGGCGAGATGGAGTTCCGCCGCGGCGGTCAGGTTTACCGCCTGCTGCATCTGGTCGGCGTCAACGCCAAGATCATCCGCTCCACTCTCGCGCAGCAGTATTCCGCGACCGCGATGGCGGCGGATGCCGGGTACTTCCTTTATTCTCCGGAGACGCGCTTCAGCTATGGGCTGTCCGTTTTGAATATCGGCACCAAGATGAAATACGTCGAAGAGGGGGATCCGCTGCCGGTGACCGCGCGCACCGGCGTGGCGTACCGTCCGCAGCTGTCGGATTTCGGTATCAATACGGAGCAAACCCTGCTGGCGGCGGCGGATGTGGACTATCTCGTCATCGATCGCGACTGGCATGTCAATTTCGGCCTTGAATACTCGCCGCTGCGGCGCTTCTCATTGCGCCTGGGCTATCAGTTCAACCAGGACGTGGGCGGGCCGTCATTCGGTTTCGGCGCCGATTGGCGGCGCTTGCGCATCGCTTACGGCTGGGCGCTGCAGAGCTCGTTGAGCGATGTGCACCGGCTCAGCTTCACCTACCGCTTCGGCCGGGTTCCCGGCTACCAGCGCGAGTTCCGCCGGCGTCCCTACATCGAGAGCATGCCGGAGCGCGAAGAGCTGCAGGGCATAGAGGATGAGAAGCCGCAGGAGATCGCTCCGGCGCGGCGTCCGCGGCGGCACACTCCCGACCGGCAGCGCGCCGCTCCCGGCTGGATCTATTAGCCTTTTCCGTTTCCTCGACGGAAATCTTGTGGAATTGCGCTGCATCGTCTGGTAAAATAGCAATAGACGCGATGAGCGGCAGCGTGCTGGTCCTCAACAAGAACTTCTGCGTAATCGCCGTTACCGACTGGAAAAGGGCGATCTCTCTCCTTTATTTGGGACACGCGCTGGCCGTCGACGGGAGCTGGCGAACCCATGACTTCGCCGCCTGGCTGAACGCTTCCAAGCATAACGGGATCGGCGCCGCCGGCTATATCCATGCGCCCAATTTTCGGATCGCCGTGCCGGAGGTTATCGCGCTGAAGATATTCGGCGGAGTGCCGCTGCGTGAAATCGCCTTCACCCGCCGCAATATCTTCCAGCATTACGGTCACCGCTGCTGCTACTGCGGACGCGAGCTGCCGGCGGACGAGATGAACCTGGACCATATCCTGCCCCGCTCGCGCGGCGGCAGCAGCGATTGGAGCAATGTCGTGCCTTCCTGCATCCCCTGCAACAAGCGCAAAGGCAGCCGCCTGCCTAAAGAGGCCGGCATGAAGCTGGTGATCATCCCGACGCGGCCCCGGGCGCGTCCCAGCGCTTCGCTGCTGCACCAGAACGGCGGCGCCCCTAAGGCCTGGCTGCCCTTTCTTGACCAGGGCCTGCGCTAGTCGGAGGGCGTCAGGCTATAAGTATTTACGCGCCGCCGGCGCGCGGCCGCGCGCAGCCGCAGGCGCAGAAAGCCGAAGCCGGTGACGAAAAAGATCGGGCCGAAGATGTTGATCCAGCGCACTATTCTCTTCGCGGAGGGGGGGATTTCCCGCAGGGGGCGAAAGAGGATGCCCTTGGCGCGGATCGCGATGAGGTCGGCGTCGAGCGCCATCCAGTCCGCGAGGTTGAGCAGGAATGCCGGACCCGACTCGCCGACCGGCATGTCCGGATGGGCGAAGCGGGAGGTGCCGGCGACGACCAGGCGCGCGCCATCGCCGCTTTGGGCGCGGTGCGCGGCGCGGTCGGCGCCCTTCGGGATGGGCCGCCGCCCGTCCGGCTCCGACGAGAAATAGCTGGTGAACGGCCCGTGCGCCGCGGCGGCCAGCACGAACGGTCCCTTCTCATCATTTTCCTTCGGCTTGAAGCTTTGCAGCGGCGACAGGTTCAGCGGCGAGCCGCGTCCCGCTTCGGCGCTGCGCCAGCTGTACTTCGATGAGCGCGCCAGCGCCTGGTAGCGCGCGGCCGGCGCGCGGGTGCTGATTTCAACCGCGCTGGTCAGCGGCAGCGTCAGAGACTTCAGGTGGCGGGTCACCGGATGCTCGCCGTCGAGCTCGGTCGATACGACGAACAGCGGATACTCGACGATGTTCATGTACGTCACCCAGCCCTGCTGGCGCGAGATCTGGACTTTCTGGTTCTGCGCGTCGAGGACGTAGCTCTTTCCGGGGCCGAGCCCGTGATGCCGGAGCAGCCGGTCCAGCCCGGTGTCCAGGGGCGAGGAGATAAAGGACTTCATGTCGGCGCGGCGCGCGTCCGCTCCCACCGCCATCGGCCTTCCGGAAAGCAGGAATTGGTCGAGGGTGTAGAGATGGTAGTCCGGAAATGTTTCGGTGGGGCCCAGAACAAACAGGGCGGAGACCTCGGCCGCGATGGTGGCGCCCGGCGTCAGGCTGCGCAGATCGATAGGGCGCAGCTCGTAGTTGCGCTCCAGCCATTCGCGTACGCGCGGGTGCAGGTTTTCGGGCCCGAGCGCGCCGTGGCTCGACAGGAAGCCGATGACATCTTTTTTCTTGCGGATCAGCTGCAGGATGCGCGAGGTCAAGTCGTATTCCAGCCCTTCGGTGCCGACGATGACGGGAATCACTTCCTTTCGCTCGTCGCGGCGGAGCACCAGTCCCATGAAGCCCTGCGTGACCTCGAATTTCTCCTGCGTGATGATGTTGAACTCGACCGGCGCGATGCCTTCGCTGAGCGCGCGCCGCTTGGCTTCGGCGTCCTGGTCCACATCGATGATGCGGGGGGTGACCTTGCTGCGCGACGCCTCGCGGTATTCCTGCAGGAGGTCCTTGATATAGCCGCGCCGCGCTTCGTATTCCGGCGGCAGCTTCTTGGAAAAGTAGACGCTGATCTCGACCGGCGCGTCCATCTCGCGCAGGATGCGCTTGGAGCCGGCGCTTAGCGAATAGAGATCGCCGTCGCTGAAATCGGCGCGCGCGTGGAAGCGCGCGGCGAGCAGGTTGAGAAGGACCAGGCAGCCCAAGGTCAGCAGGGCGCCCGTGGTGGAGAACAGCCAGAGCCGGCGGCCGCGCGTCATCCCTTCTGCCTCCGGAGCTGGGCGTTCAGATAAGTCAAATACAGGAAAAAACCGGTCAGGCTGGCGAAGTAGATGATGTCCCGCGTGTCCAGGACCCCGCGCGAAAGCCGGTCGATATGGACATCGAGGCCCAGATAGCTCGCGGCTCCGATCACCGCGTCCGGCAGGAAGTCGCCGATCTTGCCCAGCAGGAACAAGGTGAAGTTGATGAGAAAGGCGACGATGAAGGCGATGACCTGGTTGCGGGTCAAAGACGAGGCCCAGGCTCCGGCCGCGGTGTAGACGGCGCTCATCAGCAGCAGGGCGGCGTACGATCCCAGGATCGCGCCCCAGTCGGGATCGCCCAGCCGTTCGAGCGTCAGCGGGTAGAGCAGCGTGCCCGCGAGCATGAAGCTGACCAGGGTCAACGCGGCCAGAAACTTGGCCGCCAGCACATCCTCGTCATGCACCGGCAATGTCGAGAGAATCTCGATGGTGCCGGATTTGAGCTCCTCGGCGTAGAGCCGCATGGTGATCGCGGGGATGAAGAAGAGCAGCAGCAGCGGGGCCATGTGGATGAAGCCGCTCATTACCGCCTGGTTCTGCAGAAACAGCGGGGTGGCGAAGAAGTAGCCGCTGATGACGACCATAACGGTCGTGATGACGTAGGCCGTCGGCGTGTCGAAATAGGCGCGCAGCTCCTTGCCGTAGAGGGCCGCGAAGGCGCTTGCTCTTCCGCCGCGGGCGCTCATTGCAGGGTCAGCTCGCTAAAGACGCTTTCCAGCGACGCCGATTCGCGGCGCAGCTCCAGCAGCGTCCAGCTCTCGCGCACGGCGAGCGCGAAGATCGCCGCGCGCAGGTCCGGCGCGTCGGGCTTCACCTCCAGCTCGGCGCGCAGCTCATCGTCGACCATTTCGACGCGCACGTCGTCGATCCCTTCCTGCGCCCGCAGCGTCCCGGCGGCCCGGTCGGGGTCCAGGTTCCCGGCCTGCAGGGTCAGCCGCAGGCGCTGCCGTCCGCTCGCGCCCCGCACCAACTCGCTGGGAGTGCCCTCGGCCGCGATCCGCCCGCCATGCAGGATGACTACCCGGTCGCAGGAGGCTTCCACCTCCGGCAGGATATGCGTCGACAAGAGCACCGTCTTCTCCTCTTTGAGCCGGGAGATAAGCAGCCGCACCTCGCGCGCCTGGTTCGGGTCCAGCCCGGAGGTCGGTTCGTCGAGCAGGAGTATCTTCGGGTCGTGCAGAATGGCCGCCGCCAGGCCGACGCGCTGGCGGAAGCCTTTGGAAAGCAGGTCGATCTTTTTGCCGAGGACCTCGCCGAGGTCGCAGGCTTCGATCGCTTTTCTGACCCGGCCGCCGAGCGCGCGGCCGGAAAAGCCCCGGATGCGGCCGCTCCACTCCAGGTATTCGGTGACGTACATGTCCTCATAGAGCGGGTTATTTTCCGGCAGATAGCCGATATTGCGCCGCACCTCAAGGTTGTCGTCTATGATGTCGCAGCCGGCGACCATGGCGGTGCCGGCGGTCGGGGCGAGAAAGCCGCTGAGTATTTTCAGCGTCGTGCTCTTGCCCGCGCCGTTGGGGCCGAGAAAGCCGAGGACTTCCTTGGGGCGCACCTCAAAGGTCAGGTCGGAGACGGCGACGGTGTCGCCGTAATGCTTGGTCAGCCCCTTCAGCTCGATCATGGCCGTAAAAATGTAGACAAATTACGCGGAAGTTTCAAGACGTGAGTCTAGGCATGACGTGAACAAATGACTACAATGCGACCATGAACGCGCACCAGTGGTGGGCTCGCGGGGCCGTCGCCACCTACGCTTTTCTCATCGCGCTTACCTGGGGCTTCGAGAAGAACGGCGCCCATGCGGCGCAGCGCTTCCAAAAGGCGGAATTCCGCGAGTTCACGCCGCGCGCGGAAAAGCGCGGCACCAGCAGCAAGTCCTCGCGCGCGCAGGCGACGTATCAGAAGATCGGCCGCACGCAGGGCGGCTATGCGCTGGAGTACGGCTTCAAGAACTTCAACGGCGACGTCCTCAGCATCCGCACCGAACTCGGCGCCGATGTCGTGGCGGCGTCCATCCAGGAGTTCGGCTTTCGCCAGGAGGAGTTCGATAAGCTCGACCTCTGGTACAAGAACGCGCGCAAGTTCGCCTTCGCCGAAACCAGCAGAGTCCTGAAGAGCCGGAAGTTCAAGAGCCAGGCCGAGGCGGACGAGGCCTCGCGGCTGTCGCAGCGCAGCCTGGACCGCGAGATGGACCTGCTGGCGAAGGCGTACCGGAAGAAGCGCCTTAAGATCTACGAAGACGCCGGCTTTCGCATGGCGGACGAGAATACCATCGAGGCGGACGTCCCCGGGATGGTGCGCCGCAACTGGAAGCGGATGCGGCCGCTGGCCCGCAGCTTTTCGCAGATTTCCGCGGACAAAAGGTATGAGGCGGAAGACCTTATCGGCGCGGTGACCGCCATGGTGCAGACCTCGATGCGCTACGAGATTCCCGACAAGCAGGAGGGCACGCGCACCATAGGCGGCATACTCCCGCCGCTCAAGGCGCTGGTGCTGGGCCAAGGGGACTGCGACACCAAGACCGCCGTACTGTCGAGCATCCTCATGAACTGGCCGAATATCAAAATGGTGGGACTCGGCATCCCCGGCCACTACCTCATGGCCTTCCACCAGATTCCGCGCCGGGGCGACATTTTTATCGAGTACAAGGGACTGCAGTACGTGATGATCGAGTCGGCGGGACCGGCCTGGCTGCGTCCCGGGACCGTGGGCGATTCCACCTATGCCTATCTGAAGTCGGGCAAGAATTTCCGTATCCAGCCGATGTAGCGGCGGTAACCGGGGGAAAAATGTTTTGGACGCGACTAACAATCAGCCTGATCGAGTTCCTGCTCTCGGCGCTGCTGGCGGTATTTATCACCTTCTGGAGCTATCGCAGCTTCGATCGCTTCAATCACGCCTACAATGCGCAGGAGGAGATTTATAAGGGAAACGTGGCGGTCGCGATTCTGATGGCGGCGCTGATGTACGGGGCGGCGCTTATCATGCGCGAGTCCATCTATCCGGTCATCAGCATCGTCACGGTCTGGTTTACCGGGGACGCGGAGGGCGGCCACAGCCTGCTGCTCATGGCGGGCTATGCGTTCGGCCACCTGGTCTTCGGTTTCCTGCTGTCGGTCGGCTGCGTGCAGCTGGCGATGAAGCTTTTCGGCTGGCTTAACCGCGAGATCGACGAAAACGAGCAGATCGCTTCCGGCAATGTCTCGGTGGCTATCATCATGTCGGCGGTGATCCTCATCGTCTCCATGTTTATGCAGCAGGGCGTCGGCGCGCTCACCAAGTCGCTGATCCCGCAGCCCAAGCTGGGCGTGCTGCGGATGATGGATTAATGGCAATAAGCGCTCAGTTTTGCGCAGCAAAACTGAGCGCAAGCGCGCCCTGCGCGCTGCTTGCAGATTCGCAACGCGAATCTGCAAGCTTTAAAGCGAGAAAAGCCAGATAATTAAAGACGTTATTCTTGGGCCAACAGACCCAGCCTCGCTCACCCCTTTGCCCCAGGCGCCGCCGCGCCGTTGCCGCTAACCTATTCCTATGAGAAAGATGACGGCCAGCCTGCTCGCGGCGGCGCTGATTTTGCTGAGCCCCGGCACGGGCGTCTACCAGGCGTTGGCCAACGGCTTCGCGGTCAACGCCGCGGCCAAGGCCGCGCCAGGTTCGGCCGGTGCCGCGGCCGGCGCGGTTGCCATCCCGGGCGCCGACATCGGCGGCGCGGTCGAGCTTAATGCCCGCCTCATCCCG